>NZ_JBMDJR010000022.1:0-62925 GCF_057809295.1 Pseudomonas sp. FG35 | reverse complement strand
AGGGACTCGCTGTAAGAGCGAAACCGCCAGCGGCAGCACCCGAAGCAACGGATATACACCCAATCAACAAAAAAACAGTCGGCCCAAAGGCCGCTGAGATGCCCAAAACGAAAAACGGCCCCCATTCACATGGAGGCCGTTCCCGGTAAAACGCTAAGACGCTATCGCAAGACAGCTCTTATTTGCGGTCTTCCAGCTTGGTGATATCCCGCGACTCATAACCAGTGTACAGCTGACGCGGACGGCCAATCTTGTACGGGCTTGAGAGCATTTCCTTCCAGTGCGAAATCCAGCCGACAGTACGTGCCAGGGCGAAGATCACAGTGAACATGCTGGTCGGAATGCCGATCGCCTTGAGGATGATCCCCGAGTAGAAGTCGACGTTCGGGTACAGCGAGCGCTCGATGAAGTACGGATCGGTCAGGGCGATCTCTTCCAGGCGCATGGCCAGTTCGAGTTGCGGGTCGTTCTGGATGCCCAGTTCCTTCAGCACTTCGTCGCAGGTCTGCTTCATGACAGTCGCGCGAGGGTCGCGGTTCTTGTAGACGCGGTGACCGAAGCCCATCAGTTTGAACGGATCGTTCTTGTCCTTGGCCTTGGCGATGAACTTGTCGATGTTCGAAACATCGCCGATTTCATCGAGCATGGTCAGCACGGCTTCGTTCGCACCGCCGTGGGCAGGGCCCCACAGTGCGGCGATGCCGGCGGCGATACAGGCGAACGGGTTGGCACCCGAGGAGCCCGCCAGACGCACGGTGGAGGTCGAGGCGTTCTGCTCGTGGTCGGCGTGGAGGATGAAGATCCGGTCCATGGCCTTGGCGAGTACCGGGCTGATCGGTTTGATCTCGCACGGGGTGTTGAACATCATGTGCAGGAAGTTTTCCGCGTACGACAGGTCGTTGCGCGGGTACATCATGGGTTGGCCCATGGAGTACTTGTAAACCATCGCGGCCAGGGTCGGCATCTTGGCAACCAGGCGGATCGCGGAGATTTCGCGATGCTGCGGGTTATTGATGTCGAGGGAGTCGTGGTAGAAGGCCGAGAGGGCGCCGACTACACCACACATGACAGCCATCGGGTGGGCGTCACGGCGGAAGCCGTTGAAGAAGGTTTTCAGCTGCTCGTGAACCATGGTGTGGTTCTTCACGGTGCCGACGAACTGGGCCTTTTGCTCTGCAGTCGGCAATTCGCCGTTCAGCAGCAGGTAGCAGGTTTCCAGGTAGTCCGACTTTTCAGCCAGCTGTTCGATCGGGTAGCCGCGGTGCAGCAGGATGCCGTTGTCGCCGTCGATATAGGTGATCTTCGATTCGCAGGAAGCGGTCGACATGAAACCGGGGTCGAAAGTGAAGCGGCCCGTGGCCGTCAGGCCCCGAACATCGATAACATCGGGACCAACGGTGCCGGTTAAAATGGGCAGCTCGACGGGGGCTGCGCCCTCGATGATCAACTGCGCTTTTTTGTCAGCCATGTGGCCTCCTATTTATGCTTGAAATCATCAGACAGACCCCCCACGCAGGGCCCGCACCACTATAGTGAGATAAATTCGAATGTCAATTTGCCTAAAGTCTTGCTCCAGAAGGCTTTAACCGTACTTTTTCCTCGAAATTGCCTGCCATTTACGCCTTTTATACGACTTGTGCAATCCGCTATTGGGGGTAGGCGATTGCGTTGTCATTAGTAGCCTAACTGTCTATACTCGGCGACCGACCGCCAAGGGCTTTTGGGCTTGCTTTCATTGGGGGTCGCATCCCTGGGTGGTGGTTACCTGACCAGTGCACTCCCCAACAACTTTGCCCTGATTGTTAGGGGCTCTTCAGTGTGAAAAAAAAGCCGTGAAAAGCCAACGACCTGTAAACCTAGACCTAAGGACCATCAAACTCCCCATCACCGGCGTTACGTCGTTTCTTCACCGTGTTTCCGGCATCATCCTCTTCCTGGGCCTTGGCATCATGCTTTATGCATTGGGCAAATCCCTGGGTTCCGAGGAAGGTTATGTCGAGGTGAAGGCATGCTTGACCAGCCCGCTGGCCAAGTTCGTAGCATGGGGCCTCCTGTCCGCTCTTCTGTATCACCTGGTTGCCGGTGTGCGCCACTTGATCATGGACATGGGCATCGGTGAGACGCTGGAAGGCGGCCGCCTGGGCTCGAAACTGATCATCGCCGTTTCCGTGGTGCTGATCGTTCTGGCAGGAGTTTGGATATGGTAACCAGCGTTACAAACCTTTCGCGTTCGGGCCTCTATGACTGGATGGCGCAGCGTGTGTCTGCGGTCGTTCTCGCGGCTTATTTCATATTCCTGATCGGCTACCTCGCCGCGAACCCGGGCATTGGCTACGACCAATGGCACGGCCTGTTCGCCCACAACGGAATGCGTATCTTCAGTCTGCTGGCACTGGTTGCCCTGGGCGCTCACGCCTGGGTCGGCATGTGGACCATCGCGACCGACTACCTGACGCCAATGGCGCTGGGCAAGTCCGCGACTGCAGTACGTTTCCTTTTCCAGGCAGTATGCGGCGTCGCGATGTTCGCTTACTTCGTCTGGGGTGTGCAGATTCTCTGGGGTATCTGATTCATGGCTAACATTCCAACGATTTCTTTCGACGCCATCATTATTGGTGGCGGCGGTGCCGGCATGCGCGCAGCGCTGCAACTGGCACAGGGCGGTCACAAGACTGCCGTGATCACCAAGGTTTTCCCGACCCGTTCGCACACTGTGTCCGCACAGGGCGGGATCACCTGCGCCATCGCTTCGGCCGACCCGAACGATGACTGGCGCTGGCACATGTACGATACCGTCAAGGGTTCCGACTACATCGGTGACCAGGACGCTATCGAATACATGTGTCAGGAAGGCCCGGCTGCCGTTTTCGAGCTGGACCACATGGGTCTGCCGTTCTCGCGTACCGAGCAAGGCCGTATCTACCAGCGTCCGTTCGGCGGTCAGTCGAAGGATTACGGTAAAGGCGGGCAGGCTGCCCGCACCTGCGCCGCTTCCGACCGTACCGGTCACGCGCTGCTGCACACCCTTTATCAGGGCAACCTGAAAGCCGGTACCACGTTCCTGAACGAGTACTACGCTGTCGACCTGGTGAAAAACCAGGAAGGCGAATTCGTCGGTGTGATCGCGATCTGCATCGAAACCGGCGAAACCACCTACATCCGCGCCAAAGCCACCGTACTGGCTACCGGCGGTGCAGGTCGTATCTATGCATCCACCACCAACGCCCTGATCAACACCGGTGACGGCGTCGGCATGGCTCTGCGTGCTGGCGTGCCGGTACAAGACATCGAAATGTGGCAGTTCCACCCGACCGGCATCGCCGGCGCCGGTGTACTGGTGACCGAAGGTTGCCGTGGTGAAGGTGGTTACCTGATCAACAAGCACGGCGAGCGTTTCATGGAGCGTTATGCTCCGAACGCCAAAGACCTTGCCGGTCGTGACGTGGTTGCCCGTTCGATGGTTAAAGAGATCATCGCCGGTAATGGTTGCGGTCCGAATGGCGACCACGTGATGCTCAAACTCGACCACCTGGGCGAGGAAGTGCTGCACAGCCGTCTGCCAGGTATCTGCGAGCTGTCGAAGACTTTCGCACACGTTGATCCGGTGGTTGCTCCGGTTCCGGTTGTTCCGACTTGCCACTACATGATGGGTGGCGTTGCCACCAACATTCATGGCCAGGCGATCACCCAGGACGCCGAAGGCGTGGATCAGATCATTCCTGGTCTGTTCGCGGTAGGTGAAGTGGCTTGCGTATCGGTTCACGGTGCCAACCGTCTGGGCGGCAACTCGCTGCTCGACCTGGTGGTATTCGGCCGCGCTGCCGGCCTGCACCTGGAGAAGGCGCTGACCGACGGCATCGAATACGACGACGCTACCGAAGCCGACATCGAAGCTGCCCTGGCACGTCTGAACGCCCTGAACAACCGTACCGACGGCGAAGACGTCGCTACCCTGCGTCGCGAGCTGCAAAGCTGCATGCAGAACTACTTCGGTGTATTCCGTACCGGCGAATACATGCAGAAGGGTATTGCCCAGCTGGCCGATCTGCGCAAGCGCATCGCCAACGTGAAGATCAACGACAAGTCGCAGGCGTTCAACACTGCCCGTATCGAAGCGCTGGAACTGCAAAACCTGCTGGAAGTGGCTGAAGCTACCGCCATCGCTGCCGAAGTACGTAAAGAGTCCCGCGGTGCTCACGCCCGTGAAGACTTCGAAGATCGTGACGACGAAAACTGGCTGTGCCACACCCTGTACTTCCCGGGTGAGAAACGCGTCGCCAAGCGTGCCGTGAACTTCTCGCCGAAGACTGTTCCGACTTTCGAACCTAAAGTCCGGACTTATTAAGGGTGACCGCCATGTTGCAAGTCAGTGTTTATCGTTACAACCCTGATCAGGACGCTGCGCCGTTCATGCAGGAATTCCAGGTTGATACCGGTGGTAAAGACCTGATGGTGCTGGACGTGCTGGCCCTGATCAAAGAGCAGGACGAAGGTTTCTCCTATCGTCGCTCCTGCCGTGAAGGCGTCTGTGGCTCCGATGGCATGAACATCAACGGCAAGAACGGCCTGGCGTGCATCACGCCGCTGTCCGCTGTCGTCAAAGGTAACAAGCTGATCGTTCGTCCGCTGCCAGGTTTGCCGGTTATCCGTGACCTGGTTGTCGATATGAGCATCTTCTACAAGCAATACGAGAAGGTTAAGCCATTCCTGCAGAACGACACGCCGGCTCCGGCCATCGAGCGTCTGCAGTCCCCTGAAGAGCGTGAAAAGCTCGACGGTCTGTACGAGTGCATCCTGTGCGCCTGCTGCTCGACCTCTTGCCCGTCCTTCTGGTGGAACCCGGACAAGTTCCTGGGTCCAGCTGCCCTGCTGCAAGCGTACCGCTTCCTGGCAGACAGCCGTGACACCAAGACATCCGAGCGTCTGGCGTCCCTCGATGACCCGTTCAGCGTCTTCCGCTGCCGGGGCATCATGAACTGCGTCAACGTATGTCCGAAAGGCCTGAACCCGACTAAGGCCATCGGTCACATCCGTAACATGCTGCTTTCGAGCGGCGTGTGATTCAGCTGCTGTAACCGCTGTACCCGTAGAGGGCTTAGGCGCGGGCTTCAACCCGCGCCATGGCTATAACCAGAGCAGCAGCCATAAGCTGCGGCTCTTATTTTGAAGAAATGAGACAAGCAGGGGCATCCGGGCTGGTACCCGGACTATCAGTGTGATCCTAAGTGGCTTGTTTTGGTCGCTGCATTCGGACTTCTGCAAGCTTGCTCGGTGTCGGCACCGATGGTGTTCCCCTAACCGAGGGTGACCAAGCATGCAAGAAAGCGTGATGCAGCGCATGTGGAACAGCGCCTACCTTTCAGGTGGAAACGCTGCCTATGTGGAAGAGCTCTACGAGCTCTACCTGCACGACCCTAACGCTGTGCCAGAAGAGTGGCGCACCTACTTTCAGAAGCTGCCTGCCGACGGCAGCTCTGCCACCGATGTTTCGCACTCCACAATTCGCGATCATTTCGTGCTGCTGGCAAAGAACCAGCGCCGCGCCCAACCGGTTTCCGCCGGCAGCGTGAGCAGTGAGCACGAGAAGAAGCAAGTTGAAGTGCTGCGATTGATCCAGGCCTACCGTATGCGTGGCCACCAGGCAGCCCAGCTTGACCCGCTGGGGCTGTGGCAGCGTCCTGCACCTGCAGACCTGTCGATCAATCACTACGGCTTGACCAATGCCGATCTTGATACGACCTTCCGTGCCGGCGACCTGTTCATCGGCAAAGAGGAAGCGAGCCTACGCGAAATTCACGAAGCGTTGCAGCAGACATATTGCCGCACCATCGGCGCTGAATTTACGCACATCACCGATTCCGAGCAGCGCCAGTGGTTCCAGCAGCGTCTGGAAAGCGTGCGTGGCCGTCCGGAATATTCCGCGGACATCAAGAGCCACCTGCTCGAGCGCGTGACGGCCGGTGAAGGCCTGGAAAAATACCTGGGCACCAAATACCCGGGCACCAAACGTTTCGGTCTGGAAGGCGGCGAAAGCCTGATTCCGATGCTCGACGAACTGATCCAGCGTTCCGGTTCCTACGGCACCAAGGAAGTCGTCATTGGCATGGCCCACCGTGGCCGTCTGAACGTACTGGTCAACACCTTCGGCAAGAACCCGCGCGAGCTGTTCGACGAGTTCGAAGGCAAGAAGAAGGTCGAGCTGGGTTCCGGTGACGTTAAATACCACCAGGGCTTCTCGTCCAACGTAATGACCACCGGCGGTGAAGTTCACCTGGCCATGGCGTTCAACCCGTCCCACCTGGAAATCGTTTCCCCGGTGGTCGAGGGTTCGGTTCGCGCCCGTCAGGATCGTCGCAACGACCCTACCGGTGAGAAGGTTCTGCCGATCTCCATCCACGGTGATGCTGCATTCGCCGGTCAAGGCGTGGTCATGGAAACCTTCCAGATGTCGCAGACCCGCGGTTTCAAGACCGGCGGTACCGTGCACATCGTGATCAACAACCAGGTCGGTTTCACCATCAGCAACCCGCTGGACTCGCGCTCCACCGAGTACGCGACCGACGTTGCGAAAATGATCCAGGCGCCGATCCTCCATGTGAATGGTGATGATCCGGAAGCCGTATTGTTCGTGACCCAGCTGGCCATCGACTACCGCATGCAGTTCAAGCGTGACGTGGTGATCGACCTGGTCTGCTACCGTCGTCGCGGCCACAACGAGGCCGACGAGCCAAGCGGCACCCAGCCTCTGATGTATCAGCAGATCACCAAGCAGCGCACCACCCGTGAGCTGTACGCTGATCGTCTGACCCAGGCCGGTGTACTGGACGCAGAGCGTGTTCAGGCGAAAGTCGACGAATACCGCAACGCGCTGGACAACGGTCTGCACGTCGTGAAATCGCTGGTCAAAGAGCCGAACAAAGAGCTGTTCGTGGACTGGCGTCCGTATCTGGGCCACGCCTGGACTGCGCGTCACGACACTCGCTTCGACCTCAAGACCCTGCAGGAACTGTCCGCCAAGCTGCTGGAAATTCCGGAAGGCTTCGTGGTTCAGCGTCAGGTCGCGAAGATCTACGAAGACCGTCAGAAGATGCAAGCCGGCGGCCTGCCGATCAACTGGGGTTACGCCGAAACCATGGCGTACGCGACCCTGGCGTTCGAAGGTCACCCGATCCGCATGACCGGTCAGGACATCGGCCGCGGTACGTTCTCGCACCGTCACGCTGTGCTGCACAACCAGAAAGATGCCGGTACCTACATTCCGCTCAAGCATCTGTATGAAGGTCAGCCACGCTTCGACCTGTACGACTCGTTCCTGTCGGAAGAAGCCGTACTGGCGTTCGAATACGGTTACTCGACCACCACGCCGAACGCGCTGGTGATCTGGGAAGCCCAGTTCGGCGACTTCGCCAACGGTGCACAGGTTGTTATCGACCAGTTCATCACCAGCGGCGAGCACAAGTGGGGCCGTCTCTGCGGTCTGACCATGCTGCTGCCACACGGCTACGAAGGCCAGGGCCCTGAGCACAGCTCGGCACGTCTTGAGCGTTACCTGCAGCTGTGCGCCGAGCACAACATTCAGGTGTGCATGCCGACCACTCCGGCCCAGATCTACCACTTGCTGCGCCGTCAGGTGATTCGCCCGCTGCGCAAGCCATTGGTCGTTCTGACTCCAAAGTCGCTGCTGCGCCACAAACTGGCCATCTCGACCCTGGAAGATCTGGCCGAAGGTTCGTTCCAGACCGTTATCCCGGAAATCGATGCCCTGGACCCGAAAAAGGTCGAGCGCGTTGTTCTGTGCAGCGGCAAGGTCTACTACGACCTGCTGGAAAAACGTCGTGCCGAAGGCCGCGAAGATATCGCCATCGTGCGTATCGAGCAGCTGTACCCGTTCCCTGAGGACGACTTGAAAGAAGTCCTGGCTCCTTACACCAACGCCAAAGCGGCCGTGTGGTGTCAGGAAGAGCCGATGAACCAGGGCGCCTGGTACTGCAGCCAGCACCACCTGCGTCGCAGCATCAGCAACCTCAACAAATCTCTCGTACTCGAGTACGCGGGCCGTGAGGCTTCTGCTGCCCCAGCATGTGGTTACGCATCGATGCACGCCGAGCAGCAGGAACAACTGCTGCAAGACGCGTTTACCGTTTAACGCCTTCGCGCACCTGAAACCGAATTTAAGGAACCACAGATAATGGCTATCGAGATCAAAGCCCCCACTTTCCCGGAATCGGTTGCCGATGGCACCGTTGCCACCTGGCACAAGCAACCGGGCGACGCCGTCAAGCGTGACGAACTGATCGTCGACATCGAAACCGACAAAGTCGTACTGGAAGTGCTGGCTACCGCCGACGGCGTGCTGGGCGCAATCGTCAAGGGCGAGGGCGAAACCGTCCTGTCCGACGAAGTCCTGGGCTCCATCGTTGAAGGCGGCGCTGCTGCTGCCGCTCCGGCTGCCGCTGCTGCTCCGGCCGCAGCCGCCGCTGCACCTGCTGCCGCTGATGGCGAAGACGACCCGATCGCTGCTCCTGCCGCGCGCAAGCTGGCTGAAGAGAACGGCATCAACATCGCTTCCGTTGCCGGCACCGGCAAAGGCGGTCGCGTGACCAAGGAAGACGTGGTTGCAGCCGTTGCTGCCAAGAAAGCCGCTCCGGCTGCTGCGCCTGCCAAGGCTGCTGCTCCGGCCGCCGCCGCTCCTGTGTTCGCCGCTGGCGACCGCATCGAGAAGCGCGTTCCGATGACCCGCGTTCGTGCCACCGTTGCCAAGCGTCTGGTTGAAGCTCAATCGAACATGGCGATGCTGACCACTTTCAACGAAGTCGACATGACCGAAGTCATGGCCCTGCGTTCGAAGTACAAGGATCTGTTCGAGAAGTCCCACAACGGCGTACGCCTGGGCTTCATGTCGTTCTTCGTGAAGGCTGCCACCGAAGCGCTGAAACGCTTCCCGGCGGTCAACGCTTCGATCGATGGCAACGACATCGTTTACCACGGTTATGCCGACATCGGCGTCGCTGTTTCCAGCGACCGCGGCCTGGTGGTTCCGGTTCTGCGTAACGCCGAACACATGAGCCTGGCTGAAATCGAAGGCGGCATCGCCACCTTCGGCAAGAAAGCCCGTGACGGCAAACTGTCGATGGACGAAATGACCGGCGGTACCTTCACCATCACCAACGGTGGTACCTTCGGTTCGATGATGTCGACCCCGATCGTCAACCCGCCGCAGGCAGCGATTCTGGGCATGCACAACATCATCCAGCGTCCGATGGCCATCAACGGTCAGGTCGTGATCCGTCCGATGATGTACCTGGCACTGTCCTACGATCACCGTCTGATCGATGGCAAAGAAGCTGTAACCTTCCTGGTGACCATCAAGAACCTGCTGGAAGATCCGGCTCGTCTGTTGCTGGATATCTGATAGAAGCAGTCACGCGCTGCAAGCTTCAAGCTGCGGGAAAACGCAGCCTGGCTTGCAGCGCGCGGCTTGAAGCTTTTCGCTAAAGAGGATTTTTTGAATGTCGCAGAAATTTGACGTAGTAGTGATCGGTGCGGGCCCTGGCGGCTACGTGGCAGCTATCAAGGCCGCGCAACTCGGCCTGAGCACTGCCTGCATCGAGAAGTACACCGATGCTGAAGGCAAGCAAGCCCTGGGCGGCACCTGCCTGAACGTAGGCTGCATTCCTTCCAAGGCGCTGCTGGACAGCTCCTGGAAATACAAGGAAGCGAAAGAAAGCTTCAACGTCCACGGTATCTCGACCGGCGAAGTCAAAATGGACGTCGCTGCGATGGTTGGCCGCAAGGCTGGTATCGTCAAGAACCTGACCGGCGGTGTTGCCACCCTGTTCAAGGCCAACGGCGTTACTTCGATTCAGGGCCACGGCAAACTGCTGGCCGGCAAGAAAGTCGAAGTCACCAAGCCGGACGGCTCGGTTGAAGTCATCGAAGCCGAAAACGTCATCCTGGCTCCAGGTTCGCGTCCGATCGACATTCCACCGGCTCCGGTCGATCAGAAAGTCATCGTCGATTCGACTGGCGCTCTGGAATTCCAATCCGTACCTAAACGTCTGGGCGTGATCGGCGCTGGCGTGATCGGTCTGGAACTGGGTTCGGTGTGGTCGCGTTTGGGTGCAGAAGTGACTGTTCTGGAAGCCCTGGACACCTTCCTGATGGCAGCGGACACCGCGGTTTCCAAGGAAGCGCTGAAAACCCTGACCAAACAGGGTCTGGACATCAAGCTGGGCGCCCGTGTAACCGGCTCGAAAGTGAACGGCGACGAAGTCGTTGTGAACTACACCGACGCCAACGGCGAACAGACCATCACTTTCGACAAGCTGATCGTAGCCGTTGGTCGCCGTCCGGTGACCACTGATCTGCTGGCTGCCGATAGCGGCGTGACCCTGGACGAGCGCGGTTTCGTGCACGTTGACGATCACTGCGCCACCACCGTACCGGGCGTTTACGCCATCGGCGACGTGGTTCGCGGCATGATGCTGGCTCACAAGGCCTCGGAAGAGGGCATCATGGTTGTCGAGCGCATCAAGGGTCACAAGGCCCAGATGAACTATGACCTGATCCCTTCGGTTATTTATACTCACCCGGAAATCGCATGGGTCGGTAAAACCGAGCAGGCCTTGAAAGCTGAAGGCGTTGAAGTTAACGTCGGCACCTTCCCGTTCGCAGCATCCGGCCGTGCCATGGCCGCCAACGATACCGGTGGTTTCGTCAAGGTCATCGCCGATGCCAAGACTGACCGCGTATTGGGCGTGCACGTGATTGGCCCGAGCGCCGCAGAACTGGTTCAGCAGGGCGCGATCGGTATGGAATTCGGCACCAGCGCTGAAGATCTGGGCATGATGGTTTTCTCCCATCCGACCCTGTCTGAAGCCTTGCACGAAGCCGCTTTGGCAGTGAATGGCGGCGCCATCCACATTGCCAACCGCAAGAAGCGTTAAGACACACAATAAGAAACCACGGCGGTACGGCCCGTCGTGAGCCTTGCGTGCAAGACTCACCGCGGAATGTCCGCTGGACGCAGCCTTGCGTAGCTGCACCGGGTATCCGGAAAGGCTACGCAAGCAGCAGTCACAGGTGGCGCGGCACTCATAAAGAGCGCAGCGCCGAATGCGCAGTACCTAACGAAGACGGTAAAAAGCATGAATCTTCACGAGTATCAGGGTAAGCAGCTGTTCGCTGAATACGGCCTGCCAGTTTCCACTGGTTTCGCAGTAGACACCCCGGAAGCAGCAGCAGAAGCTTGCGACAAAATCGGCGGCAACGAGTGGGTTGTCAAAGCCCAGGTTCACGCCGGTGGTCGCGGTAAAGCGGGCGGCGTCAAGCTGGTTCGCAGCAAAGAAGACGCCAAAGCCTTCGCACAGCAGTGGCTGGGCAAGCGTCTGGTGACTTACCAGACTGATGCCAACGGCCAGCCAGTCACCAAGATCCTGGTTGAATCGTGCACTGATATCGCTAAAGAGCTGTACCTGGGCGCTGTCGTTGACCGTTCGAGCCGTCGCATCGTGTTCATGGCTTCCACCGAAGGTGGCGTGGACATCGAGAAAATCGCTCACGACACTCCAGAAAAAATTCTGAAAGCCACTATCGATCCACTGGTTGGCGCTCAGCCATTTCAGGGTCGCGAGCTGGCATTCCAGCTGGGTCTGGAAGGCAAGCAGGTTGCTCAGTTCGCCAAGATCTTCGTAGGTCTGGCCAAGCTGTTCAAGGATCACGACCTGGCTCTGCTGGAAGTGAACCCGCTGGTGATCAAGGCTGACGGCGATCTGCACTGCCTGGACGCCAAGATCAACATCGACGCCAACGCAATGTACCGCCAGCCTAAGCTGAAGACTTTCCACGATCCGTCGCAGGACGATCCGCGCGAAGCGCACGCTGCCAAGTTCGAACTGAACTACGTAGCACTGGAAGGCAACATCGGCTGCATGGTGAACGGTGCCGGCCTGGCCATGGGTACCATGGACATCGTCAACCTGCACGGCGGCAAGCCAGCCAACTTCCTCGACGTAGGTGGTGGTGCTACCAAAGAACGCGTAACCGAAGCTTTCAAAATCATTCTGTCCGACAGCAATGTCGCTGCAGTACTGGTTAACATCTTCGGCGGCATCGTTCGTTGCGACATGATTGCCGAAGGCATCATCGGTGCAGTGAAAGAAGTCGGCGTGAAAATCCCGGTTGTTGTTCGTCTTGAAGGCAACAACGCTGAACTGGGCGCTAAAGTACTGGCAGAAAGCGGTTTGAACATCATCGCTGCTACCAGCCTGACCGACGCTGCTCAACAAGTCGTTAAAGCTGCGGAGGGCAAGTAATGAGCGTCCTGATCAATAAAGACACCAAAGTAATCTGCCAGGGCTTCACCGGTGCGCAGGGTACTTTCCACTCCGAACAAGCCATTGCCTACGGCACCAAAATGGTTGGCGGCGTGACGCCAGGCAAAGGTGGCACCACTCACCTGAACCTGCCAGTGTTCAACACCGTGAAAGAAGCTGTAGAAGCCACTGGCGCCACCGCCAGCGTAATCTACGTTCCGGCTCCTTTCTGCAAGGACTCGATCCTGGAAGCGGCTTTCGGCGGCATCAAGCTGATCGTCTGCATCACCGAAGGCATTCCTACCCTGGATATGCTGGACGCCAAAGTTAAGTGCGACGAGCTGGGTGTTACCCTGATCGGCCCTAACTGCCCAGGCGTGATCACCCCAGGCGAATGCAAGATCGGCATCATGCCAGGTCACATTCACTTGCCAGGCAAGGTCGGTATCGTTTCCCGTTCCGGCACCCTGACCTACGAAGCTGTGAAGCAGACCACTGACGCCGGTTTCGGTCAGTCGACTTGCGTCGGCATCGGTGGTGACCCGATCCCGGGTTCGAACTTCATCGACATCCTGAAGCTGTTCCAGGAAGACCCGAAGACCGAAGCGATCGTCATGATCGGCGAGATCGGCGGTTCGGCTGAAGAAGAAGCGGCTGCCTACATCAAGGCCAACGTGACCAAGCCGGTTGTTTCCTACATCGCTGGTGTGACTGCTCCTCCGGGCAAGCGCATGGGCCATGCTGGCGCAATCATCTCCGGCGGCAAAGGCACTGCAGACGAGAAATTCGCTGCTCTGCAAGACGCAGGCGTGAAAACCGTGCGTTCGCTGGCAGACATCGGCAAGGCCCTGGCCGAGCTGACTGGCTGGGAAGTGAAGAAGTAAGCTTCGGCTGACTTCTCTGCTCCAGCAACAAAGGCCACCTTCGGGTGGCCTTTGTCGTTTCCGGCGTTCGGGTGGACGATGGCAATTTATAAGCACTCACCCAATAACATGCAAAAACGCGACACAGAAACGTCGCGTATCGGATAGTTCGCCCTCTAACAGTGCGTTTGTCGGGCAAATTCGTTAGGCTAGCCGCCATTTTGCGTCTGCCGCCCACAAGGCATGCAACGCGCTAAACGGGTCAGTCTTATACGGATTGACAGCATTTCCCTAACCCCACAGGGAAATCCCCCTCTAAATTCCGATTCAGTAGTGTGGTATTTCCTTAATGAAAGTTTTGAAAGGTCAGGACATCCTGGCACTTGGCTTTATGACATTCGCCCTGTTCGTCGGGGCCGGCAACATCATCTTCCCGCCTATCGTCGGTTTGCAGTCCGGGCCTAACGTCTGGATCGCGGCGCTGGGCTTCCTGATCACGGCAGTCGGTCTGCCGGTGGTCACCGTGGTTGCACTGGCCAAGGTCGGTGGCGCAATGGACGCCCTGAGCAGCCCGATCGGCAAGGTCGCCGGTGGCGTACTGGCTGCCGCGTGCTACCTGGCAGTCGGCCCGCTGTTCGCCACCCCGCGTACCGCGACCGTTTCCTTTGAAGTGGGTTTGGCGCCGCTGACCGGCGAGAGCCCGCTGGCACTGTTCCTCTACAGTTCGGTGTACTTCCTGCTGGTGTTCTTCATTTCGCTCTACCCTGGGCGTCTGCTGGACACCGTCGGTCGCTTCCTCGCACCCCTGAAGATCATTGCTCTGGCCGTGCTCGGCATCGCCGCATTCGCACTGCCGGCCGGTGACATCGGCGTGGCCACTCCGGAATACGTTGCGGCACCGTTCTCCCAAGGTTTCATCAATGGTTACCTGACCATGGATACCCTCGGCGCGCTGGTGTTCGGCATCGTCATCGTCAACGCGATCCGCTCCCGTGGCGTCGAGTCGCCGGCGCTGATCACCCGGTACGCGATCATCGCCGGGCTGATTGCCGGCGTCGGTCTGGCGCTGGTGTATGTCAGCCTGTTCCGTCTGGGTTCCGGCAGCCATGAAGTGGCCGCTGGCGCTACCAATGGCGCGGCGGTGCTGCACGCTTACGTGCAACACACCTTCGGTTCGCTGGGTAGCGGTTTCCTTGCGGTGCTGATCTCGCTGGCCTGCCTGGTGACGGCGGTCGGTCTGACCTGCGCCTGTGCTGAGTACTTCAGCCGCGTGTTGCCACTGTCCTACAAGACACTGGTGATCATCCTGGCTGCATTCTCGCTGCTGGTATCCAACCTGGGCCTGACCAAGCTGATCGCGTTCTCGATCCCGGTGCTCACCGCGATCTACCCGCCGTGCATCGTGCTGGTGGCCCTGAGCTTCTGCGCCGCGTTCTGGCATGAGCAGAGCCGCATCATGGGCCCGGTGATGCTGGTGTCGTTCGTGTTCGGCACCATCGATGCGCTGAAAGGCGCCGGTCTGGCGGACTGGATGCCATCGCAACTGGCCCACCTGCCGCTCAGCGAGCAAGGTCTGGCGTGGCTGGTGCCGTGCGTGATGACCCTGGTGGTTGCCGTGGTTTGCGACCGCCTGCTGGGCAAGCGCGCCGAAGCACTCGCTTAAGATTGCCGGGTCGCCACAAGCGGCTGCCGAGCGATTAAACAGAAATGCCCCGTATCAATCGATACGGGGCATTTTTTATGGGCTTCAGGCAGTGTCTTTTTCCCTCGACTAACGTCGAAGGGGAGCCGAAATCTTCATCACAGGGAATTGCATGTCGTTCATCCAAGCCAACCTGATCCATCTGCTGGCCGCGCTCTGGTTTGTCATCTGCTGGGGCGGTTACACCCGTTATGCCACCTGGAAGGGCCGTGACACCGCGTGCCTGGCCAGCGTGCTGCACCTGTACCGCGAAGACTGGATGCGCCGCATGCTGCTGCGTGACAACCGTATCGCCGACGCTAGCGTGATCGGCAACCTTGAACGCAACGCCTCGTTCTTCGCCTCCAGCACACTGATTATCCTGGCGGGCATCCTGACCGTGCTCGGTGCTTCCGAGCGCGCGGTGTCGCTGCTGGCAGACATTCCGATGGTGCAACAGGCCTCGCAGGGGATGTCGGAGATCAAGTTGCTGTGCCTGGCGCTGGTGTTCGTCTATGCCTTCTTCACCTTCAGCTGGTGCATGCGCCAGTACAACTTCGCCGCCATTCTGGTCGGCTCGGCCCCGATGATCGGTGAGCGGCAGGTCTCGGAGCAGGAGCGCAAGGCGTTCGCCTCGCGGGCGGCGCGGGTGATTTCGATGGCGGCCAACCAGTTCAACTTCGGTCTGCGCTCCTATTACTTCGGGATGAGCATGCTGGCGTGGTTCGTCAGCCCGTGGCTGTTCATGTTGATGAGCGCAGGCGTGGTGCTGGTGTTGTATCGCCGGGAGTTTCATTCCGACGTGCTCGATGTAATGGTCTATACCCCTACAGAGGCGCCATTGCCCGAAGCGAACAAAGAGGCTGCTTGATGAGTATTCCGTTCTGGTGTGTGTTTATCAGTGCATTGTTGATCTACGTGGCGCGCATGCCGGTCGGCAGGGCCATGAAAGAGCAGGGCGGTTACAACAACCACTTGCCGCGTCAGCAGCAGGCGCAACTCACCGGTTATGGGGCTCGGGCGCTGGCGGCACATCAGAACAGCATCGAAGCCTTCGCCCTGTTTGCCGTTGGTGTGCTGATGGCACACACCACGCAGACGGCGGGATGGCTGATCGATACACTGGCGATCATCTTTGTGATCTCAAGGATTTTCTATCTGTGGTTCTACCTGGCGGATATTCCCAAGCTGCGCAGTCTGGTCTGGCTGGTCGGCTTAGTGTGTTCATTGTTGCTGATGATTAGTCCGACTTTTAGAACCGTCTTGCTCTAAGCCGGCATGGGCAAAAAATCACAGGCAAAAGAAAACCCGCACTTGGCGGGTTTTCTTTTTGGCCAGCGAGAAGCGGCTTATTGCTTCTTGGCAGCTTCTTCTTGCGCTGCAGCGTTCGATTCGGCCTGATCTTTGGCGGCTTCGGCATTTTCTTTCGCCGCGTCGTTCACTTTATCCTGAGCTTCGTTCATTTTCTGCTGAGCTTGTTCAGCATGTTGGTTGGCATCTTGAGCTTTGTCCTCGGATTTTTTATCGCAGGCAGCGAGACCGAGGGAAGCGGTCAACATCAAGGCAATAGCTAAAGTCTTACGCATGGGGTGTTTCTCCTTATGGAAAATAACTACTGGCCTTAAGAACTCGCGCCCAAGGGTTAAGTTCCTCATTTGTTTCAGATATATAAGTTTGTTTTGCAATGGAACTTTTGCTGTTCTTTCCACTACCGGGAACAGCGACTAACAAGAGTAATTATCAAATGGCCGAAAACCCCGTTTTTGAGCGTGCGACATGGTTTCTCTCGGCCCTGCGTCACTGTCAGGTACTGGGATTGAAAGTGCACAGCGCCAGCCACGAAGGCCTGACGGTGGTGCTGCCGTACAGTGCGCAGATCGTCGGCAACCCGCTGACCGGCGTGGTCCACGGCGGGGCGATCACTTCGCTGATGGACACTGCATGCGGCATGTCGACCCTGTGCGTGCTGCCGGAATTCGAAGTCTGCCCGACCCTCGATCTGCGCATCGACTACATGCACGCCGCCGAGCCACATAAAGACGTGTATGGCTTCGCCCAATGTTATCGAGTCACCACAGATGTGATCTTCGCTCGCGGCTTTGCCTATCAGGATGATCCCGAGCAGCCGATTGCCCATGTCGTCGGCACCTTCATGCGCATGGGCAAAGGCCTTAAAGGCACGAAAGGCTTTGGTGGCGCGATCAAGGGAGAAAGCTCATGAGCGACGATTTCAAGCAGCAACTGCAAGAGGCACACGCAAAGGGTGACTATGCGCCGCTGCTGAAGCTGATTCCCTATGCCGGGCTGATTGGTGTCGAGTGTTCGCGGGTCGGTGATGACTTGCTGTTCAAGCTGCCGGCAAACAAGGACAACATTGGTAACCCTCTATTGCCGGCGATCCACGGCGGGGTGATTGCCGGGTTCATGGAGCTGTCCGCCGCCCTGCACCTGTTGATTTTCACCGGCGCGCCGGGTGTGCCGAAGATTATCGATTTCTCCCTCGATTACCTGCGGGCCGGGCAGTTTCGCGACACCTGGGCCCGGTGTCAGGTCTGCCGTCAGGGCCGGCGGGTGGCCAACGTCGCGGTCACGGCCTGGCAAAGCACCGAAAGCGAACCGATTGCCACCGCCCGCGCGCATTTCAAAATCGATGAGCCCTTGAAATCCTGAAGCACGCCCCCAACTCACAGAACAACCCGCCGCCGACCGGCAAGGTCGCGGCCAATGCCATCTGATTGGAGTTTGATGACCATGAGTGTGGAAACTCAAAAGGAAACCCTGGGCTTCCAGACCGAGGTGAAGCAATTGCTGCACCTCATGATCCATTCGCTGTATTCCAACAAGGAAATCTTCCTTCGCGAATTGATCTCGAACGCCTCTGACGCCGTCGACAAATTGCGCTTCGAAGCCCTGGCAAAGCCTGAGTTGCTCGAAGGTGGCGATGAACTGAAAATCCGTGTGAGCTTCGACAAGGACGCCAAGACCGTCACCCTCGAAGACAACGGCATCGGCATGAATCGTGACGATGTGATCACCCACCTGGGTACCATCGCCAAATCCGGCACCGCCGATTTCATGAAAAACCTGTCCGGCGATCAGAAGAAGGATTCGCACCTGATCGGCCAGTTCGGTGTGGGCTTCTACTCGGCCTTCATCGTTGCTGACAAAGTTGACGTGTACAGCCGTCGCGCCGGCACCGCTGCCAGCGAAGGCGTGCACTGGTCGTCGAAAGGCGAGGGCGAATTCGAAGTCGCCACCATCGACAAACCGGAACGCGGCACCCGCATCGTCCTGCACCTGAAATCCGGTGAAGACGAGTTTGCCGATGGCTGGCGCCTGCGCAACATCATCAAGAAGTACTCCGACCACATCGCGCTGCCGATCGAGCTGCCGAAAGAAGCGGCCGCGGCCGAAGGCGAAGAGAAGCCTGAAGTTGAATGGGAAACCGTCAACCGCGCCAGCGCCCTGTGGACCCGTCCTCGCACCGAAGTCAAGGACGAGGAATATCAGGAGTTCTACAAACACATCGCCCACGACTTCGAAAACCCGCTGTCGTGGAGTCACAACAAGGTTGAAGGCAAGCTCGAGTACAGCTCGCTGCTGTATGTGCCGGCCCGCGCACCGTTCGATCTGTACCAGCGTGAAGCGCCGAAAGGCCTGAAGCTGTACGTGCAGCGCGTGTTCGTGATGGATCAGGCCGAGTCCTTCCTGCCGCTGTACCTGCGCTTCATCAAGGGCGTGGTCGACTCCAACGACCTGTCGCTGAACGTGTCGCGGGAAATCCTGCAGAAAGACCCGATCATCGACTCGATGAAGTCGGCGCTGACCAAGCGTGTTCTGGACATGCTGGAAAAACTGGCGAAGAACGAGCCTGAGCAATACAAGGGCTTCTGGAAAAACTTCGGTCAGGTCATGAAAGAAGGCCCGGCAGAAGATTTTGCCAACAAGGAAAAAATTGCCGGTCTGCTGCGTTTCGCATCGACCAACGGCACCGATGGCGAGCAGATCGTCGGTCTGGCCGAGTACCTGGCGCGCGCCAAGGAAGGTCAGGACAAGATCTACTACCTCACCGGCGAAACCTACGCGCAGGTCAAGAACAGCCCGCACCTGGAAGTCTTCCGCAAGAAAGGCATCGAAGTGCTGCTGCTGACCGACCGTATCGACGAGTGGCTGATGAGCTACCTCAGCGAATTCGACGGCAAGACGTTTGTCGACGTCGCGCGCGGTGACCTGGACCTGGGCAACCTGGACTCGGAAGAGGACAAGAAGGCCGCAGAAGAAGTCGCCAAGTCGAAAGAAGGACTGGTCGAGCGTCTGAAAACCGCACTGGGCGATTCCGTTGCCGAAGTCCGGGTTTCCCATCGCCTGACCGATTCGCCGGCCATCCTGGCGATTGGCGAGCAGGACCTGGGTCTGCAAATGCGTCAGATCCTTGAAGCCAGTGGGCAGAAGGTGCCGGATTCGAAGCCTATCTTCGAATTCAACCCGAGCCACCCGCTGATCGAGAAGCTCGACAACGAGGCCAGCGAAGATCGCTTCAGCGACCTGTCGCACATCCTCTTCGACCAGGCCGCCCTGGCGGCGGGCGACAGCTTGAAAGACCCGGCCGCTTATGTGAGCCGTCTGAACAAGCTGCTGGTCGAGCTGTCGGCTTGATCAAACTGTAGAAAAACCCGCTTCGGCGGGTTTTTTCATTCTGGAATTCAACCAATCTGGAGTCAGAAATGAGCCAAGTCACTGTACGTTCCGTGGTCTATCGGATTGACGGCCAGCCTTATGAAGGTCGCCTGGCATTTGACGCCGAGCACAAGGGCGCGCGTCCGGGCCTGCTGATGGCGCCGAACTGGATGGGTGTCAGCGCTGGCGCTGAAGAGATCGCCAAATCGGTGGCGGCCAAGGGTTATGTGGTGTTGATCGCTGACGTATACGGCCAGGCCGTGCGTCCGCAGAACGCTGATCAGGCCGGTGCGGCGATGATGCCACTGAAGAATGATCGTGCGCTGCTGCGCAAGCGTATGCAGGCCGCATTCGAGCAATTGCAGAAGCAGGGCGAAGCGGCGGTCGATACCTCGAAACTGGCGGTGTTCGGTTTCTGCTTCGGCGGCTGCTGTGCGCTGGATCTGGCTCGCACCGGTGCCTCGGTAAAAGCGGCGGTGTCGTTCCACGGCACCCTGGATTCGCCGAATCCGGCGGACGCCAAGAACATCAAGGGCTCGGTGCTGGTGCTGCACGGTGCTTCCGATCCGCTGGTGCCGAAAGAGCAGTTGCCGGCATTCGAAGACGAGATGAACGCTGCTGGTGTGGACTGGCAGTTGCTGAGCTACGGCGGCGCGGTGCACTCGTTCACCGATCCGCACGCCAATGTGCCGGGCAAGATGATGTACGACGCGAAGACCGCAGCGCGTGCGTTCAAGTCGATGCATGACTTGCTGGAAGAGGTGTTCAAGGGCTGAATCGGCTGAACACACTCCCACGCCTGGTGTGGGAGTGTTGCTTTACAGCGGTGTCGGCTCGCTGCGCGATTTAGGCAGCTCGATCCGCTCGACTTCCCCCGGCACCGTCGGCCAATCCCCGGCCGCCCACTTGCGCCGCGCCTCATCGATCGCCGCCGGATCGCTCGCGACAAAATTCCAGTTGATCCGCCGTGGACCGTCCAGTGGCGCACCGCCGAACAGCACCGCGTGGCTGTCGCTTTCGGCGAACAGGCTCATCTCTTCCCCGGTCGGCAACACCACCAGTGCATGGGGTTCGACCGCTTCGCCATTCAGCTGCACATCACCACTCAACACGTACAGCGCCCGCTCTTCATGCTCGGTCGGGATCAGCAGTGTGGTCGCGGTTTGCATCTTCAATTCGGCATACAGCGTAGGAGAAAGCACCGGCACCGGCGATTCCAGGCAAAAGCCTGACCCGGCGATCATGCGGATCTGTACACCGAGGTTATCGCTGACCGGCAAGGTCGAGGCCGGGTGGTGGCTGTAATGCCCCGGGCCTTGTTCGTGGTCCCTGGGCGAGGCGAGCCAGATTTGCAGGCCGTGCATCTTGAAGCTTTGTTCCCAAAGCGGTTCGGGCGTGCGCTCGACGTGAGCGATCGCCGTGCCGGCGGTCATCCAGCTGACATCGCCGGCGCTGACCACCTGATCCGAACCCAGGCTGTCCTTGTGCTGGATCTGCCCGTCGAACAAATACGTAAGGGTCGACAGACCGATGTGCGGATGCTGTCGGATGTTCATGCCTTTGCCCGCCGGATAAACCGTTTCGAGCATGTGGTCGAAAAACACGAAAGGTCCGACGCTGCGGCATTTGGCTGACGGCAGCGGGCGCAGAATCGGCTGGCCTTCGACGTCTTCGGCGCGCGGGCGGATGATCAGGGGTTGGGTGTCCATGGTCCATTCCAGGCTGAGCGGGTGATGCGTGGAGCATAACCCGCCGGTGTCGTCGGGGTGATTACTGGCTGTCGAAGCCGACGGGTGCGTGGGTTTCGATGGTGACTTCGCTGGTGGTCATCAGCTTGTGGATCGGGCAGCGGTCGGCAACACGCAGCAGTTCTTCGCGCTGGGCATCGGTGAGCACGCCCTTGAGGGTGAGGGTCACGTGCAGGGCGTATTTGCCTTTCTGCTCCTGGCTGTTGTCGCGTTTGACCTCAACGCCGACGCCGGTCAGCGGGATGTCCTTTTTCTTCGCGTACAGCTTCAGGGTCAGAGCCTTGCAGGCACCGAGGGCGGCGTCGAAGTAATCGTGCGGCTCGGGAGCCGAGCCTTCACCGCCGGCAGTCGTCGGGACATCGGCAAACAGCTCATGCTCATCGATCTGAACGGTGTGGCGAAAACCCTCGGCGGACACGGTATTGACGGTAACGGTCATGTGAACCTCGCAAGCAGTAGGAAAAGGGATTCGATCAAAAAAGACCTTGCAGGTATAGAGCATTTCCCACACAGGCGCGTTCCACTTTCTTGCCGGGTGAACCCTCGTTGCCCGGCGAGGGTCTAGGCTATGCCTGTCTGCCGGAGAACGCTTGTGTCCGTGTTTCGTTTGAGCCTTGCCGTCCTGATGGTTTTCACCGGCGCCGCCAGCGCCCGGGAATACACCTACAGTGACGCGCACCTGCATTACGTGGATTTTTTCCAGGAAACTGCCGGCATGCCGAAATTGCTCACGGCCATGAAGGAAAACTCCATTGAGCATGTGATGATTTCCGGCATTCCCGTGGCGAAGAAATGGCACGAAGACGAGCCGAAGCGCCCGCGTTATTACGCTGGCGATGATGCCGATGCCTATTGGTACAGCGCGACGGACGTGATCGTCGCCGACGCGGTGCAGAAGCTCACGCCGGAGCAGCGCCAGTCCTTTCACCCGTTTCTTTCAGGCTTCAACCCCAACGACAAGAACTCCGCCGCGCACATTCAGCGCATGCTCGATCTGTATCCCGGCTTGTGGCAGGGCATCGGCGAGGTCTTCACCCGTCACGACGACCTGACCGCGCTGACCTCCGGCGACACGCCGCGCGCCAACAACGAAGCCATGACCCGCATCTATCACCTGGCCGCCGAAAACGATCTGCCGGTGATGCTGCATTCCAACATCACTTCCAAGCGTGAGAAGAATCCGCTGTACCTGAAGGAAATCGAAGAGCCGCTGCGTAATCATCCGCACACCCGATTCATTTGGGCCCATGCCGGCACCAGTGCCGAGATCCATCGTCATCAGACGCAACTGGATTTTCTGCTGCCGACCCTGACGCGAATGCTGGAAGCGTATCCGAACCTGTTCATCGATCTGTCGTGGAGCCTGCTGACGCCTTATCTGCTGGACGAAAAGGGCCAGCCGCGAGCGGAGTGGGTGCAACTGGTGGAGCGCTATCCGGATCGCTTCATGATCGGTTCGGACGTGGTCGGGCGATTCAACAAACTCGGTAAGGAAATTCATAGCTTCAAGCCGTTTCTCGACGCCTTGCCTGAGGCAGTCGCGAAAAAAGTCGCACGGGACAACTTCCTGGCGATCTTGCCGCGAACAGCGCTCAAGTCCGGTCAACCTGCGCTGAATCGTTAATGCCGACGGTTCGTAGGATCAAGGCCTTTTGATATCGCGTTTTGGTCTTACGCATTTTTTACAAGGGCCGATACCTTCTAGAGCAACCAGCTGCAGGGTTGATGCAGCGCTTTTGGAAGGAACCAGAGCAATGAGTATCCGTAGTCTCAATATTGCACCCCGGGCCGGGCTGGGTTTTGGCGTGCTGGCGCTGATGGTGTTTGCCCTTGGGGCGTTCGCACTGTTGCAGATGTCAAACATGCGCGCGCAGTCCGACGAGGTCGACAACAACTGGTTGCCCAGCGTGATGGCGGTGGGCGAGATGAGCCAGGACATGCTGCGCCTGCGCGCGTTGACCATGCGCCTGTTGCTCAATCGCGATCCGCAGGCGCTGGATCAGAACGTGGCCAAGCTCAATGATTTGCGCGGTGTGCTGAGTGAAGCCCAGCAACGTTACGACAGCCTGATCGCATTGCCCGAAGAGCGCGCGCTGTTCGACCGCTTCAAGGTCGCCGAACACAAGTATCTGGAGTTTCAAGCGCAGGTGATGACCTTGTCTGCTCAGGGACGAGTGGAAGAGGCGGCCGCCATTCTCAATGGGCAGATGAGCCCGCTGGCGGATGAAATTGCGGTGACCCTGCGTGAACTGGTCGAGCTGAACAAGCACAACGCCAACCTCGCCACTGAGGCCGCACGTTTGGTGTTCACTAACTCGCGGGTGTGGGTCGGGGTGATGATCGGCATCACCGCGCTGATTACCGTCGCCCTGGCGTTGTTGCTGACCCGCAGCATCGTGCTGCCGCTGTCGCAATCACTCAGTGTTGCGGAAGTGGTGGCCGGTGGCGACCTGACCGGGGATATCAGCATTTCCGGCAAGGACGAACCGGCGCGACTGCTGCACGCGCTCAAGAGCATGCAGCACAACCTGCGCGACACTATCCGCCAGATCTCGGAGTCTTCCAGTCAACTGGCCTCGGCTTCGGAAGAATTGAGCTGTGTTACCGAAGACGCCACGCGGGGGCTGCACCAGCAGAGTCTGGAAATTGAACAGGCGGCCACGGCGGTCAATCAGATGACCGCTGCCGTGGAAGAGGTGGCGAGCAATGCCGTCGCGACTTCCGTGGCCTCCCGTGAGTCAGATCGAATCGCCCAGCATGGCCGTGAGCAGGTCCAGCAGACCGTGTCGTCCATCGAGCTGCTGGCGGACGATGTCACCGCCAATGCCGCGCAGGTGGAAGATCTGGCGCAGAAGGTCTACAGCATCAGCAAAGTACTGGATGTGATTCGCTCGATTGCCGAGCAGACCAATCTGCTGGCGTTGAACGCGGCGATCGAGGCTGCGCGGGCGGGGGATGCCGGGCGGGGTTTTGCGGTGGTGGCGGACGAAGTGCGGGCGCTGGCCCATCGCACTCAGCAGTCGACGCAGGAGATCGAGCAGATGATCGGCGGCATCCAGCAGGGCACCGATTCGGCGGTCAGCTCGATGCAGCAGAGCAACGTCCGGGCGCGCTCGACTCTGGAGTTGGCGAAGGCCGCCGGCGTTGCGCTTGAGGAAATCGCTTCGGCATTCACCTTGATCAACGAGCGCAATCTGGTGATCGCCAGTGCGTCGGAAGAGCAGGCGGCCGTGGCGCGGGAGGTCGATCGCAACCTGATGAATATTCGTGATCTGGCGATGCAGACGTCTGCGGGGGCCAATCAGACCAGTGCCGCGAGTCAGGAACTGTCGCGGCTGGCGGTGGATCTGAACAGCATGGTGGCCAAGTTCTCGGTCTGATCAGCGTTCGGCAGGCGAAAAAAAGCCCCGCATTTGCGGGGCTTTTCGTTGGATCAGCTGCCTTTGACCGTCTTGCCGTTGACCGTGCCGTCGAGGAGCATGATGTTGTACTCCTTGCCGTCGGTTTCGACCTGTTGCAGGCGAACCAGCAGGTAATCCCAGTCCTTGGCGAACCACAGGACGGTGATGCGCTTGCTTTGTGTCGGATCGCGGACGCGCTCGACCTTGATCGCATCGATCTGGCCGGCCTTGGTTTCGACTTTCTCCGAACCCAGCACGCGGAAGTCGTAGGTATCGACTTCGCCATCATCGACCACCTGATAGCTCATGCTTTTCTTGCCGGCGGCCACGTCATGCTGCAGCGCCAGTTGATAGGTGGATTTGTCGACCATGCCGCGGTTGAGCGGGATTTTCACCGCGTCGCCGCGGTCGGTGCCGGTCACCAGCTTGTTGGCCCAGTCGAAGTCCAGGTCAGCCTTTTTCGCCTTGCCCAGACCACCGCGTTCAAAGTGGTAGGACTGTGGCAGCAGGGTGTCCTTGTCCAGGGTCAGGGTGCTTTCCTCGGACAGGCTGGCAATCATCATCGAGGCTTTGAAGCTGAGCTTCCAGACGCCGTTGGCCTGTTTGGTCAGGCTGCGCTCGGCGGTGCCGCTCATGGGCAGCTGTTTCCAGTCGGCAGTGTAGCTGGCGGAGAACGGTTGAAGGTCTGCCGCCTGGGCAAAAGGCAGGGCGAGCAGAGCGCAAGCGAAGAGCAGGGCGCGACGCATAAAATCTCCTAGTTTCGAATCAAGTGACCGCTGGCCCCGAGTAACTGGCCATCCAGTAAAGCACCTTGCTCGCCGAGGCTCAGCCGTCCTTCGGCGAACCAGCGTACGGCCATCGGGTAGATCAGGTGTTCCTGAGCGTGAACCCGCTGCGCCAGACTTTGCGGCGAATCGTGCAACTCTACCGGTATTACTGCCTGTACGACCAGTGGTCCGCCATCGAGTTCCTCGGTGACGAAGTGCACGGAGCAGCCGTGTTCGGCGTCGCCGGCTTCCAGCGCGCGCTGATGAGTGTGTAACCCTTTGTATTTGGGGAGTAGCGACGGGTGGATGTTGAGCAGGCGACCCTGGTAGTGACGGACGAAGTCAGCGCTGAGAATGCGCATGAAGCCGGCCAGTACCACGAGTTTGGGATTGAATTCGTCGATCAGTTCGATCAGAGCGGTATCGAAGGCCTCGCGGCCCTCGAATCCCTTGTGATCCAGCGAGCGGGTGGCGATACCCGCGTCACTGGCGCGTTGCAGGCCGTAGGCGTCGGCGCGGTTGGAAATCACCGCAGCGATGCGGACCGGGCTGTCGCCGGTCCGCGTGCTGTCGATCAGGGCCTGCAAGTTACTGCCGGTGCCGGACAACAGCACCACGACATCACAGGTCTGGGACATCAGTGAGCCTTGAGGTTCTTCAGTTCGACCTGGGCCGCGCCTTCGGCAGCGGCAGCGATCTGACCGATGACCCAAGGCTGCTCGCCGGCGTCACGCAGGGTGTTCAGCGCAACTTCAACGTGCTCCTGAGCCACGCAGATCACCATGCCCACGCCGCAGTTCAGCACGCGGTGCATTTCGGTTTCGTCGACGTTGCCTTTCTCTTGCAGCCAGTCGAAGACGGCCGGGCGGTTCCAGCTGGCCACGTCAACCACGGCCTGAGCGCCTTTTGGCAGAACGCGCGGGATGTTGTCGAGCAAACCGCCACCGGTGATGTGGGCCATGGCCTTGACCGCGCCGGTGTCCTTGATCAGCTTGAGCAGCGGCTTCACGTAGATGCGGGTCGGGGCCATCAGCAGTTCGGTCAGCGGCTTGCCGTCGAGCTGAACGGTTTCGATATCGGCACCGGACACTTCGATGATCTTGCGGATCAGCGAGTAACCGTTGGAGTGCGGGCCGGACGATGGCAGGGCGATCAGGGCGTCACCGGTGGCGACTTTCGAGCCGTCGATGATTTCGGCTTTTTCCACGACGCCGACGCAGAAGCCGGCCAGGTCGTAGTCTTCGCCTTCGTACATGCCAGGCATTTCAGCGGTTTCGCCGCCGACCAGCGAGCAGCCAGCCAGTTCGCAGCCTGCACCGATACCGGTAACCACGGTGGCCGCTACGTCGACGTTCAGCTTGCCGGTGGCGTAGTAGTCGAGGAAGAACAGCGGCTCGGCGCCGCACACCACCAGATCGTTGACGCACATGGCGACCAGGTCCTGGCCGATGCTGTCGTGCTTGTTCAGGTTCAGCGCCAGGCGCAGTTTGGTGCCGACGCCGTCAGTACCGGAAACCAGCACCGGCTGCTTGTAACCGGCCGGGATCTCGCAGAGGGCGCCGAAACCGCCCAGGCCGCCCATGACTTCCGGGCGCGCAGTGCGCTTGGCGACGCTCTTGATGCGTTCGACCAATGCTTCACCGGCGTCGATGTCTACACCGGCGTCCTTGTAGCTCAGGGAGGGTTGCTTGCTCATGATCCAGGCCTTTAGGGGAGGGGATTCAGGGGTAACGACCGAGTTCAGCGGGAACGCCGAATCCGACAGGGGGCGATTGCCTCACGCGGAGTTCGGGGTGCCCGGCTGTTGCCGGTCTGCGAAGGCGCGCGATTTTATCAGGCTTGAGGGGCAGCGGCCATCCTCACGCCGACGGGCAGGGGCATATCGGTGGAAAAATTTTGCAATTGACGCTGTGGGCGACATCACGGGTGCCTGTATAAGGAACCGTCTATCGTTAGGACTGTGCAAAAACTTACCGACCGCGTGTGAATGTTTTGCGACGGCCTGTGGTCACAGGCTTGCAGAACGGTACACGCGGCCTGTTCCAGCCGCTCTTGTCGACGGGAATTCTCCATGGGTTTGTGTAAATTGCTGTTAGTGGGTGGTTTGTCTCTGATCAGCCTGGCGAGTCAGGCCGAAAATCTCAAAGGTCTCTATCAGGTGCGCGAACCGGTCACTGGCCAGTCGCCAGAGGAGCGCGATCGCGCGACCCAGGCCGCACTGGATACGCTGGTGTTGCGCCTGACCGGTGACCCGAAAGCCCCGCAAAACCCGGGGCTGGCGCCGGTTCGCAAGGATCCGCAGCAGATTATCAGTCAGTTCGGTTTCGATGCCGGGCCGCCGGAAGTGCTGAAAGTCGATTTCGATCCGGGAACCACCGAACAGGCGTTGCGCCGCGCCGGGCTGGCGCTGTGGGGCGCCAATCGGCCCTCGATCCTGAGCTGGTGGCTGAACGATTCGAGCGAAGGCTCGAGCCTGGTGGGCGACGGTCAGGCCAGTGCCGCACCGTTGCGCCGTGCGGCTCAGCATCGTGGCTTGCCGTTGCGACTGCCGTTGGCGGACTTGAGCGAGCAATTGGTCGCCACGGCGCCGGCGCTTGAGGGTGCTGACCCGGCGCCGTTGCGCAACGCTTCCGAGCGCTACAGCGCTGACGCCTTGCTCGCCGTGCATGCCCGCGAAGAAGGCGGACAATGGCAGGCTAAATGGCAACTGTGGCTGGGCGATAAAAAAGAGGCGGGCAACGTGCAGGGCGCGGATCAGGCTGCCGTGACCGATGCGGTGATGCTGGCGGTCGCTGAACGTCTGGCACCTCGCTTTGTTGCCAAGCCGGGCGCGTCCGGCCAGCAGACCCTGGAAGTGCAGGGCATGAATCTGGAGCACTACGCGGCGCTGCTGCGGTTACTCGAACCGTTCGGCGTGCGTCTGCAGAGTGTCGATGCCGATCGCATCCTCTATCGGGTCAACGGCAGTGCCGATCAATTGCGAGCGCAATTGTCGCTGGCGAAGTTGCAGGAACTGCCGGCCGAGGCGCCGGCTCCGGTCGCTGCGCCTCAGCCTGCGGTCGCCGGTTCGCCGCCAGTTGCTGCGCCGACACCGACACCGGCGGCGCCGTCCTTGCGGTTTCGCTGGTAGGTTTTCTTTCTTATATATAAGCAATGGAGTGTTACATGGCCGATACGCGGCGTTGGTTCTGGCTCGGTGGGGTGCTCCTGCTTTGCGCGTTTGTCTGGTTGCTGCATCCGATCCTCACGCCGTTTCTAGTGGCGCTGCTGCTCGCGTATCTGTTCGATCCGCTCGTTGATCGTCTGGAGCGCCTGGGGCTGTCCCGCACCTGGGGTGTGATCACGGTGTTCGCCTTGTTCACCCTGATCGTCACCGCGCTGTTGCTGGTGCTGGTGCCGATGCTCGCCAAGCAATTGCTGCGGCTGTATGAACTGGCGCCGCAAATGCTCGACTGGTTGCAACACACCGCCGTGCCATGGGCGCAATCGAAGCTGGGGCTGTCCGACGGCTTCTGGAAGTTCGACAAGGTCAAAGCCGCGATCAGCGAACACATGGGCCAGACCACTGACATCGTCGGGGTGGTGTTGAGTCAGGCGACGGCCTCAAGCCTGGCGCTGATCGGCTGGTTGGCGAATCTGGTGCTGATCCCTGTGGTGAGCTTTTACCTGCTGCGCGACTGGGACGTGATGATGGCCAAGATCCGCGGCCTGTTGCCCCGTGATCGTGAAGAGCGAGTGGTGGCGCTGGCGGGTGAATGCCATGAAGTGCTGGGCGCGTTCGTGCGCGGGCAATTGCTGGTGATGCTGGCGCTGGGCGTGATCTATGCGGCCGGTCTGATGATTGTCGGCCTGGAGCTGGGCCTGTTGATCGGTCTGATCGCGGGGCTGGCGGCGATTGTGCCGTACATGGGGTTCGTGATCGGCATCGGTGCGGCGTTGATTGCCGGGTTGTTTCAGTTCGGTGGCGATCTGTATCCGATGATCGGAATCGTCGCGGTGTTCATGGTCGGTCAGGCGCTGGAAGGCATGGTGCTGACGCCTTTGCTGGTGGGGGACCGGATCGGTCTGCATCCGGTGGCGGTGATCTTCGCGATTCTGGCCGGTGGCGAGCTGTTCGGCTTCACCGGTGTGCTACTGGCATTGCCGGTGGCGGCGGTGATCATGGTGCTGGTGCGGCATGTCCACGATCTGTACAAGGATTCCGAGATTTATAGCGGGGTGGATGAGCCGGAGTTGTAATCGTGAAGCGCGGGCCGTCCGGTGGATTACCGGGTTGGCCCGTCTCCTGCAGGCCATGGCGCCAAAGAAACTGTCATAAAACCAGCACGTTAACGCAAACCTTTGATTTTGCTTGGGGTCTGTCGCATTGTGCGCTCCGCTTCACGGGTATAAACTTCGCTCACTTTACACAGAGGCCACTAACGGTTCCTTGGGAACTGTTCAGTCAGCATGAAACCGATTCAGCTGCCCCTAGGTGTGCGTCTGCGTGACGACGCCACCTTCATCAACTACTACCCAGGCGCCAATGCCGCTGCACTCGGCTATGTCGAGCGTCTATGCGAAGCCGACGCCGGCTGGACCGAAAGCCTGATCTATCTGTGGGGCAAGCACGGAGTAGGGCGTACGCATCTGTTGCAGGCCGCGTGCCTGCGCTTCGAACAGATGGGTGAACCGGCGGTGTACCTGCCGCTGGCCGAGTTGATGGATCGCGGCATCGAAATTCTCGACAACCTCGAACAGTACGAACTGGTCTGTCTGGACGACTTGCAGGTGATTGCCGGCAAGGCGGACTGGGAAGAGGCAATGTTTCATCTGTTCAACCGTCTGCGTGACAGCGGTCGGCGTCTGCTGATTGCGGCGTCCACTTCACCCCGTGAACTGCCGATCAAACTGGCTGACCTGAAATCACGGCTGACCCTGGCGCTGATCTTCCAGATGCGTCCGCTCTCCGACGAAGACAAATTGCGTGCCCTGCAACTGCGTGCTTCACGTCGCGGTCTGCACCTGACTGACGAGGTTGGGCATTTTATTTTGACTCGCGGTACCCGCAGTATGAGCGCGCTTTTCGATCTGCTGGAGCAGCTCGATCAGGCCTCTTTGCAGGCTCAGCGCAAGCTGACCATTCCCTTCCTGAAAGAAACCCTGGGCTGGTAAAACCGGGGCTTTCAGCCGGTTTTGGCATATTTCAGGCGCCAGAAAACCCGCTTTCCTGTGGGTTGCACAGGCCGCGTCTCCATTCAAATAGGCTTAAGCGCTTAGATGTTACCGAGAAACCGGGAAGTCACAAAAAGATCGATTGAATTTGCAAATGAGGCTGATAGCGGGCATAGTCTCGGCTTCTTTACAACTATCAGCCACGGTCGTGCCCATGCTAAAGCGCTTCGCACCCCTCGTGCCTCTCGCACTCGTCACCCTGTTGTTCGGTTGCGCTGCTCATTCACCTGTTAATCAAGAGCAGCAACAACAGGTTAAAAATTCTGCCACCGCACAGTCTTCCGTTATTTACCAGGAAGAGCTGGACACCGAAAAAGAACTCGCCGACTTCAACGGCAAGAAGCCTTACCAGCTTCCGGTTCTGGCTGACAGCATCCTCGAACGCGGCATGTCCCTGATCGGTACCCGTTACCGTTTCGGCGGTACCTCTGAAGCCGGTTTCGATTGCAGCGGTTTCATCGGCTACCTGTTCCGCGAAGAAGCGGGCATGAACCTGCCGCGCTCCACCCGCGAAATGATCAACGTTGATGCGCCGCTGGTTTCGCGCAGCAACCTCGAGCCGGGCGACCTGCTGTTCTTCGCCACCAATGGTCGTCGCGGTCGTGTCAGCCACGCCGGGATCTACCTGGGCGACAACCAGTTCATCCATTCCAGCTCTCGTCGCAGCGGCGGTGTTCGCATCGACAGCCTGGGCGACAGCTACTGGAGCAAGACCTTCATCGAAGCCAAACGCGCTTTGGCGAACGCTCCGACCGTGGTTACTGCTCGCAAGTAATCACTCGATTGTCGCTACGCTCGTGGCGACAAAGCGGCCCTTCTGACGCAATAGACCTAAACTTTACAAGGTGAAGTTAAAGTCTTACTTGAAGTTTGCCGCGTAGCCGCTAGAATCCTGATCTATATTGATGGCAAACCGCCTGCGTCCCAACGCAGGCGGTTTTGTTTTCTATCGAATCGGCAGTCAAAGCCGCAGCCAGATCAGGATGTTCTGCAAATGACGATGTCGGCCCGCTTTGCCCTGATGTTCTTCGCAGCGCTGCTCAGCGCCTGCGCCAGCCGCACTCCGCCGCCTGCGCCGGTGGTTCGCGCTCCGATCGTGTTCGGATCCTCCCAGGCCTTTTCACCCGCTGCCGAAGACGTGCTGTTTCGCGCGCTCGGGCTGGTGGGTACGCCCTATCGTTGGGGTGGCAATACGCCGGATTCGGGCTTCGATTGCAGTGGCCTGATCGGTTTTGTCTACCGCGATGCCGCCGGCATCAGCCTGCCGCGTTCAACCCGCGAGATGATCGTCATGCAGGCGCCGAATGTCGGCAAGGAAGGGCTGCAGACTGGCGACCTGATCTTCTTCGCCACCAATGGCGGCTCACAGGTCAGTCATGCGGGGATCTATGTCGGGGAAGGGCGCTTCGTTCATGCGCCCGCCACCGGCGGCACGGTGAAGCTGGACAGCCTGTCGAAAGCGTATTGGCAGAAAGCCTATCTGAGCGCCAAGCGCGTTCTGCAGCCAGAGCATCTGGCGCATAACCCGTAGTCCAGATACATAAAAACCCGTGGCAGCTGAATGGCTCCCACGGGTTTTTTATGCCTGCAATAGATTAACGGGTCGCTGAAACCCGCCACACCTTGTTCCCCACATCATCCGCCACCAGCAATCCACCTTGCTGGTCGATCACCACGCCGACCGGGCGGCCCAGCGCGTTCTCGTCCTTGTCGAGGAAACCGGTCAGTACGTCCACTGGCGTTCCGCTCGGCTTGCCGGCGGCAAACGGCACAAAGATCACCTTGTAACCGCTATGCGGTTTGCGGTTCCACGAGCCGTGCTGACCGATGAATGCGCCTTCCTTGAACTGCGCCGGCAGGCGGTTGCCTTCGGCGAAGGTCAGGCCCAGTGATGCGGTGTGCGGGCCGACGGCGTAGTCCGGAGCGATGGCCTTGGCCACCATGTCCGGGCGCTGTGGTTCCACGCGCACATCGATGTGTTGGCCGTAGTAGCTGAACGGCCAGCCATAGAAGGCACCGTCCTTGACCGAAGTGATGTAGTCCGGCACCAGATCGCTGCCTATTTCGTCGCGCTCGTTCACGGCGGTCCACAGTGCGCCGGTTTGCGGCTCCCAGGCCAAGCCATTGGGGTTGCGGATGCCCGAGGCGAAGATCCGGTGATTGCCGGTGGCGCGGTCCACCTCCCAGATCGCCGCGCGGCCTTCTTCCTGATCGAGACCGTTTTCGCCGACGTTACTGTTCGAGCCGACGGTGACGTACAGCTTACTGCCGTCTTTGCTGGCGATGACGTTCTTGGTCCAGTGATGGTTGAGCGTGCCGCCCGGCAAATCCACGACCTTGATCGGCTGGCTCTTGATTTCGGTCGCGCCGGGCTCGTAGTTGAAGCGCAGCAGGCGATCGGTATCGGCCACGTACAGATCGTTGCCGACCAAGGTCATGCCGAATGGCGAGTTGAGGTTCTGCAGGAACACCGTGCGGGTCTCGGCCACGCCATCGTGATCGGCATCGCGTAGCAGGGTGATGCGGTTCGGGCTGGGCACGCCGGCACCCGCGCGGCCCATGACTTTTTTCATCACCCAGCCACGAATGCCCTTGCTGTCGTCCGGTTTTGGCGGGGCGTTGGTTTCTGCCACGAGTACATCGCCGTTCGGCAGTACGTAGAGCCAGCGCGGATGATCGAGATTTTCGGCGAAAGCCGCCACCTGAGTGCCTGCCGCTGCCGTCGGCTTCGCGCCGGCCGGCCAGCCAATGGCCGGGGCGATGTTCACCGTCGGGATCAGGGTCTTGTTCGGTTCGGGCAGTTTCGGTGACGGACCGGTGCCGTCGGAGACTTGCAGGCTGGAGGATTCACCACAGGCGGCGAGCCCTCCGGCGATCATGATGACGAAAACGAACTGGGGCTTGCGCATTGCTGATCTTCCCTATGAATGCATTCCTAAACATAGAGAAGCGCACAAGCCCGATGGTTCAACCCTCAGCCGCGAGCTTCCTTGAACAGCACGGCAACGCCGGGGTGATAGTTGCCGGCTTCGCTGCGCAATTTGCGGTAGGCGTAGGGAAAGTACCAGGCGACGGCGCAGGTGTGTTCCTTTTGCAGGTCGTCGACCATGTCCTGCAACTCTTCCGGGCTGGCGCTGTGCTGGGCTTTTTGCGGGGCGACGAACAGGCAGCCGAGTTTCAGGTCGCTGGCGTAGCTGATGCGCCTGGCGTCGCTGGTGATATCCGCCAGGGCCTGCGTCAGATTCAGGCTGGTGACGCGCGGCCAGCGTTGGGTCGCCTGAATGAAGGCGCGATCCTCGGCGCCAGCAATAAACAAATCGGCGCGGGCGTTGCGCTCGCCTTCTTCATTCTGTTTGCGGGTGGCAGTGTCGCGCAGGGTGACCAGTTCGGCCATCCACGCAGCGGCCGACAGCAGGCCGAGGTTGGCTTTTTCGTCGTGCCAATAAGGTGTGTCATTGTCGCCGCGCACGGCGTTGTAGCGGTCGATACAGTCAAACCAGCGTTCCAGCACCGGGCGCAGGAATTCCAGCCGCGGATTGCTGATGATCATGCCTTGCATGGTGCTCTCCCTTGTTATTGTGATGTGCTCTCTGCAGTCAAAAAGCATGGCTCTTTGATATCACTCATGGCAGTGTGGCACAAGATTGGCGTCAGTTAATTGATCGGCGGCAGTTATTCGCCGCACAAGCCCCTCTTCAATTGACGCTCCACCCCCAACCCTCTAACCTTCGCGGCTTGTTTCAGGTGCTCTGTGGCGCATGTCGACAGAGTGAAACAGGGAAGCCGGTGAGGCGGGTCTTCGAGCGAAGAACCCTCACGATCCCGGCGCTGCCCCCGCAACGGTAAATGAGTAAAAGCTGCGTCTGATGCCACTGCTTAACAGCGGGAAGGCGCGCAGCCAGGCACCAGCCGCTCATGAGCCCGGAGACCGGCCTGATCCATCCAGCGGCATCACGGTGGGCGATGCCAGGCTTGTTGCCGTCTATTCTTGTGCCTGCCCGCCGTTATCCAGCCTCAACGGAGAGCTCCCCCATGACTGATTCCCCCGAACGCGACGAGCGCCACCTGGCGCGCATGCAGCGCAAAAAAGCGGTGATCGACGAACGCATCGCCAATTCGCCAGACGAGTGCGGGCTGGTGCTGGTGCTCACCGGCAATGGCAAAGGCAAGAGCAGTTCGGCATTCGGCATGCTCGCCCGCGCCATGGGCCACGGCATGCAGTGCGGCGTGGTGCAGTTCATCAAGGGGCGCAACAGCACCGGCGAAGAACTGTTCTTCCGCCGCTTCCCCGAGCAAGTACGTTTTCATGTGATGGGTGAGGGCTTCACCTGGGAAACCCAGGACCGCCAGCGCGACATCGCTGCCGCCGAAGCGGCCTGGGCAGTCTCCCGCGAACTGCTGCGTGATCCGTCGATCGGTCTGGTGGTGCTCGATGAACTGAACATCGCCCTCAAGCACGGTTACCTCGATCTGGATCAGGTGCTCAGCGATCTGCAGGCCCGTCCGCCGATGCAGCATGTGATCGTCACCGGTCGCGCTGCCAAGCCGGAAATGATCGAGATGGGCGACACCGTCACCGAAATGGGCATGATCAAGCACGCCTTCCAAGCCGGTATCAAAGCGCAGAAAGGCGTCGAACTTTGAATCAACCACGTCACTGCCCGGCGGTTCTGATCGCCGCGCCGGCTTCCGGTCAGGGCAAGACCACCGTCACCGCCGCGCTGGCCCGTCTGCATCGCAATCAGGGGCGCAAGGTCCGCGTGTTCAAATGCGGCCCGGACTTTCTCGACCCGATGATCCTCGAGCGCGCCAGCGGTGCGCCGGTCTATCAACTGGACATGTGGATGGTCGGCGAGCAGGAAAGTCGTCGCCTGTTGTGGGAAGCCGCCGCCGAAGCCGATCTGATCCTGATCGAAGGCGTGATGGGTTTGTTTGACGGTACGCCGTCGAGCGCCGATCTGGCGCGGCATTTCGGCGTGCCGGTGCTCGGCGTGATCGACGGCACGGCCATGGCGCAGACCTTCGGCGCTTTGGCTCTGGGTTTGGCGCGCTATCAGCCGGACCTGCCGTTCGCCGGCGTGCTGGCCAACCGCGTCGGTACCGTGCGCCATGCGCAGTTGCTGGAAGGCAGCCTCACTGAAGGCCTGCGCTGGTACGGCGCGTTGTCCCGGGAAACCGGGATCGAACTGCCAAGCCGCCATCTCGGCCTGGTGCAGGCCAGCGAACTGAATGACCTCGACGTACGTCTCGACGCCGCCGCCGAAGCACTGGCCGGCACTTGCGAGGTAGCGCTGCCACCGGCCGTGGAATTCGCCGCACCAAAAATCGTTGAGACCGAAAAGCTGCTCGAAGGCGTGCGAATTGCCGTCGCCCGCGACGAAGCCTTTGCCTTCACCTACGGCGCCAGTCTCGATCTGTTGCGAGCGATGGGGGCGGAGCTGAGTTTCTTCTCGCCGATCCGCGATGCGCAATTGCCCGACGCCGACAGCTTGTACCTGCCCGGCGGTTATCCGGAATTGCACCACGTAACCTTGTCGCAGAACGCCGACATGCTCAAAGCGATCCGCGCGCACCACGCGGCCGGCAAACCGTTGCTCGCCGAGTGCGGTGGCATGCTGTACTTGCTCGACTCGCTGACCGATGTCGAAGGCACCCGCGCGGAGCTGGTCGGCCTGTTGAGTGGCGACGCCGTGATGCAAAAGCGCCTCGCCGCGCTGGCGCTGCAAGAGGTCGACCTGCCGGAAGGCCTGTTGCGCGGCCACACCTATCACCATTCCCTGACCACCACCGAACTGACGCCGATTGCCCGTGGCCACAGCCCCAATGGGGGGCGCGGCGCAGAAGCGGTGTACCGGCAAGGGCGGATGACCGCCTCGTACGTACATTTTTACTTCCCGTCGAATCCGTCGGCGATTGCCGCACTGTTGGTGCCATGACCGACAACGCCTTCACTGACGCCGAGCGCGAAGCGGTCTACCGCGCCATCGCCGAACGCCGCGACATGCGCCACTTCAGCGGCGGTACGGTCGAGCCTGACGTGTTGCGACGATTGCTTGAAGCCGCGCATCAGGCGCCGAGCGTCGGCCTGATGCAGCCGTGGCGCTTCATCCGTATCAGCGACCGCGCGCTACGTGGCCAGATCCAGAACCTTGTTGAAGAGGAGCGCGTGCGCACCGCCGAAGCCCTCGGCGAGCGCAGTGACGAATTCATGAAGCTCAAGGTCGAAGGCATCAACGACTGCGCCGAAGTGTTGGTCGCGGCGTTGATGGACGATCGCGAGCGGCATATTTTCGGTCGTCGCACGCTGCCGGAAATGGACATGGCGTCGCTGTCCTGCGCAATCCAGAACCTGTGGCTGGCCGCGCGTGCCGAAGGCCTGGGCATGGGCTGGGTGTCGCTGTTCGAACCGCAGGCGCTGGCCGATCTGCTGAAACTGCCGGACGGGGCCAAGCCGCTGGCGGTGCTTTGTCTGGGGCCGGTCAAGGCATTCTATCCGGCGCCGATGCTGGTACTCGAAGGGTGGGCGCAGGCGCGTCCGCTGAATGAGCTGCTGTACGAAAATTTCTGGGGAGTGAGTCAATGAGTGTGGCGTTGCTGAGTGCCGCCGCGGTTGCGCTGGATGCGCTGCTGGGTGAACCGAAACGCTGGCATCCGCTGGTGGCGTTCGGCAATTTCGCCGGGCGCATCGAGCAACGTTTCAATAGCGCTGGTCGTGGCTGGCGCAGCCATGGCGTCACCGCGTGGGTGATCGCGGTGTTGCCGCTGACCCTGCTGGCCACCGCGTTTTCCTGGGCGCCGTATGTGGGCTGGGTCGTTGAGATTCTTGCGCTGTATTGCGCCCTCGGCATGCGCAGCCTGGGTGAGCACGTCGAGCCGGTGGCCAAGGCCTTGCGCGCCGATGATCTGGAGGAGGCGCGCAAGCGTGTGGGTTATCTGGTCAGCCGTCAGACCGATGAGCTGGACAGCACCGCCGTCGCCCGCGCCGCCACCGAGTCGGTGCTGGAAAACGGCAGCGATGCAGTGTTCGCCGCGCTGTTCTGGTTTGCCGTGGCCGGTGCGCCGGGCGTGGTGCTCTATCGTCTGAGCAATACGCTCGACGCGATGTGGGGCTATCGCAACGAACGCTTCGAGCGTTTCGGCTGGGCAGCGGCAAAAATCGACGACGTCCTCAACTACATTCCTGCACGGCTGGTGGCGTTGACCTACGCCTTGCTCGGCAAAACCCGACTGGCGTTGAAATGCTGGCGCACCCAGGCGCCGAAATGGGACAGCCCGAACGCCGGCCCGGTGATGGCCGCCGGCGCGGGTGCCTTGGGCGTCGAGCTGGGTGGCCCGGCGATTTACCACGGCGAGCTGCACGAGCGTCCGCAACTGGGCGAGGGCGCGCCGGCGGATGCCGATTCCATTGATCGCGGCTGGCAATTGGTCCAGCGCGGGGTATGGTTATGGCTGCTGATTCTCTGCGTGGGGGCTGAATTCTATGCTTGAGCACGGTGGCCGGTTGCGCAGGGCGGCGCTCGAATACGGCATCGCGGAAGAAGACTGGCTCGACCTGTCTACGGGCCTGGCGCCGTGGCCGTTTCCGGTCCCGGAGATTCCGCTGCGGGCGTGGGCGCGTTTGCCGGAAAACGATGACGGCCTGGAGCAGGCCGCCTGCGATTACTACGGTGCCAGCCAGGTGCTGCCGGTGGCCGGTTCGCAGATGGCCATTCAGTTGCTGCCGCGATTGCGCCGCGCCGGTAAGGTCGGTGTGCTGTCGCCGTGTTATGCCGAGCATGCCGAAGCCTGGCGGCGCAGCGGCTATATCGTGCGTGAGGTGCTGGAGCAGGAAGTCGACTTCTTTCTCGACAGCCTCGACGTGCTGGTGGTGGTCAATCCGAACAATCCAACAGGCCTGAACCTGACCCCGGCGCGCCTGCTCGACTGGCACGCACGGCTGGCCCAGCGCGGCGGCTGGCTGGTGGTCGACGAAGCGTTCATGGACAACACGCCGCAGTTGAGCCTTGCCCCGCATGCGCATCAAGTGGGTTTGATCGTACTGCGCTCGTTCGGCAAGTTTTTCGGTCTGGCCGGTGTGCGGCTGGGGTTCGTGCTGGCCGAGCGCAAAGTGCTCCGGTTGCTGGCCGAGCAGGTCGGTCCTTGGGCGGTCAGCGGGCCGACTCGGGTGCTGGGTCAGGCCTGTCTGCGCGACACCGAAGGCCATACCCGTCAGCGCATCCGCAGCGACGAGGCCAGCGAACGATTGGCTGCGCTGCTTGAGCGCCACGGTTTCAAACCGCAGGGCGGTTGCGCGCTGTTTCAGTGGCTGATCACCGAACAGGCCGCCGCGCTGCACGAATTCATGGCCCGCCGTGGCATTCTTCTGCGTCTGTTCGCGCACAACAGCAGCCTGCGATTCGGGCTGCCCGCCGATGCCGCCGACGAGGCGCGCCTTGAGCAAGCCCTGCAAGCATTCGCCAAGCATTGCTCCATGGAAAAACCAGCATGACCACATTAATGGTGCAGGGCACCACTTCCGACGCCGGCAAAAGCACGCTGGTGACGGCGCTCTGCCGTTGGGCCACCCGTCAGGGCGTTGCGGTGGTGCCATTCAAACCGCAGAACATGGCGCTCAACAGCGCGGTGACGGCCGACGGCGGCGAAATCGGCCGCGCGCAAGCGGTGCAGGCGCAGGCGGCGTTTCTGGAACCGCACACTGACATGAACCCAGTGCTGCTCAAGCCCAACAGCGACACTGGCGCCCAGGTGATCATCCACGGTCGTGCGGTCACCAGCATGAACGCCGTCGCCTATCACGACTATAAAGCCATCGCCATGCAGGCGGTTCTCGCTTCCCACGAACGTTTGAGTGCCGCCTATCCGCTGGTGATGGTCGAAGGTGCGGGGTCGCCGGCCGAGATCAATCTGCGCGCCGGTGACATCGCCAACATGGGCTTCGCCGAAGCGGTGGATTGCCCGGTGTTGCTGATCGCCGACATCAATCGTGGCGGCGTGTTTGCCCATCTGGTGGGCACGCTGGAATTGCTGTCGCCGAGCGAACAGGCACGGATCAAAGGTTTCATCATCAACCGTTTTCGCGGCGACATCGCCTTGCTGCAACCGGGCCTCGACTGGCTGGAACAGCGCACCGGCAAACCGGTGGTGGGCGTGCTGCCGTACGTGATGGACCTGCATCTGGAGGCCGAGGACGGCATTGACCAGCGCCAGACCGACAAGGCCGAGCAAGTTTTGAAAGTGGTGGTGCCGGTGCTGCCGCGTATCAGCAACCACACCGATTTCGATCCGTTGCGTCTGCATCCTCAGGTGGATCTGCAATTCATCGGCCCGGGGCAGGCGATTCCTCCGGCCGATCTGATCATTCTTCCGGGCTCGAAAAGCGTGCGCAGTGATTTGGCGTATCTGCGGGCCAATGGCTGGGAATCGGCGATCCGCCGTCACCTGCGTTACGGCGGCAAATTGCTGGGGATCTGCGGCGGCCTGCAAATGCTCGGCGAGCAGGTGCACGATCCGCTGGGCCTGGAAGGCGCGCCGGGTTCCAGCGCCGGTCTGGGTTTGTTGGCGTTTGAAACGCAGCTCGAAGCCGAAAAGCAGTTGCGCAATGTGCGTGGACGTCTGGCGCTGGAAGATGCAGAGGTTAGCGGTTATGAAATTCATGCCGGCGTGACCACGGGAGCTGCGCTGGAAAACGCCGCTGTGCATCTGGACGACGGCCGCTGTGATGGTGCGCAAAGTCTCGATGGACAGATTTTCGGCACCTACCTGCATGGCCTGTTCGAATCGCCGGCGGCCAGTGCGGCGCTGTTGCGCTGGGCCGGTCTGAACGATGTGCAGGGGGTGGATTACCACGGCCTGCGCGAACGCGACATCGAGCGGTTGGCGGATCTGGTGGAGAAGCATCTGGATACCGGGCTGTTACGTGAACTCTGTGGAATGTCCCCATGCTCCAACTGATCCTCGGCGGCGCCCGCTCCGGCAAAAGTCGCCTGGCTGAAAAACTCGCCACTGACAGCGCGCTGGCAGTGACGTACATCGCCACCAGTCAGCCGCTGGATGGCGAGATGAATGAACGCGTCGCCCATCATCGCGCCCGCCGTCCTGTCGAATGGGCGTTGATCGAAGAGCCGCTGGAACTGGCCCGTGTCCTGCGCGAAACCGCCAGCCCCGAACGTTGCCTGCTAGTGGATTGCCTGACCCTCTGGCTGACCAATTTGCTGATGCTCGAAGACGCCGCACGTCTCGCCGCCGAACGCGAAGCCCTGCTCGAATGCCTGGCGTCGCTGCCGGGTGAAATCATTTTTGTCAGCAACGAGACCGGAATGGGTGTCGTGCCGCTGGGCGAATTGACTCGCCGCTACGTCGATGAAGCCGGTTGGCTGCATCAAGCTCTGGCCGAGGGTTGTCAGCGAGTCGTCCTGACGGTCGCCGGCCTGCCTCTGACTCTGAAAGGACCTGCGTTATGACCCAAGCCTGGTGGCTGAACCCGTGCAAATCGGTGGATACGGACGCCGTTGAAAACGCGGCGGCGCGTCAGCAGCAATTGACCAAACCCGCCGGCTCTCTTGGGCGGCTCGAATCAGTGGCGGTGCAACTGGCCGGATTGCAGGGCCAGGTCAAACCGACACTCGATCACGTCTGGATTTCGATTTTTGCCGGTGACCACGGTGTTGTCGCCGAAGGGGTTTCCGCATTTCCGCAGGAGGTCACCGGGCAGATGCTGCTGAATTTCGTCAGCGGCGGCGCGGCGATCAGTGTGCTGGCGCGACAACTTGGCGCGCAGCTGGAAGTGGTGGATCTGGGCACCGTGACACCGTCGCTGAGCCTGCCGGGCGTGCGTCACCTGAACATCGGTCCGGGCACGGCGAATTTCGCCAAGGGCGCGGCGATGACTCGGGCCCAGGGTGAACTCGCCTTGCAGGGCGGTCGCGACAGTGTGCTGCGGGCGAAAGCGGCAGGCGCGCAATTGTTCATCGGCGGTGAAATGGGCATCGGCAACACCACGGCTGCCAGTGCGCTGGCCTGTGCGCTGCTCGATTGCCCAGTGGTTCATCTGACCGGTCCGGGCACCGGGTTGAATGCCGAAGGCGTCAGTCACAAGGCGCAGGTGATCGAGCGCGCGCTGGCGCTACACGCAGCACAACGCGGCGATGCGTTGCAGACCCTGTTCAATCTCGGCGGCTTCGAAATTGCGGCTTTGGTCGGCGCGTATCTGGCCTGTGCGCAGGAAGGTGTGGCGGTTTTGGTGGACGGTTTTATCTGCACGGTCGCCGCGCTGGTGGCGGTGCGTCTGAATCCGGCCTGCCGTGAATGGCTGCTGTTCGGGCATCGCGGCGCCGAACGGGGTCATCGTCATGTGCTGGAAACCCTCAGTGCCGAACCGCTGCTCGAATTGGGCCTGCGTCTGGGCGAGGGCAGTGGCGCGGCGCTGGCGGTGCCGTTGCTGCGTCTGGCTTGCGATCTGCACGGCCAGATGGCGACCTTCGCTGAAGCAGCGGTGGCGGATCGCCCGGCATGACCTTGCGTCTGGACCTGCTGCGCCACGGTGAAACCGAACTCGGCGGCGGCCTGCGCGGCAGTCTCGACGATGCACTGACCGAAAAGGGCTGGGCGCAGATGCGCGAGGCGGTGATTGGGCAGGGGCCGTGGGATCGGCTGGTCAGTTCGCCGTTGCAGCGTTGCGCGCGGTTTGCTGAAGAGTTGAGCGCGCAGCGGGATCTGCCGGTATCTCTGGACAAGAATCTGCAGGAGCTGCATTTCGGTGCCTGGGAAGGGCAGAGTGCAGCAGCGTTGATGGAAACCGATGCCGAGGCGCTGGGTCTGTTCTGGGCGGATCCCTATGGCTTTACTCCGCCGCAGGGTGAGCCGGTCAGCGATTTCTCTGCGCGGGTGCTGGCGGCGGTGATGCGCCTGCACGCGGCGTACGCGGGTGAGCGGGTGTTGCTGGTCAGTCATGGCGGCGTGATGCGTCTGTTGCTGGCGCGGGCCCGTGGCTTGCCCCGTGAGCAACTGCTCAATGTCGAGGTCGGTCACGGCGCGCTGTTTTCGCTGATCGTCGAGGCCGACGGTTCGCTCAGGGAAGTGCTCTGACATGCTGCCTCTGTGGATCGCCCTGCAATTTCTCAGTAGCCTGCCGATTCGTCTGCCGGGCATGCCGGCGCCGGAACAGCTCGGCCGGTCGCTGTTGTTTTATCCGCTGGTGGGACTGTTGTTCGGTGTCATTCTCTGGGCGCTGAACATTGCCTTGGCCGGCACGCCGTTGCTGTTGCACGGGGCGCTGTTGCTGACGGTGTGGGTGCTGCTCAGCGGGGCGTTGCACCTTGATGGTTTGGCGGATAGCGCCGATGCATGGCTCGGCGGTTTCGGTGATCGCGAGCGTACGCTGACGATCATGAAAGATCCGCGCAGCGGGCCGATTGCCGTGGTGACGCTGGTGTTGGTGTTGTTGCTCAAGTACGCCGCGTTGCTGGCCTTGATCGAACAACAGCAGGGCATGGCGTTGATCATCGTGCCGCTGATCGGCCGAGCGGCGTTGCTCGGACTGTTTCTCACCACGAGCTATGTGCGGGCCGGCGGGTTGGGGCAGGCGCTGGCCGATCATCTGCCACGCAAGACAGGTTGGCAGGTGCTGGCGGTGAGTGCGGCGGTGTGTTTGGTGATTGCCGGGTTCAATGCTGTCGTGGCGTTGCTGCTGGCGGTCATCGTGTTCATCTGGCTGCGGCATTTGATGGTGCGACGACTGGGTGGGACCACCGGTGATACGGCCGGTGCGTTGCTGGAATTGCTGGAGATGTCAGTGCTGGTCGGGCTGGCCTTGTTTTGATAAGTAACTTTGATCTGTAACTTGATTTAACACAGTCGCGGGTATATACACGCATCATGCTTCCATCTCAGTGTTTGTGCACCAACCTGCGACGCGCCGCACGTGGCGTCAGCAGGCATTACGACGGCGCTCTCGACGGCTTCGGGATCAACGTTGCCCAGTATTCTTTGCTGTGCAATCTGCAGCGGCTGGATCAACCGAGCATTTCCGAACTGGCCGAGGCGATGGGCCTGGATCGCAGCACCCTCGGGCGCAATCTGCGGGTACTGGAAGGCGAGGGGCTGGTGGCGCTGGCTGAAGGCGAAGACATGCGCAACCGCATCGTCCGGCTCACCGAAACCGGTGCGCAACGCCTGGCAGCGGCACTGCCAGCCTGGGAAGCGGCGCAACAGCGGTTGATCGACCGACTGGGTGCCGAGAAGCGTGAAACCTTGCTGCGGCTATTGGATGAACTGGCCTGAGGGCCGGTTTTTTCCGAATCTAAGCGGGTATATACCCGCGACTGGAGAATAATAATGAGTTCGATGTGGCGTACGTGCGGTTGGGTGTTGCTGGGGAGTGCGCTGATTCTGGCGTTGTCATTGGGCGTGCGGCACGGCTTCGGTTTGTTTCTGTCGCCGATGAGCGCCCAGTTTGGCTGGGGCCGTGAGGTGTTCGCTTTCGCCATCGCCTTGCAGAACCTGATCTGGGGCCTGGCGCAACCGTTTACCGGCGCACTGGCTGACCGCTTCGGCGCAGCAAAAGTGGTGCTGATCGGCGGGGTGCTCTACGCCTTGGGCCTGGTGTTCATGGGCCTGTCGGAAACCGCGTTGGGCTTGTCCCTGAGCGCTGGCTTGCTGATCGGTATCGGTCTGTCCGGCACCTCGTTTTCGGTCATTCTCGGCGTGGTCGGCCGCGCGGTGCCGCCGGAAAAACGCAGCATGGGCATGGGTATTGCCAGTGCTGCCGGTTCTTTCGGCCAGTTCGCGATGCTGCCGGGCACCCTCGGGCTGATCGGCTGGCTCGGCTGGTCGGCGGCATTGCTGGTGCTGGGCCTGCTGGTGGCGCTGATCGTGCCGCTGGTGAGCATGCTCAAGGACAAACCGCTGCCGGTACTCGGCCATGAACAAACCCTGTCCGAAGCCTTGCGCGAGGCGTGTTCGCACTCCGGGTTCTGGCTGCTTGCGTTCGGCTTCTTCGTCTGCGGATTTCAAGTTGTGTTCATTGGCGTGCACTTGCCAGCGTATCTGGTCGATCAGCACCTGCCGGCCACCGTCGGCACCACCGTGCTGGCGTTGATCGGCCTGTTTAACATCTTCGGCACTTACACCGCCGGTTGGCTCGGTGGGCGGATGTCCAAACCGCGTCTGCTGACCGGGCTCTATCTGCTGCGCGCCGTGGTGATCGTGCTATTCCTGTGGTTGCCGGTGACGACGACCTCGGCCTATCTGTTCGGTATGGCCATGGGCTTTCTTTGGCTGTCCACGGTGCCATTGACCAACGGTACGGTGGCGACCTTGTTCGGCGTGCGAAACCTGTCCATGCTCGGTGGGATCGTGTTCCTGTTCCATCAGTTGGGTTCGTTCCTCGGCGGCTGGCTGGGCGGGGTGGTGTATGACCGGACCGGGAGTTATGACTTGATCTGGCAAGTGGCGATTCTCTTGAGCCTGTTGGCGGCAGCGCTGAACTGGCCGGTGCGCGAGCGTCCGGTCGAGCGCCTGCAACCGCGTGCGAGCGCTGCATGAACCGTTTCTGGCCGCAGATCGTCGTCACCGCACTCGGCGCCGCGTTGCTGGCGCTGGTGTGGTGGGGCTGGCATCAGGGCGGGCTGGCGCTGATGCAGTTGGGCATGGGTGCTTGCTAGATCGGCGGGAGGGCGAGTAACGTCGAGGTCTGACGATTGCTCAAGGATGCCCGACATGCTCAAGCGCTGGTGTGCTGTTCCCGCGTTGCTGATGGCGTTGACCGGACTGGCTCAGGCCGCGGATTGTCCGGATCTGTTGCAAGGTTCGTTGCCCAAGTTGCGGGCCAAGGAATCCATCGACCTGTGTCAGCGTTACGCCGACAAACCGCTGGTAGTGATCAACACGGCCAGCTTCTGTGGTTTCGCGCCGCAGTTCGAGGGGCTGGAGGCGCTCAATCAGCGCTACAAGGCCCAGGGCCTGGAAATGCTCGGCGTACCGTCCAATGACTTCAAGCAGGAGTCCAAGGACAGCGCCGAGACCGCCAAGGTCTGCTACGCCAACTACGGCGTGACGTTCACCATGACCGAGCCGCAGAAGGTTCGGGGTGACGATGCGACTCACTTGTTCCAGGTGCTGGCCAGGCAGAGCAGCGCGCCGAAGTGGAATTTCTACAAGTACGTCATCGACCGCCAGGGCAAGGTGATTGCCAACTTCTCCAGCCTGACCAAACCGGATGATCCGGAATTTCTGGCAGCCATCGAGAAAGCCATTGCCTCCCAGTCGCTGAAACCCTGATCGACACCCATCAAAAAGCCCCGCCTCTGTGAAGAGAGCGGGGCTTTTTATGGCGAGGGGTTAGCCTCGCCGTGCAGCATCAGAAGCGGTAGGTTGCGCCGACACCGAAGCCGTTTGCCGAGTTTTCATACTGCGAGTTGTAGCTCTGGCCACGATCGTTTGTGTTGCGAATGTTGACCTTCTCTTCCTTCAGGTACGAGTAGGCAACGTCGATGGTCAGGTCTTCGGTCGGGCTCCAGCCGGCACCGATACTGAAGATGGTCCGGTCGCCGGTCGGTATGCGTGGCGAACGGTCGACGTTGTTGGTCGGCGACTGGTCGAACGTCAGACCGGTACGCAGTACCCATTCCTTGTTCAGTTGGTAGGACGTACCGATGGCGTACGCCCAGGTGTCATGCCAGTTCTGTTCTTCGGTGATCTCGCCGAACTGGCCAGCCAGCAGTGGCTGAACGCCGGAGTTCTTGACGGTGATCTTTTCCAGCTGGCTCCAGCGGGTCCAGGTGGTACCGGCGTAGACGTTCCAGCGATCGTTGATCGCCTGGGTGACCGAGAGGTCCACGGATTCAGGCGTGGTGATCTTCAGCGAAGCGTCGTACTTCTGGTTCGCACCCAGGCCGATCGCGCCCAGCACACCGTAGTTGACCTTGGTGTTGCCTTCGAGCTTGTAGTCGACTTTCGAGTGGTAGGTCAGACCCAGGCGAGTGCTGTCGGTAGCCTGTACCAGCACCCCGATGTTGTAGCCCAGTGCGGTGTCGTCACCCTTGATCTTGACCTTGCCGTCCGGCGCAGCCTGGGTGATCGACAGGTTTGATTCAAGCGAGCCGTCGATACGGTTGATGGTCGGGCCGAAACCGATCGACACGACGTCGTTGAACTTGTAGCTGACGGTTGGCTGGAAGGTAATGATCTTGACTTCGGACTTGCTGCCGAAGTAACGGCCGGCGAAGCCGTTTTCATAGTCGGTGATCAGGCCGAAGGGTACGTACACACCCAGACCGAATGCCCAATGCTCGTCGATCGGCTTGACGTAGTAGCCCATAGGTACGGAGGTGAAGGGCACCATGTCGCCTTTGTTGCTGCCGCCGTTCGGGCTGGAGCTGGCGTCGCTGATATCGGTTTTTGCATCGAGGAATGCAACGCCACCGGTGACTTGTTCGCGCGTGATGCGCGACATGCCGGCAGGGTTGCCGTAAACAGTGCTTGCGTCGTCGGCAGAAGAAGATCGCCCGGCGTACCCAGTCCCCATCCCGCTGATGCTGTGTTCGTTGATGGCAAAGCCAGCCGCGAAGATCTGGGTGGATGCCACGGTTACGGCAAGGCTAAGGGTGGTTTTGAGCATGACTTTTTTCATTATTAGAACTCCTGGTGATCACCGGGGCGAAAATTACCAACATTTTCGTCCCGGCGCTATAGTCCGTATGCCTTGAGTTAGAGCGGTTTTGTAGGACAATCCGACCAGATTCGCTACTCGTTGGGCGATGTTGCAAAACCGGTGGGTCAGCAAGCGACCTGATTCAGCGGTGAAACACAGGTTTGCCAGGCGCAGGTGAAATCGCGCAGACGACCTTGAGGCTGGAAGGTCTGACGCCAGATGCGCGCCATGCCCAGCAGATCGTCCGGCTCGGGGAGGATGGGGTTTTGTTCTTCCACCAGCAGCCAGGCGATGGCCGTGGCGTAACGCAGGTTGACGGTCAGTTCGAGGTGCGGCCCGCTGAGAAATGCATGTTGGCTGGCGAGGCCGCGCACCAGGCTGGCGCGTTCCGGATCCAGCGCCAGGTAATGGTCCCAGAGGGCCTGATGACGGTGTTCGGCAATCCGGTACAGGCCGTGGCCACGGCGGTCATGCAGGGCGGAACCGAGGGCGGACTGGCTGGCGGCAATGCCCAGCAGAAGGGATTCGGCAGTTGCGCAGTGGCGTCCCAGGTAGATCAGCGTAGGACGGATCACGTAGCGGCACAGTTCGCTGGCAGCGATACCCATAAAACCCTCGGATCTTGTTATTCGGGCGGCGAGACCTGAAGGGGAGCTTGGCAGCTGTGGATCGACTCAGGCTCGCCGGAAGCGGATCACGCCGCTTGAGTTGAAGTGTAGTGTCATATTCGCGACGTAAAGGCCTGTTTTTAAAATATTTCCGGTGACGCGTTATAACCGTTATATCGGTTGGTGCTTAAGCGAAAAGGGTAAGGGTGAAATATCGGGCAATAAAAAGCCCCGCATTTTCAGCGGGGCTTTTGCTTTTGCAGCCATTTCGGCCTCTCAGGCGATCAATGCCTGACGGGTGCGATCAATCACGGCCTGCAGCGGTTCGGCGCTGGAGTATTGATCGGGGTACAGACGCTCGCTGTGGCGGGCGATCCCGTGTTCATTGACCACGGTGAAGCTGAAGCAGCCTTTGCGAGCGGCCATGATCAGGCAGTTCATTGGGGCAAAAGCGTTGGTTAGGGTGCGAATGGCATCCTGAGTCTGGATTTGAGTCGACATAGTTATTAGGTGTTCCTACAAATGACACGGATAAGAACCGTGCAACGTTAAAACGTTCCAGTAACGTCAACCACCATTGGTCGAACGAAGAACCCGACTGGAACAAGGCAGCCAGTTCGAGCGCTATAAAAGTTGGCGCGCTTGGGCTGGCAGGTAGGTACTTAGGAGGACAGGCAACACATCGAGGGCAGAGGTTCTGGGCCCGGGGTGAAGATCCTGATCAATTTGCAGGTTGGTTAGGTCAGAGTAAATGGTCTTCGCAACACCCTTTGCATTCAGTTCAAAGGCTGTGTCGTCGCAAGATTTACCTGGAAACCATCGAGGGGTCGATCCCGCTTTTTTCGGTGAAGGCTTCTGTGAGAGAACCTTGACCGTGGGGGTGTATTCGACCGGAATTGACTTTCAGCTTGGTACTAACGCCGCGGATACTAACCGAACGCTCCAAAGAAGGCAAACCCGCTGAACAAAAAAATCCCGAGATATCGCCCAGGCCTTGAAACTTGCCCCGATCCGGTTCAGATCATGACCGTCGGTCGCCACAACCTGGCAGGCGCGGAAGCTCGACGCAGAGGCCTATCCCCAGGCCGAATGCCAAAACGACCCGAAAAGGCGCATCGATATAACCGCGTAGCAGGTACTTGTGCACATTAGTTGCGCAGACTGTAACGGTGCTGTCATAACGATCCTGACCCCGGTGGCTGCCTGTAACGAAAGTTTAAGTCAATGAAAAACATCGCTTTTTTTTACTGGTGAAAAAATCGTCAGTTTGACTGAGAGCCCCATTCCACAAGGCTTTGCGGCGACTGGAGGACGGTTGTCCACTGAGTTATCCACAGCTTCTGTGGATTGTCCCGAGCGCTTGCTCTAGCACGGGCGTGCCGGGTTTTTTTCGACTTTACCTGTGCGAAAAAAAGAGTAGAGTGGCGCGCCTTCCGATCTGTCCCACAGTGCTTTATGAAGTTTCGTTCAGCTACAGACTCTGTTACCTCCCAACCCCCTCGTGTTACCGCTCCCAAGCGATTTTCCGTGCGCGTGGCCGAATGGCTGCTGGACAGCCCCCGACTGGGCGACAGCCAGAATGCCAAGCACCTCGCCGGCCGCCTGCTCAAGCAACCGGCCCGGGAGGGGGTGGTCGCGGCGCAGAGTCGCCTCGGCCAGTTGATGTGCCGCGAGTGCGGCAATGCCCGGGATCGGCGGATCGGCCAGGACCTGCTGCGCCAGGCCGCCCGTGCCGGTGACCGACGCGCGCAACAGGAACTCGGCCTGATCGAAGACTGAGCTGTCCAAGACCAGACGCCTTGGTTAACCTTCAGGCTTTATCGGATTGGCGGGAATCACTATGGCGATGGACTTGACCAGCATCCTGCTGGGGCTGGCAGGTGCGGCGGTGCCGCTGCTGGCACTGGCCTGGCAACTGCAACGTCGGGCCAGTCAGAACCAGTCTGAAGTCGCGTTGCTCGAAGAGCGGCTGGCCATGGCGCAGATGGCCCAGGATGGCCTCAATGCTCAACTTGAAGCCTGCCGCGATGAAATCGCCGACCTCGGCCAGGCCAATGCCGCCAAGCAGGCGGATCTCGCCGCCGTGCGCCGGGAAGTCGAGCTGCTGCAGATCGAGCGCGATGACGCTCGTGACGCCGCCCACGCCTGGAACCTCGAGCGCGCCAACAAGGAAGCTGAATTGCGCCGCCTGGACGCCCAGGCCGCTTCGCTGAATGCCGAGTTGCGCGAGCAACAGGAAAGCCATCAACAACGCCTGGATGACCTGCAAGGTTCCCGCGACGAGCTGCGCGCGCAGTTCGCCGAACTGGCCGGCAAGATCTTCGATGAGCGTGAACAACGTTTCGCCGAAACCAGCCAGCAACGCCTCGGCCAATTGCTCGATCCGTTGAAGGAGCGCATCCAGTCGTTCGAAAAACGCGTCGAGGAAAGCTATCAGGCCGAAGCCCGCGAGCGTTTTTCGCTGGCCAAGGAACTGGAACGCTTGCAACAACTGAACCTGCGCCTGAGCGATGAAGCGACCAACCTGACCCGCGCTCTGAAGGGCCAGAAAACCCAGGGCAACTGGGGCGAGCTGATTCTCGAGCGCGTGCTTGAGCATGCCGGGCTGGAGAGGGGGCGCGAGTACCAGACCCAGGTCAATCTCAAGGGGCCGGATGGCGAGCGTTTCCAGCCGGACGTGATCATTTATCTGCCGGGCGACAAGCAGGTGGTGGTCGACTCCAAGGTCAGCCTCACCGCCTATCAGCAATACGTCGCCGCCGACGACGATGCCATCGGCCAGATCGCCATGAAGCAGCACGTGCTGTCCTTGCGCAGCCACGTCAAAGGCCTGGCCGGCAAGGATTACAAACGTCTGGAAGGCTTGCACAGCCTCGATTTCGTCTTGCTTTTCGTGCCCATCGAAGCGGCGTTTTCCGCTGCGTTGCAGGCTGAGCCGACGCTGTTTCAGGAAGCCTTCGACCGCAACATCGTGATCGTCAGCCCGACCACATTGCTGGCGACGCTGCGGGTCATCGACAGCTTGTGGAAGCAGGAGCGCCAGAGCCAGAACGCCCGGGAAATCGCCGAGCGCGCCGGCTGGCTGTACGACAAGTTCGTGTTGTTCATTCAGGATCTGGACGAAGTCGGCAATCGCTTGCAGCAACTGGACAAGGCCTACAGCGCGGCGCGCAACAAGCTGACGGAAGGGCGCGGCAACCTGGTCAGCCGCAGCGAGCAGCTCAAGTTGCTCGGCGCGCGGGCCAGCAAAAGCTTGCCGGCGGATCTGCTGGAACGCGCGATGACCGACGCCGACGGCCTGGTCGAGCTGCCTGAATAAGCCGCTCTGCTAGAGCGGCAAGTAGCGACTCAACAACGCCCGCAACGCCGCCGGTTTCACCGGTTTGGCCAGGTAATCCAGCCCCGCCGCGTGCACCTGGGCCACGGTTTCCGGATGTCCGTCGGCACTGATCACCACGCCGGGCACCGGCTCGCCCAGTCTTGTGCGCAACCAGGCCATCAGATCGGTGCCGGTTTCGCCGTGATCCAGGTGATAGTCCACCAGTGCCAACTGTGGGCGCACGCCCTCGTCGAGCAGTGCCGCGCATTCTTCGCGGTTGCGCGCCGTCCACACCTGACAGCCCCAGCGCGTGAGCAGGCTGTTCATGCCGATCAGAATGCTGTCTTCGTTGTCGATGCACAGCACCTGCGCGCCGCTGTGCAATTTACCGTTTATTTCCACCGCCGCGGTTGGCTGCACGGTCTGCGCTTTGGCCAACGGCACACGAACGCTGAACACGCTGCCGCGCCCCGGCCATGAGCGCACACGCAAGGTGTGGCCGAGTACGCGGCACAGGCCATCGGCGATCGCCAGGCCCAGGCCCAGACCTTTTTCGGCGCGGGTCTGGTGACTGTCGAGGCGTTTGAACTCCTCGAAGATCACTTGCTGTTTGTCCTCCGGAATCCCCGGTCCGCGATCCCACACTTCCAGACAGATTTCGCCTTTACGCCGACGCACGCCCAGCAGCACCGGGCCTTTTGCGTAGCGGAACGCGTTGGTCAGGAAATTCTGCAGAATGCGTCGCAGCAACTTGATGTCGCTGTCGATGCGCAGCTGACTGCCACGTACCCGGAAACTCAGGCCTTGTTCCTGGGCCAGTGCCTTGAACTCGGCACCGAGAATATCGAACAGCTCATTGACCGCGAACGGCTTGCGATCCGGGTTGATCTTGCCGTTTTCCAGGCGGGAAATGTCCAGCAGGTCGCTGATCAGGTCTTCGGCCGAACGCAGCGAACTGTCCAGATGCTGCACCAGTTTCTGCGCTTCCTCGCTCAAGCCGTCCGCCTGATGGGAGAGGGCGGCGGAGAACAGCCGCGCCGCATTCAATGGCTGCATCAGGTCGTGACTGACGGCGGCGAGGAAGCGGGTCTTGGACTGGTTGGCCGCCTCGGCATTGCCCTTGGCTTCGGTCAGTGCGACGTTGAGTTGCGACAGTTCCTGGGTTCGTTCGCTGACCCGTTGCTCCAGCCCTTCGTTGGCTTCGGTCAAGGCCTGTTCGGCTTCGCGGAACGCGGTGATGTCGGTGAAACTCATGACGAAACCGCCGCCGGGCATCGGGTTGCCGATCAGTTCGATCACCCGGCCGTTGGGGAACAAACGCTCGGACGTGTGAGCACGACCCTGACGCATCCAGTGCAGGCGCCGGGCGACATGAACTTCCGCTTCACCGGGGCCGCACAAGCCACGCTCGGCGTTGTGGCGAATGATGTCGGCAATCGGCCGGCCAACGCTGATCAAGCCGTCCGGGTAGTTAAACAGCTCCAGATAACGGCGGTTCCAGGCCACCAGCTTCAGCGACTGGTCGACCACGCTGATGCCCTGGGTAATGTTTTCGATGGCGCCTTGCAGCAGCGCGCGGTTGAACTGCAGCACTTCCGACGCTTCGTCGGCGATCCGTACCACGTCCTCCAGCTGCATTTCCCGACCTTCGATGGCGGCTTTTACTACAGCTCGCGTCGAAGATGCGCCAAGGACACCCGCCAGCAATCGCTCGGTATGGGCGATCCATTCGCCGTCGGCGTTCTGATTCGGGTTGAAGCCTTTGCCCTGACGGTAGGCGAAGCGGATGAAACTCTGCCGGGCGCGTTCTTCACCGACAAAGCGTGCCGCCAGTTGCAGCAGGTCGTCGATCTGCACCGCCAGCATCGAGCGTGCGCTTGGCCGTGCGCTGATTTCCTGACCGATGAAGCGCCCGGCCTGCCAGTGCTCCGACACCCGCGTGCGCGACAGCACCGAAACCCAGGCGAACAACGTGAAGTTACCCGCCAGCGATAGCACCACGCCTTGGGTCAGCGGGGTAATCGGCAGGTTCAGCGGGTTGCTGTGCAGCCAGGCGAGGCCGGGGAAGCTGTCCAGCGACCAGCCCAGGCTGCGCGCAGCGATCGGCAGGACCAGGGTGTAGAACCACAGGAACGTACCGGCGGCGAGGCCGGCGAACACGCCGCGGCGGTTGGCCTGTTTCCAGTACAGCGCGCCGAGCATCGCCGGGGCCAGTTGGGTGACTGCCGCGAAAGCGATCTGGCCGATGGTTGCCAGGCTCGCAGTGGAACCGAGCAAACGGTAGCTGACGTAAGCCAGCAACAGAATCACCACGATGCTGACCCGACGCACCGAGAGCATCCACTGACGGAACACTTCGAACGGGCGCTCGGCGTTGTTGCGGCGCAGCAACCATGGCAACAACATGTCGTTGGAGACCATGGTCGACAGCGCCACGCTCGCCACGATCACCATGCCGGTGGCTGCCGACGCACCGCCGATAAACGCCAGCATCGCCAGCGCCGGGTGAGCCTGGGCCAGTGGCAGGCTGATAACGAACGAGTCGGGGATGACCGAGCTGGGCAACATCATCTGACCGGCCAGGGCGATCGGGACGACAAACAGCGCGGCCAATGCGAGGTAGGCGGGGAACACCCATTTGGCCAGGCGCAGATCCTGCGGGTCGATGTTCTCGACCACTGTCACGTGAAACTGCCGGGGCAGGCAAATGATCGCCATCATCGCCACGCCGGTCTGCACCACCATCGATGGCCAGTTGATGGTTTCTTTCCAGTATTCCTCAAGGCGCGGGGCGAGCATCGCCTGATTGAACAGGTCGTCGAAACCGTCATACAGCCCATAGGTGACGAAAGCGCCGACGGCGAGGAAGGCAAACAGTTTGACCAGCGATTCAAAGGCAATCGCCAGCACCATGCCGCGGTGGTGCTCGGTGGCGTCGAGGTTGCGCGTACCGAAAACGATGGTGAACAGCGCCAGCACCAGCGACACGATCAGCGCCGTGTCCTGGGCACGGGTGCCCATGGCGTCGGCGCCGGCCCCGATCAGCAGGTTCACACCGAGGACGATGCCTTTGAGCTGCAAAGCGATATAAGGCAGAACGCCGACCAGACAGATCAGCGCGACGACCACCGCCAGCGATTGGGATTTACCGTAGCGGGCGGCGATGAAGTCGGCGATGGAGGTGATGTTCTCCTGTTTGCTGATCATCACCATTTTCTGCAGCACCCACGGCGCACCGAGCAACAGCAGGATCGGCCCGAGATAGATCGGCAGGAATGACCACAGTTGTTCGGCGGCCTGACCGACCGCGCCAAAGAACGTCCAGCTGGTGCAATAGACCGCCAGCGACAGGCTGTACACCCAGGCACGCACCCGTGGCGGCAGCGGGGTGCTGCGACGGTCGCCGTAGAAGGCGATGGCGAACATGATGGCCATATAGGCCAGGGCGACGGCGGCGATCAGCCCGGTGGACAACGACATGGAACACTCCCGACAGAAAACGACCGGACTCGCGCCCGGTCAGACAGTCTCGCACGGGCGCGGCGGTTAGTCAGTGTCGACCAAGGTCGTGGCGCGGCGGGGTGTCGCAGGAACAGAACCGGGCAGTTCTGATCAGTCCGGTTTGAGCGCGAGGTCGATCAGGCGGTGCAGTTCTTCGACTTCCAGCGGCGCTGCCGAAAACAGAATGCGAAATACCACCGGGGACACCACCAGATTGATCAGCCGATCCACGCTCGGCGCCGGTTCCTTGGGGTGGCGCTCGATGATGGTCTGCAACTGCGCGCCGATGATCGCCACGCAGTAGCCCGGCGTTGCACTCGCCTGCACGTCGCGCATCATGTTGCGCCCTGGCTCCGAACTCATTTCGTCGAGATATTGTTCCGCCCACGCGCGGATATCGCTGCGCAGACTGCCGGTTTCCGCCGGCTCGCTGTCGGGGCGCATGCGGGCGAGGGCGACGTCGGCCAGCAAGGTCGCCAGATCGCCCCAACGCCGATAAATCGTCGACGGCGTCACACCGGCGCGCGCCGCGATTTGCGGGACGGTCACCGTTGAGCGCTCCTGTTCTTGCAGAAGCGCGCGGACTGCCGAATGAATCGACTCTTGCACCCGGGCACTGCGACCGCCGGGGCGTAAACCTTCTTTAATAGCCATGCGGCAGACCTTAACACAAAGAATTTGCTTTAAGCGCAAGCCGAGAGCACACTCCGCAAAAGCAAAAAATTAGCTTTTGCGGAGTGTGCCCATGACCAGCCTTGCTTCCAACCGTTCCAGCCTGTGGTTTCTGGCGATCACCTTACTGAGTTTTCTCGCCGCTTCCACTGCGCCGACGCCGTTGTATCACCTGTATCAGGATCAGCTGCATTTTTCGGCAGCGGTACTGACCCTGATTTTTGGCGTCTATGCCCTCAGTCTGCTGGCCGCGTTGCTGACGGTCGGGTCGCTGTCGGATCACTTGGGACGCAAACCGGTGATCTTCACCGCCGTGACGCTCAATGCGCTGGCGATGCTGCTGTTTATCTATGCCGACAGCGTGGGCTGGCTGATCGGCGCGCGAGTGCTGCAAGGTTTCGCCACCGGCATGGCCACCGCCGTGTTGAGCGCAACGCTGCTCGACACTGATCGCCAGCAGGGGCCGTTGATCAACAGCGTTGCGCCTTTGCTGGGCATGGCGTTGGGCGGCATGGGCTGCGGTTTGCTGGCGGAATTCGCCCCGGCGCCGTTGCAATTGACCTATTGGCTGCTGCTCGCGCTGTTTGTGTTGCAGGGCATTTATGTCTGGCGCCTGCCGGAAAGCGTCTCGCCGCAGGCCGGAGCGTGGGCCTCGTTACGGCCGACCCTGCACGTGCCGGTTCAGGCCCGCTCGACGCTGTGGCGAGTGTTGCCGCTGAACACCGCGACCTGGGCGCTCGGCGGCTTCTATGCCTCGCTGGCGCCGTCGCTGGTGCGCACGGCCACCGGCTCCACCTCCAATCTGATCGGCGGCGCGACCGTGGCGGCGCTGACCGTGACCGGTGCATTGATGATCTTCACGTTGCGCAATCGTCCTGCCTCCCGCGCGCTGCAACTCGGGGCGAGTCTGCTGCCGGCCGGTGTCGTGCTGATTCTGTTGGGCGTGCACAGCGCCAGCCTGTCGCTGTTCTTCTTCGGCACGCTGGTGGCCGGTTGTGGCTTTGGCTCCGGTTTTCTCGGCGCTGTGCGCAGCCTGGTGCCGCTGGCGTTGCCCCATGAGCGGGCTGGTTTGATGTCGGCGTTTTATGTGCTGAGTTACCTGGCGTTCTGCCTGCCGGCGTTGCTGGCAGGGCACTTCACTCATAGCGTGGGCCTGCTGGCCACCACCGATGTGTATGGTGCAGTGCTGATCGTGTTGGCGGTCGGTGCGCTGTTGATGAGTTTCCGGGCGCAAGCGGCGAAGACCTGCAGCGCTCCATAAGCCCGTCGGATTCGGTTAGCCTTGGCCAGCCCCACTTCTTCTCACGGATCGACGCATGAAGATTATCCGCAGCAAGACCTTTACCGCCGAGCGCGCCTGGGGCGCGCTCGACATCGCCAATATGAACGGCATCACCACGCGCCTGCACTGGACCGATCAGCCTTACAAATGGCACGTCAATGACGGTGAAGAAGTGTTTGTGGTGCTTGACGGTCAGGTGCTCATGCACTATCGCGAAGAAGGTGAGGAGAAGCAGGCCTTGCTCGACGTTGGCGACATCTTTTACGCGTGCATTGGCACTGAACACGTCGCTCATCCTCAGGGCGCAGCGCGGATTCTGGTGATCGAAACCGAAGGTAGTGTCTGACCGCATATCTACAAAACAGATAACAGTTAGAGATATTACCCGTTATATAGATATTCGATTCAGTTCTACCATGGACTCAACCTCACCTGAGGACAGGAGTTCATGAATGATTTGCCCCAATAGCGTCAAACCCGGCATCAAGCCATTCAGCCAGCTTCAGCACCCGCTTGAAGTGATCCGTCAATTCACCCCGAACTGGTTCGCCGCCACCATGGGCACCGGCGTGCTGGCGTTGGCGCTGGCGCAATTGCCGGTGTCCATTCCCGGCCTGCGCGCGGTGGCCGAAGGGCTGTGGCTGTTCAACATTCTGTTGTTCGTGCTGTTTACCGCTGCCTACGCCGCGCGCTGGATTCTGTTCTTCGACGAAGCGCGGCGGATCTTCGGCCACTCCACGGTTTCGATGTTCTTCGGCACCATTCCCATGGGCCTGGCGACCATCATCAACGGCTTTCTGCTGTTCGGTCTGCCGCGCTGGGGCGACGGGGTCATTCATCTAGCTGAAGCATTGTGGTGGCTGGACGTGGGGATGTCGCTGGCCTGCGGTGTGTTGATCCCCTACATGATGTTTACCCGTCAGGAACACAGCATCGATCAGATGACCGCCGTCTGGCTGCTGCCGGTGGTGGCGGCAGAAGTGGCCGCGGCCAGCGGTGGACTGCTGGTGCCGCATCTCGCTGATGCGCACTCGCAACTGGTGGTGCTGGTGACCAGTTACGTGCTCTGGGCCTTTTCCCTGCCAGTGGCGTTCAGCATCCTGACCATCCTCTTGCTGCGCATGGCCTTGCACAAACTGCCCCACGAAAACATGGCAGCCTCGAGCTGGCTGGCCTTGGGGCCAATCGGCACCGGCGCCCTGGGCATGTTGCTGCTGGGTGGCGACGCCCCGGCGATCTTCACGGCCAACGGTCTGCCGGGCATCGGCGAAATGGCGTCGGGCCTGGGCCTGGTCGCCGGGCTCACGCTGTGGGGCTTCGGTCTGTGGTGGATGTTGATGGCGCTGCTGATCACTTTGCGTTACCTGCGTGACGGCATTCCGTTCAACCTCGGCTGGTGGGGCTTCACCTTCCCGTTGGGTGTGTATTCGCTGGCAACCCTGAAACTGGGCAGCACCTTGCACCTGACGTTCTTCAGTGTGGCCGGTTGTGTGCTGGTGGCGTTGCTGGCGGTGATGTGGCTGATCGTCGGCAAACGCACGCTGCAAGGTGCGTGGCGCGGCGAGCTGTTTGTTTCACCGTGCATTGCAGGTTTGAAGAAATAACCTGCGAAGATTAGGTAATGTGTGGCCTGGATCGCGGTTCGAGATTCTTATAATCGTAGCCAGGCCACTGACTACCTTCTCTTTCCAAAAACAACAGGGTCACACGGAAGATGAGTCACCCCTCACAGTTCAACCTGCTGCGTACCCGGCGCTTCCTGCCGTTTTTCATCACCCAGTCGCTGGGCGCGTTCAATGACAACGTGTTCAAGCAGTCGCTGATCCTCGCCATTCTCTATCGGCTGACCATCGAGGGTGACCGCTCGATCTGGGTCAACCTGTGTGCGTTGCTGTTTATTCTGCCGTTCTTTCTGTTCTCGGCGCTGGCCGGGCAGTTCGGGGAAAAATTCGCCAAGGATGCGCTGATCCGTCTGATCAAGCTGGCAGAAATCGCCATCATGGCCGTGGGATCCGTCGGCTTCCTGTTCGATCACCTGTCATTGATGCTGGTGGCGCTGTTCGCCATGGGCACGCACTCGGCGCTGTTCGGGCCGGTGAAATATTCGATCCTGCCACAGGCCTTGCGCGACGACGAACTGGTCGGCGGCAACGGGCTGGTGGAGATGGGCACGTTTCTGGCCATTCTGGCCGGGACCATTGGGGCCGGGGTGATGATGTCGTCGGCCAATTACGCGCCGGTGGTGTCCGCCGCGATTGTCGGCATCGCGGTGCTGGGTTATCTGGCCAGTCGCAGCATCCCGCGCGCAGCAGCGGCGACCCCGGAAATGCGCCTGAACTGGAACATCTTCAGTCAGTCGTGGGCGACCTTGAAACTCGGCCTGGGGCAGACGCCTGCGGTGTCGCGTTCGATTGTCGGCAACTCGTGGTTCTGGTTCGTCGGGGCGATTTATCTGACGCAGATCCCGGCTTATGCCAAGGAGTGGATGCACGGCGACGAAACCGTCGTTACCCTGATTCTGACGGTGTTTTCGGTCGGTATCGCACTGGGCTCGATGCTGTGCGAGAAGCTGTCCGGGCGCAAAGTCGAGATCGGCCTGGTGCCGTTTGGCTCGTTCGGGCTGACGGTTTTCGGTTTGTTGCTGTGGTGGCATTCCGGTGGAATTCCGGAAAGCGCCGTCGGCCACAGCTGGACCGAAGTGCTCGGTTTTGGCCATGCGTGGGCGGTGTTGATCGATGTGTTGGGCCTCGGAATTTTCGGCGGTTTTTACATCGTGCCGTTGTACGCATTGATCCAGTCACGCACCGCCGAGAACGAGCGGGCGCGAGTGATCGCGGCCAACAACATTCTCAACGCGCTGTTCATGGTGGTCTCGGCGATTGTCACCATCGTGTTGTTGAGTGTGGTGAAACTGTCGATTCCGCAGCTGTTCCTGGTGGTGTCGCTGCTGAACATCGGCGTCAACGCCTACATCTTCAAGATCGTCCCCGAGTTCAGCATGCGTTTCATGATCTGGCTGCTCAGCCATTCCATGTACCGCGTAGAGCATCGCAACCTTGAGGCGATTCCCGATGAGGGCGCGGCGTTGCTGGTATGCAACCACGTTTCGTTCGTCGATGCCTTGCTGATCGGCGGCGCGGTGCGTCGGCCGATTCGCTTTGTCATGTACTACAAGATCTACAACCTGCCGGTGTTGAACTTTATCTTCCGCACGGCGGGGACGATTCCTATCGCCGGACGTCACGAAGACATTCAGATCTACGAAAAGGCTTTCACCCGGATTGCCCAGTATCTGAAGGACGGTGAGCTGGTTTGCATCTTCCCGGAGGGCAAGTTGACCGCCGATGGCGAGATCAACGAGTTCAAGGGCGGGCTGACGCGGATTCTCGAAGAAACGCCGGTGCCGGTGATTCCGCTGGCGTTGCAGGGGTTGTGGGGGAGTTTCTTCAGTCGCGATCCGAACAAAGGGGTATTCCGGCGCTTGTGGTCGCGGGTGACGCTTGTGGCGGGTGCACCGGTCGCCGTGGAAGCGGCGCAGCCGGCGGAGTTGCAGGCGTTGGTCGGGGAGTTGCGCGGGACTGTCAGGTAGTTGTTAAGAAAGCCGCCATCCCTGACGGATGGCGGCAACGGCTCAGGCGCTGACCTTGAGCCCGATCAGCCCTGCGACGATCAACGCCACACTGGCCAGGCGGATCAACGCCATCGATTCGCCAAACAAAATGATTCCGGCAATCACCGTGCCCACGGCACCGACCCCGGTCCAGATCGCATAAGCCGTGCCCAGCGGTAGTTCCTTCATCGCCAGCCCCAGCAAGCCCAAGCTGACTGCCATGGCGGCGACGGTGAGAGCGGTGGGCAGCGGACGGCTGAAGCCGTCGGTGTATTTCAGGCCGACAGCCCAGCCGACTTCGAACAGGCCGGCGAAAAACAGAATGATCCAGGACATGGAAGACCTCCATCGATTGACGGGGCCGTCCCCTGATTGAAAACTCGATTGAGCCGCAGGGTCGTCCCCGCGTGGCGCACATACTACCTAAAAATGTGCGCTGCACCGCGATCCGGAATCAGTCGGCCGTCTGTTGTGCCAACGTCTCACGGTCTTCTTTTTCGCTCATCCGCCGGAACCAGGTCGACAGCAGCGCCCCGGAAATGTTGTGCCACACACTGAACAATGCACTTGGCACCGCCGCCAGTGGCGAAAAGTGCGCACTGGCCAGCGCAGCACCCAGCCCCGAGTTCTGCATGCCGACTTCCAGCGCCAGGGACTTGCGCTGCGGCAGCGGCAGGCCGAACAGGCGTCCGGTGAAATACCCCAGCAAATAGCCGAAGCTGTTGTGCAACATCACCACGGCCATGATCAGCAGACCGGATTCGGCAATTTTCGCCTGGCTGGCGGCGACCACGGCGGCAACGATGATCACGATGCTGACCACCGACACCAGCGGCAGCACTTCCACCGCGTGGCGCACCTTGTCACCAAGCACACGTTGCGCGACCACGCCGAGAACGATCGGCAGCAGCACCACTTGCAGGATCGACCAGAACAATTCCATGAACGAAACCGGCAACCACGCCGAGGCCAGCAGCCAGATCAGCGCCGGGGTCAACAGCGGGGCGAGGAGGGTGGTGACGGCGGCGATGGCCACCGACAGCGCCAGGTCGCCACGGGCCAGCCAGGTCATGACGTTCGAGGAGGTGCCGCTCGGGCAGCAACCGACCAGAATCACGCCGACGGCGATTTCCGGCGGCAAATGAAAGATCTGGCACAGCAGCCACGCCATCCCCGGCATGATCACGAAATGCGCGACGACCCCCAGCGCCACACGCCACGGATGGCGAGCGACGGCGGCGAAGTCGTCGAGTTTGAGGGTCAGGCCCATGCCGAACATCACCAGCCCGAGCAGCGGCACGATGGCGCCTTTGAGGCCGAGGAACCAGGCCGGCTGGAGGAACGCGATCACCGCGAAAATCAGAACCCAGTAAGCGAAGGTATTGCCGACAAAACGACTCAGTGCAGCCAGTGCGCGCATGGCCTGTTCCTTATTATGTGAAAACGCCACCGAAGCGGTGGCGTTTGAAGATAACCCAAAGACTGCGCAGAGGCTTAGATCCCCTGCGGTGTCTCTTCGCCGCCCAGTGCTTCAACCAGCGCCGGCAGGAAGTCGCCGAACGTCAGCATCATCAGGGTGAAGCTGGCGTCCAGTTGGCCGAGGGCTTCGTCGCCGCCGTCCTGTTCCGCCTGATCCTGCAACAGATCTTCGAACTTCAGGCGCTTGACGGTCATCTTGTCGTCGAGCATGAACGACAGTTTGTCCTGCCAGGCCAACGACAGTTGAGTCACCACCTTGCCGGTGCTCAGGTGCAGCTGGATTTCTTCGCTGGTCAGGTCCTGACGCTTGCAACGCACGATGCCGCCGTCTTCGTGGGTGTCGCGCAGTTCGCACTCGTCCAGCACAAAGAAGTCCGGGGCGGCTTGCTGGGTGGTGACCCACTCGGTCATCACGGCGGTCGGCGCGGTTTTCACGGTCAGCGGACGAACCGGCAGGGTGCCGATCACTTCACGCAGGGTGGAGAGCAGGTCTTCGGCGCGTTTCGGGCTGGCCGAGTTGACCAGGATCAGACCCTGTTTCGGCGCGATGGCGGCGAAGGTCGACGAGCGGCGGATAAAGGCGCGCGGCAGGAAAGCCTGGATAATTTCATCCTTGATCTGATCGCGTTCCTTCTTATAGACCTTGCGCATCTGCTCGGCTTCGATCTCTTCGACCTTTTCCTTGACCGCGTCACGCACGACGCTGCCCGGCAGAATGCGTTCTTCTTTACGGGCGGAGATCAGCAGAAAGTCACCGCTGACGTGCACCAGTGGAGCATCTTCGCCCTTGCCGAACGGCGCGACAAAACCGTAAGTGGTCAACTCCTGGCTTGCACATGGACGCGCCAGTTTGGTGGCCAGTGCAGTTTCCAGCGCCTCGGCATCGACAGGCAGGTCTTGGGTCAGGCGATAGATAAGCAGGTTTTTGAACCACATGGGGTGAGTCTCTCCTTCATACAAAGGGGGGCATTATTGTCTTCGCCGGGTCATAGGCCAACCCTTCTCTAAGCCTTTGGAAGGGCTAAGAAAATTATTTAAAAAAGTGCTTGCCAGAGGTTGGGTCGCTCCGTAGAATGCGCGCCACACCGAAGCGAAGGGTGATTAGCTCAGCTGGGAGAGCGTCTGCCTTACAAGCAGAATG
>NZ_JBMDJR010000021.1:0-70927 GCF_057809295.1 Pseudomonas sp. FG35 | reverse complement strand
ACGTGCCGAATCCGACGGGGTGGGTGGATCCGTTGGGGTTGACGTCCAACTGTCCTCCAAAGAGTGAACGCTCAGCCATTTGCCCTAATCCGGGTGAACCTGAGCAGCCAGACATCTCAAGACGAGGAGCATTCAGACAGGCAAAAGCTGACGCTGGGATTCCGAGGGGTCAGCAGCCGGACATACAGATAGACAAGGTAAATGGACGCCAGCGTCAATATACTTACACGAACATGACTAATAAAAGTGGCAAAAATATTCTATCCAGCACCGGGATGCCGATCCTGACTAGAGAGTATAGGTTCACTAGAGAGGACGGATTCATTGTGATACTGCAAGACCATACTGCCGGTCACAAATTCGGAGCTACCGACAATAAAGGCGATCAAGGCTCTCATTTTAACGTACGACCTGCAGACGATCCTAGAAACGGAAAAGTTGACAACACACATGAGCACTATCCATTCAGGAGGTAAAAATGCAGTACTGGAACGACCTTGAAGGAAGTAATTTTTTTTCTATGGTGTTCAGCAATCGCATCGAGATTGGTGAAATAAAGCTGTTCTCCATAGATATTGATAGCAATCAATCTTTGGTTACTATGGCCTTCGACATAAGGGAAGTACCCGACAAACCGCCAAGAAAGTGGCAATCAGCTCAATACAATGCTTGCCGAATTGGAATCACCTGCAGTGAGGTTGAGAGCATTACAATTAAAAATCTCCCGACCAATACACCATTGAAATTGACAATCCTTGGAAATGGCCTCCGGTTTAAGGTAACGGCTATTTCGGAGAATTCCGCCATTGAGTTCACGACATCTTTTCTGAGACTTAGAGACCCCACAGTTTATCTAACCGAGACTCCTTTTTGATTAGCAGGGTATATCCATTAATCGGGACCAACTGGAAAGATGAAGCAAAATTTGCTTTCGTGGATACCAACACAAATGATGAAATCACGACTCTATACACCAAAAGTAGAAAAGAGTTTTGGCGGACAATTAATGGTAATGCACAAGATAAAACAGTAAGACCTTCTCGTGACTAAGACACACAAAGCATTGGTCGTCGAAATAGACCATTTGGTAGAAGACGCTGTCTTGCTGACTGTTGAGGGCGTTGAGGTTAGGTGCTTCGCAAGCTACAGCCCTTCGAAAATTGAGGTCGGAAATACTTACGACGTTGAGTTCGAAATGGTGTTGTCTGGTGAGGAATTTGCAGCAGCTACACAATGCCAAAAAAAGCAGATCAAGATGCTCGGTAGCGGATTCCCCTGTGAGGTTTATGGCTACCTGGATGGCGAGATTTTCCGGTCGTTTGTTGATTTTACGGATCAGGATATCCACTACGAATACCCAAATCTGAATGGACAGTTCGTCAAAATTAACGCGGACAGGATTGATGTCTCGTTTGTTCGATGGCGAATGGCGGGGTTAAACCACTGCGCCACCCCTTAGCGCTCGCAATAGTATTTCCAATATTTAACGAAACAAATGCCCGTTCACTCATCATCATCAAAATCCTCATACTCAAGCTCCTCCTCACCCTCCAAAAGCGGAACCGTCGCATCATCCCATCAATGACCCCGGATCTTCATTCCCCGGATCATTGATAAACGGCAATCCGCTCGGGCCTTTCTCTTCCTTGCCTTCGGTTTCCGGAGTCATGGCGCACCTCGTCAGTCGCATTCGTATACGACGTTCGAAAAGTATGGTCGCGAATCGTTCCTGCGCATGACGCGCAGGCACAAAAAACCCGGCATAAAGCCGGGTTTCCGTAGAACCGGTCACTCAACGATGACGGTTCTTGTGTTTGTTCTTGTGCTTGTGACCACCGCCGGAGTGCGACTTGCCGCCATCGTCACCCAGGTTGTTGCCGACCGCGCCACCCGCTGCGCCGCCCAACCCTGCGCCGATAGTCGAACCGGTGGAGCCGCCGAGGCTGTTGCCGACGACGGACCCGCCTGCGGCGCCGAGGCCACCGCCAATGGCGGCTTCCGTGCGATTGCGTTTGTTCGCTCCGACGGCACTACCGGCCGCACCGCCAACGCCGGCACCCACCGCAGCACCGGTGCTGCCGCCGAGCTGGCCGCCGACCACATTGCCCAGTACACCGCCCAGCCCACCACCGACAGCCGCGGAACCATCGCCGGCAGCCATGGCGCCTTGAGCCACGAGCAGTCCTATAACCAACGCAGTTGCAGTTAAAGTCGAGCGCATACAGACCTCACAGGTCCCGGATCGGGACGGTTCGCCCGCGGAGTGGGCTATGTGGCATTGGAGGCGAATTCGGGAAAAACGTTCAGCAACGAAAAGGCCCGGCAAAAAGCCGGGCCTTTTCAGTCACGCGTTGGCAATCAGTGACGCTTGTGCCCCTTGGACAAGTTGCTGCCCACTGCGCCGCCAGCAGCACCGCCCAGGCCGGCACCGATAGTCGCGCCGTTCTTGCCACCCAGGCTGTTGCCGATGATCGAACCACCCGCCGCACCGACACCACCGCCAATGGCCGCCTTTGTGCGGGCCCCCTTCTTCGCTGCCAACGCACCGCCAGCCGCGCCGGCCAGGCCAGCGCCAATGGCCGCGCCGTTGCTGCCGCCCATTTTCTGGCCAACCACGTTACCCAGCGCGCCGCCCAGACCGCCACCCAGTGCGGCGGTACCGTCGCCAGCCATTGCACCTTGAGCAACCAGAAGCCCCAGAACCAGAGCAGGCAGAGTTAAACGCATGACGAGAACCTCAACAGAAGGAATAAAAAAGGGCGCAGATTGAATGCTGCTGCCGCGGCAATGTCCAGCGTCGCCGCGTACTTGGCGCCGATTGGACAGCGATTATGGAAAAGGTTTTATGGCAGGCAAAAAAAAGCCCGCTGGGGAGACGGGCTGGAGACTTGCTTTCTAACGGATGGCTTCACCCTACTCAGGCGCGTGTGAAAAGTTTGTGAAAGAATCCGGACGAATCTGCAATTTCTGTAGGGTATTTCTCAAAAGAAGAAACAAAAAACCCCGCTCAATGGCGGGGCTGTGTGGCATCCGATTACTTCCTGGAACGTGCCGTCACCTTGGGCAGAAATTTTGCTTTAGGCCCCTTGGGTGCCGTGGACTTGATCTTGCCGGTCTGAACCGGGTCCTCGCCAAACCCGGCCTGATACTCCGTCTGGCCGCAGCGCACGCAATTGTTGAATGGAAATTCAGCCCCGTCGTCTTCGATGTACGGATCAGTCATCTCTTCACCCCTTTCCAAATGCGGGCCGACACCGGCAAACCCTTTTGCCTGAAAAAATATCGACCTCCAAGGCTTTTGAGACTAGCCGGTCATTCCTGGACTTGTGATTCAGATCACCCGAAGCCCGACGAATGGCCTACGGAAATTAAACACATTGAGGAACCGTTGGTCCCACGCGACTAAAGATTTGCGGCGACCGGCCGCTGCCCTTTTTCCTACGCAATGAATCTCAAGGAGAGAACATGGAAATCAAAGGATTCCCGACACTGCCTGTTGTAAAGCTCACGGATGAACAGATCGCCGCCGGCAAGGCCGGGGCGGAGAAACTCAAGGAAAAGATCGCTTCGGGTGAAATCGTCATCAAGCAGCCGACCGGACCGAGTCCGTTGCAGCCTGGCGTGATCTACCACCCAGACCCGGTTCAGCCAGTTCAACCCGGCGATACGCCGCCTCTCGTCGCGATCGATACGCCGCTGACCTACGATTCGAAAGGCACTATCCTGCTCAAGCCGCAGGGCTGATTATCAGCACAGAGCCCATTCCGTTGAATGGGCTCACTAGCCTCAGCGCAACTTGACCGCCGTACCGGTCGCAAACACCACAACCATGCCGCCCTTCCCTGCCGGCATGCTGATCTCGAAATCCACCCCGACCACCGCATCCGCCTGCAAGGCCCGCGCGCGCTCCTTGATCTCGTCAGTCGCCTGAACACGCGCCTCCTTCAACGCCCGCTCCAGCGTCTGCGAACGCCCACCGAAAAAATCCCGCATGCCCGCGAACATATCGCGGATCACATTCACGCCCTGCACCGACTCGGCACTGACGATGTCCAGATACGCCGTAATCTGCCGGCCTTCGATGGAGTGGGTGGTGGAAATGATCATGGAAGTCGTCCTTTTACTTGCCGGATAAACCGCGATTGTAATGCCTGGCCAAAGGAAGCCGAACCGATCTCTGTGACCAAAAAAAACCGAACGCCAGAATGCACAAAACCCCTAGTTTCTCTCGAAACCAGGGGTTTTGTTTACATCGAATTTGGCGGTGAAGGAGAGATTCGAACTCTCGATACAGTTTCCTGTATACACACTTTCCAGGCGTGCTCCTTAAGCCACTCGGACACTTCACCGTATCTCTTCAAACATGTTCTGTCTGTCGAGGCGCGCTAATGTAGTCGAAAGCTTTTCTGATGGCAAACTTTTTTTCAGAATTTTCATGCGGTTAAGAGATAAAGTCGTTTCCGCCACCGCAGAGCCATGGCAATCCGGCCAATCTCGGGTGAGCACGGCCCTTCTATATAGGTGTGGAGGCGTTTGCCATGGGGCACGTTGCGGCGGATAAGCCGCTCAAGGGTGACCGGTGGGTCAGTCACAGTGCTTTACCTGACCGGCGACGGTGGGTAACGTCTGCCCATCTTTCTTACAAGGAATTGCGCCATGAGCGACCTGATTGCCTACCACCTCGAAGACGGTATCGCGACCCTGACCCTGAGCAACGGCAAGGTCAACGCCATTTCCCCGGACGTGATCGCGGCCTTCAACGCGGCGCTGGATCAGGCGGTGGCGGATCGTGCCATTGTGATCATCACCGGTCAGCCAGGCATTCTCTCTGGCGGCTATGACCTGAAAGTGATGACTGCTGGCCCTAAAGAGGCCGTGTCGCTGGTGACCGCCGGCTCGACCCTGGCCCGTCGCCTGTTGTCGCACCCGTTCCCGGTAATCGTTGCTTGCCCGGGGCATGCCGTGGCCAAAGGCGCGTTCATTCTGTTGTCCGCCGACTATCGGATCGGTGTCGACGGCCCGTTCAGCATTGGTCTGAACGAAGTGCAGATCGGCATGACCATGCACCACGCCGGCATCGAGCTGGCCCGTGATCGCCTGCGTCGCTCGGCCTTCCACCGCTCGGTGATCAACGGCGAGATGTTCGATCCGCAAAGTGCAGTGGATGCCGGCTTCCTCGACAAAGTGGTCGCAGCCGAAGAACTGCAAGGCGCTGCCCTCGCCGCCGCGCGTCAGTTGAAGAAGATCAACATGACCGCGCACAAGAACACCAAGCTGAAAGTGCGCAAGGCGCTGCTGGAAACCCTGGACAACGCAATCATCCAGGATCAGGAACACTTGGGCTGACACCCGGCTCATACCGATTCAGAAAAGCCCGACCGTCGTGTCGGGCTTTTTCTTGCACGCCCCGTTGAAAACTCCGCAGCAGCTCTAGGACGCCTCTGACCAACAAGTCGGAAACATGCGCTTAAACATCGCCCATCTCCAGACTCTATAGCGGCAATTGCCGAAAACAGTGCACATCCGTACACTGCGCCACCTTTTGTCCCGATGGGCCTGAAAATGCTGTTTGTGTTTCGTATGTTATTGATGGGCCTGCACTTTATTCTGGCGGGGATACTCGGAGTGATCCTCGGGCTGTGCCGGCCATTCAATCCGGACAACAGTCGCCTGTGTGCCCGCCTCTATGCACTGCCGGCCATGTGTATTTTGCGTTTGCGGGTGAAGGCCGATGTCGGCCCGTTGTTGAACAAGCCCGACAGCTGCGTGATCATCGCCAACCATCAGTCCAACTACGACCTGTTCGTGTTCGGCAACGTGGTACCGCGTCGTACCGTGTGCATCGGCAAAAAGAGCCTGAAGTGGGTGCCGCTGTTCGGGCAGCTGTTCTGGCTGGCGGGCAATGTGTTGATCGATCGTGGAAACGCACACAAGGCGCGCCAGTCGATGCTGACGACCACCGACACCTTGCAGCACAAAGACACCTCGATCTGGGTCTTTCCAGAAGGCACCCGCAACCTGGGTGAAGAACTGCTGCCGTTCAAGAAAGGCGCTTTCCAGATGGCCATTGCCGCCGGGGTGCCGATCGTTCCGGTGTGTGTCAGCAGCTACATCAAGCACATGCGCCTGAACCGCTGGCACAGCGGGAAAATTCTTATACGCTCACTACCGGCGATTCCTACGGCCGGCCTGACCATGGACGACATGCCCATGCTCATCAACCAATGCCGCGAGCAGATGCGCGAATGCATCGATGCGATGGATCGGCAGCTGCAAGCCGCGTGAAAAAGAAGCCCGCCCTGTGCGGGTTTTCTTTTGCCCGCTGAACTGTGCAGATTTCACTGACTCTCAAGCAGCGACACGGCTAAGCTGAAGCCATGTCTCTCCTGCCATCTGCCAAGAAGAAGTGAATCACCACAATGGGTCGAGTTGTTGCTGCTGCGGTTTACAGCGCCGGTAAGAAAGTCACCAATATTTCCCTCGACGAAGGCGCGGCCTGGGCCGCCAAGACCGGCCACTTCGTCTGGATCGGCCTCGAAGAGCCGAACGCCCAGGAACTCTCCAACCTGCAACGCCAATTCAACCTGCACGAACTGGCCATCGAAGACGCCCTGGAAAAACACAGCCGGCCGAAGCTCGAAACCTTCGGCGACGCGCTGTTCATCGTCACCTACTCGCCGGTGCGCGAACACGGGATTCTGCAGTTCATCGAAACCCATATCTTCGCCGGCAAGGGCTACATCATCACCGCCCGCAACGGTCACTCGGCGTCCTACGCCCACGTCCGCCAGCGCTGTGAGGCGCGGCCATTGTTGCTGGAGCACGGGGAAGATTTCGTACTGTATGCGCTGCTGGATTTCGTGATCGAAAACTATCAGCCGGTGGGCGAAGCGATCCATGCCGAGATTGATGAGCTGGAACGCAACGTATTGTGCAGCGCGCTGAATGAGCACGATATCCAGAAGCTGCACGGCCTGCGTCGCGACGTCCTGCGCCTGCGCCGTTACGCCGCGCCGATGGTGGAAATCGGCGAGGAACTGCAGAAGCTGAGCTTCCCCTTCATCGACAAGAACATGCGACCGTACTTCCGTGATGTGCAGATCCACGTGAACCGGCAGATGGAAGACCTGACCACACTGGCCGACATCGCCAGCCAGACCATCGAAATCGGCGTGTTGCTGGAGGCGTCACGGCAGAGCGTGGTGCAGCGCAAATTCGCTGCCTGGGCGGCGATTCTGGCATTCCCGACGGCGGTGGCGGGGATCTACGGGATGAACTTCCAGAACATGCCGGAGCTGAGCTGGCACTACGGCTATTTCGGTGTATTGGGCTTTATCACGGTCGGCTGCGTGAGCCTGTGGGCGAGCTTCAAGAAATCGGGCTGGCTATAAGAAAAAACGCCCCCGTGCAAAACACGGGGGCGCCTGGATTCAAGCAGCGGTCGGCTTGTGCGCCACAAAACGCATCATCCATTCCGCAACGGTGGTGCCGTGGTGCTGATGTTCCAGACTGGCCACGCCCTTGCTGTACACCTGCTCGCCCAGCGCTTCCTGACGCAGATCCAGCAGCGCCCGCGAGTAGTCGTGAATGAATTCCGGATGCCCCTGGAAACACAGCACCTGATCGTTGATGTGGTACGCGGCGAACGGGCAGAAATCGCTGGAAGCAATCACCGTCGCGTTCTCCGGCAGTGCCGTGACCTGATCCTGGTGGCTGATCAACAGCGTCAGCTCTTCACGCACTGGGCTCATCCACGGTGCCTTGGCCGCCAGTTTGTAATTGTGAATGCCGACGCCCCAACCCTGTGTAGCACGCTCGCTCTTGCCGCCCAGCAGCAGCGCCAGCAGTTGATGGCCGAAGCACACGCCGAGCAGTTTGTCGCCGCGCTCATAGCGGGTCAGCAGGTATTGCTTGAGGGTCTGGATCCACGGGTCAGTGCCGAACGAGTCAGCCTTGCTGCCGGTGACCAGATACGCATCGAAGGTCAGGTCATCACTCGGATAATCGCCCTGCATCACGTTGTACACCGTGAACTCGGCGGCGATCGGCTGTTGCGAGAACAGGCGCTGGAACATCTGCCCGTAACCCTGATATTCATCGACCAGTTCCGGACGCAGGATGTCGGTTTCCAGAATGCAGATGCGTAGCGACATAAAAAATACCTGACACGTGATGGGAATAATGCACACCCCAGAGCCTGCCTTGAAACCACCCGGCAAGGCAAGCCCCGAAATGCGTCCCCAGCCCGTTAGAACAATTCGCCCCTCGCAGCCTTCTCAAGCAGCAACGCTGGCGGTGCGAAACGCTCGCCGTACTGCTCCGCCAGATACTGCGCCCGCGCGACGAAATCCTTCACGCCATATTGATTGATGAACTGCAACGCGCCGCCCGTCCATGCCGCAAAACCGATGCCGAAAATCGAGCCAACGTTGGCATCCGCCGTCGACGTCAGCACGCCCTCCTCCACACAACGCACGGTTTCGATGGCCTGCACGAACAACAGTCGATCACGTACATCCTTCGGTGAAATCTGCCCGTCGGCTTTCTCGAAACGGGTTTTCAGCTCGGGCCACAGATGTTTCTGACCACCCGCCGGGTACTCATAAAAACCGCCTCCCGCTGCCTTGCCCGACCGCTTGTATTCGTTGAGCAGCAAGTCAATCACGGCGAACGCCGGGTGCTCAATCAGCGGTTTCCCTTCTGCTTGAAGGTCTTTGGCCGTTTGCTGACGGATATGGCTCATCAGGCTGAGGGAAACTTCGTCAGAGATCGCCAGCGGCCCGACAGGCATGCCGGCCTTGCGCGCCTCGGTCTCGATCATCGGCGCACTGACGCCCTCACCCAGCATGGCAATGCCTTCATTGGTGAAGGTGCCGAACACCCGCGAGGTAAAGAAGCCGCGACTGTCGTTGACCACGATCGGGGTTTTCTTGATTTGCAGTACGAAATCGAACCCGCGAGCGAGAGTTTCGTCGCTGGTCTTTGCGCCTTTGATGATTTCCACCAGCGGCATCTTTTCCACCGGGCTAAAGAAGTGCAGGCCGATGAACTTGCTTTGATCCGGTACCGCAGTCGCCAAGCCAGTGATTGGCAAGGTCGAGGTGTTGGAAGCAATCACAGCATCGGCGCCGACCACCTGTTGCGCTGCCGCCGAGACCTTGGCCTTGAGCTGACGATCCTCGAACACCGCCTCGATGATCAGATCGCAACCTGCCAGATCGGCATCGCTTTCGGTCGGCTGGATACGCGCCAGCACCGCTTCACGCTGCTGCGCAGACATTTGCCCACGAGCGACTTTTTTATCCAGCAGCGCCGCCGAATGCGCCTTGCCCTTTTCGGCAGCAGCAAGGTTGATGTCCTTGAGCACCACATCGATTCCGGCCACAGCGCTGACGTACGCGATTCCCGCCCCCATCATTCCGGCGCCAAGCACGCCCACACGCTTCGTCACATAAGGCGCAAAACCCTGCGGCCGCGAACCGCCGGCATTGATTTCATTGAGCTGAAACCAGAAGGTGCCGATCAGGTTTTTCGAGATCTGGCCGGTGGTCAGTTCGGTAAAGTAGCGGGTTTCGATCAGGTGCGCCGTGTCGAAATCCACCTGCGCGCCCTCCACCGCCGCGCAAAGAATCTTCTCCGGTGCCGGCAACGTGCCTTGGGTTTTGGTGCGCAGGATCGACGGCGCAATCGCCAGCATCTGCGCAACTTTCGGATTGGATGGCGTGCCGCCGGGAATCTGATAACCCTTCACATCCCAACGCTGCACGGCCGCAGGATTGGCCAGAATCCACGCCCGGGCCTTGGCCAGCAGCTCATCGCGATCCGCCGCCAGTTCATCGATCAAACCTGCCTGCAACGCCTGCTGCGGACGGACTTTCTTGCCTTCAAGCAGATACGGCAAAGCCTTTTCGATGCCAAGCATGCGCACCATGCGCACAACTCCGCCGCCGCCCGGTAATAAACCGAGGGTCACTTCCGGCAAACCGAGTTGCACCGACGCATCGTCCAACGCAACGCGGTGGTGGCAGGCCAGGCAGATTTCCCAGCCACCGCCGAGTGCCGCGCCGTTGATCGCCGCGACCACCGGTTTGCCGAGGGTTTCCAGGGTGCGCAACTGGCCCTTGAGGGTCAGCACCATGTCGTAGAAGGCCTTGGCTTCGGGCTTGCCGACCTTGATCAGTTCATTCAGGTCGCCACCGGCGAAGAAGGTTTTCTTGGCCGAAGTGATGATCACCCCGGCGATGTCATCTTTTTCCGCCAGCAGTCGGGCGACGCTGTCGGCCATGGCCTCGCGGTACACCGCGTTCATGGTGTTGGCGCTCTGGCCCGGCATGTCGATGGTCAGGAGGACGATGCCGTCCTGGCCTTTTTCGTAACGAATGGCTTGGGTCATGACAGGATTCCTTGGGATCAGAGGCGTTCGATGATGGTGGCGATGCCCATGCCGCCGCCGACGCACAGCGTCGCCAGGCCGTAGCGCAGGCGTCGGGCTTCCAGTTCATCGAGCAAGGTGCCGAGGATCGCGCAACCGGTGGCCCCCAACGGGTGGCCCATGGCGATCGAGCCGCCATTGACGTTGACCTTGTCCGGGTCGACGGCCATGTCCTTGATGAATTTCAGCACCACCGAGGCGAATGCCTCGTTGACCTCGAAAAGGTCGATGTCTTCCACCCGCAGCCCGGCCTTGGCCAATGCCTTGCGAGTGGCCGGCGCCGGGCCGGTGAGCATGATCGTCGGATCGGTGCTGGTGACCGCCGTGGCGACGATCCGCGCCCGGGGTTGCAGGCCCAACGCGCGCCCCTTGGCTTCGGAGCCGATCAACATCAGCGCCGCGCCATCGACGATCCCCGAGCTGTTGCCCGGCGTGTGCACATGGTTGATCCGCTCGACATGGCTGTAGACACGCAGCGCCGTGGCGTCGAAGCCCAGCTGGCCGATCATCTCGAAACTCGGCTTGAGCTTGCCCAGGCCTTCAAGGGTCGACTCGGCGCGAATGAACTCATCGTGATCGAGCAGGATGATGCCGTTCTGGTCCTGCACCGGCACCAACGACTTGTTGAACGAACCGTCGGCCCGGGCGCGAGCGGCTTTCTGTTGCGAGTGCAGCGCGTAGGCATCGACGTCCTGACGGCTGAAGCCTTCCAGGGTGGCGATCAGGTCGGCGCCGACGCCTTGTGGCGTGAAATGGCTGTGCAGGTTGGTTTGCGGATCCAGCGCCCAGGCGCCACCGTCGCTGCCCATCGGCACGCGGGACATGGATTCGACGCCGCCGACCACCACCAGCTCTTCAAACCCGGAGCGCACTTTCATCGCCCCCAGGTTCACCGCTTCCAGTCCCGAGGCGCAGAAGCGGTTGATCTGCACGCCCGCGACGCTGACGTCCCAATCGGCCACCTGCACCGCGGTCTTGGCGATGTCCGAGCCCTGATCGCCGATCGGCGTGACACAACCCAGCACCACGTCATCGACCTGGCTGGTGTCCAGCGCAGTGCGCGCTTGCAAAGCGGTCAGCAGCCCTGCCACCAGGTTCACCGGTTTGACGCTGTGCAGCGAACCGTCGGCCTTGCCCTTGCCACGGGGCGTGCGTAACGCGTCGAAAATCAAAGCTTGGGTCATGACGTCCTCGAACCTGTGCGGTGAGTGAAATTCGTGCTGCCACTGTTGTCTTCACCCGTCATGGATTCAATGACCACAGCGCTCAATGACGTTGACGCGCACGCTCAGACGGACGGTCATCCGTGGCCTGATTAACCGGTTCAGGTGCGCGAGCTGTCTAGCAAACGGGCGGCAAAGAAGCTGGCAATGGGCCTCATGCCTTTTTAATAGCGACTGGTAGCAAATACATACGAAATGGATCTAAGCGAAGCGTGACGCGGGCCCTAAGGTGAAGATGTACGTCGTTGTCGTCGGGTTTTGCCGAGACAGGCGTTCGCTACAGGAAGTGCAGCGCTTGCCGTCATGGATATGCAGGCAGGCATCAGGAAATAACAATAAAGGCGGTCAAGCCATGTTCAAACAACCGAAAGTACGGCAAGCAGGGCTCATTCTTTTCGCCACGACGCTGTTGTTGATTCTGCCGAACCTGACCAAGGTCATCGGCTGATTCAAGTGTCAGGTATTGTTTATCGCCACTGAAAATGCGACTGGCCCGCTACCCGGGCCAGCGTGGCTGTGCCAATCTTTGCGCACTTCCACGACATGGACGGCGATCACTTGAAAACGCTCATTCTATTTGGGGCCGCGCTGCTGAGCATGCCCCTGTCTGCCGCGCAGCTGAACCTGGAGCTGGGCGCGAACACCCGCACCTGGCAGACCGAGGAGTTGCTCAAGCATCCTCAGGTACAAACCCTCACGGTCAAGAATGATGTGTCCTACAAGAAGGACATGACCTATCGCGCCGTGCCGATGGCCGCGCTGCTGACCGGCATCAAACCGGAGGATCACCTGCAAGCCGTAGCGCTGGACGGTTTCGCCGCCGAACTGTCCGCCGCGCCGCTACTGAACAACAAAGGCTCTCGCGCCTGGCTGGCCATCGAGGATCCGGCGCAGCCCTGGCCGCCGCTGTCGGAAGGCAAGCACAGCGCCGGACCGTTCTATCTGGTGTGGACTGATCCGCAGGCCGGCAATATCAGCCCGGAACAATGGCCGTTCGAAGTCGCCAGCATCAAGCGCATGGCGCCAGTGGCCGAGCGCTTCCCTGCCCTGTTGCCGGATCCTGCGTTGAAGGCCGACGACCCGGTGAATCAGGGTTTTGCGTTGTTTCAGAAGAACTGTCTGGCGTGCCATCGCCTGAATGGCGCAGGCGATGCGCAATTCGGGCCGGACCTGAATATTCCGTACAACCCGACCGAATACTTCGGCGCGGACTTCCTCAAGCGCTACATCCGCGATCCGCAGAGTCTGCGTCAGTGGCCGCAGGCGAAGATGCCGGGGTTTTCCGCCGAGGTGTTGCCGGATGCGGATCTGCAGAAACTGATCGGGTATTTGCAGCACATGGCCGGGCGCAAGGTTGCGCCCGCCAAGTAAGCCAACTACGTCGTTTACTGCTGCTGCACCGAGATGATTGGCGCTGGTGTCGGCGACACCAGCACTTTCGCGTGCATCTGCTCTGAACCGCCGCCACGGCGCATCCCGCGCACCGGGCAGGCGTCGAGGTAATCCAGACCCACTGCCAGTTTCAGGTGCCGCTCCGGCCGCGCCAGTTCATTGGTCACGTCAAAGCTGTACCAGGCGTCATCGATCCAGGCTTCGGCCCAGGCGTGACTGGCCAGATGCTCGCAATCCTCGCTGTACAGATAACCCGACACATAACGTGACGGCACCCCGAGACTGCGCGCGCAGGCTAGGAACGCATGGGCGTGATCCTGGCAAACACCCGCCCGCCCGGCAAATGCCTCGGCGGCACTGGTGTCGACTTCGGTGGCGCCCGGCTTGTAGGTCATGTGCTGGTTCAGCCCATGCATCAGGTCGATCAGTGCATTGCGGTCCCGTCGCTGCTTGCAGGATTTCTCGGCAAACGCCCGCAACGCCTCGTCAGCTTCGGTCAGCCGGGTGAAACGCAGGAACGGCAGCGCCGACTGACTCTCGTGCTCCGCTTCGCGCAACTCGTCGATATCGACCTGCCCCCGGGCGCCGATGATGATCGCTTCGTGAGGCTCGTCCATGGTCAGGACGTGCAGAATGTTGCCGAACGGATCGAGCTGGGCGCGCACCGGGCGCGGCAGGTCGAGCTGCCAGCTCAGCACGTGCTGACGCTCGCTGTCGTGGGGTGTCAGGCGCAGGTACTGGATGCTCGCGCGCACCTGATCTTCGTAGTGATAGGTGGTCTCGTGGCTGATGGAAAGTCTCATGCGGCCTCCAGGTAGGAACTGTGAATGGCGTTGCCCAGCTGGCGCACCAGCGGGATGAATTCGGTGAGCCAGGCGTGCAGCCCTTCCTCGAGAATTTCTTGAATGCCGGTGTAGCGCAGACGCGCGTCCATTTCCGCCGCCAGTCGTTGCGCAGGACGACCGTTGGCCCCCGGCAATTGCGCGAGGATCTGGTCGATCTCTTCGGTGCAGGCCCGCAGCGAACGCGGCACGTCGGCGCGCAACAACAGCAGCTCGGCCACATGCCGGGCGCCGGGCGCATCGCGATAGATCTCGGTGTAGGCCTCGAACGATGACAGCGCCCGCAACAGTGCACTCCACTGGTAATAGGCGTGAGCGGTGCCATCGCTGACTGCTTCGGCCTGATCGCCGGCCATTTCGTAACGCGCATCGAGCAGGCGCAACGTGTTGTCCGCCCGCTCGATGAAGGTCCCCAGGCGAATGAAACGAAACGCGTCGTTGCGCATGATGGTGCCGTAGGATGCCCCACGGAACAGGTGCGAACGTTCCTTGATCCACTCGCAGAAGCGACTCATGCCATAACGGCTGAGGCCCTGATTGGCGATCCCGCGAATCTCCAGCCAGGTGGCGTTGATGTTCTCCCACATGTCGGCGGTGATCCGGCCACGCACCGCATGGGCGCTGGCGCGCGCCGCGCCGAGGCAGCTATAGATGCTCGCCGGATTGGCCGCGTCGAGGGCGAAGAAGTGCAGCAAGCGCTCGGCATGCAGCTCGCCGTGGCGTTCCAGGTAATCGTCCAGCGTGCCGGTGATCAGCAGCGGCATCGCCAGTTCGTGCAGACCGTCGCCACGGCCGTCCTGCGGCATCAGCGACAGCGAATAACTGACGTCGAGCATCCGCGCGAGGTTTTCCGCCCGCTCCAGGTAGCGCGACATCCAGTACAGATCCGAGGCAGTTCTACTTAACATGGCAGGCTTCCTTCAATCCTCGACCACCCAGGTGTCCTTGGTTCCGCCGCCCTGGGATGAATTCACCACCAGAGAGCCTTCACGCAGGGCGACACGGGTCAAACCGCCGGGCACGACCCGGGTTTCGCGGCCGGACAATACGAACGGGCGCAGGTCGATATGGCGCGGCGCAATGCCGTTTTCGACAAAGGTCGGACAAGTCGACAGCGACAGCGTCGGTTGCGCGATGTACGCGTGGGGCTTGGCCTTGATCCGCTCGCGGAACGCATCGATTTCCGCGGTGGTCGCCGCCGGCCCCACGAGCATCCCGTAACCACCGGAGCCCTGGGTTTCCTTGACCACCAGATCCGGAAGATTGGCCAGCACGTGGGAAAGTTCAGACGGGTTGCGGCATTGCCAGGTCGGCACGTTCTTCAGGATCGGTTCTTCGTCGAGGTAGAAACGGATCATTTCGGTAACGAACGGATACACCGATTTGTCGTCCGCCACGCCGGTGCCGATAGCATTGGCCAACACTACATTGCCGGAGCGATACGACGACAGCAGCCCCGGCACGCCGAGCATCGAGTCCGGGCGGAAGGCCAAAGGATCGAGGAACGCATCGTCGAGCCGGCGGTAGATCACGTCCACCGCTTTCGGGCCGTCGGTGGTGCGCATGAAGACCTTGTCGTCGCGCACGAACAGATCCGCGCCCTCCACCAGCTCCACGCCCATTTCCCGGGCCAGGAACGCATGCTCGAAAAACGCGCTGTTGAACCGACCCGGCGTCAGCACCACCACACTCGGGTCGTCGATCGGGCTTGAGCTTTTCAGGGTGTCGAGCAGCAGGTTCGGGTAATGGTCGATGGGAGCGATGCGCTGGGCCGCGAACAGTTCGGGGAACAGGCGCATCATCATCTTGCGGTCTTCGAGCATGTAGCTCACGCCGCTTGGTGTGCGCAGGTTGTCCTCGAGCACGTAATAAGTGCCGTCGCCGTCGCGCACCAGATCGACGCCGGAGATGTGCGAATAGATATCGCGGTGCAGGTCCAGCCCCTGCATCGCCAACTGATATTGCTCGTTGGCCAGCACCTGTTCGGCGGGAATGATCCCGGCCTTGATGATGCGTTGCTCGTGGTAAAGGTCGGCGAGGAACATGTTCAGCGCCTTGACCCGCTGGATGCAGCCGCGCTCGACGATCCGCCATTCACTGGCCGGAATGCTGCGCGGAATGGTGTCGAAGGGAATCAGACGCTCTGTCCCCTGCTCGTCCCCGTAGAGCGTGAAGGTGATCCCGGCGCGATGGAACAGCAGATCGGCCTCGCGTCGCCGCTGGGCCAGCAGCTCGTCAGGCGTTTCGGCCAGCCAGCGGGCAAACTCCCGGTAATGCGGGCGGATCTGGCCGCCGGCATCGTACATCTCATCAAAATAGGTGCGGATCATGCCGTACTCCTTGTCACTCCGGACATACAGGCCTTCGCAAGGCCCGTGCCATCGGCATAAACGCTTTGATTTCAATCGGTTGGATATTCACGCCACACGTACCGCACCATTCCTGTGCGGCAAATGCCCCAACCTGATCGCCCCCGCCTCATTGCGACGCAGTCCCGTCGCCTATCACCAGCATAGTCAGAGTTGATTTCACTGCCCGTCGGCGGCTGCGGATAATCCGCGCATCCGCTGCAAAAACGTCGCTGACGAAGTACGCAGCCTCACTGTTCCGGCTTGCCCTGGCAGCCCTCCCGGCCGTAACCCTGACCGGTTTCCTCTCCTTCCGGTCTTCCCTTTCAGCCACCCCCTCAGGTGGCTTTTTTTTGCGCCGGATTCTTGTTTCAGGGTTTTGCCATGAGGCGTTCAGGGGCAGAAACGACAACGGCCGACCCGAAGGTCAGCCGTTGCTCGACGTGTTGCGAGAGTGATCAGTTCAAACGGTGCCGGTTGCGGATCTCCTGTTTCACGCCCCAGCCTTCGATGATGCCGCCCAAGGGCTCGACCACCGCCGAAAAGCCCTGCTCGAAATCGCCAATGTCGTCGTAGGTTGCGTACATCACCTTGCTCAATTCCAGAGACCAGGCGCCGTCGTCGCGCGCACTGACCTGGGCATTGATGGATTCACCGCGAAATTTGCCTGCCGCCCTGCGTGCCCGCTCCTCGTCCGGGAAAATGGCGTAGAACTCGATGGGATGGAATCGGGAAAAATCGAAACCGCCTTCTTTCATGCGGCGCAGCACGCTGCTGCTGATGTCTTCTTGATAGGCTGTGCTCATGAATCGTCCCCCTCGCATAGATGGATAGACTTTCCGTATTCCCTGCACTGGCCCACAGGGCCCGGGTGCTTACGGCAACCGCGTTGCCGGCGGGAAACAAGCATGTAGCTGACAAGACCAGACCTTAGCGATCCGTTCGCTGATCTCGCTTGCAGAGTAGCCCCAAGATAGAGCCGCTGCCAAGGCCTGGTAAGCAATGTAAAGGAAGATTCAGATTGGGGTGATGCTGCGGATTTCGATGCTGTTCTGGGTTTTCAGGCTTTTTACGCCGGCATCGGCGGTGCGCCCTTCCAGATCGTTCAGGTCAAGCTCGGCGGCGACCGGCAGCAACCGTTCCTTGATGAGGCGGGCTGCCCGTTCATGACTGGGGCATTCCTCGCACTCGAAGACTTCGTCGATCGTTTCACCATGATCGTCCACGAAAGTGACTTTCCACTTTGACATCGGAGCCTCCTCGATCAAACCCGCAAATGGGCTTACACCTATCTCGACTTTTGTCAGGATTGATCGTTCAAAAGGTTTACACCGATGCAACATGAAAAAAGCCGAGGCCGGCGTGTTTTCGCACACCGGCCTCGGCTTTTTCTGACCCGCGAATGATCAGTCGTTGCTTGGCTTGTTCACCGCTTGCAACACGTACTGCGGCAAGGCGAAAGCACCAATGTGAATTTCCGGGTTGTAGTAACGGGTAACGATGCCGCTGCCGATGAAGCGCTGTTGCAGAATTTCACGGCTCAGCTTGCGGTAGGCCGGGTTGGTCGAGCCCCAGGCAAAGGTCATCGAACCGCCGATGTAGGTCGGCACGGCTGCCTGATAGAAGTGCCAGTCCGGGAACAGGCTGCGCAGGCGACCGGCAGTGGTTTTCACTTCTTCGATCTGCATGAACGGCGTGCCGTTCTGGGTCACGAGGATGCCGCCCTCGTTCAGGCAGCGGTGGCAGGCCTGGTAGAAGTTTTCCGAGAACAGCACTTCGCCCGGACCGATCGGGTCGGTGGAGTCGGAAATGATCACGTCGAATTTTTCAGTGGTGGTGGCGACGAAACGCATGCCGTCGTCGATCACCAGGTTCAGGCGTGGATCGTCGTACGCACCGCTGGAGTGGTTCGGCAGAAACTCTTTGCACATGTCGACCACGGTGCCGTCGATCTCGACCATGGTGATGTGCTCGACGCTGGCGTGTTTGGTCACTTCGCGCAGCATGCCGCCGTCGCCGCCGCCAATGATCAGCACGCGCTTGGCGGTGCCGTGGGCGAGGATCGGCACGTGGGTGAGCATTTCGTGGTAGATGAACTCATCGGCTTCGGTGGTCTGGATCACGCCGTCCAGCGCCATCACCCGGCCCATGCGCGGGTTCTGGAAAATCACCAGGTGCTGGTGTTCGGTGCGCACTTCGTGCAGCAGTTTTTCCATGCGAAAACGCTGGCCGTAGCCTTCGTAGAGGGTTTCCAGGTATTCGCTGGTCTTGGTGACGGTCATGGTGAAGTGCTCCGATGAATGCGCGGGCGCCAATCGTCAGGTTCGATTGCCCGGGAAAGGCGCGCATTCTACGTTGCCGAAGATGACAGGTCGAACCTCAGTTCATCGGCCCGACCCGATCAGGGTGCGAACGGTCAGATCCGCACGTTGCCCCGCGGCCCGGCAATCGCCCAGATGATCAGGCCCAGCACCGGCAGCAGGATGATCAGCAGCACCCAGAGGATTTTCATCCCGGTCTCGGCGCCGCTTTTCAGCACATTGATGATCGCCCAGATGTCGAGCGCAAGAATGATCAGGCCGACCAGGCCGTTGAACGTGGAACCCATGGTGTCGCTCCAGAATAGTGGCATGCACTTTTAGGATAGACGGTCGCGCACAGGGTTCCCTTTTATTGCATTCAGACGTGAACGGCGACCTTCAGGGCTTCCAGCGACGGCGCGGCGGCAATGCCGACTTCGGCGCACAGTTCCAGCACGCGCGGCACGTCGTTGCCGTAGACCAGCACCACTTGCAGCTCGTCGTCGAGCAGCTGGCTGAAGTTCATCAGGGTGTAACCGCCGTTTTCCTTGTTCAGGCTGCTCATCTGCACCTGGATGCGGTTGAGCGCGGTCAGCGCCTCGGTCTTGGCCAGTTGCTTGGGCTTGAGGTTGAACTCGACGCCCGGGCCGAACGAAGCCACGATCTGTGCGAACAGGTCAACGTAGGTGTCCGCCTGAAACAGTACGGTCTCGGGCAGGCTGCCGACCACCACCCATTCGCCCAGCGGAATCGGGAAAGTGTCGTCGTAGTTGATGTCCGGGTTGGCGGTCAGAAAAGCATCGGCATCGGCGTAGGCCTGCGCCGCTTCGTCAGCGACCTTCAGGATCTCGTCTTCGCCCATGCAGCCGGAGCTGATTTTGCTGATGAGTTCGGCGAGTGCGGCTTTCATGGGAGCGGATCCTGTGGCGAAGAGAATTTTGAGGGCGCGAAGGATAGCGCATTCTCGCCTTCGCCACAGAACGGGTTCCGGCCAGCGGCTTCAGCCCAGCAGTTTTTCCAGCTGCGCGGTGGTGTCCACAGCGCCCATGGTGCGGGCCGCGTCCAGCGCGGTGATGCCGTTGGCATCCTTGGCTTTCGGATCGGCGCCCTGGTCGATCAGGTAGTCGACGATTTCAACCCGGTTGAACATCGCCGCCATCATCAACGCCGTGCGTCCGTCGAAAGAGGCACCTTCAATCTGCGCCCCACCTTCGACCAACGCCTTGACCACGGCCAGGTCACCCTTGAACGCCGCGCCGGCAATCGGGCTTTGGCCGTTGCCGTTACGTTGTTCCGGGTCGGCCTTGTGCTTGAGCAACACTTGCACCGCGTCCACATGCCCGTAGTAACTGGCGAGCATCAGCAGGGTGTCGCCCTTGCTGTTGGTCAGGTTCACCGGCAGACCGGCAGTGATCAGGCGATCCAGCATTACCGCATCGCCCTCACGCGCCTTGTTGAATACCTGCTCGGTGAATTCGGCGGCTTCTTCTGGGGTCATCTGGCGGCTTTGGTCGGACATGGGGCAACTCCACTTTCGGTCGATCGGAAAGCCGATAGTTTCCCGAGCGCGGCGATAGCTGTCATCCCCTTTTTTCCGAGACCGCCGATAGCCAATATCAATAACGGAACTTGCCTGCCCGGATGTCCGCAAGGATTCCATCCGAGACCTGCACGTAGGTTTCTGTCCCTGGCAGCCAGGCATAAATCGGGTCATCGCCTGTCTGGCGGGGATCGAAGCCTTCGTTTTTCAGGCGCGTCTTCTGGTATTTGAAGGTGCCGGTGGTTTCCATTTTCACCTTGACCCGTAAGAACAACGGCACCGCGTAGGCCGGCATACGCTGGCGGACGAAGGCCAACAGTTCGGCGAAATCCAGGGTCGCCAAAGACTCGGCCGGGGTGATCGCCGCCATCCCGGCGCGACCGTTGGTGTTGGGGATTTCCACACCATAGGCCACGGCTTCGGAAATGTGCGGATGTTGGAGCAGCAGGTTCTCGACCTCGGTGGTCGAGACGTTCTCTCCCTTCCAGCGGTAGGTGTCGCCGAGGCGGTCGACAAACTGTGCATGACCAAAACCGATGTTGCGCAGCAGATCGCCGGTATTGAAAAAGCGATCCCCTTTGATGAACACGTCCTGCAGCACGACTTTGGCGGTTTTCTGCGGATCGGTGTAGCCGTCCAGCGGCGCCTTGTCGTCGATCCGCGCCAGCAGCAGGCCTCGCTCGCCCCGACCGACCTTGCGCATGAACCCGTCAGCGCCACGAATCGGCTCGCCGCTGTCCTGGTCGTAGGCGACCAGTTCCCAGGCCATCAGCGAGAAGCCGATGGTGTTGTCGAAATTGAGGATGTTGGTGAAGCCAATATTGCCGTCGCTGGCCGCGTACAGCTCGCAAATGTGATCCACGCCGAAACGGGTCTTGAACTCGGCCCACGCGCCGGGCCGCAGGCCGTTGCCGATCATTTTGCGCACGTCGTGACGGCTGTCGTCGGCGCTGAGCGGCTGATCCACCAGATAACGGCACAACTCGCCGACGTAACCGATGGTGGTTGCGCGGTAGCGGCGCACGTCGCTCCAGAACTGGCGGGCGCTGAACTTGCGGCGAATCGCGAAACCCGAAGCGCCATTAACCGCCGAACCCCAACACACGCAAAGCCCGGTGGCGTGGTACAGCGGCAAGGTGCAATAGACGATGTCGTCCGGGCGCATGTCGAGGGCGATCATGCCGAAGCTCGCCGAACTGCGCATCCAGCGGCCGTGCTTGAACACGCCGGCCTTGGGCAAACCGGTGGTGCCGGAGGTGTAGATGTAGAAACAGGGGTCGTCGAAGAAAATCTGCCGGCTGCTGGCCGGGTTGTCGCCCGAGGCGTCGGCACTGGCGCTGATCAGGTTGATGTAGCCCTCGGGCGCGATGCCCGGATGGCTGAAGGTATCCTGATCGGCGACGAACCAGGCGCGCGTTGCCGGGATCGACACTTGCTCGCGTACCGCCGCAAATGCCGGCAGCAGTTCCTCACCGACGACAATCGCCGCCGGCGTCACCAGATTGATGCTGTGGATCAGCGTATCGCGGGTCTGCGAGGTATTGAGCAGCGCGCTGACGGCGCCGACCTTGGCCAGGGCCAGAATCGTCACCAGCAGTTCCGGGCGGTTCTCGATGAACACCGCCACCACATCGCCCTTGCCGATACCCTGGCCGATCAAATAGTGGGCAATGCGGTTGGCCCACTGGTTGACCTGTGAATAACTCAGCACCACCTCGCCCGACAGCAGCGCGGGGCCTTCGGGATTGCGCAGGGTCGCTTGCTCGAATGTCCAGCCCAGGCCACAGGTTTGGGTCGGATCCTTGACGTTGGCCACCTTCATGCCTTTCACCACCCGCGGGATGGCTTTGGCAATCATCGGCAGTTTGCGGAGCATCATGCCCCAGGTAATCGTGTCGCTCGGCGCGTGGCGCATGGCAGCTCCCGTTCGACCTTGACGTGCAGGCCGGATTTTTATTGTCGGGCAATCGGGTGAGGCAACCGGCGCTTCTCGAGCGGGGGTCGTGGCCGAAAATACGTCAGGGCTTCGCGGGCTGTACACGCGGTTTTTGCAATGTTTTGTATCCGCCAGCGCTATATGGCGAAGCGGGATTGCTGCCGGACGGAATGGTTCCATCGGATCGACAGCGATCCCGCAAAATGCAGGATGCACGATGGCCATTCATGCAGATTGCACGACAGCCGAAATGAGAAAATTTTATAACCTGCTGTTTTATAACGATTTTTAAAAAAATAAATACTGGCACAATCGCTGCAACTCCCTACGCATGCTTGCCATTCAAGTGCATACGGAGCTGAAAGACATGAGCCTGATCCAAGAAAAATTTACCTCCCTGTTCTCCAACTTCGACGTCACCACTGCGCCACGTCCCGATGGCGGGATCCTGCTGACACTGAAGAGTGCCGACGGCAAAGTGTTCAAACGTGCGCTGACCTATCAGCAACTGCATGCCGGCGATCAACTGTCGTGGGCGATCAGCGCGATCCGTCGTGATCTGGCAGAACAAGCCAGCGAGCTGCCGCAGATCGGCATGCTGCAAAGTCAGCAACGTTTTGCCCTGCCGACTTATCACTCGATGTAATTCGAACACCGTATAAACAGACAGGCCGTGGAGCTTTCGCTTCACGGCCTGTTTTTTTGCGCGGCGATTGTGTGAACTCAGAACGCTTCGGGTTCGATCCCAGTGAAGCTGTCGACGGTCACATGACCTTCCAGCTCCCCGCCCTCACGAGCCAGGCCGCAGGTTTGCAGGCCGGCTGACTGGGCGGCGTCGAGTTCCTGGACGATGTCGGAGAGGAACAGGATTTCCTGCGGTTCGACTCCGATGGCCTGCTGGATATTGGTATATGACTGCGGCTCGCGCTTGGGGCCCGACGTGGTGTCGAAGTAGCCACTGAACAACGGCGTCAGATCTCCTGCTTCCGAGCAGCCGAAAATCAGCTTCTGCGCCTGGATCGAACCGGACGAATAAACAAAAAGTTGATAACCGGCCTGATGCCAGCGCTGGAGCGCTTCAACAGCGTCCGGGTAAACATGGCCTTTCAACTGCCCGGCCTGATAACCCTGCTCCCAGACCATGCCTTGCAACGCTTTCAGCGGCGTGGCTTTGCGGTCTTCGGCGATCCAGGCCAGCAGAATTTCCACGACTCGCTCGACGTCAGCCTGCGGTTCGTTGCTGTCGCGGCGCACGGCATCCAGTTGCTCGGCAACGTCGGCGCGCTGGGCGTTCTGACGGACGAAGTCCGGCAGGTGTTTGGCGGCATATGGGAACAGCACGTCGAACACAAAACTCACCGCGCTGGTGGTGCCTTCGATGTCGGTGAGAATGACCTTGATCGACATCGCTCAGTCCTCCAGACGCGGGAAGCGACCGGCGATGTCTTCGCCGGTGAAGTTGGCGACCCAGCCTTCAGGGTTGTTGAACAGACGGATCGCCACGAAATGCGGGTTCTCGCCCATATCGAACCAATGCTTGGTACCGGCCGGCACCGAAATCAGGTCGTTCTTCTCGCACAGCACGGCGTAGACGTAATCGTCGATGTGCAGGGTAAACAGACCGCGACCGGCAACGAAGAAGCGTACTTCGTCTTCGCCATGCCGATGTTCTTCGAGGAACTTGGCGCGCAATTCGGCTTTTTGCGGGTGGTCGCTGTTGAGGCTGATTACGTCGACCGTGATGTAGCCGCGCTCAGTCATCAGTTTGTCGATCTGCTCTTTATAAGCACCGATCACTTCTTCCTGGCTGGCGCCGGGCTGGATCTTCGCGGCGGCTTGCCAACGGTCGAAGCGCACGCCCTGCTCGGCCAGGGTCGAAGCGATGTCTTCGAAATGGGTCAGCACCTTGTTCGGAATCTCGGGGCTGGAAACGTGATAGACGGACAGGCTGCTCATGGGGCATTCCTCGGTATCGGCCTTGCCGTCCGGTTCTTCGAGACCGGTCGGGCACTGCATTCATCGGGCAAAGGGGCTGGTTCTGGTGAAGTCAGCCTTGGCGGTTCATGACGCTGCGGGTCTTCAACTCGCATTCAAACAGGAATTCAAAGGCCTCGATCTGGCGCAACGCGTCGCTCATCTGCGCGCCCCAGGTGTAGAGGCCGTGGCCGCGAATCAGATAACCCACGCAATCGGGATGGGCCTCGAGCCAAGGCTGCACCTTGGCAGCGAGGCGTGCAATGTCCTGATCGTTGTCGAAGATCGGCACGCGCACCCGGGATTCGTGGGTCGAGACGCCGCTGAAGGCTTTTTGCAGTTCGTAGTCTTCGAACTCGATGAAGTCTTGCGGCGTCAGGCGCGACAGCACCGTGGCGTTCACCGAGTGGGTGTGCAACACCGCGCCGATTTCCGGGCGCCAGCTGTAGAGCTGGGTGTGCAGCAGGGTTTCGGCGGACGGTTTTTTGCCGGGTTCCAGGCTGTTGCCGGACAGATCGGTGGCGAGCACGTCGTCCAGGCCCAACTGGCCCTTGTGCTTGCCGGACACGGTCAGCAGCGCTTCGCTCGGCGACAGGCGCGTCGAGTAATTGCTGCTGGTGGCCGGCGACCAGCCGCGACCATAAAGAAAACGCCCGGCGTCGACAATTTGCTGGGCAAGCTGTTCACGGGTAAGGCTCATGGCCTGTCCTCTTGCATTCGAATGGCAATGATAACGGCAGCGGCGAGCGCTGCGAGACTGGCAATACTAAAGGTCAATGTCGCGCCGAGGGCATTCCAGCTGTAGCCGGAATACAACGCGCCGAACGCACCACCGGTGCCAGCCAGCGCGGCATACAACGCCTGACCCTGCCCTTGCTGACGCGCGCCGAAGCTACGTTGCACGAACGCGATGGCAGCCGCATGAAAGCTGCCGAACGTCGCCGCGTGCAGCACCTGGGCAAACAGCAAGACCCACAGGAACTCGGCGAACGAACCTAGCAGCAACCAGCGCAACGCCGCCAGCAGAAAACTCGCCATCAACACCCGCCGCAGGGAAAAACGCGCGAGGATCCGGCTCATGGCCATGAACATCAGCACTTCCGCCACCACGCCGACCGCCCAGAGCATGCCGATCACGCCGCGGCTGTAGCCCAGTCGTTCGAGGTGCAGGGTCAAAAACGTGTAATACGGCCCGTGACTCATCTGCATCAGCGCCACGCAACCGTAAAACGCCAGCACCCCGGGATTGCGCAACTGTTTGAGAAAGCCCTCGCCCGTCGGACGGTTGCCCTGAGGCGGTTGCGCATTCGGCACCCACAGACTGCTGAGGACGATGCCGGCCATGATCAACACCAGCGCCGCCGGGTAGATGTCGAGGCTGAGCCATTCGAACAGGCGACCGAGGGCGACCACGGTGATGATGAAACCGATCGAGCCCCACAGGCGAATCTGACTGTAGCGGGAGGTCTGGCCCTGCAAATGCGCCAGAGTGATGACTTCGAACTGCGGCAGCACCGCGTGCCAGAAAAACGCGTGCAAGGCCATGACCATCGCCAGCCAGGCGTAGGTCTTGCTGACGAAAATCAATGAGAACGTCAGCAGCGTGCACACCGCGCCGAAGCGCACGATGGCCAGGCGCCTGCCGGTGTAATCGCCAAGCCAACCCCAGATGTTCGGTGCTACGCAGCGCATCAGCATCGGGATCGCCACCAGTTCGCCGATCCGCGCGGCACTGAAACCGAGGTGATCGAAGTACAGCGCCAGAAACGGCGCCGTCGAACCGAGCAAGGCGAAATAGAACAGATAGAAACTGGACAGCCGCCAGTACGGGAGCGCCGCCACGGTCAGACCGCGGCGGCTTTGAGATCACCCATCAAAGCTGACCCAGCACCGGGGTGCTCACGCGCACATCGGCGTTCTGGCCACGGTGGCGCAGCAGGTGATCCATCAACACGATGGCCATCATCGCCTCGGCAATCGGCGTGGCGCGGATACCGACACATGGGTCGTGACGGCCCTTGGTAATGACATCGACCGGGTTGCCATCGATGTCGATCGAACGGCCCGGGGTGGTGATGCTCGAGGTCGGCTTCAAGGCCAGGTGCGCGACGATCGGCTGCCCCGAAGAGATCCCGCCAAGGATGCCGCCCGCGTTGTTGCTGAGGAAACCTTCCGGGGTCAGCTCGTCACGGTGTTCGGTGCCGCGCTGGGCGACGCAGGCGAAACCGGCGCCGATTTCCACACCTTTGACCGCGTTGATGCTCATCAGCGCATGGGCCAGTTCGGCATCGAGACGGTCGAAGATCGGCTCGCCCAGGCCCGGCATCACGCCTTCGGCAACCACGGTGATCTTCGCCCCGACGGAGTCTTGATCGCGGCGCAACTGATCCATATAAGCTTCCAGCTCCGGCACTTTGTCCGGGTCCGGGCTGAAGAAGGCATTCTGCTCGACCGATTCCCAGGTCTTGAACGGGATTTCGATCGGGCCGAGCTGGCTCATGTAGCCGCGAATGACGATGCCTTGGCTTGCCAGGTACTTCTTGGCGATGGCGCCAGCCGCGACGCGCATGGCGGTTTCCCGCGCGGAGCTGCGACCGCCGCCGCGATAATCGCGCTCGCCGTATTTGTGGTGGTAGGTGTAGTCGGCGTGGGCCGGGCGGAACAGGTCCTTGATCGCCGAGTAGTCCTTGGACTTCTGGTCGGTGTTGCGAATCAGCAGGCCGATGGAGCAGCCGGTGGTGCGGCCCTCGAACACGCCGGAAAGGATTTCGACTTCGTCGGCTTCCTGGCGCTGGGTGGTGTGGCGGCTGGTGCCCGGCTTGCGACGGTCGAGGTCGCGTTGCAGATCTTCAAGGGAAATCTCCAGGCCCGGCGGGCAGCCGTCGACAATGGCGACCAACGCCGGACCATGGCTTTCGCCCGCGGTGGTGACAGTGAACAGCTTGCCGTAGGTATTGCCGGACATGCAGGACGCTCCGTGAAATCGAACCCAGATTCGTGATGCGCGCCAGTATACGCAGGCTAACCGAGTAGTTCATCCTCGAACCTTAGCGGTGTGGGTGAGTCCAACCGGCACCTTGGCAAATGATGGCGTGATGATGCTGCGAGTTTTGATCTTGAGCCTTTCCCTGTTTACCGGCTTCGTCCAGGCGACTGTCCTGCAACGTCCGGTCACGTTGACGACTGACAACGGCGAACTTTTCGGCTCGCTATTGCTGCCGAAATCCGACAACCCCGTGCCGGTTGTCCTGATCCTTTCTGGCTCGGGTCCTACCGATCGTGACGGAAACAACCCCGACGGCGGGCGCAATGACAGCCTCAAGCGACTGGCCTGGGTGCTGGCCAAACACAACGTCGCCAGTGTGCGTTTCGACAAGCGCGGCGTGGCTGCCAGCCTGGCCGCAACCCCGGACGAGCGAAACCTGTCGGTGGAAGCCTACGTGGCGGACGCCGTGGCCTGGGGGCAGAAGCTGAAAGCCGATCCGCGCTTCGGTCCGTTGATTTTGCTGGGCCACAGCGAAGGTGCATTGATCGCCAGCCTGGCCGCGCCGAAGGTGGACGCCGCAGCAGTGATCTCTCTCTCTGGCACAGCCCGGCCCATTGATCAGGTACTGCGCCGCCAACTGGCCCGCAGCCTCCCTCCTCCTTTGATGCTGCGCAGCAACGAATTGCTCGACAGCCTCAAGGCCGGGCGCACCGACGACAATGTGCCGGCGCCCTTACAGGTGATTTTCCGTCCGAGTGTGCAGCCGTACCTGATTTCGCTGTTCCGTCAGGATCCGGCGGCGGCCTTCGCCCAGCTGCAAATGCCGGCGCTGATCGTGCAAGGCAGCAACGACATTCAGGTCCAGGTCGATGATGCGAAATTGCTCAAGGCCGCCAAACCGGACGCGCAACTGGCGCTGATCGAAGGCATGAACCACGTGTTGCGCATCGTGCCCAACGACGTGAAGCGGCAACTGGCCTCCTACAAGGACCCGAATTTGCCGCTGGCGGCGGAACTGGGGACACGCGTTCTTGAATTTATTGACGGACTTCGCACCCGTTAAGCGGTGTTTACCCTCTAGTCCTGGGAAAAACGGCCGATAAGCCTTTGTCGCCAGCGTACTGGCTGGCGGCAAGCAGCTTGGACAGGATCTCGCCGTTATGACCGATACCCAGACTTCACCCGACACCACCGCTGAAAAAGACGCACCGCCAGCGGTCGAGCTGCCATGGGCGGATGTCCACGTCGAGCACCACAAGATGCTCCGCCTGGCGCCGTTGCAGACCGACCGCAACACCGGCGGGCGGCCGCTGCGCTTCGTTGAATTCGGTTACGCCGAGCGCAACGGCAAAGAACACAGTCTGATGCGCATGGCGATCAAGTTGCCCGCTCAGCGCGTGCGCAAAGAGCAAAATCACCTGGACGTGTGGGTCGACCATACGACCAAACGCGTGCATTTCGGCCCGGACAGCGGTTTGCAGATCGAACCGATGAACCGTGGCATCGGCCGTTTCATGGCTGCCCAAGGCATCAACTGGGCAAAAAAACGCTGGCCCACCTACACCGTCGACGGCATGGACTTGAACAACAAGGACGCGCTGAACGAAGACACTCGCCTGCGCCGCGATCACTTTCTGCGGGTGCATGGCTTTGATGTGGTTTACGCCGACGCCCAGCATTTGAAGGGCAGCGTCAAAGAAGTGAAGGTCGGCGACCTGCTGGGTGACTGGAACAGCGAAAAGCTGCAGATCGTCGAAATTCTTGAAGCTGCGCAGATGTTGCAGCAGGCCGAGCAGAATCTGGCCGAGCAGGAAGTGAAGCTGAAGAAGCAGGAAGACAAGGTCAGCAAGTTCAAGCGCGAAGACGCCGGGCTACGTTTCACTATTACCTGTCTGGTGGCGTTTGCGGTGTTTCAGGCCGGGTTGCTGATCTGGATTGCTACGCACCGCTAAGCCAATGATCGTTCCCACAGAGGTGGGAACGATCGGTCCAGGTCAGACGCGGGAAGCGAACAGTACCTGATGGGCGCGACACTGTTCGGCGGTCAGCATGAACACGCCATGCCCGCCGCGCTCGAACTCCAGCCACGCGAAGTCGACCTCCGGATACAGCGCTTCGACGTGGACCTGGCTGTTGCCCACCTCGACAATCAGCAAACCCTTCTCGGTCAGATGATCCGCCGCTTCGGCGAGCATCCGGCGTACCAGGTTCAAGCCATCGTCGCCACAGGCAAGGCCCAGTTCCGGCTCGTGCTGGTATTCGTCCGGCATGTCGGCGAAATCTTCCGCATCGACGTAGGGCGGGTTCGACACGATCAGGTCGAAACGTTGACCCGGCAGACCATCGAAACCATCGCCCTGTACGGTGAACACCCGCTCATCGACGCCATGACGCTCGATGTTCTGGTTCGCCACTTCCAGCGCTTCGAACGACAGATCCGCCAGCACCACTTCGGCGTTCTGGAACTCGTAGGCGCACGCGATGCCGATGCAGCCGGAGCCGGTGCACAGGTCGAGAATCCGCGCCGGCTCGTCGCCGATCCATGGGGCAAAACGGTTTTCGATCAGTTCGCCAATCGGCGAGCGCGGGATCAGCACGCGCTCATCGACGATGAACGACATGCCGCAGAACCAGGCTTCGCCCAGCAGGTAAGCGGTCGGAATGCGCTCTTCGATGCGGCGCTTGAGCAGGCGCTGAAGATTGACCAGCTCGTCGTCTTCCAGTGCACAATCCAGATAGCTGTCGGCGATTTCCCATGGCAGGTGCAAGGCACCGAGCACTAGCTGCCGGGCTTCGTCCCAGGCATTGTCGGTGCCATGGCCGAAAAACAGATCCTCCCCATGGAAGCGGCTGACGGCCCAACGGATGTGGTCGCGCAGGGTACGAAGTCGGGAAGTGATCACGGGGCAGAACTCCAGAAAAAACGACTGGCGATTCTAGCAGCCAAAACGCGCCGCGACGACGCAGGAAAAATTCCGGCGCGACGGTAGGACTCTTCCGATTTTCCCCTCGGCTATTGAACAGATCGTGTAACTTGACAAGGCTGCAGGCCAGCAACGACGGTGTCTACGATGGTAGCGATTCACAGAACCGCTCAGCCAGAGGACAATGTCGCAAAAGCCCCACCCGAAGGAGCCCCAGAATGTCCGTTCCAAAAACGATGTTTCAACTCAGCGGTCGCGGTTACGCAGCGGCCACGTTGAGCCATGCCACCGTGGTCATCATCGATGCCCAGAAAGAGTACCTCAGCGGCCCGCTGGCCCTGAGCGGCATGGACGCGGCTGTCGCGAACATCAAACAACTGGTTGCCGCCGCCCGCGCAGCCGGTCGGCCGATCGTGCACGTGCGTCACCTCGGCACCGTCGGCGGTCTGTTCGACCCGCAGGGCGAACGCGGCGAGTTCATCCCCGGTCTGGAACCCCAGGGCGATGAAACCATCATCGGCAAGTTGCTGCCGAGCGCCTTTCACGGCACCGAACTCTATGATCGTCTGCAAACCATCGGCTCGCTGGACCTGATCGTCTGCGGCTTCATGAGTCACTCCAGCGTCAGCACGACTGTGCGCGCGGCGAAAAACCTGGGCTTCCGCTGCACCCTCGTCGAAGACGCCTGCGCCACCCGCGATCTGCCGTTCAAGGGCCGCGTGCTCAGCGCCGAACAGGTGCAGGAAGCGGAAATGGCAATCATGGCCGACAACTTCGCCACCCTCGCCCTGACCCAGGATCTGATCTGATCGACCGTAAATGAGCGGCTCAGCCCGCCGCTCATCTGCAAAAACCTCGCATTTGCTTCAATTACCCTAGCCTCAGGAACAACCCGGTCAACTCCCGGTCGAAGGGCCGATACCCATTGAGGAAGGTCGGAATGAAGTTATCCGATGGATTTGACGCACGCCGCTTGCGGCCCAAAGGCCAAAGCAACTGGCGATTTCGATTCGGCGCGGCGATCGCGGCCATTCTGGCCACGTTCGGCGTGCTGCTGGCGATGGCCGGGGCCGCCAGCCTGCTGGGGCGCCCGCCGGCGCTCGGCGACCTGAACGCAACACCGCTCGGCTCGGCGATCATTCTCGCGGTCGGCCTGCTGTTCCTGTATTTCGGCGTGGCCCTGTGGCGTCGTTGCCGGCGCCGCGCACGGCAATCGCGAGAATTGAACATGTCCCCGCACCTGATGAAAAAACACGATTGAATTGAGGGCCTGGCTTTTTGCCGGGCCGTTTTGTGTCCGTTTGGGTAAACTGGCCGCCCTTCGCGGAGGCTGACATGCAAGACGACGATTTTTCCCTGTTCAAAAGTGCGATTCAAGGCGTCAAGCCGATCAAGCACGACCGCGCCGACACCGGCAAACCCAAGACTGACCGTGACCGGATCGCCAAGCTGCGCCAGTCCGCCACCGTGCGCACCGACACCACCACCGTTGATGGCCTGTCCGATCAGTTCGTGATCGACGTCGGTCCCGAAGACGAGTTGATGTGGGCCCGCGACGGGGTGCAGGAAAGCCAGATGCGCAAGCTCAAGATCGGGCAGATCCCGTTCGAAGGCAGCCTCGACCTGCACGGCATGAGCGTAGAAAAAGCCCGCGAAACCCTTTGGGCGTTTCTCGCCGAAGCCACCAGATTCGAAATCCGCTGCGTACGCGTCACCCACGGCAAGGCCGTGCGTCTGGACGGCAAGCGGCCGATGATCAAAAGCCACGTCAACACCTGGCTGCGCCAGCATGCGCAAGTGCTCGGTTTCTGCTCGTGCCAGGCGAAACATGGCGGCGCCGGCGCGGTTTACGTGATGCTGAAACGCACCATGATGGAAGGCCGCGACGAATAAACCCGTCACACCGAACTTGCAGGGTCGTGTCCGCCACCGTACCCTTGCCCTTTGCGAAAATCCCCACAGGTAGTTTCATGTCCCTGGAACAGAATTACACCGCGATTCTCGGCCAACTGGGCGAGGACGTCTCCCGCGAGGGCCTGCTCGACACGCCAAAGCGTGCCGCCAAAGCCATGCAGTACCTCTGCCGCGGTTATCAACAGACGCTCGAAGAGGTCACCAACGGTGCCCTGTTCAGCTCCGACAACAGCGAAATGGTGCTGGTCAAGGACATCGAGCTCTACTCGTTGTGCGAACACCACCTGCTGCCGTTCATCGGCAAGGCCCACGTCGCGTACATCCCGAGCGGCAAAGTGCTGGGCCTGTCGAAGGTCGCGCGGATCGTCGACATGTACGCCCGCCGCCTGCAGATCCAGGAAAACCTCAGCCGCCAGATCGCCGATGCGGTCCAGCAGGTCACCGGCGCGCTGGGCGTGGCCGTGGTGATCGAGGCCAAGCACATGTGCATGATGATGCGCGGGGTGGAGAAGCAGAACTCGTCGATGATCACTTCGGTGATGCTCGGTGAGTTCCGTGAAAACGCGGCGACCCGCAGCGAGTTTCTCAGCCTGATCAAGTAATGCGTGACAGGAAAAAACCGGCGTTGATCGCCGGTTTTTTTTCGTCCGTGAAAAATCGGGTAAGCTGCGCGCCTTCTTCAATGTCCCTGTGAGGCTTGTAACGTGTTCGTCAAAGCGCTTCGTGTCGGCCTCGGCCAACTGATCATCTTCGTTGATTTCCTGACCCGTCCGGGCAAGAAACAACGCCCCGCCGCTGCCCAGGCTGAGGTTGACGCCGCCGCCAGGGACCTGACCCTGTATCAGTTCCACGCCTGCCCGTTCTGCGTGAAGACCCGCCGCAGCCTGCGTCGCCTGAATGTGCCGGTGACCCTGAAGGATGCGAAGAACAACGAGCAGGATCGTCAGACCCTGCTCGAACAAGGCGGCAAGATCAAAGTGCCGTGCCTGCGCATCGAAGAGAACGGCCAGACCACCTGGATGTATGAGTCCAACACGATCATCGAATATCTGAACCAGCGGTTCGCCGCAGTCTGAATCAAAAAAACCGGCCTGATGGCCGGTTTTTTTATGCCGCCTGCACGGCCTGTGCCTGGCGCACCACCGCCGCCAGACGCTTGAGCCCTTCATCGAGTCGTGAAGGATCGATGTGACTGAAGTTCAGGCGCAGATGACCGGGATTGCGATCCGGCTCGGGGAAGAATGGTTCGCCCGGCATGAAAGCCACATCGTCGGCCAGCGCGGTGTTCAGCAACGTGCGCGTGTCCAATGGCTGCTTCAGGGTCAACCAGAAAAACAGCCCGCCCTGCGGCGTGTTCCAGTCCGCCAGATCGGCGAAATGGGTTTCCAGCGCCGCTTGAAAGGCGTCGCGGCGCTGACGGTAGAAGCCGCGCAATTCACTCAAGTGCTGTTGATATTTCTCACTGCCAATCCACTGCAATGCCTGCCACTGACCGATGCGGTTGGTGTGCAGATCCGCCGATTGCTTGAGTTTGAGCAGATGCGGGAAAAGGTCCGGGCTGGCAATCAGGTAGCCGACTCGCAGGCCCGGCAACAGGGTTTTCGACACGGTGCCGGTGTAGATCCAGCTGGATTTCTTCAGGCGTCCGGCAATCGGTCGGGCGCTGCCGCCGCCGAAGGTCAGTTCGCGATAGGGTTCGTCTTCGATCAGGGTCACGCCGAATTCGTCGAGCAATGCCGCAACGGCTTCGCGCTTGGCTTCGCTGTAGCGCACGGCGGACGGGTTCTGGAAGGTCGGGATCAGATAGATGAACGCCGGGCGATGCTGTTCCAGACGCTGACGCAATTGCGTGAGGTTCGGGCCGTCAGCCTCCAGCGGCACGGTCAGGCAATCGGCGCCGAACAGCTGGAAGATCTGCAGGGCCGCCAGATAGGTCGGCGCTTCGAGCAGGATTTCGGTGCCCTTGTCGATGTACAGCTTGGCCGCCAGATCCAGAGTTTGCTGGGAGCCGCTGACCACCAGCACCTGACTCGCCTCACACGGCAAACCCAGCGCTCTCGCCTCTGCTGCCAGCGCTTCGCGCAGTGCCGGCTCGCCTTCGCTCATGCCGTACTGGCCGAGAGACAGTGGCATGTCGGCCCATTCAACCTTCGGCAGCATGGCTTCAGCCGGCAAACCGCCAGCAAACGACATCACTTCCGGGCGCTGGGCCGCGGCAAGGATTTCACGGATCAGAGAACTTTTGAGGCGCGAGACACGTTCGGAAAAAGCCATGGAGGTCACCGCTAGCGAGGCATGGGAAAAATGAGTCAAACTTGTTGACTGAAATTACGACAGCCTCACTGGAAACGTCAATATGCTTGACCTTAAAAACTGCGCCAGCCAGCAACAAGCCATGGAAGCGTTTTTCTTCGGTTACCAGGCGTTCACCGCCAAGGCCGATGAAATGCTCGAGCGTCGCGGCTTGTCCCGCGTGCATCAACGCATCGTGTTTTTCATCGCTCGCTATCCGAACCTGAGCGTCAAGGAATTGCTCGCGCTACTCGGCGTCAGCAAGCAGGCGCTGAACATGCCGTTGCGGCAATTGCAGGAAATGCACTTGGTGGACAGCGTGGCGTCCGAGACAGACAAGCGTAAACGCCTGCTGGAGCTGACCGTTGAAGGGGCGAAATTTGAACAGGCGCTGCGTCGGGAACAGGTGAAATTGCTTGAACGCGTCTTTGCCGAAGCCGGCGAAACGGCGGTAAACGGTTGGCTGGCGGTGAATCTGGCGCTGGGAACCAATCGCCCGAACGAGTGATATAGCTCGATCAACTGTCTTTTCGTCTACAAAACCAAAAACAATATTTGCTTTATTTGTACACAAAAGCATAATCCACAGCGTGCGAGTTCCTGACCGCATGGTCAACAAATTCGCGTATGCCTCAAAGGGCCGCTGCCACCCCTCATGGGTCCGGTCCTGGAAATAACAATAAAACTCTTGAGGAGTACTCGCTGTGGAAAGCCGCAAATCCGAAGCATCGACGCTGGAACTCTCGCCGCCCTTACGCACGGGCCTGCTTGAGCGCATCTTCAAACTCAGCTTGCATGGCACCACGGTGAAGACCGAGCTGATTGCCGGTCTGACAACCTTCATCACCATGGCCTACATCATTTTCGTCAACCCGAACATCATGGCCGATGCCGGGATCGATCACGGTGCAGCCTTCGTCGCCACCTGTATCGCCGCCGCGCTGGGCTGCCTGCTGATGGGCCTCTACGCCAACTGGCCGGTGGGCCTGGCGCCGGGCATGGGCCTCAACGCGTTCTTCACCTACACCGTCGTCGGCACTATGGGCTACAACTGGGAAACGGCCCTCGGTGCGGTGTTCGTCTCGGGCGTGCTGTTCATGATCCTGACCTTTTCGCGGATTCGCGAATGGCTGCTCAACAGCATTCCGGTCAGCCTGCGCTATGCGATGGGCGCCGGCGTGGGCCTGTTCCTCGGGCTGATCGGCCTGAAAACCGCTGGTATCGTCGTCGATAGCCCGGCCACCCTGATCAAGCTCGGCTCGCTGCGTGAACCCGGCCCGCTGCTTGCAGCCATCTGCTTCCTGATGATCGCGATCCTCAGTTATCACAAAGTGTTCGGCGCAATCCTCATCAGCATCATCACCGTGACCCTGGCAGGCTGGGGCCTGGGCATCGTGCACTATGAAGGGATAATGTCCACCCCGCCGAGCCTGGCGCCGACCTTCATGGCCATGAATGTCGCCGGCGTGTTCAACGTCAGCATGATCAGCGTGGTACTGGCTTTCCTGTTCGTACACATGTTCGACACCGCCGGCACCTTGATGGGCGTCGCACAGCGCGCCAATCTGGTGAACCCTGACGGCCGTATCGAAAACCTGTCCCGCGCCATGAAAGCAGACAGCGCCTCCAGCGTATTCGGCGCGGTCGTCGGCGTTCCGCCCGTCACCAGCTACGTGGAAAGTGCCGCTGGCGTAGCCGCTGGTGGTCGGACTGGTCTTACCGCAGTCACCGTGGGTGTGCTATTTATAGCCGCGATGTTCTTTGCACCGCTGGCCGGCATGATTCCCGCCTATGCCACCGCTGGCGCGCTGATTTACGTAGCGATGCTGATGATGGGCGGCATGGCACACATCGAATGGGACGAAGCGACCGACAGCATTCCGGCGATCGTCACCGCGATCATGATGCCGCTGACCTTCTCGGTCGCCGACGGTATCGCGCTGGGCTTCATTACCTATGTCGCGCTGAAGGCCGGCACCGGTAAATACAAAGAGATTTCCGTCAGCCTGTGGGTGCTCTGCGCGATCTTCATCGCCAAGTTCATCTTCCTGTAAGCGCTGCGCGGTTCACGCTTCAAAACAGCCTCACCCCATCGGGTGGGGCTTTTGCACATTCTTGATAACGATAAAAAGGAGCAAGTGATGAGTCTGGAAACCTGGCTGCTGTTCAGCGGCGCTGCGCTGGTGGTGATCCTGATTCCGGGGCCGCTGTCGTTGCTGATGATCAGCAACAGTCTGAACTACGGTCTGCGTCGTTCGTACCCGGCGTTTCTTGGCGGCGTGTTCGCCTCGATCTGCCTGCTCAGCGCCTCGGCGCTGGGGTTGGGCGCCCTGTTGCTGGCGTCCGAGAAACTGTTCAGTGCCCTGAAAATCATCGGTGCGATCTACCTGTTCTACCTTGCCTGGCAGAGCTGGCAGCAATCGCGTCAGCCGTCGATGGGTGCCGAAGTGCCTCAGGCCGCACCGGTTCCGAAATTCCGCGCGCTGTTCAGCCGGGCCTTCGTGCTGGGCGCGAGCAATCCGAAAGACATTTTGTTTTTCGCCGCGTTTCTGCCGCAATTTCTCAGCGCCGAGCAACCGTTCCTGCCGCAACTGCTGGTGATGATCGCCACCTGGACGCTGCTCGATCTGCTGTGCAAATTGACCTACGGCCTCGGTGCCCATGGCGCGGCGCGTTATCTGCGCAGCGGCAAGGGGCAGAGCTGGTTCAACCGCATCAGCGCCGGACTCTTCGGGGGGGCTGGTGCAGCTTCACTGCTGAGCAGCCACTGATCCGCGATCAGACTGACCGCCATTTCCAGGTGAAGTGGCGGTAGTTGTCCACCTGGAAACGTCCGGCATCAACTGTGTCACCCGATAGACATATGTACCGCACGGCAACGTGCAGGCTTGAGGATCATTGAACGCTCCCGTCATCTGGACCCCGTGAGCACAACAATCCATGAGCCCGAAGAAACCGATCCGCCCCAGAACCCCGCCCACTTCAGATCAAGGCATCCCGAGGGCCCGCGATACGTCGCCTGAAATCACCGTCAGGCAAGCGGCTCACATCGAACAGCCGCCCCTCGATCAGACGACCGATCCGCTCACCGGCCCCGGCAATCTGCCGTCCGGCTCCTCGCCTGCGCACTATCAGATCGCCGATCTGCCCCTCGGCACCCCTATCGCTCGCGTCACAAACGATCGCCCGATTGCCGGTTACTTTCTTCCACCGCGCCTGGTGGACAGATTACCCCAGCCCGACTCACTGACAGGATTTCGCAAGGCCGGGCCGTATACCTACGTCGACCTGATCGACGGCGGAACGGTTTTGCTCGGCGCGGATTTACAAAGCAATATCAGAGCCCGAATGTCGAACGAACTCTGGGCTTCCGGCCCCCGACTCGAGCAGGTGGCAGGCACCCTGCAATGGCGCACGGTGGCCTCGAACGGTTCATCGACCATCGACGCTTCGCAACTTTTTATCACCCGCGTTCCCGCACCCGCTGACGAAGCGCACGCTACACCGCCCAAACGTCCTCGTATTGCGGGTGATGAACAGCAACCGACTGACCCCTCCAGCGCGAACCGCGCGATTGCCGACGCAGAGCTGGATGCGCTGATCGATCCCTGGAAGACCTGGGGCATCATCGGCCAACCGGGCTCACCTGACGACATCAATATCAACGGATCCCGATACCGGACCCTGCCCCGCGGCCCCGCACACAACGATCCAATTGTTTACATCAAGCATCCGTATCACCTGATGTACGACTACGCCACGCTGGATCGGACACTGCGCACCGACTTCCTGCAGCAACCTCGCGGCGCCATTCGTGTTCCGCCTGCCCTGCATTGGGAAGTCGATCCGGCCCTGCCATTTCAGCGGCCGATGAAAGAAACCGTCGCCACCTATTTCCCCGAGTTGTCGGACGTCACCCTGCACAATGTCGCCAAACGGCAATTCACACTCGCCAATGGCTCCGAGCTTGCAACGGGCAGCGGTCTGACGCTGTTGCGTCAAGCGTTCAATGACTGGAAAACCGGCACCGTCAACCCGCGTCCGGAGTTGGTCGATCCGTTGTTGATGCTTGATTCACTGCCGCGATCCATAACGGAAGGCAACCAGAAGGTCGAGCTGCCCGTTGCCAACGTGAAAGCCGGTCTGCGTCGCCTGGACTTCGATCCGGCCCGGTTTCCAGAGGAATGGAGATACTTCATGCCGAGCCAGTCGGCGGTCGATATAAAACGCTTTGCGGCGGGGCTTCTGACGCGCAACGGCTACAGCGTTTTCGAACCGAGCCCTGCACAAAGCTTTGCGGCCGTTGTGTTCACACGGACAGGGCATGACTTCGTCTTTTTCCTCAGCCTGCATCGCGTCAGGGGACGCCAGATTCAGCAGCCTGCTAATCAGGATCCGAATGCCGCGAATATCAGGCTGATCGATCAGGTCGGTCAGGACGCCGCGCAAGCCGTGGAAGCGGCTCACCCGGCGAACAAGGTCGTCTGGCTCAGAGGGGGCGTGCAGACGCTCGCCCCTTATCCGGATACGTTTTTCATCATCAGGGATGATTACGCAAGGCTTTGATGCCTCACAGACGCGAGGATAAAAAAAGCCCGCAGTGTGAGCGGGCGAAAGACCAAAGAAGCTATATGCGCAGTCGCTTCCCGGCAGGAGCAGCTGCTTGGGGGTCAGCTGCCCCGATAGGTGGAATAGCTGTAAGGCGAGATCAGCAACGGTACGTGGTAGTGATCCTGTTCGGCAGAGATGCCGAACCGCAGTACCACCACGTCCAGGAATGCCGGCTCCGGCAACTGGACGCCACGGGCGCGGTAGTAATCGCCGGCGTGGAACTGAACCTGATAGACACCGGTACGGTAGTCATCGCCTTGCAGCAGTGGCGCATCGACCCGACCATCGCTGTTGGTAAGCGCACTGGCGACCAATTCCAGGTGCGAACCTTCAACGCGGTACAGCTCGACCTTGATCGAGCTGCCCGGGCAACCGTGTGCAGCGTCCAAAACGTGTGTTGTCAAACGTCCCATTGATTCTGCGTGCCTGCCTGCGTGGAGCAGTCAGACTTCGCGCCTCCCGAAGTCAGTTGAAAAGGAGACCGCACCGTTTCGGAGCACGAAAAGCTGCGGCGAGCGATTGATTAAGACACTTTTAAAAAAAATTGTACACAATAAAAACGACATTTTTCCTCTCACCCCCGCCATCCTTCGATTTCCCGGTGATTTGCCCCATAACCTCGCATTCATTGAACCCCCAATCCATTAGCTGACTGGTCAGGCAGGTTTCTTGCAGGTTCACGCCATTAACAGCAAAAGATGACGGCCGGTGAAAAATGCGAAAATTCAGGCTTACAAATTGAGAATAAAGTTGTATACAATCAGCCCATCGCTGTGACGCCAGCCTGCCATCCAAACTTCAGGGCGCCACACAATCTGTCAACGAATAAGAAGGAAGACTGCAGTGAGCGCTGACTACCCACGCGACCTGATCGGTTACGGCAGTAACCCTCCTCACCCACACTGGCCGGGCAATGCCCGGATCGCCCTGTCGTTCGTACTCAATTACGAAGAAGGCGGCGAGCGCAACATCCTGCACGGCGACAAAGAATCGGAAGCCTTCCTCTCGGAAATGGTCGCGGCCCAGCCTCTGCAAGGCGCGCGCAACATGAGCATGGAATCGCTTTACGAGTATGGCAGCCGTGCCGGCGTCTGGCGGATCCTGAAACTGTTCAAGGAATTCGACATTCCGCTGACCATCTTCGCCGTGGCCATGGCCGCCCAGCGTCACCCGGACGTGATCCGTGCGATGGTCGCGGCCGGTCACGAGATCTGCAGCCACGGTTACCGCTGGATCGACTACCAGTACATGGACGAGGCGCAGGAACGCGAGCACATGCTCGAAGCGATCCGCATCCTCACCGAACTCACCGGCGAGCGCCCGCTGGGCTGGTACACCGGGCGCACCGGCCCGAACACCCGTCGTCTGGTGATGGAAGAAGGCGGTTTCCTCTACGACTGCGACACCTATGACGACGACCTGCCCTACTGGGAACCGAACAACCCGACCGGCAAGCCGCACCTGGTGATCCCGTACACCCTGGACACCAACGACATGCGCTTCACCCAGGTCCAGGGTTTCAACAAGGGCGACGATTTCTTCGAATACCTCAAGGATGCGTTCGACGTGCTGTATGCCGAAGGCGCCGAAGCACCGAAGATGCTATCGATCGGCCTGCACTGCCGTCTGATCGGCCGTCCGGCGCGTCTGGCTTCGCTCAAGCGCTTTATCGAATACGCTAAAAGTCATGAACAGGTGTGGTTCAGCCGTCGCGTCGACATCGCACGTCACTGGCACGAAACCCACCCGTACCAAGGGGCTGCCAAATGAGCACCTTTCAAACCCTGCAACCGTCGACCCTGAGCCGCGACGCCTTCGTCAAAGCCTTCGCCGACATCTACGAACATTCGCCATGGGTGGCCGAGAAGGCCTTCGACCTGGGCCAGGACGCATCGATCGACCAGATCGAAACCCTGCACCAGCGCATGAGCGACATCCTGTTGAGCGCCGATCACGCCAGTCAGCTGGCACTGATCAACGCTCACCCGGACCTGGCCGGCAAAGCTGCCGTCCAGGGCGAGTTGACCGAAGCCAGCACCCATGAACAGGCTGGCGCCGGTATTCACCAATGCACGGCCGAAGAGTTCCAGCGCTTCACCGAGCTGAACGACGCCTACAAGGCCAAGTTCAAGTTTCCCTTCATCATGGCGGTAAAAGGCAGCAACCGGCATCAGATCCTCGCGGCGTTCGAAACGCGCATTCACAACCCGGTCGACACCGAGTTCAAATGCGCGCTGGCGGAGATCAACAAGATTGCCCTGTTCCGTTTACTGACTCTCTAGCGAAGCCTGGCCCGAGTGCATCAAACGCGGAGAGCACCCAGGGCCCTGCAAGCATCCCAAGCCACTTATTTAAAGGCAGACAAGAAGAATGAAAGCTTACGCCGTACCTTTCGAGAAGTTCGTCAACCTGGCCGATGCCCGTCTGGGCACCAAAATCATCTCGGTCACCGATGACTGGTTCGCAGACGCCAATCGTCTGTTTCAGCCGACCCCGGCCGTGTGGAAGGAGGGCGTGTTCGATGACAACGGCAAGTGGATGGACGGCTGGGAGTCCCGCCGCAAGCGCTTCGAAGGCTACGACAGCGCGGTGATCCGCCTGGGCGTACCGGGTTCGATCAAAGGCGTGGACATCGACACTTCATTCTTCACCGGCAACTTCCCGCCATCGGCCTCGCTGGAAGCCTGCTTCCTGGCGTCGGGCGAGCCGGACGAAAACACCCAGTGGACTGAAGTGCTATCGGCCGTCGAGCTGCAGGGCAACAGCCACCACTACCACGAAATCAGCAACGACAAGGCGTTCAGCCACCTGCGCTTCAACATCTACCCGGATGGCGGCGTGGCCCGTCTGCGCGTGTACGGCATTCCGTTCCGCGACTGGTCGGCTGTTGGCGACAACGAGCAAGTCGACCTGGCCGCAGCCCTCAACGGTGGCCGCGCCCTCGCCTGCTCCGACGAACACTTCGGCCGCATGAGCAACATCCTCAACCCGGGCCGTGGCATCAACATGGGCGACGGCTGGGAAACCGCACGTCGTCGCACGCCGGGCAATGACTGGGTGATCGTCGCACTGGGTCACCCGGGCGAAATCGAAAAAATCATCGTCGACACCCTGCACTTCAAGGGCAACTACCCGGACACCTGCTCGATCCAGGGCGCGTTCGTCAAGGGCGGCACCGACAGCCAGATCGAAACCCAGTCGCTGTTCTGGCGCGAACTGCTGCCAAGCCAGAAGCTGGAAATGCACGCCGAACACACCTTCGTCGAGCAGATCAAGGCACTGGGCCCGATCACCCACATCCGTCTGAACGTGTTCCCGGATGGTGGTGTGAGCCGCCTGCGCGTACTGGGCAAGGTCGCTAAATAAGCGGTGCGCCCTTCGCGAGCGAGCCCGTTCCCACAGGGGACTGTGGTGTACACAAAACCTGTGGGAGCTGGCTTGCCAGCGATGACGATAGAACCAACAACACAGAATTCGGAAAAGAACAGCATGCGCACACTGACGATTGAACCGCTGACCAAAGAAGCCTTCGCCCCTTTCGGTGACGTGATCGAAACCGACGGCAGCGAGCACTTCATGATCAACAACGGTTCGACCATGCGCTTCCACAAACTGGCGACGGTCGAAACCGCAACGCCTGAGGACAACGCGATCATCAGCATTTTCCGCGCCGACGCGCAGGACATGCCGCTGACCGTCAGCATGCTGGAACGCCATCCGCTGGGCAGCCAGGCTTTCATTCCGCTGCTCGGCAACCCCTTTCTGATCGTGGTCGCGCCACTTGGCGATGTACCTGTATCAGGCTTGGTCCGCGCCTTCGTCACCAACGGCAGGCAGGGCATCAATTACCATCGCGGCGTCTGGCACCACCCGGTGCTGACGATCGAAAAGCGGGATGACTTCCTGGTGGTTGATCGCAGTGGCACAGGCAATAACTGCGATGAGCATTTTTTCAAAGAGGATGAGCGTTTGATCCTCGCCCCCCACCAATAAGAGAAGGTCTGATCACTCGACAACAAGAGTGACAGGCGAGAGGTAAAGACTGTGGAAGCACATCTGTTGGAATGGCTGAACCTGAGCGTGCGCTGGGTTCACATGATCACTGGCGTGGCCTGGATCGGCGCGTCGTTCTACTTCGTCTGGCTGGAGAACAACCTCAACCGCGTCAATCCGAAAACCGGTCTTGCCGGTGATCTGTGGGCGATCCACGGCGGCGGTATCTATCACCTGGAAAAATACAAACTGGCCCCTCCGTCGATGCCGGAGAACCTGCACTGGTTCAAATGGGAAGCCTACTTCACCTGGATGTCGGGGATCGCGCTGCTGTGCGTGGTGTTCTACTCCAACCCCGTGCTCTACCTCGTGGCACCCGGCAGCGGCCTGACCGGCCCTGAAGGCGTGGCCATCGGCATCGGTTCGCTGATCGCCGGCTGGTTCATCTACGACTTCCTCTGCGATTCGCCCCTCGGCAAGAAACCGGCCCTGCTCGGCTTCATCCTGTTCGTGCTGATCATCGGCGCGGCGTATGGCTTCAGCAAGGTGTTCAGCGGTCGCGGTGCGTACCTGCATGTCGGCGCGATCATCGGCACCATCATGGTCGGCAACGTGTTCCGCATCATCATGCCGGCGCAGCGCGCACTGGTGGCCGCGATCGCCGAGAACCGCACCCCGGATCCGGCGCTGCCGGCCAAAGGCCTGCTGCGTTCGCGTCACAACAACTACTTCACCCTGCCAGTGCTGTTCATCATGATCAGCAACCACTTCCCGAGCACTTACGGCAGCCAGTACAACTGGCTGATCCTGGCCGGGATCGCAGTGTTGGCGGTGTTGGTGCGTCACTACTTCAACACCCGTCACGACAGCCACAAGTTTGCCTGGACCCTGCCTGTGGCAGCGGTGGGCATGATCAGTCTGGCGTACGTCACCGGCCCTGCGCCGATGTCGACCGCTCCGGACGTGGCCAAGGCCCCTGCGAAAATCGAGTACCAGCCGCTGCCGGAAACGGCTTTGGGTGGTGGCGCGAAACCGGCTGAAGCGGCACAACCGGCAGCTCCTGCTGCACCGGCCGCTGCTCCGGCTCAGGCGTCCAACGCCGGTCCTGCGTTCGACAAGGTGCACAACGTGATCCAGGAACGCTGCGCGGTCTGCCACTCGGCCAAACCGACCAGCCCGCTGTTCAGCGCTGCACCGGCCGGTGTGATGTTCGACACCCCCGAGCAGATCCGCCAGAACGCGGCACGGATCCAGGCGCAAGCCATCACCACGCAGATCATGCCACTGGGCAACATCACACAGATGACCCAGCAGGAACGTGACCTGATCGGTGCATGGATCGCCCAGGGAGCCCAGACCAACTAAGCAGTAAAAGCATCGCTGGCAAGCCAGCTCCCACAGGGTTTTGTACCGCCTGTGTGGGAGCTGGCTTGCCAGCGATTAGCCGCAACGCGGTTTACCCGATGCAAAAGAACAGCGGTGAGCAACCCGGCCGCTGTTCATCACAAGAATAAAAAAGATCCGAGGTGTTGCATGTCCGAGCTGTCCAAAGCGCGCATCCCCGACGCACCCGCCATTCAGCGTTTGCCCCTTTTGCAACTGATCCTGGTCGGTCTGCAACATGTTCTGCTGATGTATGGCGGCGCCATCGCGGTACCGCTGATCATCGGACAGGCCGCTGGCCTGAGTCGTGAAGAAATCGCTTTCCTGATCAACGCCGACCTGCTGGTCGCCGGCATCGCCACCATCGTGCAGTCCTTGGGGATCGGCCCGATGGGCATTCGCATGCCGGTGATGATGGGCGCCAGTTTCGCCGCCGTCGGCAGCATGGTCGCCATGGCCGGCATGCCCGGCATCGGTCTGCAGGGAATCTTCGGCGCCACCATCGCCGCCGGGTTCTTCGGCATGATCATCGCGCCGTTCATGTCCAAGGTCGTACGCTTCTTCCCGCCTCTGGTGACCGGCACGGTCATCACCTCGATCGGTTTATCGTTGTTCCCCGTGGCCGTGAACTGGGCCGGTGGCGGCGCTGGCGCCGCTCAATTCGGTTCACCGATTTACCTGGCCATCGCCGCACTGGTGCTGGCCACCATTCTGTTGATCCACCGCTTCATGCGTGGTTTCTGGGTCAACATTTCCGTGCTGATCGGCATGTGCCTGGGCTACGTGCTCTGCGGCGCCATCGGCATGGTCGACCTGAGCGGCATGACCAATGCGCCGTGGGTTCAGTTCGTCACCCCGCTGCATTTCGGCCTGCCGAAGTTCGAACTGGCACCGATCCTGTCGATGTGTCTGGTGGTGGTGATCATCTTCGTCGAGTCCACCGGGATGTTCCTCGCACTGGGCAAGATCACCGGCCAGGAAGTCTGCCCGCGCATGCTGCGTCGCGGCTTGCTGTGTGATGCCGGCGCGTCGTTCGTTGCCGGATTCTTCAACACCTTCACCCACTCTTCTTTCGCGCAGAACATCGGCCTGGTGCAGATGACCGGCGTGCGCTGCCGGTCGGTGACCATCGTCGCCGGCGGTTTGCTGATCGTCCTGAGCCTGCTGCCGAAAGCGGCGTTCCTGGTGGCATCGATTCCACCGGCGGTGCTGGGTGGCGCGGCGATTGCAATGTTCGGCATGGTCGCGGCCACCGGCATCAAGATCCTGCAAGAGGCCGACATCGGCGACCGTCGCAACCAATTGCTGGTAGCCGTCAGCATCGGCATGGGCCTGATCCCGGTGGTGCGTCCGGAATTTTTCGCCCACCTGCCGTTGTGGATGAGCCCGATCACCCACAGCGGGATCGCCATGGCCACCCTCAGCGCGCTGACGCTGAACCTGTTGTTCAACATCCTCGGCGGCGCCGAACGCGCCGCGATCAACGACTGCCACGCACACCAACATTAACAGCGACACAAAAATCCCCTTGTGGGAGCGGGCTTGCTCGCGAAAGGGTCATGTCAGTCACCATCACTGTTGAATGATCCTCCGCTTTCGCGAGCAAGCCAGCTCCCACAAGGGTAAGCAACGCCCTGCCTCAACAATAAAAACAAGAGGGAGCAACAGATGATCCGGACTCAAACCAATGTGTTGTTGAGCGGCGGCCTGCTGGCCGCATCGCAAGCCATGGCCGGCGATTTATTACTGTGGCAGACCAACAGCCTGAGCTACCTGTACGGCAAGAACTTCGCGATCAACCCGTCGATCCAGCAGACGGTAACGTTCGAGCACGCCGACAAGTGGAAGTACGGCGACAACTTCCTGTTCGTCGACAAGATCTTCTACAACGGCCAGGAAGACCGCAACAAAGGGCCCCACGCGTTCTACGGCGAATTCAGCCCGCGCCTGTCGTTCGGCAAGATCTTCGACAGGAAGCTGGAGTTCGGCCCGATCAAGGACGTGCTGCTGGCCATGACCTACGAGTACGGCGAAGGCGACAGCGAGGCCTATCTGATCGGCCCCGGCTTCGACCTCAAGGTGCCAGGCTTCAACTATTTCACCCTGAATTTCTACCGCCGCCAGACCGAAGGCCCACGCCCCGGCGACGGCGTCTGGCAGATCACCCCCGGCTGGTCCTACAGCATTCCCGTGGGCAATTCCGACCTGCTGATCGACGGCTATCTGGACTGGGTGGTCGACAACGATCAGAACTCACGCGGTACCTATCACGCCAACCTGCACATCAACCCGCAGATCAAATACGACCTGGGCAAAGCCCTCGGCTGGAGCCAGAAGCAACTGTATGTCGGCACCGAATACAGCTACTGGAAAAACAAATACGGCGTCGAAAGCACCCACAGTTTCGACACCAATCAGAACACTGCCAGCCTGCTGGTGAAGGTGCACTTCTAAGATGGCCCGCAACCGTGCCCCCTACCTGTCGTCGGTGCTCTGTTGCGGGGCACTTGAGGCCTGGCCGTTGAGTCAGTATTCTCCGCGGCCTCCTGAATTCGGTCTAAAAAAAAGCCCGAATTTAATTCCTGACCGAAAAGCCAACTTATCCCGGCCGCGGTCAGTACCGAGGCATCCCGAAAACACGCTCAATCGACTGTTTTTCAGCAGCCGACGGGCGTTTTTTTGCTTTTCGAAAAGCCTTGGCTCAGCTCTTGCTAACAGCATGAAAGCTGACCGGATGGATGACTTTCGCAGCAACGAAAAAAGGCGCCACACCAGAGCGCCGACTCAAAAAAACAAACGTGGAACACCTACTTTGGGAGCAACCGAATGAAACGTATGTGCACCAGCCTGATGCTTGCGGGATCGCTGCTGGCAGGGGGTCAGGCCATGGCCGACGGCCTGCTGCAATGGCAGAACAACAGCCTGACCTACCTCTATGGCAAGGACTTCCAGGTCAACCCGCGCATTCAGCAGACCGTCACCTTCGAGCACGCCGATGCCTGGAAGTACGGCGACAATTTCCTGTTCGTCGACAAGATCTTCTACAACGGCAAGGATGACGGCGGTGTGGGTTCGAACACCTACTACGGCGAAATCAGCCCGCGTCTGTCGTTCGGCAAGATCTTCGATCAGAAACTGGCTTTCGGTCCGGTCACCGACGTGCTGCTGGCCATGACTTACGAGTTCGGTGAAGGCGATACCGAGTCGTACCTGATCGGTCCGGGCTTCGACCTGGCAATCCCGGGCTTCGACTACTTCCAGCTGAACTTCTACCAACGCCACACTGAAGGTTCCCGCGCCGGTGACAACGTCTGGCAGATCACCCCGGTCTGGTCCTACACGATTCCGGTCGGTGACTCGAACATCCTGATCGACGGTTTCATGGACTGGGTGGTCGACAACGACTCCAACTCCAAAGGCGATTACCACGCCAACCTGCACTTCAATCCACAAATCAAATACGACCTGGGCAAAGCGCTGAGCATTGGCGAGAAGCAGTTGTATGTGGGTGTCGAGTACGACTACTGGTCGGACAAGTACGGGATCAAGGACAGCCAGTATTTCAAAACCGATCAGAGCACCACGAGCTTCCTGGTGAAGTTCCACTTCTGATCCTGGTGTCAGTGGCGTCTGAAAGGACGCCTTCGCGAGCAAGCCCGCTCCCACACTCGTTTCGTGTCGTTCACAAAACCAATGTGGGAGCGGGCTTGCTCGCGAATGGCGGCGCAACACATCTCAAGCGGGAGCCAGCGCCTCGTCAATCCCGAGAAACCGGCACAACTCATCGCGCTTGGCCAAGGCATCGCGCCTGCCCAGATCGATCAATTCGCTGCAATACCCCGCCTCGAACAGCAAGTAACTCAACACCCCTGCCCCGCTCGTCTTGGTCGCACCCGGCCCACGCAGAAACAGCCGTAACGCCGTCGGCAATTCCTGGCGATGCCGCGCCGCGATTTCATCGATCGGCTGGCTGGGTGAAATCACCAGCACGTCCACCGGCGCCACACCCAACGCGCGGGTCGGCGTACCTTCAGGCATCAGACGGCTGAACTGGTTCAGACGCTGAAGCAACTCGATGTCGCTTTCCAGGCTGTCAATGAAGGTACTGTTGAGCATGTGCCCGCCGATCTGCGCCAGCGTCGGCTGCTGCCCGGTGTAAGTGCGCTCCAGCGGTTGCGCCGGATCAAAACCGCGCGGGTTGCCGCTGACACCCACCACCAGCACCCGGCTCGCGCCCAGGTGCAGCGCCGGGCTGATCGGCGCCGATTGCCGCACCGCGCCATCGCCGAAATATTCATCGCCGATCTTCACTGGCGCGAACAACAGCGGGATCGCCGAACTGGCCAGCAAGTGCTCCACCGACAACTGCGTCGGCACACCGATGCGCCGGTGACGCAGCCAGGAATCGATGGTGCCGCCGCCCTGATAGAAGGTCACCGCCTGTCCCGACTCGTAGCCGAACGCCGTGACCGCCACCGCGTGCAATTGCTTGCGCGCGATGGACTCGGCGATGCCGGGCATGTGCAGTTTTTCATTGAGCAGATGGCGTAGCGGCGAACTGTTGAGCAGCGCCACCGGCATTTGCCGGCCCATGCCCAACAGGCTATGGGTGACAAAACGACTGGCCTGGTGGATCACTCCCGGCCAGTCGCTGCGCAACACGCGATGGCTGCGAAAGCCTTGCCAGAACAGCGTCAGACGTTCGATGGCGGCGCGAAAGTCCGTAGCACCGCTGGCGAGGCTGACCGCGTTGATCGCCCCGGCCGACGTGCCGACGATCACCGGAAAGGGATTGTCCGCCCCCAATGGCAGCAATTCAGCAATTGCCGCCAGTACCCCCACCTGATACGCCGCCCGAGCCCCGCCGCCGGAAAGAATCAAACCTGTGACCGGTTCAGCTGGGCTCATCGCAACGCTCCGTGGTGCTTATGGGAATGGGTCAATCAACCGCGTTTGGCGTACAGCTTAGGCTCGCCTGGCGGACGACTCTTGAAGCGCCGGTGTGCCCACAAGTATTGCTCGGGGCACTCACGCAACACGCCTTCGACCCACTGATTGATGCGGATGCAATCTTCCTCTTCGGTCTCGCCCGGGAAGCCTTCCAGCGGCGGATGAATCACCAGACGATAACCGCTGCCGTCAGCCAGACGTTCCTGGGTGAACGGCACCACCAGCGCCTTGCCCAGCCGGGCGAACTTGCTGGTGGCGGTGACTGTCGCGGCCTGAATGCCGAATAGCGGCACGAAGATGCTTTGCTTGGCGCCGTAGTCCTGATCCGGTGCGTACCAGATTGCCCGGCCTGCGCGCAGCAACTTGAGCATGCCGCGCACGTCGTCACGTTCCACCGCCAGCGAGTCGAGATTGTGCCGCTCGCGGCCCTGACGCTGGACGAAGTCGAACAGCGGGTTCTTGTGCTCGCGGTACATGCCGTCGATGGTGTGTTGCTGGCCAAGCAGCGCCGCGCCGATTTCCAGGGTGGTGAAATGCACCGCCATCAGAATCACGCCCTTGCCTTCAAGCTGGGCCTTTTGCAAATGCTCCAGGCCTTCGACGTGAGCCAGTTTCGCCAGACGCTGACGCGACCACCACCAGCTCATGGCCATTTCAAAGAAGGCGATGCCGGTGGAGGCAAAGTTTTCCTTGAGCAGGCGCTTGCGCTCGGCGGCGGACTTTTCCGGGAAACACAGTTCCAGATTGCGCTTGGCGATGCGCCGTCGGTCGCCGGCGAAGCGATACATCAGGGCACCGAGAAAACGGCCGATGGCGAGCAATGCCGGATAAGGCAACTGCACGATCAGCCACAACAGCCCGAGGCCGCACCAGAGCGGCCAGAAGCGTGGGGCAAGAAATGCTTTTCGAAAACGCGGGCGATCCATTAAAGCTTCCGTAAATACAGTGGCCGCGCATTCTACATCGTTCGACCCGGCTTGCGGCCTGCGGGCGTTCTCGTTATAAGTCTCGGCACTTTTAGTGACAAGCCGTTGTATGCCGACATGAGCCAAACCGAACCGAAAGACCAAGATCCCGTGTTCCAGCTGAAGGGCAGCATGCTCGCCATTACAGTGCTGGAGCTGTCCCGCAACGACCTGGACAGCCTCGATCGGCAATTGGCCGCCAAAGTCGCCCAGGCACCGAATTTCTTCAGCAACGCGCCTCTGGTTCTGGCGCTGGACAAACTGCCGCCAAGCGAAGGCGCCGTCGATTTGCCGGGCCTGATGCGCGTGTGCCGTCAGCACGGCCTGCGCACCCTGGCGATCCGCGCCAGCCGCATCGAAGACATCGCCGCCGCCATCGCCATCGACATTCCGGTGCTGCCGCCGTCCGGCGCCCGCGAGCGACCGCTGGAAAGCGCCGAACCCGTCGCACCGAAGAAGCCGGAAAAACCGCCGGAGCCGGCCGTCAAACCGACCCGAGTCATCACCACGCCAGTACGTGGTGGCCAACAGATATATGCACAGGGTGGCGATCTGGTGGTGGTTTCCTCGGTCAGTCCGGGGGCGGAACTTCTCGCCGATGGCAACATCCATGTATACGGCCCGATGCGCGGTCGTGCGCTGGCCGGGGTCAAGGGCGACACCAAGGCGCGGATTTTCTGTCAGCAACTGAGCGCTGAACTGATCTCCATCGCAGGCCATTACAAGGTTTCCGAGGACCTGCGTCGCGATCCGATGTGGGGTTCGGGCGTACAGGTCAGCCTGTCGGGCGACGTGTTGAACATCATTCGGCTTTAACGGATACTGCCGCATTTTCCAAGCATCTCTAAAACGTAGCGAAAACGGCTCAAACGAAGTAGGAAAAAGGCCAAAAGCCGAATTCCAGCCAAGGCTGTCCGACTGCAGTAGTTTTCTAGAGATGTTTTTCAGGGGCTGAACAGTCCTTCTTCCTTAGGGGTGAAACACCTTGGCCAAGATTCTCGTGGTTACATCCGGCAAGGGTGGTGTGGGTAAGACCACCACCAGCGCCGCTATCGGTACCGGCCTCGCTCTGCGCGGCCACAAAACAGTGATCGTCGACTTCGACGTGGGCTTGCGTAACCTTGACCTGATCATGGGTTGCGAGCGCCGCGTGGTGTATGACTTCGTCAATGTGGTGAACGGCGAAGCCAACCTGCAACAGGCCCTGATCAAAGACAAACGCCTGGAAAACCTCTACGTGCTGGCTGCCAGCCAGACCCGCGACAAAGACGCGCTGACCCAGGAAGGCGTGGAAAAAGTCCTGATGGAGCTCAAGGAACAATTCGAGTTCGTCGTCTGCGACTCCCCGGCGGGTATCGAAAAAGGCGCGCACCTGGCCATGTACTTCGCTGACGAAGCGATCGTCGTGACCAACCCGGAAGTGTCCTCGGTACGTGACTCGGACCGCATGCTCGGCCTGCTGGCCAGCAAGTCCCGTCGCGCCGAGCGCGGTGAAGAGCCGATCCAGGAACACCTGCTGATCACCCGCTATCACCCGGAGCGCGTCGAAAAAGGCGAAATGCTCGGCGTCGAAGACGTCAAGGAAATCCTCGCCGTACGCCTGCTGGGCGTCATTCCGGAATCCCAGGCCGTGCTCAAGGCCTCCAACCAGGGCGTACCTGTGATCCTCGATGATCAGAGCGACGCCGGCCAGGCCTACAGCGATACCGTTGATCGCCTGCTGGGCAAGGAAAAAGAACACCGGTTCCTGAATGTCGAGAAGAAGGGATTCTTCGAGCGTCTGTTTGGAGGTAGGTAATGAACCTTTTTGACTTCTTTCGTGCCAACAAAAAGCCAAGTACCGCCTCGGTCGCGAAAGAGCGTCTACAGATCATCGTGGCGCATGAACGCGGCCAGCGCAGCACCCCGGACTACCTGCCATCCTTGCAGAAGGAACTGGTGGAAGTGATCCGCAAGTACGTCAACATCGGCAACGACGACGTGCACGTGGCACTGGAGAGCCAGGGCAGCTGCTCGATTCTGGAACTCAACATCACCCTGCCAGACCGCTGAGTCGATCCGGCAGGAACGACGGCGGCTCAGGGCCCTTCCGACACCGGAGGGGCCCTGAGCCGCCGTTGGCATTTGTTACGAGGCTGTTTTAATGCCGTTGTCCAACGTCCAAATCATTCATCAGGACGCCGCCGTTCTGGTGGTGAACAAACCGACCCTGTTGCTCTCCGTCCCTGGCCGGGCCGACGACAACAAGGACTGCCTGATCACCCGCCTGCAGGAAAACGGCTACCCCGAAGCACGTATCGTCCATCGTCTGGACTGGGAAACATCGGGGATCATTCTGCTCGCCCGTGATGCCGACACCCACCGTGAACTGTCGCGCCAGTTTCACGATCGTGAAACAGAGAAAGCCTACACTGCGCTCTGCTGGGGTCAGCCGGAACTGGACAGCGGCAGCATCGATCTGCCCCTGCGCTACGATCCGCCGACCAAGCCGCGCCACGTGGTCGATCACGAACTCGGCAAACACGCCCTGACCTTCTGGCGCGTGCTGGAGCGCTGCGGCGACTGGTGCCGCGTCGAGCTCACACCAATCACCGGCCGCTCGCACCAGTTGCGCGTGCACATGCTGTCCATCGGTCACCCGTTGCTTGGTGACGGCCTCTACGCCCACGAGCAAGCCCTGGCCGCCTGGCCTCGTCTGTGCCTGCACGCGAGCATGCTCAGCTTCACCCATCCCCAGTCCGGCGAACGCTTGCGTTTCGAATGCCCGGCACCGTTTTAAGCACTGTCGGACCGACAGCTGCCCGATTTATAGGATTTTGTTCCGGATGAGTTGTACTGATTCCCTGGCAACACCCGTCAAGAAGACCCGTCATCAACTGCTTTATCTGATTTACGGCAATCAGGATGCCTACCGGCGCGAAGCCAAGTTCAGCATCCTGACCGCCTTGTCCCACGCCAGAAACGGCAAGCGCCCGGCGATCAGGATTCTGACTGACCGACCGCAAGACTACGTAGGCTGGCCGGTCGACACCGTGTTGCTCGACGACGCGACCCTGACCCGCTGGCAAGGACAGAACGGTTACCACCACCGGCGCAAGGCCTGCGCGATTGCCGCCGGCTTGCAACTGGCCGAGAAAACCCTGTTCGTCGACACCGACACCCTGTTCACCAGCCACCCGAGCAGCCTGTTCCAATACATCGATGCGAATCAGTCGGTAATGGATCGCTTCGAATACGACTGGGAAGACGTTTTCGAACGGCCGGACTACCTGAAGCTCGCTCGCGACCTCAGTGTCCACGGTGTTTCCCCGCAGAACGGTTTCAAGCTCTACAACAGCGGCCTGTGCGGTATCACCGACCGCGACTCGGCATTGTTCGAAGAGTCGATCAGGCTGATCGACGAGTGGACGGCCGACGGGTTCGAGATTCACACCATCGAGCAAATCGCCCTGTCCTACGCGATGCGCGAACGGCCGGTGGTGGAAGCGCGCAAACACATCTACCACTACTTCGCGGAAAAACGCTTCTTCCACGCGATGCAGGCGTTTTTCTTCGCCCAGCACGGCGAGAAATTCAGCCAGCGACTGGTGGACCTGTGTGCCGATGTGCCGCGCGTCAAACCCTTTCCGTCCGCCTGGCAGCGCCTGAAGATCAAATGGAAGCTGCGCAACCAGAGCGGTGCCATGCGCAAGGTCGGCCGGGACCTTTTGTACGGCAGCGCCGCGCCGGATCATCCGTACTACAGCGCCTGTCGCCATGAGTGGTGGGAATGCGCCTCGCGGGAGATCCTGCGCTGGGACGAGAGCCGCCAGAAAAAGCTTCTGGAACAGAGCCGCTGGCCCAAGCAGCTGCCTCGCCCGGACAAGCCTGAAGACGAAAAAGCGATCATGAACTACTTGAAAAAACGCGTGGCCGCCGCTCGTTGACGCGAGCGGCACATGCCAAGTCCCAAGCATCAGGCCGATGCGTTAAACTCCCGCCCATTGCTGTCTGGAGCTTCTTATGCGCGAAGAGTTGAACCAAGGCCTGATCGACTTCCTCAAGGCCTCCCCTACCCCGTTCCACGCCACCGCCAGCCTTGTTCAACGCCTGGAGGCCGCCGGTTATGTGCGCCTCGACGAGCGCGAAACCTGGCACACCGAAGCCAATGGTCGTTACTACGTCACCCGTAACGACTCCTCGATCGTCGCGATCAAGATGGGCCGCAACTCGCCGCTGCACGACGGCATCCGCCTGGTCGGCGCCCACACCGACAGCCCGTGCCTTCGGGTCAAGCCACAACCTGAATTGCAACGCCAGGGCTTCTGGCAGCTCGGCGTCGAAGTCTACGGCGGTGCGCTGCTGGCGCCATGGTTCGACCGCGACCTGTCGCTGGCCGGCCGCGTCACTTTCCGCCGCGACGGCAAAGTCGAAAGCCAGCTGATCGACTTCAAGGCCCCGATCGCGATCATTCCCAACCTGGCCATCCACCTCAACCGTGAAGCCAACCAGGGCTGGGCCATCAACGCCCAGACCGAACTGCCACCGATTCTCGCCCAGTTCGCCGGTGACGAGCGCGTGGACTTCCGCGCGGTGCTCACCGATCAACTGGCCCGCGAACACGGCCTCAACGCCGACGTGGTGCTGGATTACGAGCTGAGTTTCTACGACACCCAGAGCGCTGCGGTCATCGGCCTGCACGGTGATTTCATCGCCGGCGCGCGCCTGGACAACCTGCTGTCGTGCTATGCCGGCCTGCAAGCCCTGCTGACCGCCGACACCGAAGAAACCTGCGTGCTGGTGTGCAACGACCACGAAGAAGTCGGCTCCTGCTCGGCCTGCGGCGCCGACGGCCCGATGCTCGAACAGACCCTGCGCCGTCTGCTGCCGGAAGGTGATGAATTCGTACGCACCATCCAGAAGTCCCTGCTGGTTTCTGCCGACAACGCCCACGGCGTGCACCCGAACTACGCCGAGAAGCACGACGCCAACCACGGCCCGAAACTCAACGCCGGCCCGGTGATCAAGGTCAACAGCAACCAGCGCTACGCCACCAACAGCGAAACCGCCGGTTTCTTCCGCCATCTGTGCATGGCCGAAGAAGTGCCGGTGCAAAGCTTCGTCGTGCGCAGCGACATGGGTTGCGGCTCGACCATCGGCCCGATCACCGCCAGCCATCTGGGCGTGCGCACGGTCGACATCGGCCTGCCGACCTTCGCCATGCACTCGATCCGCGAACTGTGCGGCAGCCATGACCTGGCCCACCTGGTCAAAGTGCTGAGCGCGTTCTACGCCAGCCGCGAACTTCCGTAGAACACAGCCGGGATCGCAGCCTCGAGCTGCGGTCCCCCGGCCCGTAAAACCGGCTCATTTCTGATACACATCAGCACCGTCCATCGAAAACCCACCTAGACTTGAACAATCCCTTTCGACAAGGCTGTCGCCATGATCTCGATGTCTGCGTTCCACTCCATGCTCATTCCCATCCTGTGCGGAATGATTCTGCTGGCCATCGGCTTCAACTTCCGTGACAAGAACGCCGGTGTGTTCGCCATGTGGATCGGCATGCTGATGATCCTGGCCACCGTGGTCTACAAGATCCTGGCCAAACTCAACGAATAAATCCGCGCCCGGCTCGCATTGAATCTGGCGGGCTCGTACACTCGCCCGATCCGCCCCTTGCGAGGTTGACCGCCTAGTGTTCGCTCGTCTTTTTGCCCTGCCCTGCCTGTTTCTCGTCTGCCTGATGACCCTGACGTCGCCGGCACCTGCCGACGCCGCCGGTCTGCCGGGACTGCTCACAGGTTCCGGCAAGGCTCAGCCCGAAGCTCAGGAACCGCTCGGCCAGTCGCTGGACGAGGTCATCAAGTCGCTGGAAAACGACAAGCAACGTGCCCAGTTGCTGACCGACCTGAAAAAACTGCGCGATGCCACGAAAAAAGCCCAGGCCACCCCGGAAGAAGGGGTACTGGGACTGATCGGCGGCACCCTCGCCACTTTCGAAAAACAATTCTCTGGCGCCGACAGTCCGCTCAATCGCTGGTCCGCTGAATTCGACATGGCCCAGGACGAACTGAAAGGCCTGATGCTGCCGGCCAGCGAATGGCTGCCGATCATCTTCGCCTTCGCCGTGATCCTCGCGGTCTGGAGCCTGCTCGCCGCCGCACTGATCTGGCTCGGTCACCGGGTACGCATGCGCTTCGGCCTGACCGAAGAACTGCCGCAACATCCCCGAGCCCTCGACATGCTGCGCTTCGCCCTGCGCAAGCTCGGGCCGTGGATGATCGCCCTGGTCATCACGGTGTACATGAGTTACGCACTGCCCTCGTCGCTGGGCAAAAGCCTGGCGATGGTACTGGCTTATGCGCTGGTGGTCGGCACCTGTTTCTCGGCCATCTGCGTGATCGCCTTCTCCGTACTCGACGGTCCGCACCGTCATCGCGCGCTGTACATCCTGCGTCACCAGGCCTTTCGGCCGCTGTGGCTGATCGGCAGCTTCGCCGCGTTCGGTGAAGCCCTGAGCGATCCGCGACTGGTGGCCGGTCTCGGCGTGCACCTGGCCCACACCGCCGCTACAGTCGCCAACGTCCTCGCGGCGCTGTCGACCGGTCTGTTCATCCTGCGTTTCCGCCGGCCGATCGCCCACCTGATCCGCAACCAACCGCTGTCCCGCCGCCTGACCCGCCGCGCCCTGAGCGACACCATCGAAATCCTCGGCACCTTCTGGTACGTCCCGGCGCTGGTGCTGGTGGGTATTTCGCTGTTCGCCACCTTCGTCTCCGCCGGCGACACCAGCACCGCCCTGCGCCAGTCGCTGATTTGCACCGTGCTGCTGGTGTTGTGCATGGTCATCAACGGCCTCGTCCGCCGCCACGCCCTCAAACCCCAACGCGGGCCGAAACGCCACGCGCTGTATTCCGAGCGCCTGAAAAGCTTCTTCTACACCCTCGCCCATTTGCTGGTGTGGCTGGCCTTCATCGAACTCGGCCTGCGGGTGTGGGGCATGTCGCTGATCGGCTTCACCGAAGGCGAAGGCCACGACGTCAGCGTCAAACTGTTCAGTTTGATCGGCACGCTGATCTTCGCGTGGCTGATCTGGATCCTCAGCGACACCGCCGTGCACCACGCCCTCACCCGTTCTCGCAAAGGCCTGGCCAACGCCCGCGCGCAAACCATGATGCCGCTGATCCGCAACGTACTGTTCGTGGCGATCTTCATCATCGCCCTGATCGTCGCCCTGGCGAACATGGGCATGAACGTCACGCCCCTGCTGGCCGGTGCCGGCGTGATCGGCCTAGCGATCGGCTTCGGCGCCCAGTCACTCGTAGCAGACCTGATCACCGGCCTGTTCATCATCATCGAAGACTCTCTGGCCATCGACGATTACGTCGACGTCGGCGGCCACCTCGGCACCGTCGAAGGCCTGACCATCCGCACCGTACGCCTGCGGGACATCGACGGCATCGTCCACACCATCCCGTTCAGCGAAATCAAAAGCATAAAAAACTACTCCCGCGAATTCGGCTACGCCATCTTCCGCGTCGCCGTGCCGTTCAACATGAGCATCGACGAAGCCATCAAACTGATGCGCGACGTCGGCCAGAAAATGCGCACAGATCCACTGCAGCGGCGCAACATCTGGTCACCGCTGGAATTTCAGGGCGTGGAAAGTTTCGAGTCCGGCAACGCGATATTGCGTGCAAGATTCAAGACCGCACCGATCAAACAATGGGAAGTTTCACGGGCATTCAACCTGTCGCTGAAACGGCATCTGGACGAGGCCGGACTGGACTTGGCGACGCCAAGGATGAATGTGCAAGTGATCACCGCAGGCGGTGGTGGCCAAACTCAAGAATAGACCCGAAGAATCGGGCCAACTTCAAGGCCCTCATCGCTGGCAAGCCAGCTCCCACCACTCACCACGATGAGCGTTAGCTCGAGTACCGCTCTTGACGTGCCGGCCCCATCGGCCGGCTGAGTGGAGGGATTCATCCGGGGGTGGGAGCGCAGCGACCGTGCGGCGCAGCCGCATGCATCGAGAGGAGGTGCAGCGAAGCAAACCGTAGGCGATGCCCCCGGATGAATCCCGGAACGAAGGAACACCGAGCCTCAGCGAGGTGCCGAACGCAGGGGCCCAGCGTTTTGGTTACTTTGGGGCGTTTGCCAAAGTGACTCGCCGTAAGGGCGAAACCGTCAGCGGCAGCACCCGAAGCAACGGATATTCACCCAAAACAACCCAAAACCTGGTCGGCCCAGAGGCCGCCAAGGTCAAACCACATCAACCCCCACGTGAATCGCATCATGCCGCCAAAACTCCAGATCACAATCAATCAACCGCCCAAACTGATCATAATTAACCCGAGCAATCCTCAACCCCGGACTCCCCACCGACACCCGCAACGCCGCCGCCGCATCGACCGATAAAGACGTAGGCACAATCTCGAACCGCACCCGCCCATAGTGCAAATCGTAATGCCGCGCATACAGCTCGGTAATCGACTGATTCAGATCAAACTCGAGAATCCCCGGAAAAAACTGCGGATTCAGATAATGCTCCACATACAACACCAGCCGCCCATCGATCCGCCGCGACCGGCAAATCTGAATCACGCTCGACAACGCCGGCAACTGCAACCACGCACAGACCGCCGCTGAAGCCGGCTGCAACCGCGCCGAAATCACCTCGGTCGACGGCACCCGCCCCTGCGCACTGACCATCGCGTGAAAGTGACTGCGCTGCATCAGGTTGTAAGCCAGACGCGGCGGCGACACGAACCAGCCCCGACGCTCCTCGCGATAAATCTGGCCCTGCGCCTCCAGCTGCAACAAGGCTTCACGCACCGTAATCCGGGTCGTGCCGAACAACTCGCTGAGCTTGCGCTCCGCTGGCAGTTTGCTCCCCGCTGCGAGCAACCCATGGTCGAGTTGTTCCTGAAGGATCTGGCCAATGGCTGTCACCGCTTTTGTTGCCTCATCGCGCATCAACGTTACCTATCTGGACTAGACCAGCACTGTTTCGGGGCAAAAACCGCACAGCGATAGCGCCGCTTGGTCGTGTTGCAAGCCTAGGCAGTGCAGATGACCGAGAGATGACAAAACTACCGAACGGTCGCTCTGACAACTTGCAATACATCGGCCAAGTCCCTTGTCCACCGGGACTTTGCGGGTGGTCTACGCTTAGCGGGCAGCCTTCGATACCGGAGAAATAAAACACGGGGCGGGCAACCGCCGACATCAAAGTGTCATCCAGCCCCCCTACATTGGCTCAGGTATTGCTGACCTAGACCAACACCAACCGCAATCGCAGCGTTGAACACGACCAAGGAGCTTCGGAATGAAACAGCTTTTCCTGGCAACACTGTTAGGCTCGACCATTGCCATGTGCACCGCCGCCATGGCGGCTGATGATCTGAAAACCCTCGAAGCCGCTGCGAAAGCGGAAGGTGCCGTCAACAGCGTCGGCATGCCCGATGACTGGGCCAACTGGAAAGGTACCTGGGAAGACCTGGCTAAGAAATACGGCCTGAAACACATCGACACCGACATGAGTTCGGCCCAGGAAATCGCCAAGTTCGCCGCCGAAAAAGACAACGCCACCGCCGACATCGGCGACGTCGGCGCGGCCTTCGGCCCGATCGCGGTCAAGCAAGGCGTGGTGCAACCGTACAAGCCGAGCACCTGGGATCAAGTGCCGGACTGGGCCAAGGACAAGGACGGCAACTGGGCGCTGGCCTACACCGGCACCATCGCCTTCATCGTCAACAAGAAGCTGCTGCACGGTTCCGAAGTGCCGACCAAATGGGCTGACCTCAAGGGCGGCAAATACAAGGTTTCCATCGGTGACGTAAGCACTGCCGCACAAGCTGCCAACGGCGTGCTCGCCGCAGCGCTGGCCAACGGCGGCGACGAGAAAAACCTCCAGCCTGCCCTGCTGCTGTTCGCAGACATCGCCAAGCAGGGTCGCCTGTCGATGGCCAACCCGACCATCGCCACCATGGAAAAAGGCGAGATCGAAGTCGGCGTGGTCTGGGACTTCAACGGCCTGAGCTACAAGGCGAAGATGGCCAACCCGGATGACTACGTGGTGCTGATCCCGTCCGACGGTTCGGTGATTTCCGGCTACACCACCATCATCAACAAATACGCGAAGAACCCGAACGCTGCCAAGCTGACCCGCGAATACATCTTCAGCGATGCCGGCCAGACCAACCTCGCCCGCGGCAACGCTCGCCCGATCCGCGCCGAGCACCTGCAACTGCCGGAAGACGTGAAAGCCAAGCTGCTGCCGAACGAGCAGTACAAGAAGGTCACGCCGATCAAGGACGCCGATGCCTGGGAAAAAACCTCCAAGGCCCTGCCGCAGAAGTGGAACGAAGAAGTCATCGTAGAAATGAAGTAAGCCCGTAAACCCAACAGGGTTTGACGCAAAACTCTGTGGGAGCGGGCTTGCCCGCGATGGCAATTTCACATTCAACAAATGTGTTGAATTGCATGACGCCTTCGCGGGCAAGCCCGCTCCCACAGGATCCGTGTTGATTTCGAGTTTTCCGATTTATTGTTTCGCGGAGTTTTTGCCCCTATGAAGCACACCGTCATCCTTGTCGTGCTCGACGGCCTCAACTACGAGGTCGCGCGTCACGCCATGGGGCATCTGCAGGCTTACGTTGGCGCAGGACGCGCCGCGCTCTACCAGTTGGAGTGCGAGTTGCCGGCCCTGTCCCGACCGCTTTACGAATGCATCCTCACGGGCGTACCGCCGATCGACAGCGGCATCGTCCACAACAACGTCTCGCGCCTGTCCAATCAGCGCAGCATCTATCACTACGCCCGCGATGCCGGTCTGAAAACCGCCGCCGCGGCCTACCACTGGGTCAGCGAGCTGTACAACCGCTCGCCGTTCGTGGCGGCACGGGATCGGCATACCGATGACCCGACGCTACCGATCCAGCATGGCCACTTCTACTGGAACGATCACTACCCGGATTCGCACCTGTTCGCCGACGCCGAAAACCTGCGCCTGCGCCATGCCCCGGATTTTCTTCTGATCCATCCGATGAACATCGACGACGCCGGCCACAAGCACGGCCTCGACACCCCGCAATACCGCAACAGTGCACGCAGCGCCGACATCATCCTCGCCGACTACCTGCAAGGCTGGCTCGACGCCGGTTGCCAGGTGCTGGTGACCGCCGACCACGGCATGAACAACGACCGCTCGCACAACGGCCTGCTGCCGGAAGAACGCCAGGTACCGTTGTTTGTACTCGGTGACGCCTTCAGTTTAAACACCGACGCCATGCCGAAGCAGACCGACATCTGCGGCACCGTCTGCGAGCTGCTCGGCGTACCTCACGACAAACCTGTGTGCCGGGAGTTGCTCAAGTGAACTCAATGACTCGCGGCAAATGGCTGGCCGCCCTGTGCCTGGTGCCTTTCGCACTGTTCTTTATCGTGTTCGAAATCGCCCCGCTGATCTGGGTGATGATCAACAGCCTGCAATCGGAAGAATTCGGTTGGGGCTTTGCCAACTTCAGCAAGATCTTCAATTCGAAGTTCTATCTGCAGGCGATCCAGTACAGCCTCGAAATCAGTTTCTGGTCGAGTGTGTTCGGGATCATCATCGCGGTGCTGGGCGCCTACTCCCTGCGCCGGGTCGATTCAAAACTGCGCAACTTCGTCAACGCCTTCGCCAACATGACCAGCAACTTCGCCGGCGTGCCCCTGGCGTTTGCGTTCATCATCCTGCTCGGTTTCAACGGCAGCATCACCATCATGCTGAAGCAGGCCGGGATCATCGAGGACTTCAACCTGTATTCGAAAACCGGGTTGATCATCCTCTACACCTACTTCCAGATTCCCCTCGGCGTGTTGCTGCTGTACCCGGCATTCGACGCCCTGCGTGAAGACTGGCGCGAATCCGCGGCACTGCTCGGCGCCGACAGCTGGCAGTTCTGGCGCCACATCGGCCTGCCGGTACTGACCCCGGCCCTGCTCGGCACCTTCGTGATCCTGCTGGCCAACGCCCTCGGCGCCTACGCCACGGTCTACGCCCTGACCACCGGCAACTTCAACGTATTGCCGATCCGGATTGCGGCGATGGTCTCCGGCGACATTTCCCTCGACCCGAACCTGGCCAGCGCCCTGGCCGTGGTGCTGGTGGCGCTGATGACCCTGGTGACTGTCGTGCATCAACTGCTGTTGAAGAGGAGCTACCATGTCTCGCGCTGAATCCGGCCCGGCCGGCGTCTACCACCGCGTCGTGGTCTATCTGTTGTTCGCAATCCTGCTGCTGCCGTTGCTGGGCACCTTGATCTACTCGATCGCCAGCAGTTGGTCGGCGACCGTGTTGCCCAGCGGTTTCACCTTCAAGTGGTACATCCAGTTGTGGAGCGATCCGCGCTTCCTGCACGCCTTCGGCCAGTCGCTGCTGGTGTGCGTCGGCGCGCTGATCCTGTCCGTGGTGCTGATCCTGCCGCTGCTGTTCGTGGTGCATTACCACTTCCCGAAACTCGATGCGCTGATGAACATCCTGATCCTGCTGCCCTTCGCAGTGCCGCCGGTGGTGTCGTCGGTGGGGCTGTTGCAGCTCTACGGTTCCGGGCCGATGGCGATGGTTGGCACACCGTGGATTCTGATCGGCTGCTACTTCACCGTGGCACTGCCGTTCATGTACCGGGCGATCACCAACAACCTGCAGGCGATCAACCTGCGCGACCTGATGGACGCCGCCCAACTGCTCGGCGCCAGCACCTTTCAGGCAGCTTTCCTGGTGGTGCTGCCGAACCTGCGCAAGGGCCTGATGATCGCATTGCTGTTGTCGTTCTCGTTCCTGTTCGGTGAGTTCGTGTTCGCCAACATCCTGGTCGGCACCCGCTACGAAACCCTGCAGGTCTACCTCAACAACATGCGCAACAGCAGCGGCCACTTCACCAGTGCGCTGGTGATTTCCTACTTCTTTTTCGTGCTGGTCCTGACCTGGGTCGCCAACATCTTGAACAAGGACAAAAGCGAATGAGCTATGTCAGCGTCCAACACCTTCAGAAAAACTACGCCGGCACCACCGTGTTCAGCGACATCAACTGCGAAATCCAGAAGGGCGAATTCGTCACCCTGCTCGGCCCGTCCGGTTGTGGCAAATCCACCCTGCTGCGCTGCATCGCCGGCCTGACGCCGGTGGATGGCGGCAAGATTCTGCTCGATGGTGTCGACATCGTGCCGCTCACCCCGCAGAAACGCGGGATCGGCATGGTGTTCCAGAGCTATGCGCTGTTCCCCAACATGACCGTCGAACAGAACGTCGCCTTCGGTTTGCGCATGCAAAAGGTCAATGCCGACGACAGCCACAAGCGGGTTGCCGAGGTGTTGAAATTGGTTGAACTCAACGATTTCGCCAGCCGCTATCCGCATCAGCTGTCCGGCGGTCAGTGCCAGCGTGTCGCCCTCGCCCGTTCGCTGGTCACCCGTCCGCGCCTGTTGCTGCTGGATGAACCGCTGTCGGCCCTCGATGCACGGATTCGCAAACACTTGCGCGAACAGATCCGTCAGATCCAGCGCGAACTCGGCCTGACCACGATTTTCGTCACTCACGATCAGGAAGAAGCCCTGACCATGTCTGACCGGATTTTCCTGATGAATCAGGGAAAGATCGTACAAAGCGGCGACGCCGAAACCCTCTACACCGCCCCGGTCGACGTATTCGCCGCCGGCTTCATCGGCAACTACAACCTGCTGGATGCGGAGAGTGCGTCGAAACTGTTGCAGCGGCCGATCAACCACCGCATCGCGATCCGCCCGGAGGCCATCGAATTGAGCCTCAGCGGCGAGCCCGATGCGCAGATTCGCAGCCACAGCCTGCTGGGCAACGTGATTCGCTACCGCGTCGAAGCCCGGGGCGTGGAACTGGTGGTGGATGTGCTCAACCGCTCGGCGGCGGATCTGCATCCCGACGGTCAGCGCCTGTCACTTTCCATCGATCCCACCGCCCTGTGTGAGGTAGCCTGATGACTTTGCTGACACCCAAGAGGGAACTGAACTGATGGCCCTGGCAATTTTTGATCTGGACGAAACCCTGATCCACGGCGACTGCGCCACCCTCTGGAGCGAGCAGATGGGGCGCCTGGGCTGGGTCGATCCCGAGTCGTTCATGCGCCGGAACAACGAGCTGATGGACGCCTACAGCCATGGCAAGTTGCGCATGGAAGACTACATGGACTTCAGCCTCGAACCGCTGATCGGTCGCACCCCGGAGGAAGTCGAGCACTTGGTTGGCCCATGGGTTGAAGATTTCATCGAGCCGATCATCTTCAGCGACGCCACCAAAACCATCGCCGCCCATCGCAAGGCCGGTGACCGGATTCTGGTGATCTCGGCCTCGGGCACGCACCTGGTCAAACCGATTGCCGATCGGCTGGGCATCGACGAGGTGCTGGGAATCGAACTGGAAGTGGCGCATGGCGTGTACAGCGGCCGCACCGTGGGCACGCTGACCTACCGCGAAGGCAAGATCACCCGCTTGCTGGAATGGCTGGATGCCGAAGAGGAAAATCTTGAGGGCGCGAGTTTCTATTCCGACTCACGCAATGACCTGCCGCTGCTGCTGAAGGTGGATTACCCGCATGTGGTCAATCCGGATCCGGTGTTGCTGGCAGAGGCCGAGAAGTCCGGCTGGCCGATCCACCTCTGGAAGTAAGCGATGGTCTTGTGGGAGCAGACCTGCTCCCACAAGCAATGATGATCAGCTCAGGCTTTCGTCGATCACCAGCACCAGCTTCCCTGCCACGGTGTTGCTCGCCAGCTCTGCAAACGCAGCCTCGGCATCCTTGATCGGGAACGCCTTGGCCAGTTGCGGCTTCAGGCGCCCTTCGGAAAACAGCGGCCACACGTGCTGGCTCAGATCGCTGAACAGATCGGCCTTGAACTGATCGTCACGGCTGCGCAGGGTCGAGCCCAGCAGTTGCACGCGCTTGGCCAGCACTTGGGCCAGATCCAGTTTTGCCTCACGGCCGCCCATCAGGCCGATCAGCACCCAGCGTCCGTCCTGGGCCAGCAACTTCAGATTCAACGCCGAATAATTGCCGCCCACCGGATCGAGGATCACATCGAACGGCCCGAAATCCCGCAGGCTTTCCAGATCGTCGGTGCGCACCACCCCGCCCTGGGCACCCAGCGATTCGCAGTACGCCAGCCGCTCAGCCGAGCCAACGCTGACCCAGCACGGATTGCCGAAAGCCTTGCACAGTTGAATGGCGGCTGAGCCGATGCCACTGGCTCCGGCGTGCAGAAGAACTTTCTCACCCGGTTTGAGCGCAGCGAGTTGAAACACATTCAGCCAGACGGTCGCGTAAACCTCGGGCAACGCCGCCGCTTCAATCAGCGACACGCCTTCCGGAACCGGCAGCACATGCCGTCCGTCGACGACCACCTCTTGCGCCATCCCGCCCCCGGCCAGCAAGGCGCAGACCCGGTCACCGACCTGCCAGGACGAGCCCGCGCCGACCTCGCTGATCACCCCGGAGCATTCAAGACCCAGCACGTGGCTGGCACCTGGAGGGGGTGGATAAAGTCCGGCTTTCTGTAATAAATCCGCGCGATTGAGGCCCGCTGCCGCCACCCGGATGCGAACTTGTCCTACATCACATGTAGGACTTGGTTCATCAACCCATGCCACTTGACCTTCAACGCCTTGCAATGCCTTCACAGTGCCTCCATAGTGAGTCTGGACTGAGCCCGAAGCTGTAGCGCCGGGCTTTTTGCATTATGCGACCGGCCCTGGGGTCTGAACGAACGCTGAACAGCAGTTATCGTACAGAGCGTAGAGGTACCGGCGACTTCAAAGACGGCCTAATATGCGTTATCAATTGTCCCCGCGTCGAATCAGCATGAAGCATCTGCTCCCCAGCACCGCCCTCGCTCTTTTCATCGGTATCGGTCTGTTGCCGGTGTCGGGCACCACATTCGCAGCCAACAGCTGGGACAAGTTACAGCCTGATCGCGACGAAGTGATCGCCAGTCTGAACGTCGTCGAGTTGCTCAAGCGTCACCACTACAGCAAGCCGCCGCTCGACGATGCGCGCTCGGTGATCATCTACGACAGCTACATCAAGCTGCTCGACCCGTCGCGCAGCTATTTCATGGCCAGCGACATCGCCGAATTCGACAAGTGGAAGACCCAGTTCGACGACTTCCTCAAGAGCGGCGACCTCAACGCCGGGTTCACCATCTACAAGCGCTATCTGGATCGCGTGAAGGCGCGTCTGGACTTCGCCCTTGCCGAGCTGAACAAAGGCGTCGACAAGATGGACTTCACCACCAAGGAAACCTTGCTGATCGATCGCAAGGACGCTCCGTGGCTCAAGTCCACCGCCGAACTCGATGACCTGTGGCGCAAACGCGTCAAGGACGAAGTGCTGCGGCAGAAGATCGCCGGCAAAGAGCCGAAGCAGATCCAGGAAACCCTGACCAAACGCTACAAGAATCAACTGGCGCGTCTGGACCAGACCCGCGCCGAAGACATCTTCCAGGCGTACATCAACACCTTCGCCATGTCTTACGATCCGCACACCAACTATCTGTCGCCGGATAACGCGGAGAACTTCGACATCAACATGAGCCTTTCCCTCGAGGGCATCGGCGCCGTGTTGCAGAGCGACAACGATCAGGTGAAAGTCGTGCGTCTGGTGCCGGCAGGCCCGGCCGACAAGACCAAGCAGGTTGCTCCTGCCGACAAGATCATCGGCGTTGCCCAGGGCAACAAAGAGATGGTCGACGTGGTCGGCTGGCGTCTGGACGAAGTGGTCAAGCTGATCCGTGGCCCGAAAGGCACCGTGGTCCGTCTGGAAGTCATCCCGGCCAGCAATGCGCCGAACGACCAGACCAGCAAGATCGTGCCGATCACCCGCGAAGCGGTGAAGCTCGAAGACCAGGCCGTGAAGAAGTCCGTGCTTAACCTGAAACAGGACGGCAAGGACTACAAGCTCGGCGTGATCGAGATTCCGGCGTTTTACCTCGACTTCAAGGCCTTCCGTGCTGGCGATCCGGACTACAAGAGCACCACTCGCGACGTCAAGAAACTGCTGACCGAGCTGCAGAAAGAGAAAGTCGACGGCGTGGTCATCGACCTGCGCAACAACGGCGGCGGTTCCCTGCAGGAAGCCACCGAGCTGACCAGCCTGTTCATCGACAAGGGCCCAACCGTGCTCGTGCGTAACGCCGATGGCCGGGTCGATGTACTTGAAGATGAAAACCCGGGCGCGTTCTACAAAGGCCCGATGGCGCTGCTGGTCAACCGCCTGTCCGCCTCGGCTTCGGAGATCTTCGCCGGCGCCATGCAGGACTACCACCGTGCGCTGATCATCGGTGGCCAGACCTTCGGCAAAGGCACCGTGCAGACCATTCAGCCGCTGAACCATGGCGAACTGAAACTGACTCTGGCCAAGTTCTACCGGGTTTCCGGTCAGAGCACCCAGCATCAGGGCGTACTGCCGGACATCGATTACCCGTCGATCATCGACACCAAGGAAATCGGCGAAAGCGCCCTGCCGGAAGCCATGCCGTGGGACACCATCCGTGCGGCGATCAAACCGGCGAGCGATCCGTTCAAGCCGTACCTGGCCCAGCTGAAATCCGAGCATGACACCCGTTCCGCCAAGGACGCGGAGTTCGTGTTCATCCGCGACAAGCTGGCCCTGGCGCAGAAGCTGCTGGAAGAGAAAACCGTCAGCCTCAATGAAGCCGAACGCCGTGCCCAGCACGCCGACATCGACGCCAAGCAACTGGCGATGGAGAACATCCGTCGCAAGGCCAAAGGCGAAGAACCGCTCAAAGAGCTGAAAAAAGAAGACGACGACGCCCTGGCAGCCGCCGAGCCGGACAAGGTCAAACCGGAAGACGACGCCTACCTGAGCGAGACCGGGCGCGTACTGCTGGATTACCTGAAGCTGAGCAATCAGGTCGCAAAGAAGTAAGGTGATGGCAATTTAATGCTGACGATCCCCGGATCGTCATCAAACAGTCATCATTCTGTCGTGCAATAAAGGACTGGGAGCTGTTCTCTTCATCGAGAACGCTCCCAGTCCTTTTTTTATCGCCAGAGATTGCCATGACCACGACCGAACAGCTGAGTGCCTTGAGCTCGATCCTGACTCAAAGCGGATTACACAGCCTGTTCCAGCCGATCATTTGCCTCTCCGAACGGCGCATTCTCGGCTACGAAGCCCTGACTCGCGGCCCTTCCAACAGCCCGCTGCACTCCCCCATCGCCCTGTTCGCCGTGGCCCGCCAGGCCGGACGCTTGAGCGAACTGGAAATCGCCTGCCGGCAAAGCGCCTGTCGTCGTTTCAACGAACAGCAGTTGCCGGGCAAGCTGTTTCTCAACGTCTCTCCCGAATCCTTGCTCGAAGCCGCGCACCAGCCGGGGCGTACGCTGCAATTGCTGCAGGATTTTGGAATTCCGCCGAGCCAAGTGGTGATCGAACTCACCGAACAGACGCCGATCGACGACTTTCAGTTGCTGCAAACAGCACTGCATCACTATCGAGCCATGGGGTTTTCAATTGCCCTCGACGACCTTGGCGCGGGTTATTCAAGCCTGCGCCTGTGGTCGGAGCTGCGACCGGATTACGTGAAGATCGACCGGCACTTCATCGACGGCATCCATCAGGACGCGTTGAAGCGAGAGTTCGTCGGATCGATCCTGCAAATCGCCAAGGCCTCGCGAGCTCAGGTGATTGCCGAAGGCATCGAGTTGCCGGAAGAGTTGGCGGTGCTGACCGAGATGGGTGTCGATCTGGTGCAGGGCTATCTGCTCGGCCGTCCTCAGGAACACCCACCGCGCGATGCCCGCGCCTTGATGCCCAAGCACGACAGCAGCGCCGTTGCACTAAACGATGAAGGCAGCGATCTCAGCGCCCTACTCAACGATCAACCGGCCGTGAATCGCGACACACCGACCGCTACCGTACTGGAAGCCTTCCGCCGCCAGGCCAACCTGAACTCACTGGCGGTGCTCGACGAACAGGGCCAGCCGTGCGGCATCGTTCATCGTCACTCGTTGTCCGATGCGCTGCTCAAACCGTTCGCCACCGACCTGTTCGCCCGCAAACCGATCAGCCGCCTGATGAACGACGACTTCCTCGCCGTGGAAATGAGCCAGTCGCTGCAACAGGTCAGCCGCCTGATCACCAGCCGCGCCCGGCAACGCATCGAAGAAGATTTCATCATCACCCTCAACGGCAGCTACCTGGGTCTGGGTCGGGTGATTGACGTGCTCAAACTGATTACCGAACTGAAAATCCAGCAGGCCCGCTATGCCAATCCGCTGACCTTGCTGCCGGGGAATGTGCCGATTCAGCAGTGCCTGACACGGTTGCTGCAACAGGGACGGGAGTCGGTCATTTGTTATGTCGACATCGACAGTTTCAAACCCTTTAACGATATCTATGGGTATGGTCGTGGGGATGAGGTGTTGTTGTGCCTGGCGCAATGCCTCAACGAACGTGTCGACCCATCCCGCGATTTCGTCGGGCATATCGGCGGGGATGATTTCCTGTTGGTGCTCGGCCCGGAGGATTGGCGCAAACGGCTGAATCAATTGCTTGATGATTTCCAGAGCCAATGCCGACGGTTTTATCGTCCCGAACATCTTGAGGCTGGGTGTTTTGTTGCGCCGAACCGCCAGGGTATTCGTCAGGAGTTTCCGTTGCTGTCATTGTCCATTGGCGTGGTGCATTTGCATCCTGAAGCATGTGCGCAGCTGGATGCGAGTCAGTTGGCAGAGATGGCTTCGCAGGCGAAGCATCATGCGAAGAATGTTCCAGGGTATAGCGTGCATTTGATTGATAGCCTTTCCCTGTCTAACCTCCATCAATTAAAGACAATCGAGCAGTTCTGACCTCTTCAAATGCACGAAACGGCTAAACCAATAAAACTCACCATTGATCTTGATCTTCAAGGCTCGCCCGAAGTAAATCTTCCCTCCACGACCTAGTAACTATTTCATATATATGTTCAAAAAAACCACGAGGATCTATTATTTCCGTTTTGTCCCATGCAAGCACTCTCGGATTATCAAAGTCGCTCTGAAACTCTCCCGAAAAATCAAAACCAGCATCCTGCAAATGGCTTTCAAGGATTTTATAAATCAAAAACCTATGGCGATAGGTTAGATAATCAAATTCAGGAACAATAAAATTCTTAATTATTTCTTGTTGATCCTCATACTTATTAGGGTCATAAACCCACAATGCCTTACCAAGCGTCTCTTCCCGATCATAAATCGATATCCCACTCAACAAGTGAGAGAGCCGGGGTTCATATGGAAATTCCGTAAATGGTTGCATCAACATAACTTCACCTATCTTGGAAAGCCAGTAAATGGCCGTGTAATATCTCGTTTATCAAATTTCACTTCCGCCCCATCCAAGCTATCTATATAACGAGGATTGCTTAGATCTCTTTCATTAGGTTTATAGCCACGACCTGCTCCTGGCAGTTTCATCCTAACAATAGGATTTTGGTCAGCATCATACCCTGTAGGCTCAGGAACTTTTTTATGCATCCTGGATAAAGCAAAATGCAACGCTCGAAACTGCATCATCCAACTACGGAATTGAGAACTCGGCCCCACCATCCCTCTAACGCCTTTTTTTGTTGGATGTGAGCCATCTATTGACCTCTGCTTTAAAGCTGCATCGTCAATTTCTGGCCCATGTTTTTCTACAGAGTGCATTCTGTATTGTCTGTTCCAAGCTAATACCTGACGTTTAGCTTCAGCTTCATTTTTTGGCCCATCTTTACCAACCGCCGGAACGATAGGCAACCCTTGATTTACGTTAGGTTTGTTAGCCTGAATTGGTACTGAGCACTTCTGGATCTTATTGTTTTTGGGCGGCGGACAGTTGGACGTCAACCCCAACGGATCCACCCACCCCGTCGGATTCGGCACGT
>NZ_JBMDJR010000020.1:0-83379 GCF_057809295.1 Pseudomonas sp. FG35 | reverse complement strand
CCCAATTGCGAAAGCAGTTGGGGTTTTGTTTTGCCCGCAGGAAAGTTTTTGCTCGCGTCAGCGAACAAATTTGCACAGTTATTTTCGAATCAGAACACTAGAATAGATCCCAACTTTTTCGGAGCCAGAGCCCTTATGTCAGATTCGGTTGACGCCCCAGGGCTGTCAGATTTACCGCTGGATGACTTGGTGGCCTGTCATGAGTGCGATCTGCTGATGCGCAAGCCCAAGCTTGCTCACGGCGAAAAAGCCCTCTGCCCACGCTGCGGTTACGAACTCTACGCTCATCGTCATAACGTGGTGCAGCGCAGTCTTGCCCTGGTCATTGCCGCGCTGTTGCTCTATGTACCGGCGAACTTTTTACCCATCATGCAGCTCAATGTTCTCGGGCAATCGTCGCAGGACACGGTCTGGAGCGGTGTGATCGGCCTGTTCAACACCGATATGCGCGGTGTTTCGGTTGTCGTATTCCTTTGCAGCATGGCGATTCCACTGTTGAAACTGTTGTGTCAGTTGATCGTGTTGCTGACGATCCGTTTCAACATCGGACGCAGTTATGGCCTGCTGCTCTACCGCATTTATCACCACCTCAAAGACTGGGGCATGCTCGAGGTCTACCTCATGGGCGTCCTGGTCGCGATCGTCAAACTGGCGGACATGGCGGCTATCACCGTGGGCCTCGGTCTGGCATGTTTCATCGGCTTGTTACTGGTTCAGGTCTGGCTCGAAGTGGTGATGTCACCGCACCAGATCTGGCAGGCGTTATCAGGAGAAGATGCCCATGCGGGCGATTGATGCGGGCATTCTGATCTGTACCGAATGCCACGAACTGAACAGGCAGGATGCAGACAGCGATGTGCAGACCTGCACCCGATGCGGTGCGCTGGTTCACGCCCGGCGGCCCAACAGCCTTGCGCGAACCTGGGCGCTGTTGATCACGGCCGCGATTATCTACATCCCGGCCAACGTACTGCCGATCATGACCGTCAGCTCACTGGGGCAGGGTGATCCGAGCACGATCATGTCCGGCGTCATCCAGCTGGTGCAGCACGGCATGATTCCGATTGCCGCCGTGGTGTTCATCGCCAGCATCCTGGTGCCGACGTTCAAGCTGGTGGGCATCGCGCTGCTGCTGTTTTCCGTGCAGCGCCGCCAGCCCTTGTCCGCCCGTCAGCGGATCTGGATGTACCGCTTCATCGAGTTCATCGGCCGCTGGTCGATGCTCGATATTTTTGTGATCGCCATTCTGGTGGCGGTCGTCAACTTCGGCCGGCTTGCCAGTGTCGAAGCCAATCTTGGCGCCATCGCCTTCGCCAGTGTGGTGATTCTGACGATGCTCGCCGCTGTCACTTTCGATCCCCGACTGATTTGGGATAACACGGAGTCGGACGCCGACCATGACTGATTTGCCTGTAGCGAAAACCCGACCGGCTTCGAACTGGTCTGCCATCTGGGTGCTGCCCCTGATCGCTCTGATTATCGGCGGCTGGCTCGGCTGGCGTGCCTATAACGAAACCGGCATCGAGATTCAGGTGCGGTTTGAAAGCGGTGAAGGCATTCAGGCCAACAAGACCGAGGTGGTCTACAAAGGCATGCCGGTCGGCAAGGTGAAAGCCCTCAAGCTCGATGATGAAGGCAACTCCAAAGGTGTCATCGCGACCATCGAGATGAACAAGGATGTCGATCAGTACCTGAAGACCAGCACCCGTTTCTGGCTGGTCAAGCCAAGCGTGACCCTGGCCGGGATCACCGGCCTGGAGACCCTGGTATCGGGTAACTACGTCGCCATCAGCCCCGGCGAAGGCGAGCCGACCCGCAAGTTCAAGGCCCTGGCCGAAGAGCCACCGCTATCGGACTCCAAGCCCGGCCTGCACCTGACGATCAAGGCCGATCGCCTCGGTTCGTTGAATCGCGGCAGCCCAGTGTTCTACAAGCAGATCAAAGTGGGTCAGATCAAAAGTTACGTGCTGTCGGAAGACCAGAGCACCGTCGAACTCAAGGTGTTCATCGAACCGACCTACGCCAAACTGGTGCGCAAACACACCCGTTTCTGGAACGCCAGCGGCATCAGCATCGACGCCAACCTGTCCGGGGTGAAAGTGCGCAGCGAATCCCTGGCCAGCATCGTCGCCGGCGGTATCGCCTTCGCTACGCCGGAGAACCGCAAGGACAGCCCGCCCACCGATCCAAGCCTGCCGTTCCGTCTCTACGAAGACTTCGATGCGGCCGCCGCCGGTATCCGTGTAAAGGTCAAACTCAGCGATTTCGAGGGCCTCCAAGCCGGGCGCACTCCAGTGATGTACAAGGGCATTCAGGTCGGTAACCTGAAAGCGCTGAAAATCGATCCTGACCTGTCCAGCGCCACCGCCGAACTGACTCTCGACCCGCTGGCTGAAGACTATCTGGTCACCGGCACGCAATTCTGGGTGGTCAAACCATCGATCTCCCTGGCCGGCATCACCGGTCTGGAAGCGTTGGTAAAAGGTAACTACATCGCCGTACGCCCGGGTGACAAGGGTGGTGCGCCACAGCGTGAATTCGAAGCCCGGCCCAAAGCGCCGCCGCTGGATCTGCGCGCACCCGGCCTGCACCTGGTGTTGTTTACCGATACCCTTGGCTCGATCGATGTCGGCAGCCCGATCCTCTACAAGCAGGTCAAGGTCGGTTCGGTGCAGAGTTATCAGTTCTCCAAGACCCGCAAGCAACTGGTGATCGGCGTCCACATCGAGAAGGAATACGAAAACCTGGTCAACGCCTCGACCCGGTTCTGGAACGTCAGCGGCGTCACGCTGACCGGCGGTTTGACCGGTGGGATTCAGGTCAAGAGTGAATCGCTGCAGACCCTGATGGCCGGCGGCATCGCCTTCGAAACCCCGCAAGCCAAGGCACCGCTGCAAAAACGCATTCCGCGCTTCCGTCTGTTCGCCAGCCATGATGAAGCGAATCAGAAAGGCGCCGTCGTCACCATCAAGGTCGATCGCGCGGACGGACTGCGCAGCGGCACCCCGGTTCGCTTCAAAGGCCTGGACGTTGGCAAGATCGAAAGCGTCGACCTGACCGATGATCTGCAATCGGTGATCCTCACCGCGCGCATCACCGAAGTGCCGGAGAAGATCGCACGGGTCGGCAGCCAGTTCTGGGTGGTCAAACCGGAATTGGGTCTGATCAAGACCTCGAACCTGGAGACCCTGGTCACCGGCCAGTACATCGAAGTGCAACCGGCGGCCAAGAACCTCGGCCCGCAGAAGAACTTCGTGGCCCTGGCCAATCCGCCGGAAGTCACCAAGCAAGAGGCTGGCTTGAGTCTGGTATTGAGCGCTGCCCGTCGCGGTTCGCTGAAGCCGGGTGTGCCGGTCACCTACCGCGAAATCACCGTGGGCAAAGTCACCGGCTACGAACTGGGCCAGACAGCGGATCGCGTACTGGTGCACATCCTGATCGAACCGAAATACGCTCCACTGGTGCGCAGCGGCAGTCGCTTCTGGAACACCAGCGGCGTCGGTTTCGACATCGGCCTGTTCAAAGGCGTAACCGTACGCACGGAGTCGCTTGAAACAGCGATTCAGGGCGGCATCGCTTTTGCCACCCCGGACGGCGAGAAGATGGGCAACCCAGCCCGTGCCGAACAAACCTTCCCGCTGTTTGACAAGTTTGAAGAAGAGTGGCTGAACTGGGCACCGAAAATTCCCCTCGGCAAATAATCCAGAGCCCATGAAAAAGGGCCACGATCCATTGGATCGCGGCCCTTTTTTGTGCCCGTCAGTTACGTATCAAACCGCATCCAGCTCCGGCTCGTCAGCTTCGACGTTGATCGTGGCCTTCACCACATCGTGACGACGGATGTACTTCCAGTCCGCTTCGTCGATGTAGATGCCGGCCGGCCCGCTGCCGCCTTCCAGGTCGATGGCGACACTGGCGCACACCTGCGGCTTCACGCTCGCCAGAATCGGCACGAAGCCCAGTTGCAGGCTGGTTTCCAGCAGTGCGGCCTGGTTTTTCTCGTCGATGTCTGCTGCCTCGTCGAGGTAGTACGGCAGGCGCACGCGACCGGCCAGGTCGCGATCCATCAAGTGCAGCAACAAGTACATGTTGGTCAGCGCCTTGATGGTCATCGTCGTGCCGTTGGACGCCGCGCCATCGATGTCGGTGTGGATCACCGGCTGGCCGTTGACCTTGGTGATCTCGAACGCCAGTTCGAACAGGTCCTTGAGGCCGAGCTGGTTGTGGTTCGCCGCCACCAGCCGCGCCAGGTATTCCTTGGCCTCTTCGTTCTTGTTGTCCTGTTCCGCACTTTGGTTCAGGTCGAACACCGACAGGGTTTCGCCTTCTTCGTACTGACCGGCGCTGTGGATGATCTGGTCGATGTGCTTGAGCGCTTCCTTGTTCGGTGCGAGCACGATACGGAAGCTCTGCAGGTTGGACACCTGACGCTTGTTGATCTCGCGGTTGAACAGCGCCAGTTGGTGCTCGAGGCTGTCGTAGTCGCTGCGGATGTTGCGCAGGGTCCGCGCGATATCGGTCACGGCTGCGCGACGGGCCTTGCCCAGGGTCAGGGCTTCGTCGGTGCGGTGCGCGTAAGCGTTGATCAGCAACGACAGACGGCGCTCCATATCGTCTTCGCTGTCGAACTTGGCCACGCCTTTGAGGCGCACCTGCGCGTACAACGCTTCGATCTGCCCGTCGGCACGCAGCAGGCCTTGCCAGCTGTCCTGATAGTCGTTGAGCAGCGGCAGCAGGTTGTCCATCGAATCGTCGACCGGATCCATGAACGGCGTACCGAACGGCAGGTCCGCCGGCAGCAACTGACGGCGACGCAGGGCATCGTCGAGCGTGCGCTGCTTGGCTTCCATGTCGGCGATCTGCCGGCCGACCAGTTGCAGCTTGGCCGACAGTTGCTGGACGCGCTCGGTGAACGCATCGCTGGAGCGCTTGAGTTCGTCCTGCGCGGCTTCCATCTGCGCCAGTTGCTCGAGCTTGTCGCCTTCTTCGGCGCTCAGGGTCTGGGTGCGACGGAAGTCTTCCAGCGCCTTCTGCGCATCCAGCACCTGCTGATACAGCGCTTCGGTCTGGGTCTTGCTCGCGGCGCGGTCGGCGGCCACCGCTTGCTGGGTCTTGAGTTGCTTGAGCTCTTTTTCCAGACGCTCTTTCTGATCGCGCAACGCGGCACGGTCGGCCAGCGCTTGCAGAGCCGGAGGCTCGATGTGCGAGATGTCGATCGACAGGCCCGGCACTTCGAAACGCTCGCCCTTGAAGCCGTCGAGGATCAGCTCCACCGATTTCACCCACTCGCCGTTCTCGTCGAGGGTGATGCCGTGTTCGCCCAGCGGCAGGCTGAACAGCGCGCTGTTGAACAGGCGCATCAGGCGCTCGACGTCCTGTTGCGAGAACTCTTCGCGCAGGCGGGCGTAGCTGTTGTTGTCGGCGTGATCGAGTTGCTGCTTCACCGACTTCAGGCGTTTTTCCAGATCGCGAAGACGTTCTTCGAGATCCTCGGCACTGAATTGACGGGACTGCGCCAGCGCACCGGCCAGTTCGTCGTGAGCGTCCTTGGCCGCCAGCAGTTGCTGCTCCAGCACTTTGACGTCATCGACCAGGGCGAAGCGGTTCTTCAGAACGGACAACTCGCCGAGCCAGCGCTGGATACCGGAGATTTCCCGCTCCAGACGCATGAGTTCCTGGGTGCCACCGCGCTGATCGTTTTGCAGATCGTCCTGCTCGCGACGGTAGTGCTCGGCCTGGATGGTCAGCTCTTCCTTGCGCGCCGTGGCGTAGTCCGACCAGGTGCCGAGCAAAGAGTCGAGCAGTGGCGACAGGCGATGCAGTTTGCCGCGCAGTACATCGCGCTGTTTCACGCCGTTGGCCAAGGCTTCGACCAACGGGCCGGCAGCGACCAGCGAGTTGTAGTCCTGTTCCATGCGCCGCACGTCGCGGAAGGCTTCTTCGCACGCCGCGATGTAATCGACGCTGCCGGAACGCAGGCTGTGTTCGAAGGCATCGAGGAACAGCTGCTTGAGCTTGGCTGCGGTGATTTCGCGCATGTGCAGCAGGTTGATGAACAGCGCACGGAAAGTCTTCAGGCTCTGCTCGCTGGTGGAGCGCAGTGGGATCAAGGTCAGATCCAGCGGGATCGACGTGTGACCGCCAACCAGCAAGCGACGCAGCTCATCCGGCTTGAGTTCGTAGGCTTTCAGGCCTTCTTTCTCAAGGTTGCTGAACAGCTCTTTCTGCCGCAGGCAGGTGTCGTTTTTCTGGTAGTGCGCCAGATCGAGCTTGCCGGCGTAGGCAAAGAACTGGTGACCGAAACCGCCACCCGGGCCGCGACCGACCACGCCGATCACGTGCGGGCCATGAGGCAGGTTCACTTCGACGAGGATGTAGCTGGTGTCGGAGGCAAAGTAGAAACGCCGGGATTGCTCCAGGCTGTACTTGCCGAAGCTCATGTCCGACATGCGCGCCAGGATCGGGAACTGCAAGGCGTTGATCGAGGCGGATTTACCGAGGTTGTTCGCGCCGTAGACCGACAGCGGTTCTTCCAGCGGGAACAGGCCAAGGCTGTAACCGGCGGTGTTCAAAAGGGCAAAGCGGCGGATGCCGTAGCGTTCCTGGCTCATGCGTCGGACTCCTGTTCTTCGGCAATGGCTCGGGCCAGTGCGTCTTCTTCGCTCTCTTCCTCAAATTCGCTGAGATCGAGCGGGTCGTCGGTGGCGAGGAATTTGGCCTCGGCTTCTTCGTCGATCAGCACCGGTGCCGGCAGCGGCAGAACACTGTGCACGCTGGCCGCCAGATCACGGTCCTGCTGGACCGACAGGCAGACGTCGAGGAATCGGTGCATCGGCGGCAGGAAACGGTACACGCCGTTTTCCTCGCTGGCGAAACCGAGCTGGGTCATGCGGCGCATGATTTTTTCTTCGAGTTCTTCGACGGTCTGCACTTCGGCCTGGATGAACAGGTCGCGGTACTTTTCCAGCAGCGACGGCAGTTCTTCACGGCCGAGGCTGCCGCCGTCGAGCACGGCGATCGGGTCGCGGCCCTGATCGGCCAGATGCTCGACCAGGATGAAAGTGAACAGCGCCAGGCGCTGAGCGGTCTTGTTCACCGCCGCTGCGGCCATGTCCGGCACGAAGTAGTAGAAACCACGGGTGTCGCAGACCAGTTCGAAGCCCAGCGCCTTGAACAGCGTGCGGTACTGGTCCTGGAAGTTCGACAGTTGCGCGTACAGCTCCGGGTCGCGACGGCTGACGTGGTAGCCCTTGAACAGCTCGCGAAAGATCGGCGCCAGCTGAGACAGTTCGGATAGATCAAGATGCATTGGGGATGCTCGCAGAATCCTCGGCGGCGGTATCGCCGGCCGAGAGCAGGGCGAAGGAGCGCAGGCTGACCTGGTGCTCGTGAGTGTGGTATTCGCGGCGTTCCAGACGCTCGCGCTTGAAGCGTTTTTCCCGCGACAGGCGCGAGAACCAGTAAAGCAATTCGTCGGTCGCGCCGTCCGGCTCCTGCTCCAGCAGCCAGGTCATCAGGTCCGGCATCGGCAGGGATTCTTCGCAGCGGTCGACCATCTCGCGCACGGTGCGCGGGGCACGCGGGGCATCGCCGGTCTTCTGCGATTTGTGCGCCTTGGGGAAACGCGCCGGTTTCGGCTCGAACCGGGCCAGGGCGTAGACGTAGGCTTCGACCTGACTGGCGCTGCCGAGAAAGGTGCTTTGCGGCCGGGTGAACAGTGGCATCGCCGCTTGTGGCACCGCGTCAATGCCTTTGCGGCGGATCGCGGCGAGGGCCAGCGCAGCACCACGGGTCACGGCGTTGTGCCGGCGGGCTTCTTCACGCAGCGGCAGCAGCAATTCCCGGGCGTGACGCAGGGTCAGCTGGGCACTGGTCTGCATTTCGAGGATGCGCGCGTGGGTGCGCAGCAGCATGTCGTCATCGACCAGATGGCCGAGGCGCTGCTGTTCGCTGAGCATTTTCAGCAATACGGTTTCGACCTTGCGCACGCCTTGCTCGAAAGCGCCGTCGGCGTTCACCAGATCGATCATCGGCTCGACGTATTCGTCCCACGTCGCCAGTACTTCGGCGTAACGCTGACGCAGCGGAATCTGCCGGTCGCTGGTCTTGGCCCGCTCGGCCACGGCCACCAGCGCCTGTTCGTCGTTGTCGAGTTTCTTCAGCACGTCGCGCACGCGCATGTCGAGCAGGCGCAGCTGGCGCGCCAGATCATTGCCGTCACGGACGTCGAACGCATCCTGGATATAACCGGCCAGACGCTCGAGGTGACGCAGATAGGCTTCGATCTCCAGGCACAGGCCCAGACGGTGCTCGCGGCGCAGGTAGGCGAGGAAGTCGTGGATCTGCGCATTGAGCTCGAAACGGTTCGGGCTTTTCGCCACGGGAACCAGAATGTCGAGACGGATCCACACGTCGAGCAGGCTGGTGATGTCCTGCGGCGTGCTGTCCAGTTGCTGGGCGGCCAGTTGCGTGCGCAGTTCGTTGAGGCTCAGGGTGCCCTGGTCGAAGTGCTCGCACAGTGGCTCCAGAAGTGCCCAGTGTTCAGCGAGGGCGCGCAAGACGCGCTTGGGTTCGATCATCGGAATGGCCGGCTGGTTGGCGATTAAAAGCCGCGATTGTACTGCATCACGAAGGATGCGATTCACTCTCGGGACGGGCTGTCGCTTTTCTTTGCGTCAAGCTATCGGTCAAGACTATCGATCAACAGCGCGCGATCTTGAGCGAAGGGCGGTAGAATCAGCGCACTTCAGTTATCCACAAGTGGCCGACCCTTGCTAATCGAGTCCCGCCGCCGCGCCTATTTGAACGCCATGCAGGTGGTCAACTGGCTGCCGCGCACCGAATTGCCCTTTGCCGCGCCGTCGCGGCCCGAGCTGCTGGACATGCCCGAGCCCGAGATTGCCGCGCCGGTGATCCCGGCCATCCCGGCCGAAGCGCCGGAGCAGCCGGCCACGCGTCCGGTCGAACGGCCGAAAATCGAAGTTCCGCGACCTTCGCTGGCCAGCACCCGCACGGGCGCCAAACCGGTCGAAGAAGTCGACGAAACACCCGTGGTGGCCAAGCCGGCACCGGTGCCGCCACCACGTTTTGCCCTGCAATTGCTGCGCGCCGGCCGTTGCCTGCTGCTGGTGGAGTTACCCACAGGCGAAGCCTTCCAGTCCCGCGATCCTGCCTATCTGTTGCTCAAGGACATGCTGCGCGCCGCCGGTCTGCCGGACGCGCCGCAGATTGTCGGTGAGCCGGTGCGCTGGCCGTGGCTGAACCGCGGCACGATGGATCAGGGCCCTGAAGCGGCCCGGGATTTCGTCCAGGGATTCCTGTCGGTGCAGATGGAGGCGGCGCCGTGCGCCTGCCTGTGGCTGATCGGCCTGCCGGCGGTGCGCTTTGCCGGTGAAGCGGATGCCGAAGCGTTCAACACTGAATTGCAAATCGAGGGTCTTGGCCTGGCGTGGGCCGTGCCGGGGCTGGAATTGTTGATGGATGAGCCACAGCGCAAGGCCGCCGTGTGGCAAGCCATGCGTCGGCTGATGGCGCGCTGGAAAGAATCGAATGAGTGACGCTGTATCGTTTCGCCCGATGACCGAGGCGGATCTGGACGCCGTGCTGAAGATTGAATTCGCCGCGTACAGCCATCCGTGGACCCGCGGGATTTTTCTCGACGGCCTGGGCAAGTACCAGATCTGGCTGATGTTCGAAGGAGAGCAGCAGGTGGGCCACGGGGTGGTGCAGATCATTCTCGATGAGGCGCACCTGCTCAACATCACGGTCAAGCCGGAAAACCAGGGGCGCGGGCTGGGGCTGACCCTGCTCGAATACCTGATGTCCCGCGCCTACGCCGCCGATGCCCGGGAATGCTTTCTGGAAGTGCGCGACAGCAACACCTCGGCCTTTCGCTTGTACGAGCGCTATGGCTTCAACGAGATCGGCCGGCGCCGGGATTACTACCCGGCGGTCGGCGGGCGTGAAGATGCCGTGGTCATGGCCTGCACGCTCGTCGACTGATCGCGGCAGGTGTCCTCAGCGCTTGCGATCCAGCGGATCGCGGCGCGCCAGTTCCGCTTCATCCAGCCCGTTGCCGCCGCCGATGTCGTTGCCGTCGACCACGCTCAAATCCCAATCGGCCTGATTGCCTTCACCGAGTTCCCGAGCATCCCGGGCACCGTCCTCACGGATCAGGGTTTCCGGGCTAAGGTCGTCGTCGGTAGGCTCATGATCGGCGGTCGATGCCCCAGTCAAACCGGCTTCGCGCACGCGCTCGCGTGGCATCAACTGTTCGCGCTCGCGTTCAGGCAGTTCATCGCCGATCTTCGCACTGGGCTCTTCATCGTCGAAATCCAGCTCGTGCACCGACCCCATGCGGTCTTCGTTATCATCGATGGGCTCCGGTTGCACCGCATCGAAGGGACGTCGTGAATCAGTCATGGCAATTCCTCATACTGTGGGCCTTACTGAGGTGGACTCACCGGGCGCGCGAGAATTCAAAGCAAATCACCAGCGATCCGTGCGTGACCCCGACGGGCGGTCGACTGTCATACCAGCGCATCTTTCTTGAGGCCTTACAGCATGCATGACTTACAAGACCTGATTGATAACAACGAGCGTTGGGCTGACGCGATCACCAAGGAAGACCCGGATTTCTTCGCCAAGCTGGCCCGTCAGCAGACGCCTGAATATCTGTGGATCGGCTGCTCCGACGCACGGGTGCCGGCCAATGAAATCGTCGGCATGCTGCCGGGCGATCTGTTCGTTCACCGCAACGTCGCCAACGTGGTGCTGCACACCGACCTCAACTGCCTGTCGGTGATCCAGTACGCAGTGGACGTGCTCAAGGTCAAACATATCCTGGTGACCGGACACTACGGCTGCGGCGGTGTGCGGGCGTCGATGCAGGATCGTCAGTTCGGCCTGATCGATGGCTGGCTGCGTTCGATCCGTGACCTGTACTACGAGAAACGCGAAGAACTGGCCAGGCTGCCGACCGAAGAAGAACAGGTCGATCGTCTGTGCGAGCTCAACGTGATTCAGCAAGTGGCCAACGTCGCCCACACCAGCATCATCCAGAACGCCTGGCATCGCGGGCAGAGCCTGTCGATCCACGGTTGCATCTACGGCATCAAGGATGGTCGCTGGAAGAGCCTGAACACCACGATCAGCGGTTTCGAGCAATTACCGCCGCAGTACCGCTTGCGTCCGGTCGGCGCGCCTTGACCGGTCGTTCAGCGTAAACCTTGTCGCCGCCAGCTGAGCAAATAGCGCTGGCCTTCAAGATTGGGTGATTCGTCGTAACCGGTGATCCACCCGCGGCAGCGCGAGGACCCGCAACCGCAGGCGAACTGCCGCAGCAGTTTGTCTTCGGTGGCGGTGTAATCAATGGTCAGCCTTTCACCCTCCACAATGTCACGTAGGGCCCATACCCATAATTCGCTCATGTCGAGAAAGGTGTTCGGGTCGCAACAATGCTCGAACGCGCCGCAAAAGCGCGGATCGTAAAGATGGATGCCGGCCAGCAATTGCCGGGTCTGCCGGCAGCGATAGGGCAGCAACTGGCCTGAAACCCGGCACATTCGGGTGATGCGCATGAATGCCCGGCACGCTATGACAGCGGTGGCCACGCCGTCGGGATCGTGAACAATCTCGAAATCCTGTTTTGACGGAAATCCCAGGCGCACAGGGAGTCCGGCAAAAGGATAAATGCCCTCGGTATCGCGTGCCGCTTTACCCGGTAGTGCGTAAGTGTTCATAACGATCCCTGTTGGATTCGGTGTCGCGACATCCCTCGGCTGACGTCCTGTCAGTCCTGCAACACGATTGATTGGATCCAAGATCCCGTAAATCACACTAGCGGTCTACTGTCAGATCTGACAGGCGAAATAGACGCTTTCCCGAGTCAGCCGAGGCTGACACGGGAACGTCGCACGTTCGTTCAGAGGTGGGCGGCGGGCACGGCCATGTCCGGCAATGGACTTTTCAGCTGTTGCAGCTGGGATTTGACCGGTGCGGTCGAACAGGTTTTGTCCGCCTGTGCCACGGTCTCGTTGCGGATCGTGGTGTAGAACAGCTCGCAGGTCTTGGCTTTCTGCGTCACTTGCCAGGTCTGGGTGCAACTGTTGAGCAGTGTCTTCGGATCGGTGCCCGGTTTGCTGCCCATTCCGGCCTGCCAGCAGGCAGCGCTCAAGTCTTGTCCCATCACCTTCAGACCGGCCGCATCGGCCTTGGCCTGGGCATCGTCGCCGGTGTAGTTGCTCGGGTCGGCGGCGTACCAGATGTAGCTCGGGTGGTTGGAACCCAGCACCGGTACGTTCACCCCCGCGCTCGGGCTGATGGTCGCCAGGCCCAGTACATTCACGGTCGCACCGTATTGCTGCTTGATCCAGTTACGCACCGGCGCACCAAAGGCAACCATCGGCAGCACGGTGCCGCTGGCGTTCTGGCTGACCTGCCTGACCATGGTGGTCTGGTAATCCTTGAAGTAGTCGTACACGCCTTCCAGATCCTTGCCGGCGCTGGCGGGCGCGGCGATCGGGGCGATGTCGATGATGGTCTGGTAGGCCGGCGTCTGGTCGGCGGGAATGCCATTGTCGGTCAGCAGCGCGGCCCAGCGGTCGGTAGTGTTCGAGCGCAGGTAATCCTGGGCCTGGGTCAGCGAGTAATCCGGCGGGAAGTGCAGCAGCTCGACACTCTTGCGGTTTTCCAGGGCCATGCCCAGTGGCAGGAACAGATACCAGCTGTACGCCCATTTGCCGTCGGCGTTGAGCTTGCTGGCGCCGGTGTAGGCCAGGTCGCCGGCGTCCAGCAGCGCGGTCAGCGGTTTGTCGTAGCCCTGTGGTACGCCGCTGATTTCGGCATAGAGCTGATCGTTGTCGTTTTTCACCAGCACCTTGGCGTTGGTGTAGCCGTCACGCTGCACGCTCTGGCTCAGGTAATGGGCGACGGTCTGCTCCAGCGTCCAGTTGCGAAAGCAGATCACGCTGCAATTGTTGGGGTAGGCGAAGAGGCGGGTGACGCGTTCGGTGCTGCCCAGTTTCAGGTCGACATCGGCGTGGGCGGCGGCGCTCAACGTGAGCGCCGCGAGGGTGAGGCCTGCGAGTTTCAACATGCTCAGATCCTTTTCAGCGAGGGTAAAACCTTGGTGGAAGGGCTATCCGGCCCGCGTCTAGCCTAGCCGGGGAACAGGTGTTTCAGCGAATAACCAAGCTGACTCGCAAGAATCACCCCGGTCATGAACACCAGAAACAGCAGTTGTAACGGGCTGAAGTGCGCCCAGTGCAGGGCGGTCAGCCAAGGGTGTTTGTCACTGAATTCCGGGTCGAGCGTACCGATGCGCCGCTTGTGCCAAAGCCCGATCACGATGACGCCGATGTAGGTGAAGGCTCCCAGGCCGCCGAGCATGACCGAGAACAGCAGGATCATGACGGCTTGCGGCACGCCATGGCGCAGCACAAGCCAGCGGGTATCAGGGTTCCATCGGCGTGGAATGATCCTTTCGGTCAACCACAGATCCTGAACGATCAAATGGGCGCTGATCAGAAACCAATAACTCAAGCCGATCCGGAAAAACCAGACAGGAACGCAGGCGAAGGCCAGGGGAATGACGATGCTCATCGCCGTAGTTTTGTGCTCGGCGGGCAGATAGAACAGCCACAGCGCCAGCGCGATCGCCGCCCATGACTGCATCCAGGTTTCGGCGGCGATGTAGCGCGGCAGAAAGCGTCGCCAGTAGAAGACGTCGGCGTACGGCAGGCGGGCGAGCAGGTCGGGGAAGCGCCACTTGAGGGTTTCCGACAACTGCTGGCAGGCCTGCCAGTCCGCCGGAATGAAGCGGTCGGTCATGTCTTTCTGTTGCCGCGGCTTCATCGGGCTGATCAGCATCCGTGCGGCCAGCGCATCGGGCGACCCGTTGCGCTGATCTTCGGCCCGGGCGCACAGATTGTCGTAGAGGCTTTCCTGATTGCAGCGCTCGATCATCTCCTGCCAGAGCCAGTCCGGTTGCGGATGGATGCCCTTGGTGTCGTCCCAACCAAACAATTGGGAGACGCGGTCGAACAGCGGCACGCTCCACTCCGTGTCCTGCAGCAGTTGCAGGATGATCTGCTGCCAGTGTTCCCGACGGTCGAACACCTGGAGCCAGGGTTGGGCCGTGTAAGTCTTGAGCAGCGCGAGAAATTCGCGCTCGTTTTGCGATGCGAGCAGCGTTTCCAGCGATTGTCGGTAATCCGCCAGCAACTCGTTGGCGAGAATGATGCGCTGCCGGTCGCCGATGACGATCTCCTGCCATGGGCCCAGCCAACCCAGGTGCTGTACCGCCCAACGGGCAATCGAAAGGCGCAGGGCGGGCTGATCGAAGCACAACGTCAGCAACAGGGTCTGGAACGCTTGCGCACAGTCCTGCTGGCACGCTTGCTCCCAGCGCTGGTCCAGATTGGTGTCCGAGAGGCCGTCCAGCAATTGCGACGCGGCTTCAACGGCCGGGTCGGCAGTCGGCTGCTCGGGCTCCAGGTTAAGAGGCTCCGGATTCAGGGGTTGTACCCGCAAGGTCTGCGACTCGAGCGGTGCTTCGGGCGCGGCCGGGGCCACCGGTTCGAACAGCGCCGCAGGGTAATCCCGCGCATCGGTCCCGGTCTTCTGCAGTGGCTGGGCCATGGACTGCTCTTGTACCGCCAGCGCGGCGATCCCCGGGGCCAGCATGACGTCGTCGTGCTCTTCGGTCTCTTCGTTTTCAAGGCGCCACTGGGCAATCGACAGTGCGCGTTCATAAGCCTCGCGCAGGCGCTGGAAGCCTGCGGCATCTTCATCGGGCCGAAAGACTTTCAGCAGACGCGCATAGCTGCGCTTGATATCGCGCAGCCCGGCGTCTTCGGGCAGTTGCAGGACGGACCAGCATTCCATGTCGTGCTTCCTTACTGCCAGGGGCTGCGGTCGAGGGCGCTCAATTGCTTGCTCAGTTCGGTACGGGTTTCACGGATCTGCCGCTCGTCCTGGGAGTCCAGCGCCTGCTGGAATTGCTTGGCCCAATAGCCGATCTGATCGCGCAGGTCGCCCAGGCTTTCCTGATACAGACGTTCCAGCCGTGCACTGAGCAGGGTGTTCACTTGCTGCTCGCGCGGATGGATCTTCAGTTGCGCCAGGGCTTGCAGACGCTGCTGGATTTCCTCGGGCGTCAGCACGCCGGGGTTGTTCTCGATGACCAGCGAATGCTGCTGACCGGTCAGAGGAATGCTGACCTGGGCTTCGAGCAGGCCGTTGTTGTCGTAGGTGAAGCGCACATCCAGCTCGACTTCGCCGGCCTTGCGCTTGGGCACCTTGATGTCCAGTTGGCCGAGCGCCACGTTGTCTTTGACCAGACGGCTTTCACCCTGAAAGATTTTCACGACGACCTGTTCCTGATTGTCGTGAAGGGTCTGCACGGTTTTCACCCGGCTGACCGGGACGATGCTGTTGCGCTCGATGATCGGCAGGTAATGACCGCTTTCATACTGGCGACCGACCTGAGTGGAGGTCTCGATCCCCAGGGTGTAGGAGCAGACATCGGTGAGCACCACTTCTTCCAGCGCGGCCGAACGGGCCTTGAGCGCCGCCTGAATCGCCGCGCCCTGAGCGACCACTTGATCCGGATCGAGGCTGATCGACGGGAAGCGGCCGAACAGCCCGGCAGCCAGTTTGCGCACCAGCGGCATGCGGGTGGTGCCGCCGACCAGCAGGATTTCATCGAGGTCGCTGACGCGGATGCGTGCGTCGCGCAGGGCCCGTTCGATCGGCGCGCGCAGGCGTTCGAGCAACGGCATGTACAGCGTCGCCATTTGCGCCTGAGTGATGGTCTGGGTCCATTGCTTTTCGCCGACCTGCAATCTGAATTCGGCGCTGGCGTCCTGGCCCAGTGCGCGGCGTACACGCTCGGCTTCGCGGCGCAGCGGCTGGAGGATGGTCGAGCGCTCGGGGAAATCCGATACGTTGCGATGCTGATCGATAAAGTGCTCGAGCAGCACGTTGTCGAAATCCTCGCCGCCGAGGAAGTTGTCACCGGCGCTGGCGCGCACTTCCATGACGCCTTCGAAGAGTTCGAGAATCGACACGTCGAACGTACCGCCGCCCAGGTCGAACACCAGGAACGAAGTTTCCTTGTCCCGTTGGTGCAGTCCGTAGGCGAGTGCGGCGGCGGTGGGTTCGTTGATCAACTTTTCGACTTTCAGGCCCGCCAGCTCACCGGCGATGCGCGTGGCCTTGCGCTGGGCGTCGCTGAAATACGCCGGAACGCTGATCACGGCTTCCGTGACGGTCTGGCCGTAGGTGCGCTCGACGTCTTCTTTCAGACTCTTGAGTACCAGCGCCGACAGCTCTTCAGGACGGAATTTTTTATCCCCGAGGTAGACCTCCGTCGCACTGCCCATATGACGCTTGAACAGCGACGCGGTCAGACGCGGATGAGTGTGCAGGCGTTCGCGGGCAGCTTGCCCGACCAGAATCCGGCCCTGATCGTCCAGGCCCACCACGCTGGGTGTCAGGAACTGCCCCAGGGCGTTAGGCACCAACTCAGTGGCATCGCCGCGCCATACGGCAACAAGGCTGTTGGTGGTTCCCAGGTCAATCCCGACGATCATTGCAACGAACTCCCTTTGCGCTCAGACAAAAAATGAAACAGATATGGGGCGCGCAAGAATATTACCGAGGCAGTGGCGCGGTAAAGAAAGATGATGGCTCTGAGCCATTATTTGCGACAGGCAGCCGCAGGAGGGATCGTTCGGGGCGATTTTGTCGATGGGAAAGACAGGGCGCCAGAGCCGGCGCCCTGTAGACATCGTTTAGGGCATGACGGGCGGCAGATACGACAGCGTCGTACCCAGAGCCCACAGCAGCACCAATACCAGCGGCGTGTGCACCAGTAATTGCACGAACGAAAAACCGATCAGATCCCGCGCCTTGAGCCCCAGCACGCCCAGCAGCGGCAGCATGTAGAACGGGTTGATCAGATTCGGCAGGGCTTCTGCGGCGTTGTAGATCTGCACCGCCCAGCCGAGGTGATAGTTGAGATCGTTGGCCACCTGCATTACGTACGGCGCCTCGATGATCCATTTGCCGCCGCCGGACGGAATGAAGAAACCGAGAATCGCCGAGTACACACCCATCAGCAACGCATAGGTGTCGTGGGAAGCGATGCTTACGAAGAACGTCGAGATGTGATGGGCCAGGGTCTGGGCGTCGGTGCCCTTGACCGTGGTCATCAGCGCGGCAATCGAGCCGTACAGCGGGAACTGGATCAGTACCCCGGTGGTGGTCGGCACGGCGCGCGACACCGCATCGAGGAAACTGCGCGGGCGCCAGTGCAGCAACGCGCCGAGCATGATGAACAGGAAGTTGTAGGTGTTGAGCCCGGAAATCGCGGTGATCGCAGGTTTGGTCGAAAACTCGTGGAACAGCCATCCGGCCGCCAGCAGCACCAGCAGGATGATCAGCAGCGGGCTGTGTTCCAGCCATTCGCCAGGGCGGGTGCGCGGTTGCAGCGGTGGCAGGTTGAAGGCCGGGTCGATGCCGCAGGCCTTGGCGTCACGCGCCGAGTTCGGGCCGGGCGCGGTGGCGTAGGCGATGATGATCGAAATCACGATCAGCGCCAGCAGCATCACGCCCGACTGCCAGAGGAAAATCGTCTGGGTGAACGGAATCACCCCGGTGATCGACAGGATCGACGGCGGCAGGCTGGCCGGGTTGGCCTGCAACTGCGCGGCGGACGACGACAGTCCCAGTGCCCACACGGCGCCGAGGCCAAGGTAGGCGGCGGCACCGGCGGCGCGATAGTCCATTTTCAGATCGGTGCGGCGGGCGAGGGCGCGAACCAGCAGACCGCCGAACACCAGCGACAGGCCCCAGTTGAGCAAGGACGCGACCATCGAGATCAGCGCGACCCACGCCACGGCAGAGCGACCGTTCTTCGGGATCCGCGCCAGGCGATCGATCAGTTTCACGGCGGGCGGCGAACTGGCCACGACATAACCACCGATCACCACGAACGCCATCTGCATGGTGAACGGGATCAGGCTCCAGAATCCGTCCCCGAACGCCATGGCGGCGTCGGTGGGTTTGGCGCCCATGGCCAGGGTCGCCAGCGCGACGATGATCACCGCCAGTGCGGCGAACACCCAGGAGTCGGGAAACCAGCGTTCGGCGAAACTTGAACAGCGCAAGGCAAAGCGCGCAGAGCGGCTATCTTCGATATCAACGGCCACGGGAGTACCTCGGATTTTTATGTTTATTGTGGTCTTCGGGGCCTGGCCGGCCCGTCTGGACAGCTGCCAACAGTAAATCAACCGGCGGATTTTTGTGACCGTGTTTTGCTGAATCAGACTATGGTCTAACGGGTTGTCCGGCGGCCCGTTTGCGTAGACCATGGGCGCCTTGGTTTTTTGCCTGCCAGAGTTCTTTACCATGACTGCCCATTCCACTGCCCGACCGGCGCCGTTCAGCCGTTCCGACTACAAGACCCTCGGCCTTGCGGCCCTGGGCGGGGCGCTGGAGATCTACGATTTCATCATTTTCGTGTTCTTCGCCCTGACCCTCAGCCAGTTGTTCTTCCCGCCGGAAATGCCCGAGTGGCTGCGCCTGCTGCAAAGCTTCGGGATCTTCGTCACCGGCTATCTGGCGCGCCCGCTGGGCGGGATCCTGATGGCGCATTTCGCCGACCGGTTGGGGCGCAAGAAAGTCTTCAGCCTGAGCATCCTGATGATGGCGCTGCCGTGCCTGCTGATCGGGATCATGCCGACCTACGCGCAGATCGGCTATTTCGCACCATTGTTGTTGTTGGCGTTGCGCATCCTGCAAGGCGCGGCAGTGGGCGGTGAAGTGCCGAGCGCCTGGGTGTTCGTGGCCGAGCACGCGCCGGCCGGGCATCGCGGTTATGCCCTGGGCTTTCTGCAGGCCGGGCTGACCTTCGGTTATCTGATCGGCGCATTGACCGCGACTTTCCTGGCGCAAGTGTTCACCCCGGCCGAAGTGCTCGATTACGCCTGGCGTTATCCGTTCCTGCTCGGTGGGGTGTTCGGTGTGATCGGCGTCTGGTTGCGTCGCTGGTTGAGCGAAACTCCTGTTTTCATGGCCATGGAAGCGCAGCGCGAGGCGCGGGTCGAACTCCCGCTGCGCACCGTGCTGCGCGATCATCGACTGGCCATGTTGCCGGCGATGCTGCTGACCTGCGTACTGACCTCGGCGGTAGTGGTGTTCGTGGTCATTACCCCGACCATGATGCAGAAAACCTTCGGCATGACCGCCGGCCATACTTTTGCGTTGAGCGCGCTGGGCATTGTTTTCCTGAACATCGGCTGCGTGATCGCCGGACGGCTGGTCGATCGCATCGGCGCCTGGCGCACGGTCATGCTCTACAGTCTGTTGCTGCCACTGGGGATCGGCCTGCTTTACACCTGCCTGATCAGCGGCGGGGACTGGATCGGTCTGGCCTACGCCATCGCCGGGCTGTGCTGTGGCGTGGTCGGTGCGGTGCCGTCAGTGATGGTCAGCCTGTTCCCGGCGCGGATCCGCGTTTCCGGGATCTCCTTCACCTACAACATTGCCTACGCCGCCTGGGCCAGTGTCACGCCGTTGCTGCTGATCGGTCTGATGCCATGGAGCCCGTGGATCTGCGTGATGTTCTGCGCGGTGATGGGCGCGGTGGGCGTCGTCAGTGCAGCGTATTTCGGCTCGCGGATGCCGCGCGCGGAGCCGTGTCCGGTGGCCGGCACCGCCTGAGTTGTCGAGGCTTAACTATTTTTGTAGGACAAGCCTCGCGCGCTCTTCAGAAAAGATTTCCAAGGCCGATGGCTAGGCTGCATACCCGCTATCCATCCAGTCCATCGGTGCTTTCCCATGTTCAACAAACGCCTGAAGCAAGAGCTGGCGGCTCTTCGTGAAGAACTCTCCAGCCTTCTGCAAGTGAAGGAGAGCCTGGAAAGCGAGATGCTGGTGCTCACCCTTGAGCCCGACGGACGGATTCAGTCGGTCAACCAGAACTTCCTCAGCGAAATGCTCTACAAGAGCCACGACCTGATTGGCCGCGCCATCGAAGACATCGTGCCGGCCCATGTGAAATCCGACGAATTTCATCACCGCTTCAAGGCCGCTCTGACCCGTGGCGAGCATTTTGCCGGCGCCGTTCGCCTTTCCCGCGGCAATGGCGAAGAGGCGTGGCTGCGTTCGATCGTGCAGCCGATTCGCTCGTCGGATGGCCGGATCAAGCACTTCTCGATTTTCTCCAGCGACCTGACCCGCACCATCGAGGCCTCGCGCGAACACGAAAACCTGATCGGCGCACTGGTGCGTTCGACCGCCGTGATCGAGTTCGACCTCAGCGGCAACGTACTGAGTGCCAACGACCGGTTCCTGCAGGGCATGGGTTACAGCCTGGCGCAGATCAAGGGCAAACATCACCGCCAGTTCTGCGAGCCGGAGGAGTACAACAGCGCCGAGTACCAGAACTTCTGGCGTCGCCTGAATAACGGCGAATTCGTTGCCGGCCGTTTTAAGCGAGTCGACAGCCATGGCCGGACGGTCTGGCTGGAGGCGTCCTACAACCCGGTGCTCGACGCCAACGAAAAACTCTACAAAGTGGTGAAGTTCGCCACGGTGATTACCGATCAGGTCAATCAGGAGCAAGCCGTCGCCGATGCCGCCAATATCGCCTACAGCACGTCCCTGCAAACCGACAGCACCGCCCAGCGTGGCACCCGTGTGGTGACCGAAGCGGTCAACGTGATGCGCGATCTGTCGAAGCACATGCAGACCGCCGGCGAAGGCATCGAGGCGCTGAACGAGCAATCCCAGGTGATCGGCACCATCGTCAAGACCATCAGCGGCATTGCCGAACAGACCAACCTGCTGGCACTTAACGCCGCCATCGAAGCCGCTCGCGCCGGTGAACAGGGGCGCGGGTTTGCGGTGGTGGCTGACGAAGTGCGGCAACTGGCTTCGCGCACCAGCCAGGCGACCGAGGAAATCGTCGGCGTGGTTCGCCAGAACCAGGACATGGCGCGCAACGCCGTGGCCCTGATGACCGACGGCAAGCAACAGGCCGAACAAGGGCTGGCGCTGGCGGCGGAGGCCGGTACGGTGATCGTCGAGATCCAGGACGGTGCGCAGAAAGTGGTGGATGCAGTCGGCCAGTTCGCCAACCAGCTATCCAACTGATGCCTGCCAGGCGAAGGGATTGCCCACGGCAATCCCTTCGTTGTTTTTATCCCGCTACAATCGGCTCTTTTTCCCGGAGCAGATCCCATGAGCGAGTCCTTCCGTCGCCCGGTTCCCCTGAACAAAGCCTACCGCCTGCTCAATCACGGGCCGACCGTGCTGGTCAGCGCCGCCCATGACGGGCAGCGCAACATCATGGCTGCTGCGTGGGCCATGCCGCTGGATTTCGAACCGCCGAAAGTCGCGGTGGTCCTCGACAAATCCACCTGGACCCGGCAACTGCTCGAGGCGTCGGGCACCTTTGTTCTGAACGTTCCTTGTGTGCATCAGGCCGACATTGTGCAGACTGTCGGTTCGACCTCGGGCCTGGAAATCAATCGCGATCAAGGTCAGGACAAGTTCCAGGCGTACGGCTTGCAGAGCTTCGCTGGCGAGCAGGTCGAGGCACCGATGCTGGACGGTTGCGTGGCCTGGCTCGAATGCCGGTTGCTGCCGGAACCGCGCAATCATGAACAGTACGATCTGTTCCTGGCCGAGGTGATCGCGGCGCAGGCTGATTCGCGGGTGTTCAGCGATGGACGCTGGCATTTTGAAGGGCATGACGCCTTGCGCACGCTGCACCATGTGGCCGGTGGACATTTCCTGACCATTGGCGATCCGGTGGATGGCAAGATGCTCGAGGTTTGAGCGCCGCTGAATGACAAGTCATGGCCGGATGTTGCAATACAAAAAAGGCTTACCTCTCGGTAAGCCTTTTTCAGTTGGCAGCGTTGATTCAATCCCCCAACGCTGCTCCTTCGCGCCGAGGATCTGCCCCACCTGACAGCGTTGCCTTCCCCGCAGCATCCTTGACCCGCACGATGGCCTGGGTGCCGCTGGTCATGTCGATTTCGCTGACGGTGTGGCCCTTGTCCTTGAGTGCCTGGATCAGCGTCGGGCTGAACTGGCCCTGTTCGAGTTCAGTGGGGCCGTTGCGGCTGCCGAAGTTGGGCAGGCTGATGGCGCTTTGCGGGTCGAGGTTCCAGTCGAGCAGGCCGACCGTGGTTTTGGCCACGTACTCGATGATCTGCGAGCCGCCCGGAGAGCCGACGGTGGCGACGAACTCGCCGCTGTTGCGGTCGAAGATCAGGGTCGGCGCCATTGATGAGCGCGGGCGTTTGCCGGGTTCCACGCGGTTGGCGACTTTCTGGCCGTTCTCTTCGGGGATGAACGAGAAGTCGGTCATCTGGTTGTTGAGGAGGAAGCCCTGAACCATCAGGTGCGAGCCGAACGCTGCTTCGATGGTGGTCGTCATCGACACGGCGCCACCGAAGTCATCCACGGCCACCACTTGTGAGGTGGAAATGCGCAGCGGCGAGCGATCCGGCGCATAGACAACCTGTATGCCCGGCGGTGTACCGGGTTTGGCGCTGCCAATGCTGCGTTCGCTGATCAGGCTGGCGCGACTGGCCAGGTAACCCGGATCGACCAGGCCTTTGACCGGTACCGGCACGAAGTCCGTATCGGCTACGTATTGCGCGCGGTCGGCGTAGGCCAGACGCTCGGCTTCGGCGATCAGGTGCACGGCTTGCGGTGCAGGTTCGATGCCGGCGGGCTTATTGGTCTTCACAGGCTTGAGCGGCGTCAGGGACAGGCGCGGATCGCGGGTTTCCAGCGCCTGCAAGGTGCCGAGAATCTGCGCCACCGCAATCCCGCCCGATGAGGGTGGCGGCATTCCGCACACCTGCCAGCGCTTGTAGTCGGTGCACAGGGGCGCGCGTTCCTTGGCCTGATAGTGCTGAAGGTCGGTCAGCGACAGGCTACCGGGGTTGGCGTGGCCCTGAACCTTGTCCACGATCTCTTCGGCGATCGGGCCTTTGTACAGTGCGTCCGCACCTTCGTTGGCGATGCGTTTGAGAACGGCGGCCAGCGCCGGGTTCTGCAAGCGAGTGCCGACGGCTTTGACGCTGCCATCGCTGTTCAGAAAATACCTGGCCATGTCCGGCGAGCGGCGTATCTCCGGATCGGATTTCAGCAGTGAATGCAGGCGCGGGGAGATCGCAAAACCCTGTTCGGCGAGTTTGATCGCCGGTTCGAACAGCTTGGCCCACGGCAAGCGGCCGTGCTTTTTGTGCGCCAGTTCCAGCGCTCGCATCACGCCCGGCGTGCCGACGGAGCGTCCGCCGATCTGCGCCTGCGGGAACGGCATCGGTTTGCCGTCTGCCTGTAGAAACAGCTTCTCGGTCGCGCCGGCTGGTGCGGTTTCGCGACCGTCGTAGGTGCGCACCTGTTTGCCATCCCACAGCACGATCATCGCGCCACCACCGATCCCCGAGGACTGCGGTTCGACCAGAGTCAACACGGCTTGCATCGCGATGGCGGCATCGATGGCGGAACCACCCTGACGCAACATTTCGCGACCGGCTTCGGCGGCCAGCGGATTGGCTGCGGCGGCCATGTGTTTTTCGGCGTGGCTGGCTTGCAGGCCGGTGCGGTAGCCGGAGGCGGCTTCCGGTGCCACTGGCAGGGTCGAGGAGGGCGGTGCGTTGCAGGCCGTAAGGGCAATGGCGCTGACGATCAGTGTCAGGGCGGGCAGACGAAAGCGGTTCAGGGAAAGGGCTGGAAGCACGCGGGGCTCTCCGTCCGTGGGATAAAAGTCTGACGGACTGTATCGGCCGGCCGCGTACGACGCAAACCGCAGGCATCTTCGTCCTTCATGCCTTGGCGGATTTTCTGTAGGGTCATGGGCAAACGTGAAGCCAGAACAATCAACAAGAGGCCGCCATGCACAACGAGTTTCCGACCCAGCCCAGCTATCGCGAACAGCGCGAGCGCTTTCTTGCTGCCGCGAAGGTGGCGGGTGCCACGCTCTCTTCGTACGCGCATCCGCTCAATGGGCCGTTTGGCGAGTCTTTGAGTACCGATGTCGCGGTGCTGGGGGATCCAGCGGCCAAACGGCGCCTGGTGGCGCTCAGCGGCACCCACGGTGTTGAAGGTTATTACGGTTCGGAGTGCCAGATCGACTGGCTGAAGCATTTCACGCCGGAGTCGCTGCCGAAGGATGTCGCGGTCGTGATGATCCACTTGATCAACCCGTGGGGCACGGCGTGGCTGCGGCGGGTCAATGAAGACAATATTGACCTCAACCGCAATCACCTGGATTTCAACCGACCGCTTCCGGACAACCGCGCTTACGCGGCGCTTCATGAAATCTACGCCTGCACCGATTTGAACGGCCCTCAGCGGCAACAGGCTGATGCCTTGCTGGATGCGCAAATTGCCGAGCACGGCTGGCCGGCGGTGATGTCGATTGTCGAGGGCGGTCAGCACAGTCATCCCGACGGATTGTTCTTCGGCGGGCTCGCGCCGAGTTGGTCGAATCGCACGTTGCATTCCATCATCGAGAATCATCTGGCCGGCGCTGAAACCGTGATGTGTTTCGACCTGCACACCGGCGCCGGTGAGTACGGGCATCCGATGCTGCTGACGATAACCCAGGCGCCGTATCCGGCACTGGCCCAAGCGCAATCGATTTACGGCCCGTGGCTTTACACGCTACACACCGGCGCCGAAACCTTGAGTGATACCGGCGTTGCAGCAACCGCCACCGGGTACACCTCGCAGGCACTGCTCAATGCGCTGCCGAATGTGCAGCTGATGCCGTTCGTGATCGAGTGCGGGACTTATCCAGGGCCGGACGTGCATCGTTACCTGCGCGACGATCACTGGCTGCATCTGCATGGCGATCCGCTGGATGCGACGGGGCGGGCGATCAAGTTGAATCTGCTGGAGCAGTTTTATCCGGCGGATCCGGACTGGCGGGCGATTGTCGGTTTGCGGACGCGGCAGATTTGGGCGAAGGGGCTCGCGGCCTTGGGGGAAGAGGTATAAACAAACGGCTTGCCTTTCGGTAAGCCGTTTTAGCTGTTTGGAGTATGGATTCCAGATGTTTACTGCTTGAAACCAGGTAGGCCGTTGGCAGCACGCCACTCTTTCACCGTTTCTGTGATGCCTTCGGCTGTCACTCTTTTGCTCAAATCCTCCGGCCAATAAATCAAGTCAGATCCTGCCGGGTGCTCACTGAGACGTTCAAACTCAAAAAGTAACGGATCAAGTATTTCATCGGGACTTGTATTGGCCGCCAGCACGGATTTCAGAAACTCAATGAACTCAGCTTCTGTGTAGTCAGAAATGGTTTTTTTCATGGCTATCCACTTCGGTGGTTTTCAACGTGATTTTTTGGAGTGTTCACTCGCAAGTTGTCTATGTCGTATACCGCGCCGTTATTGGCAATATGCTCGACGTGATGCAACTCATAAGATGTTCTGTCTCCCGCCCAGTCTTGCCTGCGAGCCTTTGGCGACAAACCATTGCGCATTCGCTCGATGTTCCCCTGTATGAATTGTTCCGCCAGATCAGGATCATTGGCCACTTCCTCCCAAAACGCCTCCCTGAATTTGTCGAAACTTGAAAACTCCCGCCCTCTGAGCCTGTTTGCTATTCGCGTGGGAATCGGCACACCAATCCCCGTTCCTGCTCCCGCCAGCCATATCCCGGAAACATCCTCACCAATCCCCGTCACCGTCCCAGGCGTCAATCTCGCCGGTTTCGAAAACACCACATACAACGACTTCAGCCCGGTCTCTGCCGGAAACACCAGAATACAATCTTCGGCAGTAATGTCTTCGCCGGGCAGGATTTCAATCTGGCTGTCGGTGTTCGCGGCGATCGGGTGGACGAGGATCGTGCTCAGTGGTTCGCCGTGCTCCGGATAAACCAGCGGTGGCATCAATCCCAGCGGCCCGCGTTGCGGCGTCCACAGAATGGTGATGCCGTTGAGTTTGGCCTCCATGGCGCTCTTGTCGCTGTTCCACTCGACTTTTACGGTACGCACCGAGTCATCGCCCGAAGCGCCGGTGTGAATGCCGTAAACCTGCATGACCCCTTCGGCATCACGCCGGAACTGGAAGCGCACGCGAGTGGTGGCGCGGCTCATGCTGCGTAGCTGTTCATCAGTGTGAAGCGTGCCGTCGCCCATTCGGGTCGGGAGCATCCCGAGGATAAACACGCTGGCCGGGCCTCCCGCACCGCGGATTGCCCAATTAAGGCGCTGCTGCAGGATTCCACCACCGACCATGCGCCCCAACGCCAGATCGGCGCCGATGGCCTTCGCTACGGCGTGACTGGCAGCGGGAATGCGCAGGGCGCCTGCCACCATGACTTTGCCAAAGTGAGAGGCGGGCTCAGGTGTTGTGCCGGCATCCGTCCGGCACCAGTTGTCCGGTGTGCAGGACTTGGCAAATACCAGATCGTCGCGGGGCGTCGGGGTGGGCCATTCGTCTGTCCGGATATAAACGGGTTCTGGTGGCGGGGGTGGAATCCATCCGGTCCATGTCGCGTTTTCGCTCGGGCGTTTTCGACGCCACTCATCGTCGAAAAGGAATTTGTTCAGGTTCATGACCACTCCCTGTCTGTCCTGGAATCGAGACAGGGGAGCGTGTCGGTCAATCGGGATGGCGATCAAATCGACTTGCCGGGATGCAGAGGCCTGATCGAACGAATAATCCTCTTCGTACGCCTTTCGCGCTCTGTTCCTACGGAATCATGCCGGCCCACTGAAGTGGGCCACTTTTCTCGAGGCACAAAAAAACGGCCTATCTTTTGGTAAGCCGTTTTTAATACTTAGTGGTGTGAAGTCATTTCAGTGATTGACCATGAATCTTCACTTCTTGAATCCTGGCAGTCCGTTTGCTTCATGCCATGTCGCGATTGTACGGGCTATGCCAGATGACGACGTGTCAGCACCTGGCTCAGGGTAGTAGATAAGATCCATCTTGCTCGGATGCCCAACGATCTTGTTGAAGTGCAACAATAGAATATCTGCACGGTCATCTGTAGGTGCCTTGTCTTCCTTTCTGATCTCGTCAATGAACTCAACGAAGTCTTGTTCGGTGTAATCAGAGAAATTGCTTTTGATGAAGGGGTCGCTCATGCAGTTGCCTCAATCCTGGTGTATTTCGACGTGATTTTTAGGAGTGTGGACCCTCAGGTTGTCAACGTTATAGACCTCGCCGCCTTGAGATATCAGTTCCACATGATGAATTTCGTGAGAGATTCTTTTACCAGCCGCATCAGCTAATCGGGCGCGAGGCGCCTTTCCGTTGCGCATACGCTCCAAGCTATCTTCGCTGAGTTGCCCGGCTAGCCTGGTATCTTTTGATGCTTCGGCCCAGAAGGCGCGCCTGAATGAATCAAAGCTGGAATATTCACGCCCTCTTAGCGAATCGGCAATGCTGGTTGGGATTGGCGCACCAGATCCCCCCGGGCATGGTCAAGCCATACACCGGAAACATCCTCCCCAACCCCCGTCACCGTCCCCGGCATCAATCTCGCCGGTTTCGAAAACACCACATACAACGACTTCAGCCCGGTCTCCGCCGGGAACACCAGAATACAATCCTCGGCGGTGATGTCTTCGCCGGGCAGGATTTCAATCTGGCTGTCGGTGTTCGCGGCGATCGGGTGGACGAGGATCGTACTCAGTGCTTCGCCGTGCTCCGGATGAACCAGCGGCGGCATCGATCCCAGCGGCCCGCGTTGCGGCGTCCACAAAATCGTGATGTCGTTGAGCTTCGCCTCCATGGCGCTCTTGTCGTTGTTCCACTCGACTTTTACGGTACGCACCGAGTCGTCGCCCGAGGCTCCGGTGTGGATGCCGTAAACCTGCATGACGCCTTCGGCATCGCGTCGGAACTGGAACCGCACGCGAGTGGTGGCGCGGCTCATGCTGCGTAGCTGTTCATCAGTGTGAAGCGTGCCGTCGCCCATTCGGGTCGGGAGCATCCCGAGGATAAACACGCTGGCCGGGCCTCCCGCACCGCGGATTGCCCAATTAAGGCGCTGCTGCAGGATTCCACCACCGGCCATGCGCCCCAACGCCAGATCGGCGCCGATGGCCTTCGCTACGGCGTGACTGGCAGCGGGAATGCGCAGGGCGCCTGCCACCATGACTTTGCCAAAGTGAGAGGCGGGCTCAGGTGTTGTGCCGGCATCCGTCCGGCACCAGTTATCCGGTGTGCAGGATTTGGCAAATACCAGATCGTCGCGGGGCGTCGGGGTGGGCCATTCGTCTGTCCGGATATAAACGGGTTCTGGTGGCGGGGGTGGAATCCATCCGGTCCATGTCGCGTTTTCGCTCGGGCGTTTTCGACGCCACTCATCGTCGAAAAGGAATTTGTTCAGGTTCATGACCACTCCCTGTCTGTCCTGGAATCGAGACAGGGGAGCGTGTCGGTCAATCGGGATGGCGATCAAATCGACTGGCGCAGATGCAGGTGCCTGGACGAACGAAAAATCCTCTTCGTACGCCTTTCGCACCGGGTTCCTACAGAATCAGACCGATCCAGCGGGGAGGGCACTTTTCTCGAGGCATAAAAAAACGGCCTACCTTTCGGTAAGCCGTTTTTAGTACTTGGTGGCTACACAGGGACTTGAACCCCGGACCCCAGCATTATGAATGCTATGCTCTAACCAACTGAGCTATGTAGCCAAGTGGCGCGCATTATTCCCCTGAAATGGAAAAGCGTCAAGCGTAAATTCAAAATATTTCTCCTTATTTTCAACCGCTTATCCTCCCGCGCCGAAAAAAGGCGCGGGAAGGGCTTTCAACGCAGCTGAAATCTTCCGGTGTTGGCACTCAAGGCATGGCTGCCCTGGCTCAAGGTGTCCGCCGCAAGGTTCACTGCCCGCGCGCCCTCGAGCAGGCGAACCGCCGCCTGATCCACCTGCTGGATATTGCCGCTGACCTCATCGGCGGTGCTCGCCTGTTCTTCGACTGCCGTGGCGATCTGGGCGAGGGTGTCAGTGACGCTCTGCACGGCGCTGGCGATTTCCCCCAGGCGTTCGCCAAGTCCCGTGACGGCTTCCGCGTCCGATTGCGCCTGGCCGCACGCAGCCTCCATCAGGCTCACGGCTTCATTGACCGTATTGCGCAGGCTGTCGACCGTTCCGGCAATCTGCGCCGTGGACGACTGCGTACGTTGCGACAGGCTGCGCACCTCATCCGCCACCACGGCAAAACCACGACCTTGTTCACCCGCGCGAGCGGCCTCGATAGCGGCGTTGAGTGCGAGCAAGTTGGTCTGCTCGGCGACGCCACGGATGGTGTCGACCACCAATTGAATCTGCTGCCCTTGCTCGCTGACCCGGCCGAGCGCTGCGGCAGTTTCGTTCAGGCGCTGATTGAGCTGTTGAATGCTCGCCGTGGTGCGCTGACTGTCACGGCTGCTGTCGGCAGCGATGCGCCGGGTGTGCTGGGCGCTGCCGGAAGCCTGTTCGCAACTCTGCGCCACGCCCTGGGAGGTCGCCGCCAATTGCGTGGCTGCGGCGGCGATCTGGCTGATCTGCAATTGCTGCGCTTCGACTTCGCTGAGAGCTCCGCTGGAGTGATCATTAAGGCTGCGCACGGCGTTGCTCAGTTGCGAAGTCTCGTGATCGACACCCAGCAGGCTGGTGCGCAACTGCACCACGGCCACGTTGAGTGCAGTGCTGATCGACGCCAGTTCATCACGGCCCACGACCGGCACTTGCAGGCTCAGATTGCCGTCACGCAGGGCCTCGGCCAGCAGCGTGATGCCACTGGCGCTGCGGCGGATCGAGGCTTGCAGGCAGACGAACAGGTACAGCGCCGCCAGCAACAGAAAACCGAAGACCGCCGCGACAACGATGAACTGACGAATCGCCGATCCATGGTAGTCATCCAGCCGCTGATCCAGCGACACCAGCGATTGCTGGCGCAACGTGGCAAGGTTGCCGAGCAGGGCGTCAAGGCTGCGTTCGAACTCTTCCGGCTTGAGATTGATGCTGCCGCCGAACACGCCGTCATCCAGCACTTTCAACCCGGCATCCAGCTGTTTGAGGCTGTCGTGATACTGCCCGGCCCAGCCTTGCAGGGCTGGCGGCAGACGCGCTTCGAGCAGGCTCGCGGTTTTCACCAACTGCTCGCGGGCGTCGCCGATACGGCTGCGCAGGTCACGCAGTTGCAGACGGCTTTGCAGGGTGAACTGGCCGGAAACTACAGAAGCCTGGCCGACGGCTGCCAGTCGGCCGACCCGCTCGATCAGGTCCGGTGCGTGCTGGGTGGAAATCTGTGTCAGCAGATACGTTTCCAGCCACGGCGCGAGGATCAGCCGATTGTCCATCGCGATTTGTTCGCGCAACGCTTGCAGGGCGCTGAGCGCATTGGTGAAGCGGTCGTAACCGTCCGGCCACCAGCCGACACCGGAAAGGCTTTTCGAGTCCAGACCATTGAGCGCGGCTTGCAGAGCCTGATAGCGGGTCAGGGTTTCGCTTTCCGCGCCTTCGGCTTGCAAGGCATTGCCCAGCTCCAGCGTGGCCTGGGCCACGGCAGGTTGCACGCCATCGAATGCGGCCACGGCGGCCAGGGTGGCGGGCGTCGGCTGGCGGTTGGTTTCCGTGGCGCGCCAGCGGGCGGCGCGGTCACGTTGAGCGGCGAGCAGGTTGTCGAGTGCATCGAGGGCAAGCAACTGCCGCACACCGGCACGTTCGCCGGCGATCAGGTTGAGTTTGTCGCGATAGTCCTGGCCGATCATTAACAGGCTGCCGGCCAATGGCAGGATAAACAGCAGAAACAACAACTGGAATTTACGCGCGAAGCCAAACCGCCCCAGCAACCTGATCCCCGGTGATAAAAAAGCCTGCATGCCCCATGACTCCTCTGGACACCACGCACCATCGGCGTGCATCCCGGTCGCTGCGACCGGGATTGGTGCCCTGCTAAAAGGCCTCGAAAGTTCACCCTTGCCCGCTCTGTAGGCCGGCTCTGTAGCGAAACTTCCCATTCTCGATGCCCTTTGTAAGGGCGCCGCGTTCAAGCCGATAAGCAAGGCAAGATTCAGACCATGGCGTTGCGCTATCACTTGCGGCGCGACGACTGAATAGTTCGTTAGCTGGCTAAGAGGATGGCGCTGACGCACCGAAAAATGGCACATTGACGCACCTGCCCGCGTGCACCCATCTGCAGTCCGGAAATTCCCATGGCTATCAGCAATGTTCAGACCGCCGCTGCCTCGGCGTCCGCTCCTCCCCAGAGCAGCCCTTTGGTGATGCGCATCATTGGCGCGGTGGCGCTGGCGCATTTGATCAATGACCTGATCCAGTCAGTGTTGCCGTCGATCTATCCGATGCTCAAGGCCAACTATGGTTTGAGTTTTACCCAGGTCGGCCTGATTACCCTGACCTTCCAATTGACCGCTTCGCTGCTGCAGCCGTGGGTCGGTTATCACACCGATCGCCATCCGAAACCGTGGCTGTTGCCGGCAGGTTCTGTGTGCACCCTGATTGGCATCGTGATGATGTCGATGGTTGGCAGTTTTCCGTTGATTCTGCTGGCGGCGGCGCTGATCGGCATTGGTTCATCAACCTTTCACCCCGAGGCTTCTCGTATCGCCCGCCTGGCTTCTGGTGGGCGTTTCGGTCTGGCGCAGTCGACGTTCCAGGTCGGTGGTAATGCCGGTTCGGCCTTCGGCCCGTTACTCGCGGCGGCGATCATCATTCCTTTCGGGCAGGGCAACGTGGCCTGGTTCGGCTTGTTCGCGGTGTTTGCGCTGTTCGTGCTCTATCGCATCAGCCGCTGGTACGCCCATCACCTGAACCTGTTCAAGCTCAAGGCCGGCCAGGCCGCCACTCACGGACTGTCGAAGGGCAGGGTGATCAGCGCTCTGGTGGTGCTCGGTCTGCTGGTGTTCTCCAAGTACTTCTACATGGCCAGCCTGACCAGCTACTTCACCTTCTACCTGATCGAGAAGTTCGACCTGTCGGTTGCCAGTTCCCAATTGCACCTGTTCCTGTTCCTCGGCGCAGTGGCGGCGGGCACGTTCTTTGGCGGACCTATCGGCGACAAGATCGGGCGCAAGGCGGTGATCTGGTTCTCGATCCTTGGCGTGGCACCGTTCACGCTGCTGATGCCGCATGTCGACCTGTTCTGGACCAGCGTTCTGAGCGTGGTGATCGGTTTCATCCTCGCTTCAGCGTTCTCGGCGATCGTGGTGTACGCGCAGGAGCTGGTGCCGGGCAACGTCGGAATGATTGCCGGGGTGTTCTTCGGTCTGATGTTCGGCTTTGGCGGGATTGGCGCGGCGTTGCTCGGGCATCTGGCGGACATCCACGGCATCGAATACGTGTACTTCCTGTGCTCGTTCCTGCCGCTGTTCGGGGTGCTGGCGATCTTCCTGCCGAGAACCAAAAAAGCCTGACAGGCTGAATTTCGGGCAAAAAAAAGCCGCGTATCAACGCGGCTTTTTCTTGGGTGCAGCTTTTACACGTTGAAGCGGAAGTGCATCACGTCGCCGTCCTTGACGATGTAATCCTTGCCTTCCAGGCGCCATTTGCCGGCTTCCTTGGTGCCTGCTTCACCCTTGTACTGGATGAAGTCGTTGTAGGCGATCACTTCGGCGCGGATGAAGCCTTTCTCGAAGTCGGTGTGGATCACGCCGGCTGCTTGCGGTGCGGTGGCACCGACGCGGACGGTCCAGGCGCGGACTTCTTCGACACCGGCAGTGAAGTAGGTCTGCAGGTGCAGCATTTCGTAGCCGGCGCGGATCACGCGGTTCAGGCCAGGCTCTTCCAGGCCCAGGGCCTCGAGGAACATGTCTTTCTCTTCGCCGTCGTCCAGCTCGGCGATTTCCGCTTCGATCTTGTTGCAGACCGGGACAACCATCGCGCCTTCTTCTTCGGCGATGGCCTTGACCACGTCCAGGTGCGGGTTGTTCTCGAAACCGTCTTCAGCGACGTTGGCGATGTACATGACCGGTTTGGTGGTCAGCAGGTGGAAGCCCTTGATGATGGCCTTTTCGTCGGCGCTCATGTTCTTCATCAGGCTGCGCGCAGGCTTGCCTTCGCTGAAGTGCGGGATCAACTGCTCAAGCAGGGCCTTCTGGGCCACCGCGTCCTTGTCACCGCCCTTGGCGTTGCGCGCGACTTTCTGCAGTTGCTTCTCGCAGCTGTCGAGGTCGGCGAAGATCAGTTCCAGGTCGATGATTTCGATGTCGCGTTTCGGGTCGACGCTGTTGGAGACGTGGATCACGTTCTCGTCTTCGAAGCAGCGCACGACGTGAGCGATCGCGTCGGTTTCGCGGATGTTGGCCAGGAACTTGTTGCCCAGGCCTTCACCTTTCGACGCGCCGGCAACCAGGCCCGCGATGTCGACGAATTCCATGGTGGTCGGCAGGATGCGCTTCGGATTGACGATGGCCGCCAGAGCGTCGAGACGCGGATCCGGCATCGGCACGATGCCGCTGTTCGGCTCGATGGTGCAGAAGGGGAAGTTCTCGGCCGCGATCCCGGACTTGGTCAGGGCGTTGAACAGGGTGGACTTGCCGACGTTAGGCAGGCCGACGATGCCGCAATTGAATCCCATGGTGTTTCCCCTCGGATTAGAGTCAGGCCTTCTGGCTGTGCAGGTTTTTCATCGCGCGGTTCCATTCACCGGCGAGGATATCCGGCAGCACGCCGAGGGCAAAGTCGATGCTGGCATCGAGTTTTTCCTGTTCGGCGCGTGGCGCACGACCCAGGACGAAATTTGAAACCATACTGGCGACGCCCGGGTGGCCGATGCCAAGCCGCAGGCGGTGGAACGTATTCTGATTGCCCAATTGCGCAATGATGTCGCGCAACCCGTTGTGACCGCCATGGCCGCCGCCGACTTTGAGTTTGGCGACGCCCGGAGGCAGATCGAGTTCGTCGTGTGCCACCAGGATCTCTTCAGGCTTGATGCGGAAGAAACCGGCGAGTGCCGCCACGGCCTGGCCGCTGCGGTTCATGTAGGTGGTGGGAATCAGCAGACGAACATCCTGACCCTGATGCGAAAAACGCCCGGTCAGGCCGAAATACTTGCGATCGGCCACGAGATTCACATTCTGTGCGTGGGCGATGCGCTCAACAAAAAGGGCCCCTGCGTTATGCCGGGTCTGCTCGTATTCAGCGCCTGGATTTCCCAGGCCAACGATCAGTTTGATGGCAGTCACGATAGGGGCCCTTCCTTTGAGTGGTGGATAACATCGCCGCGATCAGGGAAGGCGGCGAAAGTGGACGAAAAATGCTCATTTACCATGGATGTAAACTCCGCGTTCCCGCCCGCTTTCTCGCTACGTTCCAGTCCGCGATGTTACCTGCTCACTCAGGCATGACAGAGTGATTTACTCTGCTGCGCCTTCTTCGGTAGCTTCTGGAGCAACACGTGGAGCGTGGACGTTGGCAACAGCCTTGTCATCGCCGTGTGCCAGAGCAACGAACTCAACGCCTTTAGGAGCCTTGATGTCCGACAGGTGAACGATGGTGCCGATTTCAGCGTTAGCCAGGTCGACTTCGATGAACTCAGGTAGGTCTTTTGGCAGGCAGGAAACTTCGATCTCGGCAACAACGTGCGAGATTTCGCCGCCTTTCTTCACTGGAGCAGCTTCGTTGATGAAGTGCACAGGAACGATAGCGGTCAGTTTCTGGCCAGCTACAACGCGTACGAAGTCAGCGTGCATCACGTGGCCTTTGGCCGGGTGACGTTGCAGAGCCTTGATGATCACGTTCTGCTTGGTGCCACCAACGTTCAGTTCGATAACGTGGCTGTAGGCCGCTTCGTTTTCGAGCAGTTTGGCAACTTCTTTGGCCAGCATGCTGATGGATTCAGGGGCTTTGTCGCCACCGTAAACAACAGCTGGAACCAGGGCAGCGAGACGACGCAGGCGGCGGCTCGCACCTTTCCCCAGGTCGGAACGCAGTTCAGCATTCAAAGTAAAATCGTTCATTTTGTATCTCCAAAATAGCCATGACCGAGTGGCGTTTGCGACCAGCGCCGAACACGGTATGGGCAAAAAAGCCCCGCCCCGGCAGGAATGCCGGGGCGGGGCGCTTTTCGTCAACGAGACATTTCGAGAAGGGCAGGGCCCTTAACGGAACATCGCGCTGATCGATTCTTCATTGCTGATGCGGCGAACCGCTTCGGCAACAACCGGTGCGATATCCAGTTGACGGATACGTGCACAGGCTTGTGCTGCAGCGGACAGCGGGATGGTGTTAGTGACCACCAGCTCGTCCAGCACGGAATTTTCGATATTCTCGATGGCCCGACCCGACAGCACAGGGTGTGTGCAGTAGGCAAAGACCTTGGCTGCGCCATGCTCTTTCAGGGCCTTGGCCGCGTGGCACAGAGTGCCGGCGGTATCGACCATGTCATCGACCAGAATGCAGGTACGCCCTTCGACATCGCCGATGATATGCATCACTTCAGAGTGATTGGCTTTCTCACGGCGTTTGTCGATGATCCCGAGATCCACACCCAGGGATTTGGCAACGGCACGTGCACGCACGACGCCACCAATGTCCGGGGACACGATCATCAGGTTCTCGAAGCGCTGATCTTCAATGTCATCCACCAGAACCGGGGAGCCGTAGATGTTATCTACCGGAATATCGAAGAAACCCTGAATCTGGTCAGCATGCAGATCAACCGTGAGAACACGGTCGATGCCGACTACGGTGAGCATGTCAGCAACGACTTTCGCGCTGATAGCCACACGTGCGGAACGCGGACGGCGATCCTGACGGGCATAACCAAAATAAGGAATAACAGCAGTGATACGAGTAGCCGAGGAGCGGCGGAAGGCATCAGCCATCACTACCAGTTCCATCAGGTTATCGTTGGTCGGAGCGCAAGTCGGCTGAATAATGAAGACGTCTTTACCACGAACGTTTTCATTGATCTCGGCTGTAATTTCGCCGTCGGAAAATTTACCGACAGAGATGTCACCGAGAGGGATATGCAGCTGACGTACGACACGCCGAGCCAGATCGGGGTTAGCGTTCCCCGTAAAGACCATCATCTTGGACACGCGCAGTACCTGAAGGCTGAGGGTATACCTGGATGAGTATAGGAAAATGGCAGGGGCGGCTGGATTCGAACCAACGCATGGCAGGATCAAAACCTGCTGCCTTACCGCTTGGCGACGCCCCTGTATCTGTTGCTTGCAAGTGCCGGGCACTTGGTTCCTTTAGAGCAGACTTTGCAGCTTGCGATGCAACATCGAAACGTTGCTTCCTTTCGCTACAAACCCTGTAAGGGTCTCTGTCAGAAGGGCCGAGACTTTATCAGCTTCAGCTTTGCTTGGGAAGCCCCCAAACACACAACTTCCAGTTCCGGTAAGTTTTGCTTCGGTAAAATTACCTAACAAATTCAATGCGTTACGTACTTCTGGATAACGCCTCGAGACCACCGGCAAGCAGTCATTTCGACTGTTTCCCTCGGGAACGGGGCGCACTTTAATGGGCGGCGTGTTACGTGTCAACAAAGGATCTGAAAAAATTTCTGCCGTACTAACAGAGACTTGCGGAACGAGCACGACGTACCACGGTTCGGCGGGCTCGACCGGGGTCAGTTTCTCACCGACACCTTCGGCAAAAGCCGCATGACCACGCACGAACACCGGCACGTCGGCGCCCAGCGTCAGGCCCAGTGCAGCCAGGCGATCTTCATCCCAACCCAGTCGCCACAAATGATTGAGGCCAAGCAGGGTGGTGGCCGCATTCGAGCTGCCGCCCCCGATGCCGCCGCCCATCGGCAGGATCTTGTCGATCCAGATGTCGATGCCGAGCGAGCAGGCGGATTGTTCCTGCAGTTTTTTCGCCGCGCGCACGATCAGGTTGCTGTCGTGGGGCACTCCGTCGAATTCGGTGTGCAGGCGAATCACGCCGTCGTCACGGACGGCGAAGGTGATTTCGTCGCCGTAGTCGAGGAACTGAAAAAGCGTCTGCAATTCGTGATAACCGTCTTCACGGCGACCGAGAATGTGCAACATCAGGTTGAGTTTGGCCGGTGAAGGCAAAGTGAGGCGTGGAGCGGTCATGCGTTATTGCCCCAGTTTGCGCGGTTGCCAGGTCTTGATCACCAGCGTCACGTCCAGATCGCTGCCGTGCAGCTTGATCCGCTCGGGCAGCCAGTAACCGTTCTGTTCGGCATAGCTGAGGTATTCAACCTGCCAGCCATCCTGATCCAGATTGGCCAGGCGGCTGTTGCCGTCCAGGGTCAGACGGCTTTTGCTGTCCGGTGCCGGGAGGCCGCGAACCCACCACGCCAGATGCGAGACCGGCAGTTTCCAGCCCAGTTGCTCTTCGACCAGTGCTTCCGGAGTCGGCGCTTCATAACGGCCCTGATTCGCCACTTCCAGCGACACCGCGCCCGGACGGCCGGTCAGTCGCGCCGCGCCACGACCCAGCGGGCCGGACAGGCGGATGTCGTAGTAATCCTGACGTTGCAGCCAGAACAGCGTGCCGCTGCCCGAATCTTTCGGGGCGCGGATGCCGATCTTGCCGTCGATCTGCCAGCCGTCGAGGCCGGTCAGGTGTTGTTTGTTCGCGGCCCACTGTGCCGGATTGCCGTGGCCTTCGACCGATTCACGGGCGCCGAAGCCCGCGCAACCGGCGAGCAGGGCGATGAAGCTGAAAACGATGACGTGGCGCAAAAACATGAGTTAAAGAGTCTCGGATCCGGTCAGGCGCTTGATGGTGCTGCGCAGGATGGTGCTGTCAGGCTGGTCCTTGAGGAACTTGCCCCAGATTTGTTTCGCTTCGCGCTGTTTGCCCTTGGCCCACAGCACTTCGCCCAGATGCGCGGCGACTTCGTGATCGGGGAAGCGCTCGAGGGCCTGACGCAGGTATTTCTCGGCGTCTTCCAGATTGCCCATGCGGAAGTTCACCCAGCCGAGGCTGTCGAGAACCGCCGGGTCTTCCGGGTTGATCTGGTGCGCCTGCTCGATCAGCGCCTTGGCTTCAGCGTAGCGGGTGGTGCGGTCGGACAGGGTGTAGCCGAGGGCGTTGAGGGCCATGGCGTTATCCGGATCGCGCTTGATGATCAGGCGCAGGTCTTTTTCCATTTGCGCCAGGTCATTGCGTTTTTCCGCCTGCATCGCACGGGTATAAAGCAGATTCAGATCGTCCGGGTATTGCTGCAGCGCTTGTTGCAGGACTTTCCAGGCCTTGTCGCCCTGATTGTTGGCGGACAGGGTTTCGGCTTCGATCAGGTACAGCTGGATCGCGTAATCCGGCTGCTCGTCACGCTCGGCGGCGAGTTTGCTCTGGGCTTCGGCGGTCTTGCCGTTGTTCATCAGAATATCGGCCTGACGCAGTTGCGCCGGCAGATAGTCGTTGCCGGGGCCGACCTGGGCGTATTCGATAAGCGCGCCTTGTGGGTCGTTGCGTTCTTCGGCGATGCGGCCCAGGTTCAGGTGCGCCGAATCGACATGGCTTTCCCGGGCGATCAGGTCTTCCAGATAACCCTTGGCCTCGTCCCAGGCCTTGGCTTCCAGGCAGACCAGTGCCAGCGAGTAACGCAGTTCGTCGTCTTCCGGGTATTGCTGAACCAGGGTGGAGAACTCGACCTTGGCATCGTCCATCCGGTCCTGTTCCACCAGCATCCGCGCGTAAGTCAGGCGCAAGCGCTTGTCGTCCGGGTATTTCTTGATGCTTTTCTGTAACAGCGGCAAGGCTTCGTCGCCACGGTTCAGCCCTTGCAGCAGGCGTGCACGCAGCAGAATCGGGGCGATCTCGCCATCTTCCGGCGGATTGTCTTCAAGCAGGGTCAGCGCACCTTGGGTGTCGCCGTCCTGCTGCATCAGCAGGGCCTTGCCGAAAATCAGCTGATTGTTGTTCGGGTGACGCTGCAACAGGCGGTCGAAGCTTTTCATCAGGCCGTTGCGGGTTTCCTGATCGGTGTCGGCGGCCGATAGCGCGAGGAAGTCGAAATGGGTGTCGCCCTTGCCCTGCAGGACTTTCTCCATATAGACCATCGAGTCGTCATAACGCCCTGCACGAGCCAGTTGCACGGCGGCGGCGCGTTGCGCTTCGAGGTCGTCAGGGGCGTTTTTCGCCCAGATCAGTGCGGTATCGAGGGCCGGCTGGTCGGCGCCCAGGTACTCGGCGATGCGGAAGGCACGCTCGGAAACGCCCGGATCCTGGGTGTTGATGGCCTGGGTCACGTAGTTGTCCAGGGCAATGTCGAAACGATTGCGCTGGCCGGCGAGTTCGGCGCTCAGCAGGCTGAACACCGTTTCCTGGCTGAACGAACTGTAAACCTTGGGCTTTTCAGGAGCCGGCGTGGTGTCTTCGACCGGTGAGGCACCGTCCTGCGAAACGGGGGCCAAGGCCTGGCAGCCGCTGAGGAAGACAAAAGCGAGGAGCAACGCGGAAGATCTATTCATATAGGAAGAGGACGACTAACCTGCGGTCGGATCATCATGACACAAGCCTTCGGCCAAACATAACCGAGACTCGATTGTGGCCATTATAGGGGCCGGCAATTGGGACAATAGTCAGCGGTAGTTGTTCTGAATCTGACGAAGTAGGACAATTGCCGGCTTCACGTCACCATCAGCGACCTTGAATGGCCTTCCTTGCACTCGGTATCAACCACAAGACTGCTTCAGTAGACGTCCGCGAGCGCGTGGCCTTTACCCCTGAGCAGCTGGTGGAGGCCTTGCAGCAGCTCTGCCGACTCACCGACAGCCGCGAAGCTGCGATCCTCTCCACCTGCAATCGCAGTGAGCTGTATATAGAACAGGATCAGCTTTCGGCCGATATCGTGCTGCGCTGGCTGGCCGACTATCACCATTTAAGCCTCGATGAGCTGCGCGCGAGTGCTTATGTGCATGAAGATGATGCGGCAGTTCGTCACATGATGCGTGTCGCCTCCGGGCTCGACTCGCTGGTGCTGGGCGAACCGCAGATTCTCGGCCAGATGAAATCGGCCTACGCCGTGGCCCGCGAGGCCGGCACCATCGGGCCGCTGCTGGGGCGACTGTTCCAGGCGACCTTCAACGCCGCCAAGCAAGTACGTACCGACACCGCCATCGGCGAAAACCCGGTGTCCGTGGCGTTTGCCGCCGTCAGTCTGGCCAAACAGATTTTCAGCGACCTGCAACGCAGCCAGGCCCTGCTGATCGGCGCCGGCGAGACCATCACCCTGGTCGCCCGCCACCTGCATGAACTGGGGGTCAAGCGCATCGTGGTCGCCAACCGGACGCTGGAGCGCGCCAGCCTGCTGGCCGAGCAGTTCGGTGCCCACGCAGTGTTGCTCTCGGACATCCCGGCCGAACTGGTGCGCAGCGACATCGTCATCAGTTCTACCGCCAGTCAGTTGCCGATTCTCGGTAAAGGCGCGGTGGAAAGCGCGCTGAAGCTGCGCAAGCACAAGCCGATCTTCATGGTCGACATCGCCGTTCCCCGTGACATCGAGCCAGAGGTCGGCGAACTCGACGACGTTTACCTCTATAGCGTCGACGATCTGCACGAAGTGGTCGCTGAAAACCTCAAGAGCCGTCAGGGCGCAGCGCAGGCGGCCGAAGAGATGGTTTCGGTCGGCGCCGACGATTTCATGGTGCGCCTGCGCGAGCTGGCGGCAGTCGATGTGCTCAAGGCCTATCGTCAACAGAGCGAACGCCTGCGCGACGAAGAACTGCAAAAGGCCCTGCGCCTGCTGGCCAATGGCGGCAACGCCGAAGACGTGCTCGGGCAACTGGCCCGTGGCCTGACCAACAAACTCCTGCACGCCCCGAGCGTGCAGTTGAAAAAGCTTTCTGCCGAAGGCCGCCTCGATGCGCTGGCCATGGCTCAGGAACTCTTTGCCCTCGAGGGCTCACCGGATAGCTTTTCGGATAAAAAACCGCAATGAAAGCGTCACTGCTCAATAAGCTGGACATTCTCCAGGACCGTTTCGAGGAACTGACCGCGCTGCTCGGCGACGGCGAAGTCATTTCCGACCAGACCAAATTCCGCGCTTATTCCAAGGAATACGCCGAACTTGAGCCGGTGGTACAAGGCTATAAAAAGCTGCTCGGCGTACAAAGCGATCTTGAAGGCGCACAGGCGCTGCTCAAGGACAGCGACCCGGACATGCGTGAAATGGCTGTGGAAGAAGTCCGCGAAGCCAAGGAATTGCTGATCACGCTGGAATCCGACCTGCAACGCATGCTGCTGCCCAAGGATCCCAACGACGGGCGCAACGTGTTTCTCGAAATCCGCGCCGGCACCGGTGGTGACGAGGCGGCGATCTTCTCGGGTGACCTTTTCCGCATGTACTCGCGTTACGCCGAACGCCGTGGCTGGCGCGTGGAGATCCTCTCGGAAAACGAAGGCGAACACGGTGGCTATAAAGAAGTCATCGCCCGCATCGAAGGCGACAACGTTTACGGCAAGCTGAAATTCGAATCCGGCGCGCACCGCGTACAGCGTGTACCCGCCACCGAATCCCAGGGCCGTATCCATACCTCGGCCTGCACCGTGGCGGTATTGCCCGAGCCGGACGAGCGTGAAGCCATCGAGATCAACCCGGCGGATTTGCGCGTCGACACTTACCGCTCCTCCGGGGCCGGTGGTCAGCACGTCAACACCACCGATTCGGCGATCCGCATCACCCACATACCGACCGGCACCGTTGTCGAGTGCCAGGAAGAACGTTCCCAGCACAAGAACCGTGCCCGGGCGATGGCCTGGCTGTCGGCCAAGCTCAACGACCAGCAGACCGCAGCGGCGGCCAACGCCATCGCCAGCGAACGTAAATTGCTGGTGGGTTCCGGTGACCGCTCCGAGCGTATCCGCACCTATAACTTTGCCCAGGGACGGGTCACCGACCATCGCGTCAACCTGACCCTGTATTCCCTCGACGAAATCCTCGCCGGTGGCGTCGAAGCGGTGATCGAGCCGTTGCTGGCCGAATACCAGGCCGACCAGCTCGCAGCGATAGGTGAGTAAATGACCATCATCGCCAGCCTGTTGCGCGCCGCCGAACTGCCGGACTCGCCCACCGCGCGTCTGGACGCCGAATTGCTTCTGGCTGCCGCGCTGGGCAAATCCCGCAGTTTTCTCCACACCTGGCCCGAGCGCATCGTGCCCAGCGAAGCCGCTCTGGTTTTTGCCGAGTACCTGCAACGTCGCCGCGGCGGCGAGCCGGTCGCCTACATTCTGGGTCAGCAGGGTTTCTGGAAGCTCGATCTGGAAGTCGCGCCGCACACGCTGATCCCGCGCCCGGACACCGAACTGCTGGTGGAGGCCGCACTGGAATTGCTGCCGGCGACTCCGGCAAAAGTTCTCGATCTGGGCACCGGCAGCGGGGCGATTGCCCTGGCTCTGGCCAGCGAGCGCCCGGCGTGGAAAGTCACCGCCGTGGATCGCGTGCTGGAAGCCGTGGCCCTGGCCGAACGCAATCGCCAGCGCCTGCACCTGAACAACGCGACGGTGCTGAGCAGTCACTGGTTCAGCGCCCTCGAAGGCAAGCGTTTCGAGTTGATCATCAGCAATCCGCCGTACATTCGCGCCGCCGATCCGCATCTGATGGAAGGCGATGTGCGTTTCGAGCCGGAAAGCGCCTTGGTGGCCGGCATCGACGGGCTCGACGATCTGCGCCTGATCATCGCCCAGGCGCCGGCCCATCTGGAAGCCGGCGGCTGGCTGATGCTCGAACATGGCTATGATCAAGCCGAAGCCGTGCGCGATCTGCTGCTGACGCAAGGTTTCGACGAAGTCCACAGCCGCACCGATCTGGGCGGCCATCAACGGATCAGCCTGGGGCGCCTGCCGTGCTGAATGATCAGGAATTGTTGCGCTACAGTCGGCAGATCCTGCTGCAACACATCGACATCGATGGCCAGTTGAAGCTCAAGGACAGTCGGGTATTGATCGTCGGTCTCGGTGGTCTCGGTGCGCCGGTGGCCTTGTATCTGGCGGCGGCGGGTGTCGGTGAATTGCACCTGGCGGATTTCGACACGGTCGACCTGACCAACCTGCAACGCCAGATCATCCACGACACCGATAGCGTCGGCATGACCAAGGTCGACTCGGCGCTCAAGCGCCTGAGCGCGATCAACCCTGAAATCCGACTGGTGCCCCATCGTCAGGCGCTGGACGAGGATTCCCTCGCCGCAGCCGTGGCGGCGGTAGATGTGGTACTCGACTGCTCGGACAATTTCTCCACCCGCGAAGCGGTCAACGCCGCGTGCGTGGCGGCGCGCAAGCCCTTGGTCAGCGGCGCCGCGATCCGCCTTGAAGGACAGCTTTCGGTGTTCGACCCGCGTCGCGCCGAAAGCCCGTGCTACCACTGCCTGTACGGTCACGGCAGCGAAGCCGAACTGACTTGCAGCGAAGCCGGCGTGGTCGGGCCGCTGGTCGGTCTGGTCGGCAGCTTGCAAGCGCTGGAAGCCTTGAAGTTGCTGGCAGGTTTTGGCGAGCCACTGGTGGGTCGTCTGCTGTTGATCGATGCACTGGGCTCGCGTTTCCGTGAGCTGCGGGTCAAGCGCGACCCCGGTTGCAGCGTCTGTGGTTCGCAGCATGCGTGAAGCGCCGATTGCCGTCTTCGATTCCGGCGTCGGCGGTCTGTCGGTGCTGGCGGAAATCCAACAACTGCTGCCGAATGAATCGCTGCTGTACCTCGGCGATTGCGGCCATATTCCTTATGGCGAGAAAACCCCGGAATTCATCCGCCAGCGTTGCAGCGTGATGGCCGGTTTTTTCCGCGAGCAGGGCGCCAAGGCGCTGGTGATCGCGTGCAACACCGCGACCGTGGCCGGCGTCGCCGATCTGCGCCGGGATTTTCCCGAGTGGCCGATCGTCGGCATGGAGCCGGCGGTCAAACCGGCGGCCGCCGCCACCCGCAGCGGTGTTGTGGGCGTACTCGCCACTACCGGGACCTTGCAGAGCGCGAAATTTGCGGCGCTGCTCGATCGCTTCGCAACGGATGTGCGGGTCATCACGCAGCCATGCCCTGGACTGGTGGAGCTGATTGAAAGCGGCGACCTGCACAGTCCCCAGTTGCGTGCCTTGCTCAAGCACTATGTCGATCCGCTTCTGGCCAACGGTTGCGACACGATCATCCTCGGCTGCACCCACTACCCGTTTCTCAAGCCGATGCTCAAGTCGATGATCCCCGAGAGCATCAGCCTGATCGATACGGGCGCGGCCGTGGCTCGACAACTGCAGCGACTTCTGGCCGAGCGTGACCTGCTCGCCGAAGGGCCGAACCGCCCGGTCAGATTCTGGACCAGCGCCGATCCCGAGTCTTTGCGCAGTACCTTGGTCCTGCTGGGCCAAGTCGATGGCGACGTCGAAAAATTCACCTTGTAAAAAAAATGTGAAATATCTAAAAAGTCAGCTGAACTTCTGACCAAGCGCAGATTTCTATAGCGCAGAGTGACCTAGAAAACCAAACGATCGTTCCGGAAAAGGAAGTTTCAAAGTGAAGCGACTATTCTGCTTGGCCGCGATTGCGGCTGCACTGATGGGGCAAAGTTTTACCGCACAGGCTGCTGGCGTCGAGTTTGCAGTGGGTGCTACCAGCGATTCGACCATGACTTATCGCCTGGGCATGAATTTCGACTGGGACAAGAGTTGGCTGCAAAGTGACGTCGGTCGTCTGACCGGTTACTGGAGCGGCGCCTACACTTATTGGGAAGGCGACAAGACGTCGAGCAACAACAGCCTGTCGTTCTCGCCGGTGTTTGTTTACGAGTTCGCCGGTCAGTCGGTCAAACCGTATGTCGAGGCGGGGATCGGCGTGGCGCTGTTCTCCAACACCGAATACGAAGACAACAAGCTCGGCGGTTCCTTCCAGTTCGAAGACCGCCTTGGTTTCGGCCTGCGCTTCAATGGCGGGCATGAAGTCGGGATCCGTGCGACGCACTATTCCAACGCCGGCCTGAGCAGCGACAACGATGGGGTCGAAAGCTACTCGCTGCATTACACGATGCCGTTGTAACCCCCATGAAAAAGGAGCGCCTGGCGCTCCTTTTTTGTATTCAGCGATACGCCGTGGCAATCCCCTGGCGTTCGTCGATGCATTCCGGCGCGCCCATTTCGAACTCGCGGCAGATCAGCGGACGCTTCTCGTAGATCGTGCACATCATCGTGTCGCGATCCAGCGCCGCGCACCAGCCGTCATCCAGACGCAGCATCACCTCTCCACCCCAATCGTCGGTATCGATAAAACGCTCGGGCACGCCGGTATCGGTGATCAGCATCACTTCGAGCTGACAGCAGCAGGCTGCACAGGTCGAGCAGGTGACAACGGGCTCGGCGATCTGCCGATGGGGAATGGTTTTCATGGCGCCAGTGTACGGTAGTGGCCGATGACCGTGTGAAAGGCCTGACAGGCGTTTACCTTGCCAGCCGCCGGGACAATTGGTGCAACAGCGGAAACAGCAATCCCCACAGCAGCGCGATGCCGATCAGGGTCGCGAGCTCTCCGAAGGGAAATTGCACGCCAGCCAGTCGTCCGCCGGCGCCATAGGACAACGCGCCCCCTGCCGCCCCCAGCAGACTGGCCAGCCACCATGGCCTCGCGCTCCATTGCAGGCAATGACGTAATGTCGTGGCAAACAACGCCCACAACAACATCAGCCACAGCGGAATCAGCGGCGACAGATCCTTGAACTCGAAGACCCCGAGACCGCGCAGCGTACTGTCCACCGTCGTGCCGATAATCACAACGCAGAGCAACAGGCGACCTTCCTGCGCCCAGCTGCTGATCCAGCGCAGATGAATCACCAGCACCGCCAGCGCCAGTAGCAGCCAAAGGCTGTCGCCACCGAGCACGCAGGCCAGCCAGCCGATCTGGAACAGCACCGCGTTGGCCAACCGCTCAAGCATCGAACCGGCCCAGCAAAGGCTCGGTCATCGCCGCCGGTTTGGCCAGCACCAGTTGTGCGGTGCCGATGGTGCGCTCGAGGAATCCGCCCTCGCAGTAACACAGGTAGAACTCCCACAACCTGAGGAAGTAATCGTCATAGCCCAGTTCGGTCAGACGGCCGTGAGCATGGCGAAAGTTCTCGTGCCACAGGCGCAGGGTGCGGGCGTAATGCAGGCCGAAATCTTCCATGTGCAGCAGGTTCATGTCGGTGTCGCGGCCGACGATTTCGAGCATTTTCTGCACGCAGGGCAGGGCACCGCCGGGGAAAATGTAGCGCTGGATGAAATCCACCCCGCGGCGTGCCTGTTCGTAGCGCTGTTCGCGGATGGTGATCGCTTGCAGCAGCATCAGGCCGTTGCTCTTGAGCAGCTGCGCGCATTGCTTGAAGTAGGTCGGCAGGAAGCGGTGGCCGACCGCTTCGATCATCTCGATCGATACCAGTTTGTCGTACTGGCCGGTGAGGTCGCGGTAATCCTTGAGCAACAGCGTCACCTGATCCTGCAAACCGAGGCGTTCGATGCGCGCGGCAGTGAAGGCGAACTGCTCCTTCGACAGCGTGGTGGTGGTGACTTTGCAGCCATAATGCTGCGCCGCGTAGAGCGCCATGCTGCCCCAACCGGTGCCGATTTCCAGCAGATGGTCGCCGGGCTTGAGCGCGAGTTTCTGGCAGATCCGCTCCAGCTTGTTCAGTTGCGCCTGCTCCAGGCTGTCGTCAGGGCTGAGGAACTGCGCGGCCGAATACATCATGGTCGGGTCAAGAAACTGCTCGAACAGGTCATTGCCCAGATCGTAATGAGCGGCGATGTTTTTCTGCGAGCCCTTGCGCGTATTGCGGTTGAGCCAGTGCAGCCCGCGCACCAGCGGGCGACCGAGCCGGGCCAGGCCACCTTCCATTGCGTCGAGCACTTCAAGGTTGCTGACGAAGACCCGCACCACGGCCGTCAGGTCCGGCGAGCGCCAGTAGCCATGGATGAAGGCTTCGCCCGCACCGATCGAACCATTGCCGGCGACCAGGCCCCAGACGGCCGGATCCAGAACTTGAATCTCGCCCACCAGGGCGCTGCCCGGCGTGCCGAAGACGTGGCGCTCGCCGTCCTCGATGACGATCAGTTGACCCTGCTTGAGCTGCTCCAGCTGGCGCAGTACTCCCCGGCGCAGCAGCGAACCGCTCAGGCCGTGAGGGCTGAACAGGCTGGCTTTGGCCGAGACGCTAGTGGATTTCATGGTGGCGTTCCTCGGTCGGTACAGTGGCGGTTCGAAAACGGTCGTCGGCGCCCTGGTGGTCATACACCGGGGTGCGCTTGAGCAACAGGCGCAGCGCCTGCCAATAGATCGCCAGCGCGGTCTTGGCTGTCATCCAGGGAAAGCGCCACAGGTGTCGGTGCAAGTGGCTTCGATCAAGGGGGTCGCGTCGCAGGTCGAGGGTGGCGTCGAACAGTTTTTGCTCACCCTGCCAGTCGGCCATGTGTACGCCCAGGGTCTGCGCGGCCGGGCTGAAGCTCATGCGGTATTCCAGGTCCGGCGGCAGGAACGGCGACACGTGAAAGGCCTTGGTCACGGCAAAGTGCTGGTGAAAGTCCTGCAGCTGAGTCGGCGCTCGAGCCGGCAGCACGTAGTGATAACGCTCGCGCCACGGCGTGTTGCGGACTTCGCAGAGAATCGCCGCCAGTTGGCCGTCGGCCTCGTGGCAATAGAAAAAACTCACCGGGTTGAACGACAGGCCCCAGCTGCGCGGCTGGGTCAGCAGGCAGATCGAACCTTGCGGCGCATGGCCCAGGGCTTCCCCGACCAACTGGCGCACCGCTTCGCTCAGGCGTATACCCCGGCCGGTGAAGGTTTTCAGATAGTCGGTTTCGCGAAATGAAAACGGCGCAAAGCGGCTGGTGCCCGCCAGTCGGGACAGGCCCAGCACGGTCTCCTGTTCAGCCAGATCCAGATACAGCATGCCGATCCGGTAACGAAACTCATGACGGCGCGGTGCGAATCGCCGATGGGCAATCCAGCCACTGTAGAGCGCGCTGTTCACAGACTTTCTCCGAAGGCTGCGGCCACGCGCAGGGCGCTGACCACGCCGTCCTCATGGAAACCGTTGGCCCAATAAGCGCCGCAATAATGCGTGTGTTGCGCGCCGTCGATTTCAGCCCAGCGCTGTTGTGCCGCCACGGCCGCGAGGCTGAATTGCGGGTGGGCATAGGTGAAGCGCGCCAGCACTTTGGACGGCGTGATGCCAGCGCTCTGGTTGAGGCTGACGCAGAACGTGGTGTCGCTCTGGATGCCTTGCAGAATGTTCATGTCGTAGGTCACGGCCGCCCGGGTATGACCGGCTCCGCCGAGGCGATAGTTCCAGCTGGCCCAGGCCCGCTTGCGCGTGGGCAGCAGACGGGTGTCGGTGTGCAGCAGCACTTCGTTGTCGGCGTAGGGCAGGGCGCCGAGGATTTCCCGCTCTTTATCGTCAGGACTTCCCAGCAGGCGCAGGGCCTGGTCGCTGTGGCAGGCCAGCACCACTTTGTCGAAACGTTCGATGCCGGCCGGGCTGTGGATAACCACGCCGTGCGCGTCGCGATCGATCCGGCCCACCGGACAATTCAGGCGGATACGCTCCTTGAATGATGCGGTCAACGGCGCGATGTAAGCGCTGGAACCACCCTCGATGACCTGCCATTGCGGACGGTTGCTGACCGACAGCAACCCGTGGTTCTCAAAAAAACGCACAAAGAACTGCAACGGGAAATTGAGCATCTCGGCCATCGGCATCGACCAGATCGCTGCGCCCATCGGCACGATGTAATGCAGGATGAAGCGCTCGCCGTAAGCGCCGGCCTTGAGGTAATCGTCGAGTGTGGTGTCCGCGGTGATCCGCTGTTCGGCAAGGTCGCGCCGGGCTTCTTTATTGAACCGCAGGATGTCGCGCAACATGCCCCAGAATCCGGGCGACAGCAGATTGCTGCGCTGGGCAAACAGGCTGTTCAGGTTGTTGCCGTTGTATTCCAGACCGGTGTCCGGATCGTTGACCGAAAAGCTCATCTCGGTGGGTTTGAACGTCACACCCAGTTGGCCAAGCAAACGGATGAAGTTGGGATACGTCCAGTCGTTGAACACGATGAAGCCGGTGTCCACCGCATACTCGCGCCCGTCCACGGTCACAGGCACGGTGTGCGTGTGGCCGCCGATCCGGGCGTCGGCTTCGAACACCGTAATGTCATGCCGACGAGCGAGCAGATAGGCACAGGTCAAACCGGCGATGCCGCTGCCGACAATGGCGATCTTCATGTTGCGTCCTTGAGCGGAGGGTTGCTGCGCACCATGCGTTTGCCAATTGCCAGTTGTACCCGCGCAGGCATTTTCGACAGTGGCCACAGAACCGCCATGAACAGTGCCGGAAAGGCGATTTCCAGCGGTCGATCTTTCAGCTTGGCGAAGATGTGCCGTGCGGCTTTATCCACAGGCCAACTGAGAGGCATCGGGAAATCATTTTTGGCGGTCAGCGGTGTCTCTACAAAACCGGGGCTGATCACGGTCACTTCAATGCCTTCGTCCGCCAGATCGATACGCAGGGACTCGAACAGATAGCGCAGCCCGGCCTTCGATGCGCCATAGGCTTCGGCGCGGGGCAGCGGCACATAGGTCACCGAGCTGGCCATGCCCACCAGATGCGGTGCCGTCCCTTTGCGCAGCAAGGGCAGCGCGGCTTCGATGCAATAGCTGCTGGCGAGCAGGTTGGTGCGCACCACGTGCTCGATGATCGAGGCGTCGAACTGCCGGGCATCGACGTACTCACAGGTGCCGGCGTTGAGGATCACTGTGTCCAGCGCGCCCCAGTCCATGGCGATCTTCTCGCCGATTTCCCGGACAGTCTGGCTGTTGGTCAGGTCTCCCGGCACTACCAGCACCTGGCCCGGATAGCGCTGTGCCAACACTTTGAGCGGCGCGACCTGTCGGGAACTGACCGCCAGATGTGCGCCGCTCTTCAGAATTTCTTCCGCAAGTGCCGCGCCGATGCCACTGCTGGCACCGGTCAGCCAATAACGCCGTGGAGCTGTACGACTCATCCCAATCTCCTTTTCAGCCAAGCGATCACCCGACCCAATATGGGTAAATGTTCATAAAGCAGTGCTCCGGCATCGAAGTAATCCCGATGACGGTAGACCTTGTCGCGCCAGAGCAGGTGCGAGCAGCCGGAGACTCGAATCAGTTGCCCGCTGGCCAGGCGCGGGTGGCGGTAGCTCATGACCCAGCGCAAATAACCTTCGCCGTCGCCGATCTGGTCGAAACCATGGAAATCAAAGCGCAGTTCGTTGACGTTGGCGTACAACTCGCTGAAGTAGCTGCGCAGTTGCGCCAGTCCCTGCACTTCGTGCAGCGGATCGGTGAAATGAACGTCCTCGCTGTACAGTTCGTCCAGTTTGCGCAAGTTGTCTTTATTCAACTGTGCGAACCGCTGGGCAAAACCGCGCAGAAATTCACTCATCGCTCTCTCCTTGAGACGACCGCGACGGCAGGTTCTTGAAGGCTGCCAGCGCCCGCTCCCGCGATGTGCTCAGATTGACGATCGGCGGCGGATAGTCCGCGACGCCGAACAGCCCGCCGGCACTGGCCGGGTTGTGTACGTCTTTTTTGTTCAGTCCGGCCAGCTCCGGCAGCCAGTGCTTGATGAACAAGCCTTCGCTGTCGAATTTTTCCGACTGGCTGACCGGGTTGAAGATGCGAAAGTACGGCGCCGAGTCGGTGCCGGTCGAGGCGCTCCACTGCCAGCCGCCGTTGTTCGCGGCCAGGTCGCCGTCGATCAGGTGGCGCATGAAGAAACGCTCGCCTTCGCGCCAGTCGATCAACAGGTTCTTGGTCAGAAACATCGCCACCACCATTCGCAGGCGGTTGTGCATCCAGCCGGTTTCCAGCAGTTGGCGCATGGCCGCGTCGATGATCGGCAAGCCGGTGCGGGCCTCTTGCCAGGCGGCCAGGTCCTCGGGGGCATTGCGCCAGGCCAGGTCTTCGGTTTCCGGACGGAATGCGCGATGCCGTGAAACCCGCGGATAGCCGACGAGGATGTGTTTGTAAAACTCACGCCACAGCAATTCATTGATCCACGTGACAGCGCCGACCTTGCCGCTTTCGAATTCGCCCTGATTGCTTTGCAGGGCCGCGTGCAGGCATTGGCGCGGCGAGATCACGCCGGCGGCCAGATAAGCCGAGAGCTGGCTGGTGCCGGGTTTGGCCGGGAAGTCACGTTCGCTCTTGTAATAGTCGATCTGTGCATCGGCGAACGTGTCGAGGCGTCGCCGGGCCTCGGTTTCACCGGCGGGCCACAGGGCGCGCAGGGATGCGCCGGGAGTCGGGAATCCTTCGATGGCTTCTGGAACGGGGTCGCTGGCGATGTTCAGCGCTGACTGTTTGCCCGGCGCCTGTTTCAGCGAAGGCATCGAACGGTGCAGGTGCTCGTAGCAGACTTTGCGGAACTGACTGAACACCTGAAAGTAAGTGCCGGTGCGGGTCAGCACGCTGCCGGGCTTGAACAGCAATTGGTCGAGGTAGCTATGGAACGTTATGCCTTCGGCTTGCAGCGCCTTGGCAACGGCTGCGTCGCGACGGCTTTCGTTGATGCCGTATTCCTCGTTGACGTGCACTGCCTCGATCTTCAGTTGCCGACACAGCTCGAGCAGCACCACCGGTGCCTGATCCCAGTGAGGCGCGGTGCGGATCAGGAGCGGGATGTTCAGGTCGCCGAGGCTTTTGCTCAGCTCGTGCAGATTGCGCAGCCAGAAATCGATCTTGCACGGCGCGTCGTCATGTTCCTGCCATTGCTGCGGGCTCAACAGGTACACGGCCACGCTCGGGCCACGCTCGGCGGCGGCTGCGAGGGCAGTGTTGTCATGTTGGCGCAAGTCGCTGCGCAGCCAGATCAATTGCATGTCGGTTTCTGTCTGAATCATTAAATCAACCCACGCTGAACGAGTGCCCGATGCGCCGAAAGAGGATCTTCGGCCAGCAGCAGATCTGCGATTTCGGAAGTTCTGGCGGACAACTCGGCGTGGTGAATGCACACCGTGGGTCCGGCAATCAGTTTCGGGCAACTGATGCCATTCAACAGTTTCGGCAGTTGGGCAAGGTTCAGGGCTTTGCTGGAATACAGCAGTACGCCACGGGCTTGCAGGGTATCGGTTGCCAATGCCAGTTCGCCGGCCGGCAGCGGCCAGTCGAGTACTTGTACCGGGCAATCGGCGCTGCTGATGAGCCAGGCGCAGAGCCACAGATGCGGCTCCAGCGCCAGATCCGATTGATTGACCAGCAGCAGCGGCGCAGTGCGCAACTGACGGTTGTTATGGTAGATGCGTGCGCCGAATTTACTGCGCAACCAGGCATAAAAGAACACGCGCTCCATCTGCGCGCCGAACTGGCCCTGCCAACGTTGTTCGAGATCGCTCAGCAGCGGCAGCAACAATTGCTCGCACAGGGTGCGTGGCGGATACAGCGCCATCGCCTGGTTGACGCTGTCGTCAAGGCTGCGCTCGTTCAGTTGAGTGACCGCCAACAGGGCGGCCTGACGCAGGGGATGCCATTCGTCTTCCACCGGTTCGTTCAAGGCCTGCGCCGTGTCGAGCAGCGGTTTGACCTGGCTGACCGCTACGCCACGGTTGAGCCAGGTGAGAATATTCTGGATACGCAGCACATGATCGGCGTTGTACAGGCGATGGCCCTTGGGCGTGCGTTGCGGCACGATCAGCCCGTAGCGCCGTTCCCAAGCGCGCAGGGTGACGGCATTGACGCCGGTCTGACGCGCGACTTCGCGGATCGGCAGCCAGCCTTCGTCGAGGGCTTTCTTGAAGTCGGCGCCGAGGTCTTCCCGGGCGCTGGTGTCGGGTGAGTCGTTCATCAAATGGCGTTTCGCAGGCTGAGGTTTTCCGGATGCGGCTGCAGGTACACCTGCTGCGCAATGTAGGGATCCGGGTGGAGGCGAAAGTGATGCTTGAGCAGCGTCAGCGGTACCACCAGCGGCACGATGCCGTGTCGGTATTGGCCGATGATGTGCTGCACTTCCTGTTTGTCTTCTGGGCTGATGGCCTGCTTCAGGTAGCCACTGATGTGCTGCAGGACATTGCTGTGGGTGCGGCGGGTGGCGCATTTCTTGAGTGCCGCCATCAGTTCACTGAAATAGCGTGGGCCCACTTCGATCGGGTCGGTCCGGCCCATGTTGCCCAGCAGATTGCCCAGCGCCTTGTATTGCACCGGATTGTGAGCCATCAGCAGGTATTTGTAGCGCGAATGGAAGTCGGTGAGCGCGCGGCGGCTCAAGCCTTGCTTGAGCACTTGCTGCCATTCGCGGTAGGCGAGTACGCGGGTGATGAAATTTTCCCGCAGCACCGGATCGTTAAGACGCCCGGCTTCTTCCACCGGCAGGTCCGGATGCCGTGCACAGAACGCGTCGGCGTAAATACCGCGCCCGCCACCATTCACCGGTGCGCCGTTGGCGTGGTAGACCTTGACCCGCTCCAGTCCGCAGGACGGCGATTGCTGCATGAAGATGTAGCCGCAGATGTCACTGAGTTCCCCGGCCATTTTCTCGCCGTAAGCGGCCAGTGGCTGGGTAACATTGATCGATGGATTGACGGTGCCGACCGCATCAGGCTTTTGCGGGTCGCCCACCAGACGAATCGGCTCGCGGGGTATCCCGAGACCAATCGCTACCTCAGGACAGACGGGAACGAACTCAAAATGCTCGGCCAGGGTGCGGCTGCACAAACGCGATTCCTTGTGGCCGCCGTTGTAGCGAACTTCGGCCCCCATCAGGCAGGCGCTGATGGCGATTTTTGGCAGGGACGTCGATGAGTCGGACATGCAACAACCTCGAATCTGATCCTGTACAGACGAATAGATCTGTACAACATTCTCTCAGCATAGATTCATGGGTGTACAAGTCAAACTTTTTGTATAAGTTTTTTGAGGTTTTTAGCGCCAGCCCATTTTCCAGTGTGAGTCATCCTGCAAAGCGCGCCAGTCGCATTGCTCGGTACGCCGGGTGAGCACAGCCTGCAATTCGATTTCCAGCACCGTACCGTCCTCGTCACGGAACAGTTCGGTCACCAGAAAATGCTTTTCACGGTTTTGCGGGTGGGCTGCTGTCCATTTCGACAGCAGCAATTTGCGCGGATTGATACGGTTCACTGCAAGTGTTCGTGCAAGCGTCTTGCCGCCTCCTGACCACTGAGCCATGCCCCTTCGACCCGACCCGACAGGCACCAGTCACCACAGGCGTACAGACCCAGGTCGGCGTCGGCCAGGGTGCCCCATTCATGACTGCTGGCCGGCCGGGCATAGAGCCAGCGGTGGGCGAGGCTGAAGGTCGGGGCCGGCATGGCGCTGTGCAGCAATTCGGCAAAGGCGCCGTGCAATTGTTCGATCACCGCTTCCTTGGGCAGGTCAATGTGCTGCCGGCTCCAGGCACTGGTGGCGTGCAGGACCCAGGTGTCGCAGGTGGTCTCGCGTCCCGGTTTGCTGCGGTTGCGGGCCAGCCAGTCGAGGGCGCTGTCCTGGACGAAGCAGCCTTCGATCGGCGTATCCAGCGGTGTGTCGAAGGCGAGGGCGACGGCCCAGGTCGGGTCCATTTTCACTCCGGCGGCGGCACCGGCGAGTTTCGGCGCAGCGGCCAGCAGGGCTGTGGCCTGCGGCGCCGGTGTGGCGATGACGACATGGCTGAACGGCCCGTGGGTGAAACCTTCGGCGTCCTGCAGGTGCCAGTGTTCTTCACCGCGATAGACCTCGGTGATCCGACAAGCAAAGTGCACTTCCAGTCCGTCGAGCAGACCCCGGGTGATGGCGCTCATGCGCGGCGTGCCGACCCAGCGGGTCTGTTCGTCCGGCGACAGGTTCAACTGCCCGCCATGAAAGGTGTAGAGCTGCGGTGCCCATTCGGCGACCCAGCCTTTGCTTTGCCAGCGCTGGACTTCGGTCACGAAGCGTCGGTCACGGGCAGTGAAGTATTGCGCGCCCATGTCCAGCGAGCCGGCATCGCTGCGCTTGCTCGACATGCGCCCGCCGCTGCCGCGGCTTTTATCGAACAACTGGACGGTATGCCCGGCATCCGTAAGAGCCTGGGCGGCGGAGAGTCCGGCGATGCCGGTGCCAATGATTGCGATAGGTACAGTCATAGGGGCCTCGTTTACCTTTCTGTACAGACTACGCCGTGGATGAAACCTGTACAATTCTGTTTTTTGGTATAACTTCCAGCGTTCTGGTTCTGACAGCTTGGCCTATGGTTAAACAATAGAGCCTGCCCGATAGAAAAGATCCCTGTTTATAAAAATAGACTAGTGATCAGGGTAAAACGCCACGCGAGGAAGAAGTCATGCGCATATTGCTGACCGGCGGTACTGGATTGATCGGACGCCAGCTTTGCCGGCACTGGTCCGGGCAGGGGCATCGCCTGACGGTCTGGAGTCGTCGTCCGGAAAAAGTCGCGAACATCTGTGGTGCCCAGGTGCGTGGCATTGCGCGTCTGGAGGACCTTGGCGACGAGCCGGTCGACGTGATCGTCAACCTCGCCGGCGCGCCAATTGCCGACCGGCCGTGGACCCATCGACGCAAGGCGCTGTTGTGGAGCAGCCGGATCTCGCTGACCGAATCGTTGCTGGCGTGGCTGGAAAAACGCGGGCAGAAACCGTCACTGCTGATCTCGGGTTCGGCCGTGGGTTGGTACGGTGACGGCGGCGAGCGCGAGTTGACCGAGGACTCGCCGCCGGTGATCGACGATTTCGCCAGCCAGTTGTGTATCGCCTGGGAAGAAACTGCGCAACGCGCCGAAGCAATGGGTATTCGCGTGGTGCTGGTGCGCACCGGGCTGGTGCTGTCGGCCGAGGGCGGCTTTTTGTCGCGCCTGCTGCTGCCGTTCAAGCTCGGGCTGGGCGGGCCTTTGGGCAACGGTCGGCAGTGGATGCCGTGGATTCATATCGACGATCAAATCGCCCTGATTGATTTTCTTCTGCACTGCAATCAGGCGAGCGGTCCTTATAATGCGTGCGCGCCGAAACCGGTGCGCAATCGCGAGTTCGCCAAGACGCTGGGCAGTGTGCTGCACCGCCCGGCGTTCATGCCGATGCCGGCCCTCGCCTTGAAGGTCGGGCTCGGCGAGATGTCATTGCTGTTGCTGGGTGGCCAACGGGCCATGCCCAAGCGCTTGCTGGAAGCGGGATTCACTTTCCGGTTCACGGATTTACGCGCGGCCCTGGACCATCTTTCCAGCCGCCTCTGAAATAGGACGTTGCATGACCGATCACGCCTTGCTTCTGGTCAACCTGGGTTCGCCGGCCTCCACTTCGGTGGCCGACGTGCGCCGCTATCTCAATCAATTCCTGATGGATCCTTACGTGATCGACCTGCCGTGGCCGGTGCGGCGTCTGCTGGTGTCGCTGATCCTGATCAAGCGCCCCGAGCAGTCGGCCCACGCCTACGCCTCGATCTGGTGGGATGAAGGCTCGCCGCTGGTGGTCCTCAGTCGTCGCCTGCAGCAGCAGATGAAGGCGCAATGGACCCACGGCCCGGTTGAGCTGGCCATGCGTTACGGCGAGCCGTCCATCGAGACAAATCTGCTGAAACTGGTCGCGGCGGGACACAAACGCATCACCCTCGCGCCGCTTTATCCACAGTTTGCCGACAGCACCACGACCACCGTGATCGAAGAAGCCAAGCGTGTGGTGCGCGAGAAAAAACTCGATGTGCAGCTGTCGGTGTTGCAGCCGTTCTACGATCAGCCGGAATACCTCGACGCGCTGGTGGCGAGCGCCAGACCGCACTTGCAGCAGGATTACGATCACCTGTTGCTGAGCTTCCATGGTTTGCCGGAGCGGCACCTGACCAAGCTTGACCCGACCGGTAACCATTGCTTCAAGAATGAAGATTGCTGCAAGAATGCTTCGGCTGCTGTATTGGCCACCTGTTATCGCGCCCAGTGCCTGCGCACAGCGGCGCTGTTCGCAGAACGCATGGGCCTGCCGGACGGCAAATGGTCGGTGTCGTTTCAGTCGCGGCTGGGCCGGGCGAAATGGATCGAACCCTACACCGAAGCGCGGCTGGATGAGCTGGCCAAAAGTGGCGTGAAGAAGATTCTGGTGATGTGCCCGGCGTTTGTCGCCGATTGCATCGAGACCCTGGAAGAGATCGGCGATCGCGGCAAGGAGCAGTTCCGCGAGGCGGGGGGAGAAGAGTTGGTGCTGGTGCCGTGTCTGAATGACGACCCGCAATGGGCGAAGGCGTTGGCAACGTTGTGTGAACGGGCGCCATTGGCTCTCTAGCAGGAGTCAAAAGCTTCGCGAGCAAGCCCGCTCCCACATTTGATTGCATTTCAATGTGGGAGCGGGCTTGCTCGCGAAGACTGACTGTCAGGCGATGAAGATCTAAAAGTTTAGATCAGCGGCTCATCCGCCTTCTTGTGTTTCCAGCTGTCGTTGCCCGGCAGCAGCAGGTTCAGCGCAATCGCCACCACCGCGCACAGCGCGATGCCTTTGAGGCCGAAGTCGTCCGGGCCGGTCCCGGTGCCGACCAGCACACCGCCGATACCGAACACCAGGGTCACCGAAACGATCACCAGATTGCGCGCTTCGCCCAGGTCGATCTTGTGACGGATCAGGGTGTTCATCCCCACCGCCGCGATCGAACCGAACAGCAGGCACAGAATCCCGCCCATCACCGGCACCGGAATGCTTTGCAGCAGGGCGCCGAACTTGCCGATGAACGCCAGGCTGATGGCGAAGATCGCCGCCCAGGTCATGATTTTCGGGTTGTAGTTCTTGGTCAGCATCACCGCGCCGGTCACTTCCGCGTAGGTCGTGTTGGGCGGACCGCCGAACAGGCCGGCTGCCGTGGTGGCGATACCGTCACCGAGCAGGGTGCGATGCAGGCCAGGCTTCTTCAGGTAATCGCGACCGGTCACGCTGCCGACCGCAATCACGCCGCCGATGTGTTCGATGGCCGGGGCCAGCGCCACCGGGACGATGAACAGGATCGCCTGCCAGTTGAACTCCGGCGCGGTGAAATGAGGAAGTGCAAACCATGGGGCCGCCGCAATCTTCGCGGTGTCGACGACACCGAAATAGAAGGACATGGCGAAACCCACGAGCACACCGGAAATGATCGGCACCAGACGGAAAATGCCTTTGCCGAACACCGCCACGATCAACGTGGTCAGCAGCGCCGGCATCGAGATCATCATTGCGGTCTGGTAATGGATCAGCTCCGAGCCGTCGCCAGCCTTGCCCATCGCCATGTTCGCGGCAATCGGCGCCATGGCCAGGCCGATGGAGATGATCACCGGGCCAATTACGACTGGCGGCAGCAGACGGTCAATGAACCCGGTGCCTTTGATCTTCACGGCCAGGCCGAGGAAGGTGTAGACGAAACCGGCCGCCATCACGCCGCCCATGGTCGCGGCGAGGCCGAACTGGCCCTTGGCGAGAATGATCGGGGTGATGAAGGCGAAGCTCGATGCCAGGAACACCGGCACCTGACGCCCGGTGACGATCTGGAACAGAATCGTGCCTAAACCTGCGGTAAACAGTGCCACGTTCGGGTCCAGGCCCGTGATCAGTGGCATCAGCACCAGGGCGCCGAAAGCCACGAACAGCATCTGTGCGCCGGACAGCACCGTACGCCAGAGCGGATCGTTGAACTCTTGCTGCATGCTTACGCGTCCTTCTGCTTGGTGCCGAAGATCTTGTCACCGGCGTCGCCAAGCCCAGGAATGATGTAACCGTGCTCGTTGAGTTTCTGATCGATGGACGCGGTGTAGATGATCACGTCCGGGTGGGCTTGCTCGACAGCGGCAATGCCTTCCGGCGCGGCAACCAGCACCATCGCACGGATGTCCTTGCAACCGGCCTTCTTCAGCAGGTCGATGGTCGCGACCATGGAGCTGCCGGTGGCGAGCATCGGGTCGATGATCATCGCCAGGCGTTCGTCGATTTCCGGAACCAGTTTTTCCAGATAGGTGTGGGCCTGCAGGGTTTCTTCGTTACGGGCAACGCCGACGGCGCTGACTTTCGCACCCGGGATCAGGCTCAGCACGCCTTCGAGCATGCCGATGCCGGCACGCAGGATCGGCACGACGGTGATCTTCTTGCCGGCGATTTTCTCGACCGACACGGTGCCGCACCAACCTTCGATATCGTAGGTTTCCAGCGGCAGGTCTTTGGTAGCTTCATAGGTCAACAGGGCACCGACTTCCTGAGCGAGCTCACGGAAATTCTTGGTGCTGATGTCTGCACGGCGCATAAGGCCAAGTTTGTGACGGATCAGCGGATGGCGGATCTCTTGGATGGACATGGGGAAAGGCTCCGGCGGCGGGCAAAAAAACCGGCCTAGATTAATCTATCCGAGGGTGATGTCCTATAGGACATACAGTACGTTAGTCCACAAATGCTTGATTCGGCCGTGCGGGATGCGTACCTTTGCCCGCTTTTCCGAAACAGACCCCCCTTGGAGAGCGCCATGTCCGCTGATCTCGAGCATATCCGTCAAATCATGCGAGAGGCTGACTGCCTGTACACCGAAGCTGAAGTCGAGGCTGCCATTGCCCGCGTCGGTGCACAAATCAACGAACAACTGGCCGACAGCAACCCGGTGGTGTTCTGCGTGATGAACGGCGGCCTGATCTTCTCCGGCAAACTGCTGACGCATCTGCAGTTCCCGTTGGAAGCGTCCTACCTGCACGCCACCCGTTACCGCAACGAAACCAGCGGCGGCGACCTGTTCTGGAAAGCCAAGCCGGAAGTCTCGTTCATCGACCGTGACGTGCTGATCATCGACGACATCCTCGACGAAGGTCACACCCTGGGCGCGATCATCGACTTTTGCCGTCACGCCGGTGCACGTAAAGTGCACACCGCCGTGCTGATCGACAAGGATCACGATCGCAAGGCCCGTCCTGACCTGAAAGCCGATTTCGTCGGTCTGCCGTGCATCGACCGTTACATCTTCGGTTACGGCATGGACTACAAAGGCTACTGGCGCAACGCCAACGGGATCTTCGCCGTCAAAGGCATGTAAGAACCCCTGAAAGATCGCAGCCCCGGGCTGCGATCTTTTGCTTTAAAGGCTGCTAAAGTGCTCGGCCCCGCCCCCGGAGCCTGTCATGAGCCTCTTGATCCGCAGCTGCGCCGCCCTGTTGCTGACCCTTAGCCTGCCCCTGGCCGCCGCCCCGATGCACAGCCAATTCCTGCCGCCGGACGACCTGACCCTGCGCGATGCCGACCCCGAGCAGCAGCAATTGTTGCAGGTCACCGACTATTCTGTGGTGGTTGGGGCCCAGCGCCAGTCCAATCAGCAGCCGATTCCGGTCACCTCGTCCTTGATGATCCGCCTCAAAGGCAAATCCCTGAACAAGGGAGCGACGATCAATCAGGTGCTGGTCAACTTCGATGGCGAAAGCAAAAGCCTGAAAAAGCCGGTGTATGACGACAAGAGCAAGACCCTTACGCTCTTTTATCCGCTGGCGCAGTACCGGGTGGTGATCGATCTGTTGCGCAACGACACCGTGTATTGCCAGTTTCTGACCTACGCCAACGGCCACATCTGGGCCGATTTGCACACCGGCAGCACGCGCTCGCGTTGAGCCTTGTGCCTGCGCAGGGGTAAACTGCCCGCCCCGTGAAATGTCTGCGAGCTGGAGTCGGCAATGCGTAAAGATAAGAAGCAAGTGATTGGTGACGAGATCGGCGATGAGCAGATCAAGCTGTTCCTCGATTTTGAGCCGGTCGACGCCACCTCGCCGTCGCTGCACAAACTGGTCAAGGCTTACCGTGGCCTGCGTATCGACGATTTCGAGCGTTTCCTGACGTTCTTCGTTGCCGCCGGTTATGACCTGGACGGCAAGGACGAGCACGGCCAGACCTTCGTCGACCAGATCCGCGATCAACGCAACGCGGCGGAATACATCGAGCTGATCGAGAAAGCCCGCGGCTGATAGCCCGCGGTTTTCCCGAGGCATAAAAAAACGCCCCGCACTCACCAAGTGCGGGGCGTTTTTCATGGAGCCGAATCAGGCGTAGCTTTCGGTCTCGTTGCTGGCTTCAACCAGCTCCAGCGCGACGTTGTTCTGCGTGTTGATCTTGCGATACAGCGCAGCGTCGGTTTCCAGGACCTTTTCGCGGGCCGGGAAGATTTCCGCCAGTTTGGCAGCCCACTCACCCTTGGCCTTGGCCGGGAAGCATTTCTCGATCAGTTCCAGCATGATCGAAACGGTGACCGAAGCGCCTGGCGAAGCGCCGAGCAGGGCGGCGAGAGAGCCGTCCTTTGCAGCGACCAGTTCGGTACCGAACTGCAGGATGCCGCCTTTTTTCGGGTCTTTCTTGATGATCTGCACCCGTTGGCCGGCCACTTCCAGGCGCCAGTCTTCGGCTTTCGCCTCGGGGTAGAAACGACGCAGGGATTCCAGGCGCTGTTCCATCGACTGCATCACTTCGCTGACCAGGTACTTGGTCAGGTCCATGTTGTTTTTCGCCACGGCCAGCATCGGCCCGATGTTGCCGGCGCGAACCGACAGCGGCAGGTCCATGAAGGAACCGTGCTTGAGGAACTTGGTGGTGAAACCGGCGTATGGCCCGAACAGCAGGGATTTCTTGCCGTCGACCACGCGGGTGTCCAGGTGCGGTACGGACATCGGAGGCGAACCCACGGCGGCCTGGCTGTAAACCTTGGCCTGGTGATGCTTGACCACTTCCGGGTTGTCGCAACGCAGCCACTGGCCGCTGATCGGGAAGCCGCCGAAGCCTTTGCTCTCTTCGATGCCCGAGGCTTGCAGCAGCGGCAGGGCTGCGCCACCGGCGCCGAGGAACACGAATTTGGCGTCGACTTCACGGCTGCTGCCGCTGTTGACGTCCTTGATGCTGACGGTCCAGCCGTTGGCGTTACGCTTGAGGCCGGTCACGCGCTTGCAGTACTTGACCTGGGCATCGGGTGCGCTGGTCAGGTGCTTGAGCAACTGATTGGTCAGGGCGCCGAAGTTGACGTCGGTGCCGTTGATCACGCGGGTGGCGGCGAGCACCTGGTCTTTCGGACGACCCGGCATCATCAGCGGCATCCACTCGGTCATCTTCGCCTTGTCTTCGGTGTATTCCATGTCGGCGAAGGCGTGGTGCTTGCGCAGCGTATTGAAACGTTCCTTGAGGAACGACACGCCTTTCTCACCCTCGACGTAACTCAGGTGCGGCACCGGGCTGATAAAGGATTTGCACGAGCCGAACGTGCCTTTCTTGGTCAGGTACGACCAGAACTGCTTCGACACCTCGAACTGGGTGTTGATGTGCACGGCCTTCTTGATGTCGACGGTGCCGTCGGCTGCCTGCGGCGTGTAGTTCAGCTCGCACAGGCCGGCGTGGCCGGTACCGGCGTTGTTCCAGGGGTTGGAACTCTCCGCGGCACCGGAATCCATCAACTCGACGACTTCCAGCTTGATCGCCGGGTCGAGCTCTTTGAGCAGTACTGCGAGGGTGGCACTCATGATGCCGGCCCCAACCAGAACTACGTCGACTGCTTCGTTATGCGCCATTTAACGCGTCTCCAAAATCTGCAGCACCAAATTGTCGGCATGGCTGCCAGGCGTCCAGGGCAGGTCAGTTGAGCCCCGGGTATCCTTGGTCAGGTGTGCCATGTCCGAATCTTCGCAATTTTTCGCAACTTCGACGGATGCGTGCGGCCTGGCTTAAAGAGTCCCATGAACTCATTTCGGCACGGGGCTGGCAATTCGACTTATGGTCGAGACATCCGTTTGTGCAACCAAATCCGTAGCGGACAGGCTTCAGGCTCCGGTAGTCGAGGCGTTCCCGTTCCTGTGTCGTTGGGCTGTTTCAGACGCTAATGGTGCATGTTCAGACGCAAAACTATTCATTTGCTCGCCACACTCTTGTGAAGTTGTGAAAACCCGTTTTTTTCACGCTCTTTTGAAGACGTGAACCTCAAAAAGGGCTGTCCGGGGCTGGCACCGTGCCCGGAGGGGCAAACAACTCAGTGGCCGAGCGTCATGACAGCTCTGCAGATTCGCGAAAAGCGGGATTTGCCAGGGAAACAGCAAGCACGCCAGCTTCACTCGATCTGTGTGGGCGGCTCTCTGTGGGCGATTTGGATGCCAATGCAAGCGCATTGACGCTGTTGCGGGGCCCGATCAGGAGACGTCCTTATAATCGGGGGGAGATTGTATCGAAGAAATGCGCGGAGTTGGTCGAGTTTAATGACTTTTATTAGGCATCCGGTCAGATGCTCAACATCGCCTGAGCCCGTGCGCGTGGGCGCTGCTGTTCGACCCGGGCGCTGGCGGGCAGTGGCTGGTGCAGCCAGTTGAGACGGATTTCCTCGATTTCCACCCAGCCGTCACCCATCGGTTGCAGGCTGCATTGCTTGAAGGCCTGGCAATGGCCGTTGTGGTCGAGCAGGGCGAAGCTGCGGTGCAGTGGGCGTGGGGCGAACAACGAGATCAGATAGCGCATGGCTGTGCTCCTTTTAGGGATCTGTGAGCAAGATTGGCAAAGGGCCGTGACGCGCACGTGTATGGGGGGTGACGAATGTGTGACAGGAACCGCTGGCAGCGGGTTTTGTCTGAGATTTCAGTGCTGGTGACCCACAGTGGCCCACCGCTATACTGCCGGCCTGTCTGTGCCTGATTCTGGAGAGAAGAGCATGTTGCAACGCCTGTTGTTCGGTTTGATCACTGTGACCAGTTTGACCCTGGTTGGCTGCGCCCACAGCCCGCAACAACTGAGCCCGGAACCGAAGCTGACCACTCAGCTGGCACCGGTCGGCCATGGCCAGCCTGTCGTGGTCCGTGTGGTCGACGGTCGTCCGTCGCCAACCCTCGGCACCCGTGGCGGCCTGTACCCGGAAACCAGCGCCATCACCGTGCAGCGCGAGCAGATCCTGCCGAAGTTGCAGGCTCAGGCCGAAGCGGCCGTACGTCTGCTGGGCTTCACCCCGTCCAACGGCGCGATGAATGCTCCACAACTGACCGTGACCCTGACTGAACTGAAATACCAGTCGCCGAAAGAAGGCATGTACGTGACCGAGGCCACCATCGGCGCGACCTTCCGCTCCGACGTGCAGAGCGGCAACCGTCGCTACAGCGGCCGTTACGGTGCCTCGCTGGACCAGCGTTTCGGCATGGCGCCGAACCAGGAAACCAACACCAAACTGGTCAGCGACGTGCTGAGCGATGCGCTGACCCGTCTGTTCAAGGACCCGACCGTGGGTCAGGTCCTCGCCGAGTAAGTGTTCGGTTGATGTGAAAAAGCCCGGGGCCAGTGATGGCTCCGGGCTTTTTCGTTCAGGCGGCTTGTGAATAGAAGTCGAGAACGCTGACGCCGGTCAGCAAATCAGTCTCGGGCAAGTCCGCATGCTGATGGCCGCCGAGGGCGCAATACACCAGCCAGTGGCGGTCCTGAACATTGAAGGCCAGGCTGCCGACGAGGGTCTGCTGTTCGTCGGACGGGGAGATGAGGTACAGGCGATCCTGGTTTTCAGCGTGAAGCATGTCGCGTTCCATGTCGGTTTCGAGGCGCGCAGGGTGACTGAAACAAATGACGATGCCGTGACACAGGACAGCCATCGGTCGATTGATGGGTTATTTGTCGCAAAGGCTAGGGCCGTCAGGGAGTATTTCGGTAGAATCCGCGTCGCGGTCGTCGGTCTGGCGTTCGCCATACCGGTTTAGATTGAGGTCTGTGATGTCGCTGCATTTGATGACGCTGTTTACCGCCCATCCCGCCAAACTGATCAACCTGCTGGCCCTGCTGTTGGCCTTCCCCGGCAGTTGGCTGCTGCACGCGACCCGCCGCCGTGAACAACGGGCCATGGCCAGTATCGCGGCCCAGCGTCAGAGTCAGCCGGATCAGGAACCGGTGCTCGATTGGGCGACCCTGCGCATGAACCGCTTCTTCTATCGCTTCGGTTTTGCCTGCCTGGGCCTGGCATTGCTGGTGTCCTGGATCAGTACCCGCTTCTGAACGAAGAACGGCGCCCGAAGGCGCCGTTTTTGTCTCTTGCCGAAACCGCTTACAGCGGCAGGCCAGCCTTGACCCGGTACTGATTGCGCACTGGCGTCGCATATTGCAGCACCAGATACGGACGATGCTCTTGCGGGCAAGCGTCCAGACGGCTTTGCCATTCTTCCTGGGCCTTGGCCAGTTCCTCGGCACCGAACACTTCGGCAGCCTTCGGTACGTTCAACTGCGGATCGGCATCAGCCCACTGCGCGTATGCCAGGTAATGCACCGGGAACAACCGGTAGCCGCCGAGAATCTGCTTGTCCATTTCGACCGCCAATTGCTTGGTGTCCTCGAACAGCTCGGTGATCGGCGCGGCGAAGTTCACGTGCACCCGGCCCTTGTAGCCGGTGATGCCCTTGGCAATGCTCACGTCATCCTCGCCCGGTGCCTTGCTGTAGGTGCCGGTGGTAGCGCGGATGTACAGCTCGCGGGCCTTGGCCTGGTCGCACGGGTCGTATTCGTAGCTGATCGACACCGGGGTCAGGTTCAGCGACTGAATGACTTCGCCGAACGGCTCGTCCTTGCGGCTCATGTGGAACATCTTGAGGATCGCCGACTCGGTACGGTCGTCGCCGTCCTTCGCGCGGCCTTCGGCCTGGGCGATCCAGATCGAGGCGCAATCGTTGCGGATCGAGTGGTTGATGTACGCCGACAGCAGTTGATACGCCGCCATTTTCTCGCGGCGCCCGGTGATCGAACGGTGCACGATGAAGCTCTTGTTCAGACGCATCAGATCGCTGACGAACGGCTTTTGCAGCAGGTTGTCGCCAATTGCGATGCGTGGGGTCGGCAGGCCGGCGTGGTACACGGCGTAGTTGACGAAGGCCGGGTCCATCACGATGTCGCGGTGGTTGGCGATGAACAGATACGCGCTGCCGGACTTGAATTGCTCGACACCGGTGTAGGTCACGCCATCGGTGGCGCGCTCGATGGTGTGGTCGACGTAGAACTCGACCTTGTCCTGCAAAGTGGCCACGGAGGTCACGTCGGCGAACTCACGACGCAGCCGATGGGCTATAAGTGGTTTGAGCATCCAGCCGAAGGCACCGGCAAAACGCGGGAAGCGGAAGTGGGTGAGGATATCTAGAAACGCCTTGTCGCCGAGCAGTCGCGCCAGTACCGCAGGTACTTCGCTGTCGTCGTAAGGTCGGATGGCATCGAATTCGCCCATCATGCTCTCTTGTTGGAAACGGCTAGGGTAAGTAAAGGTTTTGATCGAAAACCAACGGGGCACGGTCTGAAAAAGTAGCCAGACAAAAATAGCCCTGCAAATAGACCGGCGATTATACGCACAAGTCACCCGGGAGACCGCGATGCTGGAAAGCGCAGTATATGAATGTCCGTATTGTGGTGAAGAGGTCGAGACGACCGTGGATCTCTCCGCTGGCGACCAGACCTATATCGAAGACTGTCAGGTGTGTTGTCGGCCGATCACCTTTGTATTGCAGGTCCATGGAGAGGACTGGTTTCTGGAAGTCTTCAGCGAAAACGAGTGAGGCGCGGCCATGCAGCGAATCTACGAGCCGGAAAACCTGATGGAAGGCGAGATGCTCAAGGGCATGCTCGCCAGCGAAGGCATCGAGGCGCATCTGGTCGGGCGCGATCTGCTGGGCGGCACGGGGGAGTTGCCGATTTTTGGCCTGTTGGGTCTGTCGGTGGATAACGACCAGGCCGAATACGCCCGCGAGCTGATCAGTGCGTACAATGCCGCGCTGCCGCTGCCCGGCGATGAACCGGACAGCTATCCCGGGACGCTGGTCTGTTAGGCTGGCGTTCGTTTTATTTGTGAGTCGTGCTGCCCCATGTGTGGACGTTATGCCCTGTTTCGCTGGAACCGCGATTTTGCGAACCTGCCAGGTTTTCCCGCCGATCAGCAGGCGCAGTGGAACATTTCCCCCAACGATTCGGTGCTGATGCTGCGCGCCGAGCCCGACGGCCAGCGCACGCTCGCCCGTGCCCGTTGGGGGCTGACACCGCCGTGGCTGACCGACCTGTCGCGCACGCCGGCCCACGCTCGGGCCGAAACCGTCGCCGAACAGCCGATGTTCCGCGAGGCCCTGCGGCTGCGGCGCTGCCTGCTGCCGGCCAACGGTTTCTACGAATGGCGCGGCAACGTGCGCAAACGGCCGTACTGGCTGACACCGGGAGAAGGGGCTTCGCTGTTTTTTGCGGCGATCTGGGAGGCGTATCCGGTGCAGGAACAGGTGTGGCTTAGCACGGCTGTGATCACCCAGTCGGCGGCCAGTCAGCGCCGGCCGTTGATTCTTGATGAGGCGGGGCAGGCGGCGTGGCTTGATCCCGAGACGCCACTGCATGTTCTGCAAGGCCTGCTTGCCAGCGAGCCCGCCGCCTTGCGCGAGCGGGTGCTGGCGAATCTGGTCAATGATCCGAAACTCAACGGGCCGGAGTGTCTGACTCCGGCCTGATGTGTCGCTGCTCGCGATAAGGTCCGAAGGACCTTCCGGCGTCTTTACACCTTGAACTGATTGATCAACCGCCGCTGCTGCTCCGCCAGTTTGGTCAGATCCGCACTCGCCGAACTCGACTCATCCGCACCACCCGCCACTTCATTGGCCACCTGACCGATATTGATCACGTTGCGGTTGATGTCGTCGGCCACCGCGCTCTGTTCTTCGGCAGCACTGGCGATCTGGGTGTTCATGTCGTTGATCACCGACACTGCCTGGGTGATGGTTTCCAGCGCTTCGGCTGCCTTGGCCGCGTGTTGCACGCTTTCGTCGGTGCGGTTCTGGCTGTCTTCCATGACCCGCACTACATCGCGAGTACCCTGTTGCAGTTGCTGGATCATGCTCTGGATTTCTTCGGTGGCCTGCTGGGTTTTCTGCGCCAGGTTGCGCACTTCATCGGCCACCACCGCAAAACCGCGTCCTTGTTCACCCGCGCGGGCCGCTTCAATCGCCGCGTTGAGGGCCAGCAGGTTGGTCTGCTCGGCGATCCCGCGAATGGCGATCAGGATCGCGTTGATGTTTTCGCTGTCCTTGGCCAGGGTCTGCACCACGTCCACGGCCTTGCCGATTTCCACGGCCAGCACGCCAATCGAGTTGGAGGTGTCACGCACGATCTGCATGCCCTGACTGGCGGCCTGATCGGCATGGCTGGCGGCTTGTGCCGCCTGGGTCGCGTTGCGCGCGACGTCCTGGGCGGTGGCGGTCATTTCCTGCACGGCGGTGGCCACCTGATCGATCTCGGCCATCTGTTTCTGTATGCCGATATTGGTACGGATCGCGATGTCCGCGGTGTGTTCCGAGGAATCGCTGACGCTCTGTACCGACGCCACCACCTGCGTGATCATCCCCTGCAATTTGGCGAGGAAGGTATTGAAGCCTTTGGCGATGGAGCCGAGTTCGTCTTTGCGATCACTGGTCAAACGACGGGTCAGGTCACCTTCGCCCTGAGCGATGTCATCGAGCATGGTCACCATTTGCTTCAGCGGACGGGCGATGCCGTGGCCCACCAGCCAGATCACCAGCAGGCCGAGGCCGGCGATGATCAGGCCGACCATGGCCATGCCGAAGGTGTCGGATTTGCGCTGGGCATCGAGGTCGCCTTGCAGCTTTTGCAGATCAGCCATCACCGCGTCTAGCGGCAGTTGCAGCATCAGTGTCCAGCGCGCGTCGGTCTGGCCGATGCCGAACGGCAGATACAACTCGATCCGGCCTTGCTCTTTATTGACGGTGTAAGTCACTTCGCCGCGCTTGAGATTGGCCATGTTGGCAATCTGTTGGGCGTCGAGAATGTCGCTGACCTTCTCGCCGAATTTGCCCGGGTCCTTGGTATAGGCGACGATCCGGCCGTTGCTGCCGATCAGGGCCATTTGCCCGGCGCCGCTGTACAGCTTTTGGTTAGCGCCCAGGAGCATTTCCTGGATGAAGTTCACCGACAGGTCGGCGCCGACGATGCCCTGGAAGGCGCCGTTGAGCATGATCGGTTCAATAAAGGAGGCGAGCATGACGATCTTGTCGCCGACCTTGTACGGGGCGGGATCGATCACGCAGGACTTTTTGGTTTCTTTCGAGCACAGGTAGTACTCGCTGGCGCGCACGCCGGTGGACAGGACTTTCTGGTCGTCGACGTCCACCAGTTTGTCCAGGCCCAGGGTGCCGTCGTCGTTGCGGAACCACCACGGCAGGAAGCGCCCGTTGGCGGGATCGATCCCGACAACCTGAGTGCCGACGTAGGCCGCGTCATTGTGGTCCAGTGCGTTCTTTTCCCAGCCGATGTAGGTGCCGAGAATCTTCGGATTCTTCTCGACGTTTTCCTTGATCAGGCTGATCAGTTGCTCGCGGCTGACGTTCAGGCGTGGCTGGCCGTCGGCGCCCGGTGTGCCGAGCAGGGCGTTGACGCGCACCAGTCCGCCGGCAATCAGCAGCGGCGCTTCCAGTTCGCGCTGGATCTGGCTGACCTGAGTCTGCGCCAGCGACGTCAGGCGCTGTTCGATGACTTGCTCGAACTGGGCCTGAGTCCGTTGCTGGACCATTTCCTGGGTGCGGGCACCGGAGAACAGCGCATACAGCACCAGCGCAGCGACTACGCTGAGCACGATGGCGCCGGCCAGGGCTGCCACGGAAAACTGGATCGACTTGAACTTCATGGGAGCTCCGCACGCGAGAGGACGTCTGCGCTGTTGTATCGGCAGCCACTATTGAGCCATGAGGTATAGAGAGAGTAATTGCAGCGCAATGTCGCAAATGGATCAGTGAGCGACGCAGTTGCAGCGGGTTTGTCGGTGGATATGAATGTTTTCCTACAGGTCAGAAGGAGGTCTTCTGAAATCAGGTGCAACACGTCCGTTGTATCTGGCGTCGATACCATTACCCGCCTAGGATACGCGGCAGGTTTTCAGGGAGCTTTTGAATGAACAAGACATTGGTTGTAAGTGCACTGAGCGCAGCGCTGTTGCTGGCCGGTTGTCAGTCGGTCAACACCACCAGCGGCGGTGCCGTGGGCGTCGAGCGCAAGCAGTACATGTTCAGCATGCTGTCCTCGCAAGAGGTCGACCAGATGTATGCCCAGTCCTATCAGAAGACCGTGGGCGAAGCGTCCAGCAAAGGCGTGCTGGACAAGACCAGCAACGATGCCAAACGTGTTCAGGCGATTGCCAACCGCTTGATCGCTCAGGCGCCGAACTTCCGTCCGGATGCGGCGCAATGGCAGTGGGAAGTGAACCTGATCAAGAGCGACGAGCTCAACGCCAATTGTGGTCCTGGCGGCAAGATCATTTTCTACACCGGTCTGATCGACAGCCTGAAACTCACCGACGATGAAATCGCCGCGGTCATGGGTCATGAAATCGCCCACGCCCTGCGCGAGCATGGTCGTGAAGCCATGTCCAAGGCTTATGGCATCGAAATGGCCAAGCAGGGCGCCGGTGCGTTGCTCGGCCTGGGGCAGGACAGCCTGGCGCTGGCCGACACCGTGGCCAACTACGGCATGACGCTGCCCAACAGCCGCGCTAACGAGAACGAGGCCGACCTGATCGGTCTGGAACTGGCCGCGCGTGCTGGGTACAACCCGAATGCTGCCATTACCCTGTGGAACAAGATGAGCAAGGCCTCTGAAGGCGCGCCGCCGGAGTTCATGAGCACTCACCCGTCCTCCAGCAGTCGCACCGCTGCCTTGCAGGCGGCGATTCCGAAGGTCATGCCGCTTTACGAGAAAGCGCCCAAGTCCTGAGGCCAGGACCGCTCCCGCACTCAGTGCGGGAGCGGTCAGCGGAATCAAACCCAGCCGCTGCTCTGCATCGCCTTGTACACCGCGACGATCGCCAGGATCAGGAACGCCGAGGCGGCCAGTCGACGGATCAGGGTCAGTGGCAGTTTCTCCGCTGCAAAATTACCCGCCAGTACCACCGGCACGTTGGCGATCAGCATGCCCGCCGTCGTACCGATGATCACCAGCCACAGCTCCGGGTATTGCGCCGCCAGCATTACGGTAGCGATCTGAGTCTTGTCACCGATTTCCGCGAGGAAGAACGCAATCAGCGTGGTCAGGAATGGCCCGAACTTGCGGGCGGTGCTGGCTTCATCGTCATCCATCTTGTCCGGCACCAGCGTCCACAGGGCGGTGGCGGCGAAGCTCGCGGCGAGAATCCAGTGCAGGACCGAATCGGAGAAGAAACTGCCGAACCAGGCGCCGACCGCACCGGCTGCCGCGTGGTTGGCCAGGGTCGCAGCCACGATACCGGCGATGATCGGCCAGGGTTTGCGGAAGCGAGCGGCGAGAATCAGCGCGAGCAGTTGCGTCTTGTCGCCGATTTCGGCCAAGGCAACGATTGCGGTGGGAACGAGTAACGAGTCCAGCATCAGGATTTCCTAAGGGGCGGGTCGACACGGCTATGACACGTACAGCCTTCCCGCCCCGGGTAAGGTGTGCGTGTCATAGGTCTTGTCAAACCCTGCGATCCGTCTGGTGCGGACGCTTGGGTCGCATACGCCATGATCTGAGGATCAAGTATGTTGACGTATGCCGGACGAGCTTGGCGCTCGTGGGAGACTACTCCCCTAGGACGGAGCGGATTCTGCCTAGGCGTAATCCATTCGGCAAGTGCTAATTTTCAGCCGCGCTTGGCCCGGTAAATCCGGAAACCATTGCCTTCGGCCTTGATCGCACAGACTCCGAGATGCTCCTCGATCAGCGGCTGGTATTTCAGGAAGCTGTTGGCAACCAGACGAAGTTCGCCGCCGTTTTTCAGATGTTTGGCCGCTTTTCGCAGCAAATTCTCGGTGGCGAAATAATCGGTGTGGACGCCGACATGGAACGGTGGATTGCTCAGAATCGCGTTCAAACCCATCGGCGCGGCGTCGATGCCGTCACCGGTCAGCACCTCGGCTTCCAGACCGTTGGCTGCCAGAGTCAAACGGCTGCTGGCGGCAGCGAAGGCATCAACGTCGAGCAACGTGACCTGATTGTGCGGGTAACGACGCTTGACCGCCGCGCCAAGTACGCCGGCGCCGCAACCGAAGTCCAGCAAATGACCGCTCGGCAGTTTGTCCAGGTGTTCCAGCAGCAGGGCGCTGCCGCGATCCAGTCGGCCATGGCTGAACACGCCCGGCAGGCTGATGACTTTCAACGGGCCTTCGGCCAGCGGCAGTTCGTAGGTTTGCGCCAGGCTTTCCAGCGGTTTGGCTTCAGGTGCGTTGGCCACCGTCACTTGCCACAGCTGACAGTGTCGTGCGCTGTCGAGCTTGCGTGGTTTGCCGAACGGGTTGAGCTGTTTGGACGCGCCCTCGATGCCGCTGCGCTTTTCCCCGACCAGATACACCTCACGTCCGGCCAGACGCGAAGCCACGGCATTGAGGATGTAATCGGTCAGATCCTTGGCCTTGGGCAGGAACACCACGGCGGTGTCGAACGAGCGCTCCGGCACGTTCACGCCAAAATGGCTGCGCCCTTCGAAGCGCGCATCGAGTGCAGCCTGATCGCCGGCGTGCCAGCACCAGCCAAACGCATCGGGCAGGCGCCCCAGCAGATCATCGGCAGGCAAACCGGCCAGCAACACCGAACCCTGGAATAACTCGGCCTGACGAAGCAGTACTTCACTGCGCGGATCCATAACTGCTCCTGTGAAAAAAAGTGCCGCAGTTTATCAACTGACGACCCGCAGCGCCTTACCGCTGAAGAACGCCTGGGTGTTTTCGACCAGTTGGCCGACGATTCGCTGCCGCGCCTCGCGGCTGCCCCAGGCGTTGTGCGGGGTGACGATCAGGCGCGGGATGTCGGCGGCCAGCAGCGGATTGCCGTTGGTCGGCGGCTCGACGCTCAGCACATCGGTGGCCGCGCCGCCCAGATGACCGCTGCGCAGGGCGTCGGCCAGAGCCTGTTCGTCAATCAGTCCGCCACGGGCGGTGTTGACCACGAACGCGCCGGGTTTCATCGAGGCGAGTTCGCGGGCGCCGATGAAGTGCCGGGTGTGTTCGTTGAGCGGGCAGTGCAGGGTGAGGGCGTCGATTTGCGGCAGCAATTCTTCCAGTGGCAGGCGATCCGGACGGGCCGGGCGCCCCGGAATCTGCCCCAGCAACACGCGCATGCCGAAGGCTTCGGCCAGTCGCGCGACCGCGCCGCCGAGTTCGCCATGACCGAGCAAGCCAAGGGTTTTGCCTTCCAGCTCGACGATCGGGTAATCCAGCAGGCAGAACTGTTTCGCTTGCTGCCAGCGGCCTTGGCTGACGGCTTTTTGATAATCGGCCAGACGCGTGGCGAGGTTGAGCAACAGCATGATCGTGTGCTGCGCCACCGACGGCGTGCCGTAACCCTGACAGTTGCACACGGTGATGCCGTGGGCGCGGGCGGCGGCCAGATCGACGTTGTTGGTGCCGGTGGCGGTGATCAGGATCAGCTTCAGCTGTGGGTTGGCGGCCATGGCGGCGGCGTCGATCAGGACCTTGTTGCTGATCGCCACGGTCGCACCTTGCAGGCGTTCGGCAACCTGCGCAGGCAACGTCTGGGCGAACAGTTGCAGATCGCTGAAGCAGTCACGCAAAGGGCTCAGATCGAGATCGCCAAGATCCAGCGACGGGTGATCGAGGAATACGGCGCGGTGGGCGTTCGTCATCAACTGTACCTGTTGTGCTTTGAAGGGAAGGCGTAATCTGCCGAGCCTACCAGATGAAACAACTCGTTACGCTTGGCCGAAAGGAGCCCCCATGTACTGGACCGAATTCTTGACCGTTGCCCTGATCCACCTGCTGGCCGTCGCCAGCCCCGGTCCTGATTTCGCCGTGGTGGTGCGCGAAAGCGTGACCCATGGTCGACGCGCCGGGACCTGGACCGCGTTGGGCGTGGGCACGGCGATTTTCCTGCACGTGGGTTATTCGCTGCTAGGGATCGGACTGATCGTTTCCCAATCGATCGTGTTGTTCAACGCCCTTAAATGGGCCGCCGCCGCTTATCTGCTGTACATCGGCTTCAAGGCCCTGCGCGCGCAACCGGCGAAAACCGTCACCGATGATCTGCACAAAGAGGTCGGCGAACGCACCGCTCGTGGCGCGTTCACCTCGGGTTTCGTGACCAACGGCCTGAACCCGAAAGCCACGCTGTTCTTCCTGTCGCTGTTCACCGTGGTGATCAACCCGCACACCCCGCTGACAGTCCAGGCTGGTTACGGGATCTATCTGGCTGTCGCGACCGCGACCTGGTTCTGCCTGGTGGCCATGTTGTTCAGCCAGCAGCGCGTGCGCGCCGGTTTCGCCCGTATGGGCCACTGGTTCGACCGCACCATGGGCGCTGTACTGATCGCGATTGGCGTGAAACTCGCGTTCACCGAGATGCACTGATCCTTCTGCGCTGTCATCTGTTTCGGCAAATGCTGGCGCAAAGCTAGCATTTGTACGGCTCTGCAAATCATTCCTTTGGCTGATTTGGCTGACGTATAAGGGTTCTAGAGTACGAAACTCCAAAGCCAACACCGTGCAGTCAGAAAAGGGATTCTTATGTTGCAGACTCGCGTTATTCCGCCCGCCGAAGGGGCGTACCAGTATCCACTGCTGATTAAACGGCTGCTGATGTCCGGTGCCCGTTACGAGAAAACCCGCGAGATCATCTACCGTGACCAGCTGCGCTACAGCTACCCGACCCTGATCGAGCGGGTCGCGCGGCTGGCCAACGTACTGACGGCTGCTGGCGTAAAGGCCGGTGACACCGTGGCGGTGATGGACTGGGACAGCCATCGCTACCTGGAGTGCATGTTTGCGATCCCGATGATCGGCGCGGTGATTCACACCATCAACGTGCGCCTGTCGCCGGAACAGATCCTCTACACCATGAACCACGCCGAGGACCGCTTCGTGCTGGTCAACAGCGAGTTCGTCGGGCTGTACCAGGCTATTGCGCCACACCTGACCACGGTGGAGAAAACCCTGCTGCTGACCGATCTGCCGGAAAAAACCGCGGATCTGCCGAATCTGGTGGGCGAGTACGAGCAACTGCTGGCGGCCGCGAGTCCGCAGTACGACTTCAAGGATTTCGACGAAAACTCGGTCGCCACCACGTTCTACACCACGGGTACCACCGGCAATCCGAAAGGCGTGTATTTCACCCATCGGCAACTGGTGCTGCACACCATGGGCGTGTCGACCATCATGGGCGCCATCGACAGCGTGCGGCTGCTGGGCACCAACGACGTGTACATGCCAATCACCCCGATGTTCCATGTGCATGCGTGGGGCCTGCCTTACGTGGCGACCATGCTCGGGCTGAAACAGGTTTATCCGGGGCGTTACGACCCGGAATTCCTGGTCGAGTTGTGGCGCAAGGAAAAGGTCACGTTCTCCCATTGCGTGCCGACTATCCTGCAGATGGTGCTCAACGCCAAGGGCGCGCAAGGCACCGACTTCGGCGGCTGGAAAATCGTCATCGGCGGCAGCGCGCTCAATCGCACGCTGTATGAAACGGCCAAGAGCAAGGGCATTCAGCTGACGGCTGCCTATGGCATGTCGGAAACCGGGCCTCTGGTTTCATGTGCGCATCTGAACGATGAATTGATGGCCGGCACCGAAGACGAGCGCACCACCTACCGGATCAAGGCCGGTGTGCCGGGGCCATTGGTCGAAGCGGCGATCGTCGACACCGAGGGCAATTTCCTCCCGGCAGACGGCGAGACCCAGGGCGAACTGGTACTGCGCGCACCGTGGCTGACCGAGGGCTACTTCAACGAACCGCAGAAGGGCGCCGAGCTGTGGGCCGGCGGCTGGCTGCACACCGGCGACGTAGCGACGCTCGACGCCATGGGTGTGATCGATATCCGCGACCGGATCAAGGACGTGATCAAGACCGGCGGCGAATGGATCTCCTCGCTGGACCTCGAAGACCTGATCAGCCGCCACGTCGCGGTACGTGAAGTAGCAGTGGTGGGCATCGCCGATCCGCAGTGGGGCGAGCGCCCGTTTGCCTTGCTGGTGGTCCGTGAAGGTCACGCCATCGGGGCGCGCGAGCTCAAGGAACACCTCAAGCCGTTCGTTGAACTGGGGCACTTGAGCAAGTGGGCGATACCAAGTCAGATCGCCCTTGTTACTGAAATTCCCAAGACCAGTGTCGGCAAGCTCGACAAGAAGCGCATCCGCCTCGACATCACCGAATGGCAGGCCAACAACAGCACCTTCCTCTCGACGCTCTGAGCGTCCCCTGGCGCGCCGAAAACGGCGCGCCAGGCCCACCAAGCAAGCGCTTGGCTTGTGAAATTCGAATTTTCAGCCATCCTTGCCGTGCCGACATGTGTCGGACTGGCGAAAGGACTGTTCCAGAGTGGCCGGCAGCTGCAAATCACACTTTAGAGGGATCAAGCAGTACCACCTGCTGGCTATAGTCCGCTCAAGGATTTTTAAGAACGGGGCACACGCACAAACGGGGCGATGCAACATTGAAGCGATTTCGGGAAGCCTCTGGCACCCGGTCCTTCAGGCGTTTTTAAAAGTACTCACTGCCATAACAATAATGCACATGGAGTAGCGTCGATGACCTCAGTAAACCAGTTCTGGCGCCGGGCAAAGCTGCCTCTGGCCGTCAGTCTTGCTTCTTCGCTCGCCGGGCCCGCATTCGGCGTCAGTTTCAACGTCGGTGAAATCGAAGGCCAGTTCGACTCCTCCCTGTCGATCGGTGCCAGCTGGTCCACCCAGAGCCCGAACAAGAACCTCATCGGCGTCAACAACGGCGGTCACGGTCTGTCCCAGACTTCCGACGACGGCCATGCCAACTTCAAGAGCGGCGAAACGTTCTCGAAGATCTTCAAGGGCATCCATGACCTCGAACTGAAATACGGCGACACCGGCGTATTCGTCCGAGGCAAGTACTGGTACGACTTCGAACTGAAGGACGAGAGCCGCGAGTTCAAGGACATCAGCGACAGCAACCGCAAGGAAGGCGCCAAGTCCGCCGGCGGTCAGATCCTCGATGCCTTCGTCTACCACAACTACGCGATTGCCGATCAGCCTGGCTCCGTGCGTCTGGGCAAGCAGGTGGTGAGCTGGGGTGAAAGTACCTTCATCGGCGGCGGCATCAACTCGATCAACCCGATCGACGTGTCTGCGTTCCGTCGTCCGGGCGCCGAGATCAAGGAAGGCCTGATCCCGGTCAACATGTTCTACGTGTCCCAGAGCCTGACCGACAACCTGTCCGCCGAAGCGTTCTATCAGCTTGAGTGGGACCAGACCGTCGTCGACAACTGCGGCACCTTCTTCTCCCAGCCGGACATCATTGCCGACGGTTGCGACAGCAACCTGCGCGTGCTGAACAAGCGTTCGACGATTCCTGCCATTGCTTTGGGGCCATTGGCGGCCAACGGTGTGGACGTCAACCAGGAAGGCGTACTGGTGCGTCGCGGAGGCGATCGCGATGCACGGGACAGCGGCCAGTGGGGCGCGTCCTTCAAATACATGTTCGACCCGCTCGATACCGAGTTCGGCGCGTACTTCATGAACTACCACAGCCGTGCGCCGATCTTCAGCGCTACGGGGGCGCCACAGTCGGTCTACAACACCGCCAGGGGATTGCCGGGGCCGTTCGCTGCGCTTGCACCACTGCTGGTGGCCGGCAATTCGCAGTACTTCGTTGAATACCCTGAAGACATTCGCCTGTATGGCCTGAGCTTCTCCACCACCCTGCCTACCGGTACGGCTTGGAGTGGCGAAATCAGCTACCGTCCGAACGCGCCGGTGCAACTGAATTCCACCGACATCCTGTTTGCCGGTGTACGTCCGCTGGGTGGTGCATTGTCCAATGCGTCGCTGCTGACCGGTGTGCCTGGCCAGGACCTGCACGGTTACCGTCGCAAGGAGATCACCCAGTTCCAGACCACCCTGACGCACTTCTTCGATCAGGTCATGGGCGCCAGCCGTCTGACCCTGGTGGGCGAAGTGGGTGTGACTCACGTCGGCGGCCTGGAAAGCACCTCCGACGTCCGTTACGGCCGTGACCCGGTCTACGGTCCGGGCGAGTTGCCGGCCACGGGCGGTGCCAACACCTGCGCCAACATCCTCAACGCCAGCACCATCAATGGTGCGGGTCCCGGCTCGCCGCAGAACAACCGCAGCCGCAACTGCACCGACGAAGGCTTCACCACCTCGACTTCGTGGGGTTATCGCGGTCGCGCCATCTGGGAATACAACGACGTGTTCGCCGGCGTGAACCTCAAGCCGAACGTGGCCTGGTCCCACGACGTCAGCGGTTACTCGCCAGGCCCTGGCGGCAACTTCGAGGAAGGTCGCAAGGCGGTGAGTCTGGGCGTCGATGCCGAGTACCAGAACACCTACACCGCGAGTCTGGCCTACACCAACTTCTTCGACGGCAAGTACACCACCGTGGATGACCGCGACTTCGTGGCGCTCAGCTTCGGCGTGAACTTCTAAGCACTGCATTTCAGGACGAACGAATTTATGAAAATAACAAAGAGTCTGTTCCACGCCGGTGTTCTGGGCCTGTCGCTGCTGGCGACCGGCGTCATGGCGGCGGTGCCTGCCGCCGAAGCGGACAAACTGGGCAAGAGCCTGACCCCGATGGGCGCCGAAATGGCCGGCAACGCCGACGGCTCGATCCCGGCCTGGAAACCGATGCCGAAGAATGCCGGCACCGTCGACAGCAAAGGCTTCCTGTCAGACCCGTATGCCAGCGAAAAACCGCTGTTCACCATCACCAAGCAGAACGTCGATCAGTACAAGGCCAAGCTCGCGCCGGGTCAGTACGCGATGTTCCAGCGCTACCCTGACACCTTCAAGATGCCGGTCTACCCGTCCCATCGCGGCGCCACCGTGCCGGATGAGGTATTCGCCGCCATCAAGAAGAACGCCACCACCACGACCCTGGTGTCGGGTGGCAACGGTCTGGAAAACTTCGATACCGCCGTGCCGTTCCCGATTCCGAAAACCGGCGTGGAAGTCATCTGGAACCACATCACCCGCTATCGCGGCGGCAGCGTGACCCGTCTGGTGACCCAGGCCACGCCGCAACCGAACGGCTCGTTCAGCCTGGTGTATTTCCAGGACCAGTTCGTGTTCCGCGACAAGATGAAGGATTACGATCCGGCGAACCCGGGCAACATCCTGTTCTACTTCAAGCAGAAAGTGACCGCACCGGCACGTCTGGCCGGTGGCGTGCTGCTGGTGCACGAAACCCTCGACCAGGTGAAGGAACCGCGTTCGGCGTGGGTCTACAACGCCGGTCAGCGTCGTGTGCGCCGCGCACCACAAGTGTCCTATGACGGCCCGGGTACTGCGGCGGACGGGCTGCGTACCTCCGACAACCTGGACATGTTCAACGGTGCGCCGGACCGTTACGACTGGAAACTGGTCGGCAAGCAAGAGATGTACATCGCCTCCGACAGCTACAAGCTCGACGATCCGAAACTCAAGTACACCGACATCATCAAGGCCGGGCACATCAACCAGGATCTGGCGCGTTATGAACTGCGTCGCGTCTGGCATGTGACCGCGACGCTGAAGGAAGGTCAGCGCCACATCTACGCCAAGCGTGACTTCTTCATCGACGAGGACACCTGGCAAGCGGCGGTGATCGATCACTACGATGGTCGCAACCAACTGTGGCGCGTGGCGGAAGCCCACTCCCAGAACTACTACAACGTGCAGGTGCCTTGGTACACCCTGGAAACCCTCTACGATCTGCAATCCGGTCGCTATCTGGCGCTGGGCATGAAGAACGAAGAGAAGTCGGCGTATGACTTCGGCTTCACTGCCACCACCAGCGACTTCACCCCGGCCGCCCTGCGTCAGGATGGTGTTCGCTAAGCTCCTGTAAATCGAGGCCGCATCCTCGTGAAAACGCCCCGACAGGTTCGGGGCGTTTTTTGTCTGTCGCTTTTTTCGTAGCCTTTTTGTAGCCATTTGTAGCAACGACCTTCATAACCGCTCCGTTTAAGGCTAGTCTGCGGGCATCTGCTACGCCGCCAACAGCCATACGAACAAGAGCCGGCCATGACTGATCTGTCCCCACTTCCGGGTCCCGCAAGCGTTGCCGTCGCGGCACTGGACGGGCGTTTTTTTCGCCCGCCACTGCCTGACGGCTACGTCATGCGGCCACGACTGTGCGAGCGCCTGCAAGCCGGGCTCGGTGGACGTCTGTTGCTGGTCAGCGCCCCGGCCGGGTTCGGCAAAAGCTCGCTGGCCGTGGAGTTCTGTCAAAGCCTGCCGGCGAACTGGCACAGCCTGTGGCTGGGGTTGAGCCCGCGGGACAACGACCCGGGGCGTTTTCTCGAGCGTCTGCTCGAAGGTTTGCAGGATTACTTTCCGCAACTGGGCAGTCGGGCACTGGGGCTGCTGAAAATGCGCCAGCGTCATCAGCCGTTCGCCTTCGAGGAATGGCTCGACGGCCTGCTCGATGAGCTGGCTCAGCATCTCGAACCGTGCTCACCCCTGTTGCTGGTGCTGGACGACTATCACCTCGCACAAGGGCCGGTACTCGACCGTTGCCTGCAATTTTTCCTCAACCATTTGCCCGACGGTCTGCTGGTCATGGTCACCAGCCGGCAACGGCCGGACTGGCACCTGGCTCGCCTGCGCCTGTCGCGGCAATTGCTGGAACTGCACGAACAGGACCTTCGCCTGACCCACGACGAAGCCTCGGCATTACTCGACCGGCACCGTAGCTCCCTTCGTGGCGAGGCGCTGGAAAACCTGATACAGCGCAGTGAAGGCTGGGTCGCCGGCCTGCGATTCTGGCTGCTGGCCGAGTCCGAAGCCGGAGGGGACTCGGTGTTGCCTCAGGCGCTGAATGGCGGGGAAGGGCTGATCCGCGATTACCTGCTGGAGGAAGTCATCGATTGCCTGCCAGCCGAAGTGCAGGCGTTTCTCTACGACACCGCGCCGCAGGAGCGTTTTTGCAGCGAGCTGTGCGACGCTGTGCGCGAAGCCCATGACAGTGCTGAAATCCTGCGTTTCCTGCTGGCGCATCAGGTGTTTCTGGTGCCCCTGGACGAGCACGGGCACTGGTATCGCTATCACCATCTGTTTTCCGATCTGTTGCGCAGTCGTCCGATCACCGGGGCGATAGTCCCGGCTGCCACGCTGCACTTGCGCGCCTGTCGCTGGTTCAATGCGCAGGGGCTGCTGGATGAAGCCGTGGAGCAGGCCTTGCGCGCAGGGCATCTGGACGTGGCGGCGAACCTGGTCCAGAACCTGTCCGAAGAACAACTGCTCGCCGAGCAGAATGTTGGAATGCTGCTTCGCTGGAAGATGGACTTGCCCGACAGCCTGTTGATCAGCACCCCGCGTCTGATCGTGCTGTACAGCTGGGCGTTGGGGTTGGCGTGTCAGCTCGATGCTGCCGAAGAACTTGCCAGTCATCTGAGCCGGTTTCTGCCGGCACCCTCAGCGACAGCGCAGAAGTCGATGCTTGCCCAATGGCTGGCGCTGAAGGGGATCATCGCCCGTGGGCGAGGGCACCGCCAGCAGACCATCGAGTATTGCAGTGAAGCGCTGGAAAGCTTGCCGGCCAAGCGTTACGGCCAGCGTCTGATGTGCCTTTCCACTTTATCCAACCTGGCGATCGCCGATGGCGATCTGTGGCGTGCCCGAGGCTTGAACCGCGAATCCCTGGAACTGGCGCAGCGGGTCGGCAATCCGTTGTTCGAGGCGTTGGCACATTACGATCGCGCCCGCGTCCTGCAGGCTCGCGGCGAGATTCTGCGTGCGCTCGATGAAGTGCGTCAGGGACTGGAACGTCTGCGGGGGCTGTCGGCACAACGCTTGTACGCAGTCCGTGCCCGGCTGACGCTGTATGAAGGTTTCCTGCTGGCCATGCGTCTGCAGCCACAAGTGGCACGGGCGCGATTGCAGGCTGGCTTGAGCGAGGCACGGGCCTGTCGTGATATCAGCGTATTGATCGGCCACTGCGTGATCGCCCGGCTCGAGGGCAGCAGCGGAGATTTTGCCAAGGCCTTCGCCGAGCTGGCAGAAGCCGAACGCCTGATGCACATCTGGGACGTTCCACCGATCTACTATCTGGCGATGATCACGCTGGTCAAATGCGAACTGTGGCTGTCCCAGGGGCGCATTGATCTGGCCGAGGCCTGGCTGGCGCGGTTGGGTCAGACCTATACCGGCGAGCGCGCGGCCGCCCCGCCGGAGTTCCACCCTCAATTGCCGTTGCACGTCGAATTGCAGCAGGCGCTGCTGGATGTCATTCAGGGACAACCCATGCTCGCCGAAGGGCGATTGAATGTCTTGCTGGAAAACGGTCAGCAAACCGGACGACAACTGCTCAGCGTGATGGCGTTGACGCAAAAGGTTGTGCTTTTACTGGCAGGCGGGCGCGAGTCCGAGGCTCGCAAGGCTTTGGGGCAGGCGCTGGAGGCGGCTGCAGGCGGTGTGCTGCAACCTTTCGAAATCTTGCTCAAAGAGCATTCGGAGTGGTTGCGCGGGCAATTGCAACTGAACGCAGCGACCGCGTTTTGCCAGCAGTTGCTGGAGCACTTTCCGCAGGCGAGCGTCCGCTCGCAAGCGGAATCCGTTGCGACCGAGCAGCTCAGTTCCCGTGAATTGGCCGTATTGCGGTTGATTGCACAAGGCTGCTCGAACCAGGAAATCAGCGATCAGCTGTTTATTTCCCTGCATACCGTGAAGACCCATGCCAGCCACATCAACAGCAAACTCGGAGTCGAGCGACGTACGCAGGCAGTGGCACGTGCCAAGGATCTGGGGGTCTTGAATTGATCGGTACAGGCACCTACCAAACAAAACGCCCCGAACCAGTCGGGGCGTTTTGTTTTACGGGCTGACCTGTTTCAGATCATGTTTGCAGATCAGGCCACCAGATCATTGGCGCTGAAACTGTTCACACCCACCAGCTGGATTTCAAAGTCCGCACCGGCGTTGCCGCTGACGTTGCCTGACAGCACGTGATCGACAAAGCGCAACTGGCCTGCGCCGGTGAAGTCATTCGCGCCGATGAAGCTGAAGCCGTTGAAACCGGCACTCAACAGGTTGGCGTCGAATTTGCTCAGGTCGATCTTGTCGCCCTGCAGGCTGCTGAAGTCCGTGATGACGTCACGGTTGGCACCGGTTCCCATCTCATTGACTGCCGAGAACACGAAGGTGTCGGCACCGGCTCCGCCGGTCAGCAGGTCGGCCCCAGCTCCGCCATCAAGGATGTTATTGCCGGCATTCCCTACCAGATTGTTCTTGAGGGCATTGCCGGTGCCGCTGAAATTGCCCCCGCCCAGCAACAGCAGGTTTTCTACGTTGGCACTCAGGCTGTAGCTGATCCACGACATGACAGTGTCGATTTCAGAGGCGGAAGTACCGGTCTCGATCACGACGTCACCGACATTGTCTACCAGGTAAGTGTCGTTGCCGGCACCGCCATTCATGATGTCCGCACCGCCCAGGCCGTCGAGCACGTTGTCTCCGGCGTTGCCGATCAGGGTGTTGCCGAGGGCGTTGCCGACACCGGCCAGGTTGGCGCTGCCGACCAGAATCAGGTTTTCCAGGTTGGCGCCCAGCGTCCAGCTGACCGAGGTCTGCACGGTGTCGA
>NZ_JBMDJR010000002.1:0-539019 GCF_057809295.1 Pseudomonas sp. FG35 | reverse complement strand
CGCCCCAGCGCATGGTTGAGCGGTGAAACAAAAACGCCCGCTTGGCGGCGGGCGTTGGGCATGATGTTGAGTAGGTTGTCTTCAGTGATTTGCATAATGCTCGGTCCTCCCTGGATGCGCCGATTGAATCACGGATGGCGACCAAAGCTGATCAGCCATTGTTTACCTCAGTTTTCAGCGTGCTGTCCGGGGACACCTGGATCATTCGCTTGAACAACCCCAGCATGCCTTGATTGGCCGTCAGCCTCTCTAGCGGCGGGTCCAGTGGCAGTACCTGTCCTCCGGACACCAGCCACTCCTGGTACTCGAGCCAGTCCCGATTAACGGGATCCTGTGGAATAAACGCTGAATCACTCAGGCGCAGAACGCCATACGATGTGAGCTGATAACTCATGGACTTGTCCCCTAGATTTCCGCGTCCGCGGTCCAATCGACCTGCAATGCCTGCCCGGGAAAGCTGCCTACGGGCGTCACGGTGGCAAGCGCAAACCCTCGCTCGCTCACACTTTGCAGGATGGTTCCTGTGCAGGCCTTCGCAAGCGATGAATGCCAGACTTGATTGCTCGCCTCACCAGGGCAATACGTCACGACCGTTGGCTGAACTCGCTTGGGCACCTGCATATCGATGCACATTCCATATTGGCCGGAATTGGCTGCCGCTACTTGGGAAAAGGTGGCGATACAGGTTCCTGGACCGTTGTTCGAACGGATCGGCAAACGGTTTACAAAAGATTTTTCGAAATAGCGCTGACAGAGAGTCAACTCTTCCGCCGCTGGACGGTATTCAAACGGTGTTGCAACCGGCCCCTCCTCCAATTGCATCTGTGCCAGATCGACGGTCTGCAACACGTTGAGCGGCAGATCGAACGACAAGGTCAGGCAGTCATTCACGCCCAGCATTTTCCCGGCGATGGTTGGCACCTGAAACGTTGCGCTGTATTTCTTCCACGACGTACTCAGTTGAAAGACGTCGACAACCTTCACCACACCCTCCGAACCGCCCGTTCCGAACTGCTGAGCAATCGTGACGCGCAAAGGACGCGTCGCATCGGATCGCGCCCAGAAGCTGACCGTAGCCGTTCGCCCGGCCAGAGTCCTCACCGATTCAATGCTCTGGGCGACTTTATGCACCGTTGCTCCCGTGCCTGCGGTGGCCTGCTGCCAGCGCAGGAAATAAGCGGGTTCACCCACGACTTCCGTTTGACCGAGGGGAAAATCCTGGCGCGAAATGCTGACACCTGCGTTGCCGTTCCAGTCGCACCGGAAACGATCCGCTACATACCCACCGATGTTCGGCGCCTGATTGGTCGTGCCGCGTTGCCAGATATTGAATCCGCCATTGATCAACAGATTCTTGCGATACACCTGCACAGGAAACTGCTGCAGCGGATCGGGCTTGGCCAGTTGCCGAATGGCCTGTGCCAGTTGATCGGTCTGCTCCTCATCCGGCGTCAGGCCGGCGGCCGTGATCGCGTTGAGAATCTCCTGCGTCACACTGTTGCCCCAACTGGCCGGGATCAACGATCCCGGTTTTCCGGCAATCGGGTCTTCATCGACGAACTTGCCATTCTCCAGGCCTGAGCCGGGAACGCTTTTCGGATAATCCACTTTGATTCCTCATTGATCGGGTCAACGGTTCAGCCGTTCGACCGCAGCAAGCCTTCAAGCCAGTCGGGCTCTACAGGGCGAGCCTGGGCATCCGGAAATTCCGGATCATTGGGCCAGTCGCGCAGTGCCTGTCGATAGGCAAGAAGCTGTTTGAATTCTTCGGTACGCAGCGTCGTGCCCTCGCCGACTTCCAGTTCTTCAGCGTCACGCCACACCAGCCATTGAGTGTCTTGCAGGACGTTGTCGCGCCACGCGCGCTCCCGGGAAGCCAGTGCCTGCGGGGAGATGACCGGGTCGTTCAATACGGGCTGACCGCTGGCACTGGCGCTGATGACCTTGCCGCTTGCCTGCCCGGCAAACAGTTCGGCGTATTGGGCGCGGGTGATTTCCACGGCGCCTTCAGGTGGTTCCGGATAGGGGCTGTCGACCAGTTCAAAACCGCGTGTCTGTGCATGAAAATAAATAGCCATGGTTATCGTCCCCAAACCAATATGCGCCCCGAGATTCCAGGTTCAGCCTTCACACTCGACGCCAGGACATTGCGAACCCTGGCAACAACCGTCGATGTCGTGGAGTTGGCCCCGTCGAATGCCCAGACAGTGACGTTGGAACTGCCCCAGCCTGCCGGATAACCCTCATTGGCGATCCCGCCGAGGACAGCATTGGGAAACATCATCGGCAACGACACCGTCATGACTCCATTCGCATCGGAGCCCCCGGTCACCCACTGCACGATCAAGCCGCTGGGAAGTTTCTGATATCCGGCCGTGGCGAACTGCGACGCATAGAGCGCCGAATACTTCAACGCTGCGGTGCCGTAAACGACCCAGACACCCGACTCCCGGACGAAGGTTGCGCTCTCGCCCGCGTTCATCGTGATCGAACCCAGATAGGCCCCCTGGGGGCTGATCTGCGTACCGGTTTTACTGGCAACCGTGACCGCTGCGCTGTTTCGGCAGTGCAGGCTGATCGTCGCGCCGCTGGGCACTGCAGTGGCGTCCGGCAAGGTCACGGTGTACGCAGCGTTACCGCCCATCCCGATCGAGCAGCCGATATCGGCCAGGGTCAGTTGGGTCGAGCCGGAGATGCCGCGAGCGCTGGCGTAGTTGCCCAGCGCCCGCTGGACAAACTCGGCCGTTGCAGCCGATCGGCTGACATCGAATTGCGCAGCCGTCGTGAACAACCCCGGACTGCGCAGTGCGTCGAGCAGTTGATGAGTGTTCGCCTCGTTGGGCGTCATGCCGGCGGCCTGTACGACACTGAGAATTTCCTGCGTGACGCCGTTGCCCCAAGCGGCAGGAATCAGCGAGCCGGGTTTTCCGGCGACGGGATCCTCATCGACAAATTGCCCGTTCACCAGCCCGACGCTGGGTACGCTTTTGGGATAGTCCAAGATTCATCTCCTTATCAATCGGTGGTGACGGGGCCTGGCAGCGAAGGCCAGGTGATTTCCCGGGGGAAGCCTGTCTGCTTGTCGATGCGATTGAGCTCCACGCTGTAGAGCTTCCATTCGAGCAACTGCATCTGTTCTTCGTGAGTGGCATCGCCGATGTCCTCGGCGTATTGCAGGGGGGCGATGCGCAGGACGGCTTCGCGCAGCAGCGTGTCGCGCTGCTCCAGCATCTGCTGGCTGATGCTGAGCAAACGGGCCTGCTCATCCAGTTGCCAGGCGTCGCCGCGCCACACATGGAATTCCCCAGGCCAGGGCTGCGTTGTGAGGGTATCGGGCAACTCCCCAAACTCACTCCAGATCTGCTGCCCGCCACCGTCCTTGCGGAAAACCGGACCGCGCCGGTCTATCACCTCTCGCGGAACACCGTTGATCAAGGCCCAGATACGACCGGCTTCAGGCGCGGGCAGCTCGAAGGACAACTCCACCGCATTGCCGGGCAGTTGAATACCGATGCCCGGGGTCACAAAAAACTCGACAGGCCCGGACAAGGCGCCCGAGCCGTCAAAAAGATAATTGAACATAGGCACCTCAGATGAGCTTGATACGGCCGGGATAGGCGATGTTGCGAGGGCGCGACTTGAACGCCAGCAGCAGAGCGTTGGCGGCATCCCGCTGATAACTCGTACCGGCAGGGAAGACCGGGCCACCGTTGTACAGCCCGGACACGTATTGCGGTTCTTCACGAGTATCGGCACCAAAACTCGTCAGGCTGTCCGACCACCACGCGCCGACCGCTCCGGCACCATTGGCGCCCATGGCATACGAATGCGTCGAGCCCACCTGAAAAGAACCCATCGCACGTGCCGCATCCACGCCCCGCCCCTCGTCCAGCACTCGCAGAAACTCGCCACGCCCTTCAGGGCCACGAAAGGTTGCTGCACCGTCACCCGACGTCCATTTACCTTCGTTGCCCGCACGAGCGGCTTCGGTACCCAACATTCCGGATAGCTGCGCGTGGTCCCACAACCAGGGCCACTCGGCACGCTTCATGACTGTACCGTTGAGCGCACCGTAGCCACCGGGACTGAGCAGGATGGTCGTTTCAAAAAACGGCCGGCCGAGTGGAGTGTTGTCGAACCGGCCGACTGGCCACCAGCTACCCGCAGCATCGCTGCGCAACTGCCACCAGTCCCCGCCGCCCATCAACACCAGAAACGGATAACCGCTGGGTGACAGGTGCGTGTGAAAACGAATGCGGTCGGAACCTGACGCCTGAACGATCAGACGGTTGCCGCTGTTATCCATGCGCCGAACAATCACATCGCGCACACCCAGCGCCGCGCTTGCCGGCGGCAACGTCACCGTCACGGCACTGGATCCGCCATCGATCAGCACCAGGCCCAGCTCCGGGTCGGTCAGCGCCTTGGAAGCCGTCAGCCGTGTCACCACTGAGCGCATAGGACTGGCATTGCCGACAATCGATTGAATGGCTCTGAGCAACTGACCGGTATCGGCTTCGGCGGCTGTCAGCCCGGCGCCGGTAATCACGTTGAGAATTTCTTGTGTAACGCTGTTACCCCACACCGCCGGTATCAATGAACCCGGCGTTCCCGCCACCGGGTTTTCATCGACGAACCGGCCATCGACCAGGCCGACGCTGGGGACGCTTTTTGGGTAGTCCATTGGTGCTCGTTCCTCTGTAATGACAAATGAAACGTAGCCGCGCGCAAGCTTTTGCTACGACGCCGACGTTTCTGTTCCTGAAAATAAAAAGCCCACACGAAGTGGGCTTGGGTAACCCGAACTGTGCTTACGAGGTCGGGTTGGCCGTCAGTTCACGAATGGCCTGCAACGCCTCATCGGCGGCAACGCGGGCCTGATCCATCTGGCTCTTGCTCGCAAACGCACGGATCCGGGTCTTGGCTTTCAGGCGCAAGGTGCGCAGGGTCAGCAGGCTGTCGCTGAGCTGGGCGGCCTTGTCGAGAATCTGCTCGGCCGACTGCTTTGCCGAACGGCCCTTGGCGATCCAGGCAGCGACGGACAGCGGCACTTCCTTTTTTGGATAACCGGCGTCTTGAAAGGCTTGAGCGTCAACAGCCGCCTGGGCGTATTCCAGCGCTTTGAGCGGGTCGCCGGCCAAAGTCGTGCGCGCACTGTCGGCGGCGGCATCGACCCGGTCGCACAGGCGTTCGGTTTCCTGCTGTTCCAGTAACGCGGCTTTGTCAGCGCTGGCATGCCATTGCTCACCGTCCCAGTCATGGGCGGCAGAAGGTGGTACCGGACGCAAGCCGTCTTCGAATTGATGCAGTTCCTGAATGATGTTCATCGGATCAACTCCCAAGACAAATGCACATTCACGGCCGCCGTGAAATTGACTGCGATGCCGTTCGAATAATCGGTTTGAGAAAAGCTTTTGATCCCCATCCCGAATAGCAATTCGTCACTGACGGCATTCCCTGCGTTCCAGGTGTGCTCGGCTTGGTACACCTGCCACAGCGAACGCAGTTCCGAGTGATCGAAACCGGCCGTCAACGTTGAAAGCGTGGTGTCGTTGACGACGTTACTGGTGAAGATTCCCACCGATGCGCCTGCCGTTCCCCAGCCGTCCCAATTATTGGACGTACCGATAGTCGGATTGAGGAAACAGTAATTCCCCCCCAGCCAGCCGCCCGGTGCAAACGACACACCAGTGATAGCCGTCGGGTGCGGGGTCGGATTCCCGACCACCAGACGTGCTGTTCGAGCATGAGGGTCGAGCGGCAGATAGACCACGCCATTGCCATTGACCACCTGAGTCCAGGACAACCGGTTACGGTTGTAGATCTGCCGGACAATCGGCACGGATCCCGGACCCGCCGTGACGACCCAGGCGAGACAAATATCCAGCGGTGTCGACTGGAAACCACCACCTGCCGCCCCATTGACCGTCCCCTTCAAGCTATCGGGGCTGGCGTCATAAATCGTCCCGCGCTGCATGTAAAACGTCAGCGCACCACCCACCACCTGCGCCCGCAGAAAGTAACCCGAGCTTGGCAGCAGATCGGCGCTGCTCCAGGCCTGAGTGGTGAACGTTCGCGAACGTCCCAGCTGCCCCGCCACCACTTCCTGACCGATGCTGACGTAAACACCCGCCGGCACCGAAACTCGCCCGCCACTGGTCGATGCGGCTGCCGGTGTGATCGGCATCCGGGCATCCGACGTGGCCACGGTCGGCAATGGCAATGCTGCCAGCGGCAACGCCAGATCCTGATTCCAGCCTTTGGCCGTCACCGTCTGAATCGCCTGCAACAACTGATCGTATTTCTTCTCGTCCGGGGTCAGATCCCCGGCCTTGATCACGCTGAGAATTTCCTGCGTGACACTGTTGCCCCAGTCAGCGGGGATCAACGACCCCGGCGTCCCGGTCAGCGGGTTCTCATCGATAAATTTCCCGTTCACCAGACCGGCGCTGGGGACACTCTTCGGATAATCCATTGCGTTATTCCCTAGTCATAGTTGATATGCACCTTCGTATGCGCCGGTGCCGCCCGGTGGATCAGGCATTCCAGCGCCGAGCCCGGATTCACGCCAAAGCGTTCGCCCCAGTAACTCGCGCCATAACGCCGGCCGAGCAAAAGTCGGCCGCCGGTATTGAGCGTCCACATGAATTGCGCTTCCCAGGTGCCCCAGTGCGCCGCGCCGAAACGCGAACGGCCCATGCGCGGGGCTTCGAGTTCGGTGATGGTGGCGTTGGGGTAACCCTGGCTTTTGGCGATTTCCAGGTAGTAACCGACAGCCTGGCTGCCGACCGCCAGCAAGCGGCGGCGCACGGCGAGGCGACGGTCGTCGAACAGCGGCGTAGCGCCGAGGCACGGGTCGGGCAGGTTCATTACCTGTTCCCAGTCCGGCACCAGTTCGCTGACGCCGGCCGGGTCCATCTCGTTGAGCAGATCGGCGGCACGGGCATCGAGGCGCGCCAGTTCGACGGCGACGCCTTGCAGCACTTCCTCGAGTTCCGGCACGCGCTCCGGATCCCATGCCGGACCGCTCGGCAGCAAGGCGCGCAGTTGCGCCTGGTATTGCGCGGCGGTTCTTATGGCAGCCATACGCAACCCCCGAAGGTCAGCAGTTCGCTGTCACCCGCGGCCACGTTCGCCACCGGGGCCGAGAGGACATGGTCGGTCTCACCTGCCGCGCTGCTGATCGCTTCGCGGATATGGCTGATCAACAGATCCGCGCCCAGATCGGCTTCGCGGTTGTGCAGATCGCGCAACTGGGTTTCGACAGCCGCGCGCACGGCGGTGGTGTCGGGGGTCAGCTTCAGTTGATAGGTCACCGGCTTCTGCACCGGCGGGCGTACATGCACTTCGGCAGTCACCGGGCGCAACGGCTCGATGTAGGCCTGCACTTCGGCCAGTTGATCGGCATTCGGCACCGGTTGCGGATCGTCGTCGCGCATGATGTACACGCCGACGGTGCCCGGCCCGAGGAAGCCGCCACGGCACCAGGCGCGGGTCACGCCCGGCACTTCCAGCGCCCAGGTCTCATAGTCGCTGGCCGAACCGCCGTGGGGGATCACGCGATAGGAACGAATGACCCGCGAGCGCAACGACTCCAGGCTTTCTCGCGCCACGCCGCCGTTCAGTCCGGGCGCCAGCACCACGAAACTGTTGCCGACCACGCCGGCGATCGGCTGTACCGGCGTCAGTGCCAGCCCGGCTTCGGCGTTGCCCAGGCTGCCGGCCTCCAGCGCGGCGATGCTGGTCGTGTTGACGCCATTGACGGTGGTGCGGGTGGCGGTGACCTTGAATGTGCGGCCATCACCCGCCTGCAGCAACGTATCAGCATCCAGCACTGCGCCCGCCGTCGCGTTGAAGCTGACGTTGCCGGTGGCGACCTGGGCCGGTTTGCGCGGCTGGTTCAGGCGCAGCGCGGCGATGCGTTCCAGGGTCGATTCATCGGCGGTGTCGGGCAGGATCTGCTCGGCAATCCAGTCGAGGTAGCCGTACAGGCCATAAGCGGCGCCGCCGAGTGTGCGGGCCAGGACTTGCGCATCGGACTGGCGCAGCGAATCGCCGGCCAGGTCGCTTTGGGTGCGCTTGATCAGCACCGGCAGCGAAGGGGTTTCAAACGGCATAGATCACCTGCCAACTGTTATCGGGGTTGATGTCCAGGCGCTCGCCGTCGGCCAGGGTCAGGACCGTGCGCAGGTTCAGGCGCTGGGCGTCGAGGCGTTCGCTGATGATGTCGATGGCGCTGCAATGGCCGTCGTCGATCAGCCACTGCAAGGCTTCGCGGGCATAGAACTCGGCGTCCATCTGGGTCTGGCGGGTCAGCTTGACCCGGCGCAACAGCCACAGCCGTGAGCCGATGCGATCGTCGGCCACCGTGGGAAAGGTGTCGCCCCACCAGCCGAAGCGCTCCTCGTCGTCGAGGGCATCGTCGTCGGCGGCGCGGCGCCAGGTGAACAGGCTGATCAGCACCGCACGGGTCAGCGCGGCGTGGAGGTTCTGACTGAACAGCATCACTGACCTCCCGCCGGCGCGCCGGTCTGGCCACTGCCCGCCTGCACGCCAACGTGCACGTGCTTGATCTGGCTGATGCCGCCGGCCACTTGATCGCCCTTGGAAACGATCTTGCCGGTCTGGTTGATCACCGGCGTCTCGAAGTTCACGGCGGTGCTGGCGCGGATGTTGAGCGTGGCGGTTTCGATGTCGATGATCCGCCCGCGCTTGAAGTGAATCTTATCGCCCTCGTCGGTGTAGATCGCCACCTCACCGGCCGCCAGCGATTGCAGGCGGTAACGGCGGTCGGCGACCACCAGGGCGATGGCGTGGGAACGGTCGCCGCCGAGAAACGTGACGACGCCTTCGGCACCGGCCAGCGGATGGCTGGTGAAGCCGTAGGGTTCGAAGTGCTCCAGGTCGTCGTTCACTTCACCGGCGGTGAGGCGCATTTGCAGCGATTGCAGCTTGGATGCCGAATTGGCGAGCACGACAGTGCCGCGCGCCAGCAGGCGTGTCAGTAGGCTCATAGGGTTTCCTTGGAGGGAGGTGCCGGCTCAGGCTTTTTTCGGTGGGGTCGGATTGGCGTCGAAGGTATGCGGCGGCGCCACTTGTAGCGTGGTCACCGAGCCTTGTGCCGACAGCGAGTACGTCACCTTGGAGATCAGCATGTCGCCATCGAAACCGAGCACCGGATCCTTGACCTTCACCAGCGTGTTGTGGCGCCACAGATCGCCGTTGGACTGGCGCCAGCCCTGCACCTGATAAGTGGTGGTCAGCGCCCGGCCCATGCGCGTGGCGCTTTCCCACTGGGCCCGTTGCTGGGCCAGTTCGAACGTCAGTTGCGAGCCTTCGTTGATGATCGTGGTGCGCCGACGCTTGAAGCTCAGGTCGGTGGCGCTGGATTCAACCTCGCTGACCGCCGCCCCGCTCTTCTTGTCGTTGCCCTTTTGCTGGCCGATCACCTTGTATTCGGAGAACACCTGGCTGTGATCCATCGGCGCATTGGCCGAGAGAATGTTCTTGCCCAGCTCCAGCGCATCACTGGCGCGGCCGCCGCTGCCCGGTTTGGCCAGCACCAGCCGGCCCTCGGCGTCATCGGTGGAAAACACCCGGTACAGCGAGAGCAGACGGTCGATCGACTGAAACACGGTTTCACCCGGAACGATGGTGTGTTTGCTCAGGCGTGCGGTCTCGGGAATCTCGTTGACCACAAACTGCGAGTATTCCCCGGCCAGGGCCTGGACGATGTTCAACAGCGGCTGCTCCTGCCATTGGCCGGGAATGTTTCGCGCCGCACAGTCGACCAGATCCTGGGTCTTGGAACTGCCTTCGATGCTCAGGCTGATCTGCCGCCCGTCATAGCTGATCGGGGCCTTGAACACATAACCGGTGAGCACCAGATCCTGGCCGATCCGCACTTCGCACGGGTCGCCGGCCTTGATCCGCTGATCCACGGTCTGCCCCGGCCATTGCCAGGTGATGTCGAGTTTGAAGGTGCGGAACTGACGCTCCAGGTCCGCGGTGATCTGCACGCTTTTCCAGCCGCCGTACTCCATGTTGTTGACGGTCAGCGTGACGCGGTTGTCAGTCTCGTTCATGGCTCACTCCCGGGAAACCTTGACTTCGTTGGGTGAGTACCCCGGATGAGACAGACCGTTGCGCTGAATGACCTCGGTCACCCGGGTGGCGTCGCCAAACTGTTTGTAGGCCACGACCACTGCCGGAAAGGTTTCCTGGAACGTTTTGCTGACCAGTCGCACACCGGACGAAGCCACTGCCTTGAGGTGCGCGATCAGCGCCTCCTTCACATCGGCGATGGCTTGATAGTGCGCGGGGTCGGCCTTGTCCTGGGCCTTTTGCAGCGCGTCGCTCAACTCTTTTTGCAGGGCTTGCAGATCGTCGGTGACCGGAACTTCCTGACGGCTGACCGGCTGCTTCGATTGCTGATCCAGCGAAGGTGTCGAGTTGAGTTTCACCGGCGTCGACGCCACCGGCATCGAGGCCACCCACTGCGCCACTTTGACGATCAGCGTGTCCTGCACCAGATTGGCCATCGCTTGCGCGGCGGCGTTGGTGTCCTTGCCGGTGGTGATTTTCGGCGCATCGGCCTTGCGGATGGCTTCGATCTGTTGGGACACGTCGGCAATCACGCCACGGTAGCCCTCCTTCGCGAATGCCTTCAGCTCCTTGATATCGCCGAGCAACCCCTTGAACTCCGCCGCCACTTCCTTGGGCAGTTCCTTGACGGCCCTGACCAGTTCGGTGATCTGCTTGTACTGCGCGATCAGCGGCTTGAGCTGCTCCTTGATCACGTCGTACACACCGGTGAGGCTGTTGCGCAGATTGGCGATGCCGATCCGCGCGGCCTTGATCAGGGTCATCGCCTGTTCGAAGCGCGCCACCGCCGAGCCGAGCAAACCGTCGGCCTTGGCCAGCAGCACTTTCTGCGTGCTGACCGTCGCCGTCGGAAACGGCAGCGGCCGGTCGGGGTAGAACTTCAGGCTGAACGTCACCATCCCGCCGTCCTGGCGGGTGTGAGTCATGTCGCACTCACCGACCTTGACCTGCAAGCGCCCCAACCACGGATGCACCAGTTCGCCGCTGCCCTGTTCCAGCGCCTGGAGCAGCTTGTCGCGCTGTTCCAGGCAATTGGCGCCGATGATGAACGCCGTCAGGTCGTGGGTCTTGGCCTGCTGGCCAAGGTCCTCGAAGAACGGCAGATCCCGTTGCGGATACTCGTGCAACTGCCCCTTGCGACCGACCGGGGTTTTCGCCTGATCGATCCAGAAACCGACACCGCGAAAGGATGCCGGCAACAAACGGTCACGCCAGTTCATTGGAACCTCCCATGGACAGCGAGCGATAGCCGATGCGCGAACTGAGCGCCAGCCCCGGCTGATTGGTTTGCGGTTGATCGGTGCGCAGCCCCGCCGGCGCATTTTCGAAGCGCACCGTCAGGCCGCCTTCGAGTTGCGTGCGGTTGTTGGCGGCGCTTTGCTGGATCAGGGCGCCAGAGGATTGCGGCAACGAACCGCCTTGCAACGCACCGCCACCCTCGGTTTTCGCACTGGCACCGAAGAAGGCCGGCGCCAGTTCGCCCTTGCCTTCGGCATTGGTCTGGCGCTGCGCTTCGGTCAGGGTTTCGACCTTACCGGTGACCTTGGCGATCAGCCCGGCGAAGCCACCGTCGAACAACTCCTTGATTGGCGCGATGACGGTTTGCAGCTTTTGCCACAACTCGCCGAACCATTCGGTGATCGGTCCCCAGTTCTTGATGATCTGCCCCAAGGGCGTCCATTCGAACATGTTGTGCAGGAACTCCAGCACCGGTGCGGCCAACGCCTGTACAACGCCCCACAGCGCCGAAAACACCTCGCTGATCGGCTGCCAGTACTGCGCGATCTGCTCCAGCGGCGACCATTCGAACAGGCTCTGGAAAAAGCTTTTGATCGTTTGTGCCGACGTTTGCAGCGCGGCCCAGACCGGTTCGAAAAAGGTCACGACGCTGCCCCAGTTGTTGACGAGCATCCCCAGCGGGGAAGAGTCGAACAGGCTGCCGAAGAAGTCCTTGATGGCTTGCGCCGCCGGCTGCAGCGCGGCCCAGATCGAAGCGAAGAAACCGCTGATCGCGCCCCAGTTGTTGATGATCATGCCCAGTGGCGTCCAGTCGAACAGCCCCTTGAGGAATGACATCACCGGCACACTCAAGGCCTTGAGCAATTCCCAGATCGCCGAAAACAGACCGGTCAACGGCCCCCAGTTTTCCAGGATCATGCCTGCGGGCGACCACGAGAAAACCGACTTGAAGAAGTCGATCACCGGCGCGGTCACAGCTTTGACCTTGTCCCAGATTCCGGAGAAGAAAGCCGTGACCGGTTCCCACAGCGCCGCCAGTGCCTCCAGCGGCCGCCAGTCGAGCACCGAGCGCAACGTCGCCATTGCACTGGCTCCGGCGTTTTTCACGCCCTCCCACAATCCGCTGAAGAACGCGGAAATCGGTGTCCAGTTGGCCACGATCAGACCGGCCGCCACGGCAATGCCCATGGCGATCAGCATGATCGGATTGGTCTTGAGCACCATGCTCATGACGTCCATCACCTGAGTCATGCCGGTGACGGCGGTCTGCATGGCGGAAAACGCAATCGCCCCCGCTGCCAGGCCTTCGACCAGTTTCGGGTTGTCGGCCAGCAGGCTGCCGACCTGGGTCAGCATCGGCTCCAGCCCGACCACCAATGCGCCCACCACCGGCACCAGTGCGGCGTCCACCGCAGCGGACACCTTCTCCATGGATGCGCTGAACACGTTCATGTTCTGCGCGGCGGCTTTCGGTGTTTCCGGCAGGTCGACGGTTTTCGCCGTCTCGCTGACCTCGGCAAGCTTGCCCTGAAACGCCGCAGCCGATTTGATGCCGTCCACGAACGGCGTAATCACGCTGCCGCCCTTGAACAGACCGCTGATGTCCAGTTTGCCGAGGCCGGTCTGTTCGAGGTTTTTCTTGAAGTCATCGACCTTCACTCGCAGGGCGCCGAGTTTGGGTGACAGTTCGTCGATGCCGGTAAGCAGCACCGACGCTTTAGCTTTGGTTTCTTCTGCCATCACTGCACCTGCTGCATCGCATTGATCCGTTGCGCGTGCTCCAGCGATTCGCGAAGCACATCCAGTGGCCTGGCCATCATCTGTTCGGGGTCAACCTTCCAGAACCAGGCCAGGTCATAGGCGACCGAAATCAGGTCGGTGATGGCTCCGACGCCGCACTCATGAAAAAACTCGCAACGGCCCAGCTCAGCGCGTTGAGGTCAGCCAGGTCCAGCTGGTTGACCGACGACGGCGGAATGCCGGCGCACACGGCGATGTATTTGGCCGCCACGTCCATGTCGAGGCTGACCTCTTCGCTCTTGTCGATCTTGTACGGCAGCGCCTTGATCGCTCGCACTTCCTGCACCGTAGGACGGCGCAGGACGAGTTCGGTCAGGGGCTCGCCGTGAGCTTCGATCGCAACTTGAAGCTTCACGGCGCCGCTCATTGCCAGGTCCCCTTGATGCCTTCGAATTTCAGTTCGATGGTGGCGTCATCGCCTTTGGAGACTGGCTCTTCGACCAGGTAGGCACCGGCCAGTACGTAGACTTTGCCGTTGCTGAATTCGCAGGTGACGGTGATGTCGGTGCCTTCGATCAGCTTCTTCAGCGGGAAGTCGGCGGTGTGCAGCGCGGTCACCTTGAACGATGGCGCGATGTCGGTTTCCTTGTAGAAGCCCGGCACGACGGTTTCGCGTTTGACGGCCATCAGCGGGGCTTCGCAGCCGCCATTGATAGTCAGTTGTGCACCGTCGACCTTGACGTAGCAGGTGCCTGCAATCAGTTGACCCATGGTGTTACTCCCTTCAAATAAAAAGCCCACGCGAGGTGGGCTGAAATCACAGTGTCAGACGCGCCGATCAGGCGACGTCGTCGTACTGCAGGCGGAACTGGTTGAGCAGTGCGAACACGCGCAGACCGTTGATGTAATCCGGCGGGAACAGCACGTTCACGCGGCTCGGGTCCTGCACGTCGCGCTCGACGATCAGGTGCTCGGCGAACAGCTCGGCGTTTTCCACGTGGCCTTCGAGTTCGAGCTTGGCGTACTGGGCGATCAGCTCGCCGCGAATGGTCGCCGGGGTGACGATCGGCTGGCCGGCGCCGAAACGGGTGCCGTCGGAAGCCAGTTTGTGGCGACCGTACTTGCTGGTGATCACGCTTTGCAGACGACGCACGATGAACGCCGACTGGTGCATGGTTTCGCTGTCCAGGTACGAGTTGTCGGCCTGGCCGTAAGCGTTCTTCTGGTAGGTGGTGATCGAGCGCTGGATGCGCACGTAGCCGCCTTCGTAGTACGCGGTGGCGATGCCGTAGTTGAGCAGCGACTGACGCTCGGTCAGGGTGAAGCGCTCGCTCGCCGGGGCCGGATCGACACCTGGCAGGCTGCCGCTCTGGGTCGGACGGCTGGCGTCAGCCGAGATGAACACCGCAGTGCGCGCAGCCAGTGCGGCGGCTTGTACCCACACCGGTTGCGGAACGCCCGGCTCCAGCGCCTGAATGGTCATGTGCTGGTCGTTGCGAGCCTGACCGGCTGCCACCAGCGTGCCGACGGTGCCGCGCTTGGCGCTGTAGACGTGACCGAACAGTTGCTTGGCCCACGACCAGCGACCGGTGCTGTCGTCCATCACCGCTTGCCAGGTGTTGAGGGTGGCCAGGTCGGACCATGGCAGTGCGATGAATTCGAACGGCTCATCGCCCAGTGCTGCAACGGCAGCCACTTGATCCGGTACACCGACGCCGCCGGTCATGGCGGTGATGGCGGTGGTCAGGCCGGCCGGGGTTTCTTCGCCGTTGCTCTTGCCCAGGCGATTGAATTGCAGGCTGATGTCGTTGCCGCTCTCGCCGGTCCATTTGGCGTTCAGAGTGACCACGCCTTCGGCCGCTGCTGCGCTCACCGGCAGATCGGCGGTGGCGTTGATTTTCTGGGCCAGAGCAGTCGCAGCCTGTGCAGCCGTGGCACCGTTGACCACGGTGGCCTGGACGCGGACGCCGCCGACATACAGGTTGAGCACGCCCGCCTGAGTCGCGGTACCGGTCAGGGTCAGCACGCCTTTGGCGATGGCGCCGGTGGCGTTGTGCAGCGGCAGGCACCAGATCTCACCGATCGGGTCGGCCTTGCGGAAGGTCTCGTACATCGACGCCAGCATCGAGCCCTGGCCGCCAATGCTCTTGGCCAGCGCCACGCTGGAGACCAGCACCAGTTTGCCGACTTCGCTCGGAGCGATGTTGTCGTTGACCTGCGCCACGATCAGGCGACGCATGGACGAGGACGCGCTATTGGCGGCCGAGTTGTCCATTTCGGCATAGAACAGCGGTACACGAATGTCCGCAGGGATGTTGCTGAATCCGATCGCCATTATTTGGCTCCCTTTTGTTTGGCTGTTGCGGTTTTGAGGGTGATATCGCCGTCGGCCAGACGCCGGCGCCACCAGGCGCTGTCCAGCACTTCACGGCCTTCCAGTGGCAGCAGGTCGCCGGCTTCCGGGTCCGGCACGGCACGGCCGGCGGCCGGCACTACGGTGATGCGGTTGCTCATGGGGTTACGTCTCCAGAGAAAGTCATTTCCACGCGCCCGTCAGGGCCCGGGCGTTTCAGGTTGGGGTCGGCCGGGTCGATCGCATCGACCCGCACGGTGGCCCCGGTAAAGGACGACAAACCGTCCAGTTCGCGTTCGTGCCAACTCTCCGCAGGCTGACTTGGCAGATTGCGGCCCAGCTGGAACTCGGCAAAAAAGCGCAGCCGGTAGAACGCGCGGCTGCTGTTGATCGAGACCGTTTCGCCGCCGTCATAAACGATGGCGCTGTAGTCGGAAGAGGGCTTGAAACCCACCAGCGCACGCCACAGTTCGGCGCGCAGGTCGTGCAACAGATCCAGCGCTTTTGTGGCGTCCGTGGTATCCAGTGCCAGGATGATTTCGAAGCGGTCGCGGATCGGTTGGCTGGGAGAGTTCTGTGCGGTGCTGGCGCTGGCCATGTCGGCCAGCGGTAAAACATGGGCCGAGGGCATCGGCAGATTCGGGTTGCCTTGCAGAAGCGCCAGGTCGACACCTGTCGCGATATGGCCGGCAAGGCTTGGGCATTGCGCACGCAGCTGCGTGAGGATCGGGGAGATCTTCATGGGGAGCGTTCCAGGATGTGGGAGTGGCCACAGTGATGCGTGTGGCGGTGAGACCGGGGAATCAGTCCTTGGCTTTTGCCTCGGGATCCCGGCCGTTGGCTTCGATCAGGCAGCGATAGCTTTCTTCGCGCTTGCCACTGGCGGTGACTTTTTCAATCGACCAGCGACCGCGCATGAAATCCGGCCAGGTATCGTCGAGCACCAGCAGACCTTCGGCCGCCAGCAACGGATCGCCCGGACAGGTGACCTTCAGCTTGTATTTCTCGCGCAGCATCTTGCGCACTTCGGCCTCGCCGATGGCTTTGGCTTCTTCTTCGCTGGCCAGTCTCTGGCGGATGACCTTGTAGGGTTCGGAACCGGTGACCACTTCGCGCAGTTTGCCGAGCGCACTGTCCCAAAAGGAGGTTTTGCAACCCTGATTCTGGGTACGGGCGGTCTCTTCCAGCGTGGCGCTGATGAATGCGTGATCGCCCGGCCGATTGTTGTGGGTGACCGACAGCATGACGTTGGGTATCACCTGGCCCGACAGGTTTTTGAGCTGCGCCGGTTTCGCCAGTACGTAAAGGTCGTTGAACGGTTTGGCCACCGCGTCGTACTTTTTCGCCAGGCGTGTGATGAAGCTCATGTCGGTTTCGTTCGACTGGTCGACATGGGCGATCCTGATCAGCGCCAGTTCGGGATCCACGCGCGGCGAGAATCCGTGTCTCGAGACCAGCTCGCGAAACAGTCCGCCAAGGGTTGTAGGGCCATGACTGGCCGTGCGCCGTTCCTTGAATCCGGAGTCGTCCTTGCCGCTGAAAGGCGCGGCGGTCGCGACCAGCGTCAGGCGCAGCGGGAACAGCGTCGGCGTCAGTCGAGTGACCTTGAACTGGCCTTTTTCCACCAGCCCGGTCTCCAGATAGCCCACCCGCAGGCCGATGGTTCCGCCCAGGGTCGGCAAGCCTTCAAGGCCTTCCAGATCGAGCACCAGCGTCAGTTGATCGGACTCCATTCCGGCGGCATCGATGTGTTCCCAACTGATCAGGCGCTGGTTGAGCAGGTCCTTGTTGGCCCCGTAGATTTCAATCGCCGGCGTAAATCCCTGTGCCATGCAGCCTCCTTAATCCCAGACAAGGACCGGTTTGATCACGGCTGGTTTCGAGTCGAGTTCCGGCAGCGTCACCCAGACACCTGCCGGCAGGATCGGGCCGTGCTCGGCCAGGGTCGGGTTGAGTGTCCACAGGGCTTCTTCGGCGCTGTCATCGCTGCGACCGGTTTCGCGGTACAGCAACAGATTCACCGAGTCACCGGCCACGCTTCGTACCTTACGCATTGTTGAACTCCGCCAGTTCGATAACCCAGTCGACCACCATCGCCGTGCCGTCATCGATGACGCAGCTTTGGGTTTCCTGAACATTGTTGATTCGCCAGAGACCCCAGTTGCGGCCGATGCCATCGATCAGCGGCAGGGGTACTCGAAGCGATTGCAGGGCCCGCAGCTCATCGAGCCGATCCATGGCCACCGCGTACATCGACTTGCCGGTGATGTTCAGGGTTTCCGGTTTCTGTCCGATCTGACTGGACTTGGGTTTGCTGGTGAGAATCGGCAGTTCCGTCCAGCCGCCATCGGATTTGCGCAGCAATGTGCTGTAGGCAAAGCCGCGGGACAGGCCGAAGATGAAACTGCCCAGTGCCATTTGTTGTTTCATGTGGCGACTCCATCGGTCAGGGCTGCATCACGTCGTGTGGCGAGAGTGTTGGTCGGCATGATCTGGCCCAACTGACTCATCGTCGTTTGCACCACCAGATTGGCCAGTGCCTGGGCGCTGCCCTGATCCTGACCATTGATGTTAATGGTGGAGTTGAACGTGACAGGCTGGCTGGCAGTTGCGGTGGCAGGTGTCGCGGGAATCGTGGAGGTCGCGATCAGATCTTTACTGACCTGTGCAGGAGAGCCAAGACGATCGACTTGTGTCCCGAGCTTGTCGCCCAGGGACTCACCGATGGCTCCCCCCGCCATGCTTCCGAGCCACCCGCCGACCATGGTGCCCAAACCCGGCAGAATCAACGTGCCCAGTGCAGCACCGACAGCGGCTCCGGCAGACGACCCGGCTAACGATGCACCGGACGACACGACGGAACGCGTATCGCCCTTCATGACGCCGGTCACCATTTCATACCCGGCGCTGAGCAATCGCAGCGGCGGCGCTCGCTTGGCGAGCAACTTGCCTGCCCTAGCGTAAGCACCGGACAGCGGAGCGGCCGGTGCAGCACTGACGGCCGACGAGCCGGAAAATGCCGTCATGCTTCCCGGCCAGGGTGAGCCGGACATGGAAGGCAGAACGGGCCGTGCCGGCACCGCTGGTGGTGCGCTGGTCCGTGGTGGCCAAGGCGTCACCCTGCGCAGACTTCGCACGCTTCGGCCGGTGGGCTCACGTCCGGCTCGCCGCCGGATGCCTGGCCAGCGTGGCTCGAGTGTGTTAGCCGTCCCGCTCCCGCTGCCCAACGGTTTGCAGCAGCAGTCATGATCCGCGCCATTCCCGGCAGACTTGTGCTTTGCTTTGGGGTCTTCAAGATCGGCAATCAAACCGCCAAGACCGAAGGGCAATTTTGAAGCCACACCCTTGAGCAGTTTGTCGGTGAAATTGCCGAATGCCTTGGCCATTACCGCCACCACGATGGCCGACAATCCAGCGCCCGCAACGGCCAGCGCCGTCGAGGTTTTTGGATAGGCTTCAGCCATATCGGCCACGCCGTTGGTCATATTCGTCAGCGAGTCCAACGTGCCGGTCGCATCCGGCGCCAACGCCGTGATCAGACGATTGAGACTGGCATCGAACGCGTTCCAGCTTCGCTGCGGGTCTTTGCCCGCAGGCTCGGCGCTGCGTTCAATCGCGCCGCTGTAAGCCGGTGTCAGTGGATCATTGGGCTTGAGCAATGAAAGCGGCGTCTGTGCCTCGCCGGGTTTGCCCATCCATTGACCCACGCCTCCCTCACCCGCAAATGACGATGCCAGGCTGCTCTGGGCCGCTTGCGAGGACACCAGCGTCGACGTTCCTTCCAGTTTGGCCGGCGTGACCAGCGAAAACGCTTTTTGCAGGTCTTCGGGTTTCGCCAGCAGTTTGCGTACACCATCGTCGCCACTGAAAAGTGTCTTGATCAGCGCCGTTTGCTGCTCTGCCGGTTGTTGCTTCAATGCCGCCAACGCTTTGACAAGGCTGTCCGGTACGTTTTCGGTCAACTTGCCGGGATCAAGCCCCAACGCCTTCCACGCCGACTGCTCGGCCGCCGAGCCTTGGGTGCCTTTGGCAAGGGCTGCGCTGATGCTTTTCACCGCCGCCCCGGCACCGGCCTTGTCGACATCAGCGTTGAGCAATGCGGCGGACAACGCCGCCAACTGCTCGGGAAGGATGCCGGCCGCAACGCCCGACTCGCCGGATTGCTGCACGACCGAACCGATGTCGGCAGCCGTTGCGTTCAGTCCGCTGTTGCCCAGATGCTGAGTCGCATCGGCCAGCAACTGACCTTGAGCGCGATCCAGTTTCATCGAGATTTGCCAGGCCGACAGCATTTCACCGGCCGACTTCAGGCTGATGCCGAACGCCGACGCATTGACCGCCGCATCCCGGGCAAAGTCCAGCAGCACTTGCTCCTTGTCGGCGCCCTTGAGACCAGCGCCAATCCCGGATCTGCCAGCCGCGACTTCGACCTGCACCAGATCCACGACCGTCGCCCCACTGCCGGCAACCCGTTTATCGGTGGCCAGTTTGAGGTTGGCTTTCGACAGCGTGTCGAGGTCGCCACTCAGGCCTTGAACCTGCCTGAGCTGGGCCATGGCGGCTTTCAGGGCCATGTCCGATTGCAGGTAGGCCGGAGGCGAGCGCTGTTCAATCTCAGCCTTGAGCTTAGACTTGCTCTCGCCGCCTGCCGCCGGTGCGGCAGTTACAACCGGCACCTTGAACGATGCCAGAGCTGTGTTCAGCCCCAGGACAACGGCGCCGAGCTTGATCTGTTCACGCACCAGACTGCGGATGTCGACACTGGCCGTGAGCAGCGCCTCTTTCAGTTCGGACAGTGGTTTGATCAGGCTGTCCGTGGCCGATCCCGCTGCCGACAAACCGGAACCCGCACCTGCGGTTTGCGCGGCGTACATCAGCGAAAACGATGTGTCTGCCATGCCGCTCTACTCCTTTTTCACGCCAAGGCGAGTGATCGCTATGTCGTAGCGGCGCAACGCCTTTTCGGCGTCCCACTCCAGAATTTCCGCCTCACTTACCGGGTAAATGAGCGGCACGATATCGAGGATTACTTCGATGTCGCGTTCTGAAAGAAGGCCGCCGGCTGGTTTAAAAAATCGTCGATGCGCACCTGCAATTGCGTCCAGTCCGGGACGGTCATCAGAGCCAGATCGGGGATCATCAGACCGGTGCAATGGGCGGTGATGAACTCGGCGCGTTCCTTGGCCGTTTTCAGTTTCTTCATCACTTTGGTGGCCCGCAGCGCCGGCATTTCCAGGCTCAGCGAAGTCACGGTGCGGCCGGTGACGGCGAGCGGTTGCAGCAATTGCACCTGGTCGGGATCGTCGGATTTCTCCGCGTCTTCGACCTGATCGAGAAAGTACGACGCCGGACGGGTCGACATCTCGTGCACGTATTGCGCGATGGTCACGTAGTCCGGACGCTTGAGCTGGTCGAGTTCCTTGACCGACAAGCCGGTGGCCAGCAGCGCCAGTTCGAAGAACTGATCGTCTTCATCGTCGCCAGCGCGTTCCAGCGCTTCTTTCTGGGCGGCGTAGAACAGCGGTTTGAGCTGGATCGATTCGATCTGCGAGCCGTCGTCACCGGTGATCGGCGACAACAGGACATGCTTGGGTGGCATCCACGACATGAAAGGAATTCCTTGGGTGTTCTTGAAGATTCCTGTGGGCATGAACGCCCACAGGTTTTGTGCCTGATCTGCCGAAAGGCTTACGGCATCAGCACCGCACGACGGGCATCACCAAGGATGTCGACGCCGTTGAGCACGAACTTCTGGGTGCGCACGTCGATGTCGATCACCGGAATGCCGTTTTCCAGGCGGTTGTAGGTGCGGCAGGAGAACTCAAGAGTCGTCAGGGCTTTGCCACCCATTTTGATTGCTTCCTCACCCATGGTTTTGAGCTTGCCGCCGATGGTGTGATAGGTGAACCAGGTGTTGCCGTCCTGATCCTGACCGGCTTCGCGCACGTTCAGCAGAATGTCGTCGCCCAGTTTCACGCCCATCGCCAGCAGCACTTCAGCGCCGGTGCCTTGCAGCTTGAGCGTGGCATTCAGTGCCTTGGCGCTCTTGGCCATTTCCTCAACGATGAAGCGCCCGCCCGTCATGCTTTCCATGTCGAAGTCGATCTTCGGCGGAGTGAATTCCTCCACGGTCGCCGACAGCGGCAGGCCTTGCAGGGTGGCCGCGATGGCCTGTCTTACGCGGTTGGTAAACATTAGAGAACGTCCTCCAGGAACTGCTCGATGATTTCATCGCGGGCGTTGAGTTGATAAACCATGTGTTCGTTCGGCGCGTAGCGGCCGTAGTCGATGACCACGTACCAGGTGCCGTTCTTGTACTTCTCGACGCTGTTGAGTTCCGGGTGCAGATATACGCTGCCGCCGGGAATGGTTTCGTCGGCGACCAGGGTTTGCAGCCAGTCGTTGATGCGTTTGACTTCCTGATCCATGAACGACTTGGTCAGGTTCTTGGCCATGGCTTTCTGGCCGGCCTTCACCAGCTTGCGGCTGATGGCGTCTTCCAGACCGACGTAGCTGATGAACTTGCCGGTGATCGAACGGTTGCCCAGCAGCGAGAAGCCGCCAAGGATGGTGCGGGCGTAATAGCTGACGCCGTAGCGGTTGAGCAGATCGCCTTCGGTGGAGGTGTCGAGGATGTTGTATTCCACGACCCGCGACACGTCTTCGGCGTAGGTCACCTGGTTGCCCGGGCTTTCCCATTGCTTGACCTTGGCCAGCGCGGCGATCGCCAGGCTCGATGGCGCGAGGAACACGTTTTTCTTCGCCGCTTTCGAGTACACGGCCGGCATGTTGTGCACCACCAGGCAACGGTCGAAACCGAGGTCAGCGCCGCCCAGTTCCTGGCTATACAGCACCTGATCGGCGACCGAGACGTCCTTGCCGTCCAGCACCACACGGGCCTTGATGCGCTTGCCGAACGAGGCGAACTCGCTGGCCACCGCTTTAGTGCCGGTGAAGCCCGGTGCGCCGATGATGGTCAGGTCTTCCGGGACGCTGCCCAGTGCCGCCAGACCGAGTTTGCGACCGGTGGTTGGATCAACGCCGCCGATCACCGCGTTGACGGTGTCAGCCGGAGTCGCGCCCGCTTCGACGATCACCACGTACACCGGCACCTTGACCACTTTGAGGATCTGGTAGACGGCGTGGTACAGGGTGCCCTCTTCCGAACCGGTCGGATCGAGCAGCGCATGGGTGGTGAAGCTGTTGATGCGAAACGGTGCGTTACGCGGAATCAGCGGATCGGCTTTCGGCGCGGTGCCGACCAGACCGATGACGTTGTCGCCCAGGCCACCCATGGCCTCGGGGGATTCGGTGGCATTGACGGTAATGCCGTTGTGCTCGAAGTTCAGAACCTCAGCCATAGTCAGTCAGCCTTCTTGGCAGCGGCCTTCACGGCCTTGGTGGTAGGTGTTTTCAGCTCCAGTCGACCGGCGCTGTGCAGGGCACTGGCCTCGACGTCGAGCAGATCGAGTTCCTGGCCGAGGCTCGACCAGTGCCCACCGCCGGTGGGGAATGGAACGAGCACGGTGTAGGTTTGGCGGGTTGCCATTTTTCGTTTCTCCATAAACGGGAAAGCCCCTCAAAGGGAGGGGCTTGGCGGGTGTTGAATGTGTTGGGCGGACAAGAAAATGCCCCGGGGAGCGGGGCGCTTATTGAAGGGTTGAGTCTGAGGTGCTTGGCGAGGAATCCGGCCAGCCATCCTTCAGCATTTCATCGGTGTAGGTGCCGGCCTCAAGTGCTTCCAGCAGGATCAGTTCACGGTCGAAGCAAGCCTGCACATGAGCCCGGACAGCCTTGGCAATGGCGAGAATCTGCTCGGAACCAATTTCGATAAAACCGTTAAGGGTTTTAAAGTTGCAGCGGTATTGCGGATCAAGAAGCGCGGAGAGACCTGTACTCGCGATCAAAGCCTGACTCTCACGAGTGGTTTCGATGCGCAATCCTTCTACGGCAATACCTGAGGCTTCCCGGGTGAAACGCTCAGCCGCAAACAGGGCCGCATAATCGCGTTCGATGTGAGGGAAAGGTAACTTGACCACGTTACCGTCAACCAACTTCCAGACACCGTCCCTCTCTGTTCTGGTCGCCAGAAATAATGCGTCACTGAGTTCAATTGCCTGCTCAGGAATCACGCTATGAATATCGGAGTCATACCGTCCGGTAAGGTCTCCGTGCTCATCAAATGTTGCGAATTTCATATATAGCCCTCGTCACTCCGTTGTATTAGCGACCCACTGCAAAGTAGTAAAACTGTGCAGATGCCTGACCCAGGTTACGAATGGTCACGTTCGCTTTACTGATCCCTTTGATTTGCCCGATGTAGGTCGATCCGACCGGGGCATCTGTGGCCGTATTGGGGTAAGTGATAAATACAGACGGATTGATCATTGGGTAGGCGACCGGAAAGGCCTGCAAATAATTGGCGCCCGATGCGATGGCATTCGTCATCCCCCACTGGAGAATCAAACCTCCGAGCCAGGTCGGAAAAACGACATAGCTGCCGCTCATGTCGCCGGACACACTGATGGAGAAACCCCAGCGCATTTTTTTCGGGGTCACGAAGGTTTTATCGTCGGCACCTGCATCGACCTGTGCCTGGGTCGCTACCTTCGCGGTGCCTTGATTGAGTTCGGTAGCCTGCTGCGCCAGATCGGACAACGCAGCTACATCAATACTTCCTTGATTGACCGGGGCGTTCCAGGCCTTAATGCACCACATCACCGCTAGGTTGCGTGGACGCGTTTCAGTGCCACCTTTTTCCGCTGCCGGACCGTGAATGCTTGAGGTGAGCGTTGCTCCCAGTACCCCGGCTCCCGCTGGCTTGGGGATCGGCGCCAAGTTGGTAAAGCTACCTACCAGATTGCCAGCAATGGGATTAAGCACTCCTCCGGCATCGGCAGTTAGAACCGTGTGGTAGTGATCGACCATCGACTGGCCTTGATTCGTACCTATCCCACGTCCTACATCCACACCGCGCCCATGATCCCAGCCTCGCAGGAACTCACCGCGAGACTCCGGCAACCGGAAGTTGCCTGCACCCTCATCACCTTTGTTGTAAGTGGTGCCGAGATATGCCGCCAAATCCGGATAAGTCGAAGTGTTCTGCACACTGCCATTCAGCTCAAGAAAGCCAGGAGGCACTATCCCCGTCGGGAACGCCATGACGGCACCTACCGGAACGGCAGATCCGAGCCGCGAGACTTCCTTGACCAGTGCCGCTACGTCGATGTTTCCCTGATTGACCGGGGCGTTCCAGGCCTTGATGCACCACATGACGGCGATGTTGCGGGGACGGGTTTCTGTAGCGGCGCCGAAGTTATAGGTTCTTACACGACCGATACTCAGCTCAGCATTGTCACCTTCCGTACGCAATACCCAGTCAGCAGCCGTATCCTTCAACACTACTGTCGGAATCTCTCCATTCGGGTCAACGGCCTGTCCACCTCCCGAGCCTGTCGGAATTAAGTGGTAGTGAGCCTTCAGACTATCCGTCTGAGAACTTCCTTGAGCACGTCCGCCATCTACCCCACGCCCATGATCCCAACCGCGCAAAAATTCCCCACGCGCCTCCGGCAACCGGAAATTCCCGACACCCTCATCCCCCTTGTTGAACTTGCCGCCCAGATAGGCGCTCAAGTCCGGGTAGGTCGCGCTGCTCTTGACGCTGTTGTCCAGCTCCAGAAAACCCGGCGGCGGCGTATCGACAGGGAACGCGACAATCGACCCCACCGGCAACGCCGACGCCTTGGCAATCAACGATTCGACTTCAGCCTTGGTGTACGAATCCTTGATGCCGAAACCGGCCAGCGTGTCAGGATTCGAGCCGGCTGTCGCGCGGCCGTATTCGTCGACGCTCAGACTTTTGTAGGTACCGGCGGCAATCCCGGTGCGCCCGGCCAGCATCTTGAATGTCAGCGCGGTAGTGCCGAGCGTGATCGGTGCGTTGGTGGTCAGGTGCCACAGCGAATCGCCGTTGAGCGTGCCCTCCTCCACCATCACCGTCAGGCCCGGTGTGACCTTGGCGCTGACGTTGGCATCGTTGGCCCGAACCCAGTCGCCGTTGGTGACGATCCACAGACCATTGTCCTTGGCCAGGGTCTGATTCGGCAGCAGCACACGGTCGCCAGCAACCACTGCAACACCGTCGATTTGCTGTGCACCGTTCAACACGACATTGCCAGTCGCAGCTACGCGAACCGACTGTTTGCCATCCAGTTTGCCAAGTTCTTCGGCGAGGTAGCTCATGACCCACGCACGAGTGGCCTTTACCACCGTGTCATCGATCACCAGCGTCACCAGCGAGGCATTGCTGGTCTCGAAAATCGAGCGGATGTAGAACTCTTTGCCCGAGCCGGACGTGGCCAGCACCGGTTTGAACGACTCCGGGTATTTGACGATCGCGTAGAGAATGCCGGTGTCGGTCCACAGACCGGCTTCACGCACGTACCAGCCACCGACGTCCGGCGGGATGGTGACTTCGGCGAGCAGCCAGCTCGGATTTTTCTCGTCCTGGAACAGCGCATTGAGCGGTCCGCGCCAGACTTCGCGTTTCAGCGCGGTAGCCGTCGCGGCCGGGTTGTAGACCGCGCCGCCGCCATCGCCGACGGAAATCTGCGTCAGCTTGATCGGTACGCCCGCTGCCTTGCAGGCGGTTTCGTAGGCAATCCCTGCGTTGGTGAGCAGGGTGTAATAGTCAGCCATTCAGGCCCCCTGAGGATAAATAGTGGATGTTTCGACGGTGTACATGCCCGCGCCCAAGAACGCCTCTCCCGAGGTTTCGAGCCCTTCGATGAACACCGGATAAACCGTGGTCAACTCACCGCAGAAGGTCGCGGCGCCGATGACGTGATTGCCGAAGGCGCTGAGGCCGACCGACACCGACAGCACGTCCCGCTCGCTCTTGGCATCAGCCAGGCGCCGGTCGAGACGGGCGTCGATTTCTTCGCTGTAGGGTTGTTCGCTGAAGGCCCGCACGGAAAAGCTGTAGGGCTCGCCGGGCGGTGTCTGCTCGTACCAGGCGCGGATTTCCGGCCTGAGCTGCAAACCCTTGGCGGCGTTCTCCAGCGCCTTGCGAGTGCCGGCCTGGCGCGCGGTGGGCCAGGCCAGTTCGACGGTCAGGCGCTTTTCCGCTTCCGGTGCGTCGGTGCTCCATTCGGCCACTCCACGATCCGCTGCGAGATACGGCAGGAAGGCGACGGGGGTTGAGGCCGGGTTCATCAGTTCTGGAAACGGCGGCGCGACGCGATCAAGCAGTGCGCCGAAGCCGATGTCGAGGGCCCGTTCCAGCGCCGAGCTGTTGGCCGGCAGCAGAGTTGGACGCGGTGTCTGATCGGTCATAGCGTCTGCACCTCGACCTCGACCGCCGTGCAGTACGGCGCTTGAAACGCCGAGCACACAACGGAACCCAGAGGTTCAAGAATCTGCAATTGCACGGCGCCGGCGCTGTGCAGCGTGTAGTCGATCCAGCTCGGATCGACCCGGCCTTCCAGGCGATGGCAACTGTCGGCGTAGGCCTGCAAATGCTGCTGCGCGGCGACCTTGGTCAGGCCCGAATCCGGACCGGAATTGATCTTCGCCACCACGCGGATTTTGTAGCGCTGAATCTCGGCGGCCTGCACCGTCACCTTGTCCGTCTCGGGACAAACGTCGGGCCGTGCGAAGTGTCGACGTACGCCTTCGAGCAGCGTCGGGGACGGTGTACCGTCGCCCTCGCGGGCAAGCACGGTGACTTGCACTTCGCCAGGCGCGGTGCGGCGACCGTTGCCGTCTTTGACCTGCGCAGCAAGGCCGTCCGGGTCGAAGGTGTAGGTAACGTTCACCACACCGGCCTCGGTGGATTCGACTTTCACCGTCGGCCGTTCACCGAGGGTGAAGACCTCGCGGCGATACTGCATCCGCGAACCCGCCGCCGGCGCATGGGGTGCCAGGTAATAGCGCAGCCGGGCGTCATCGTCGCTTTCGTAGATCGCCGGCACCGGCGGGAATGCCGCCGGATCACCCGGGTCGAGCAACTGGCGCTCCAGGCCCATGTCCGCCAACCGCGCATCAAGATTGCTGCCGGTGGCCCACCACGCCAGCATCTGCTTGATCCGGGCGTTGTATTTGCGTTCGTGGGTTTGCAGGCGAACGCAAAAGGCCTCCAGAGCCAGGGTCAGCAGTTCGCTTTCGTTTTCCAGGCTGGTCTTGAGTTTTTCCGCGTTCTGCGGCGAGCGCGCGCCGACGTACTCGACCACGAAGGTCTTGAACTCGGCGAGCAGATCCTCGAAGGCATCGACCTTGATCAAGGAGGGTTCGGCCAACTGGTTCTGGCCGGGGATCAACATGCTCATGTCACGACCTCGAAAGTCTGTTGGCGGTTTTTCCAGGTGCCGGCAAACCGCAGCAGCAGACCGGCGCCCTGACGGGTGGCGACAATCACGCCGGGCTGGAAATCGCCGATACCGTTTTGCGGGTTGTAGAACGCCTGGGCCGCGTGGCTCTGGGCGAGTAACAGGATGTCGTCGCCCAGGTTCTGCCCCAGCAGCGTGGGGATCAGCGAACCGTACAAGGGCCGTTTTTGCCGGGTGCCCAGCGGCGTGGTCAGGGCCCGGGTCGCGCGCTGCACGAATTGCAGCCAGTCGTCGACCGTGGCCCCGCTGTCTCTATCGATTCCGATCATGGGAAGCTCTTGATTCAGGGGCTGATGACGCGGCCCTGGTGATCCACCAACGGGCCGCTGAAGTGCACGCCCGAGGCGTCGATGCTCAGGCCGACCGCGCCCAGTTGCAGGCTGATCGCTTGCGGGGTCATCGCCAGCCGTGCCGGACCGATGCTCAGCTCAAGCGACTCGCGAGAACCGTTGAAGGCGGCCGGCCCGTTTTGCCAATGCAGCGTGTGCGTGGCGTCGTCGTAGCCGCTTTCGCTGCCGTCCTGATGAACACGACGAGTCAACGTCGGCACCGTCGAGGTTGGTGGAAAACGGTCACTGTTCAGGCCGAACAACGCCACGCTTTGCGCACCGCTTTCACCACTGCCGTAGTTCAGCAGCAGGCACTGCTCGCCCACCGTCGGGATCCGCGACTCGCTCTGTGCTCCAGCGCTCGGGTTGAAAAATCGGATGGCCGGGGTGAGCAATCCACCGTGGCTGACCCGGCAGGTATTGCTCGCGGCGTCGACGTCCTGACAGATGCCGATGCGGCAATAACTCTCGGCACGCCGGTGCAGGTCTTCAATCTCCGCTTCCATTTCCGCCAGTCGCTCGATGATCGGGCCTAGTTGCATTCGCAGTAACGCGTCGAACATCGGTCAGGCCTCCAGCGTGGTGTACTGATCCGGATCGTCGATGTCGCTGACTTCCCAGGTGCGGGCGAATTTCGGTGTACCCAACGGATCGTCCAACAGGGCCGGGCCCAGGTAGAGCGTCTGGTTGAACGACAGCGTCCAGGCTTTGTTCGGCTGGTCGGCGCGGATGAGCAATGACGGCAAGCCATCGATGTTCATCGGCAGATCGCATTGATCGCCGGGCAAGCCCCAGCGGTTGTCGGTGACCAGATTCTTCAAGGCGGCGATCAGGTCGCAGGCAGCAAACGCCGTGGCGGACAGCGCCGGAATAACTTGCAGCGACAGCGTCAGCACATGAGCGATTCGCCCATTGGCGGCACGCTCTCCCGGTGCATTTCGCTCGATGTCGATCAGCACCCAGGCCTGCTCGCCCGGCGCATCAAAATCCCCGCGGCTGCCGACCTTGAGGTCGAGTCCGGCGGTGTTGCGCAGTGTCGTCGCGATGGCGGTGAACAGTTGCGACGGCTGCTGGATCGGTGTGGGCATAGATGACCTCCTTTTCATTCGTCCACGCGAAGCCCTGCCGCCGAAATGGCGGCATGGGGAAAATTGAAATTCAAGGCTGGTCGCGTGGCGGGACTTCGCAGACGCCAATGCGCTTGGCCGCCCAGCGCTCGTACAGACCGATGGCGACGTCGGCCCCGGCCATGGCCGTCAGGCAACCGAATGCGCCGGCAGCCCAGATCGACAGCCCGGCGGCATACAGCAGCATGATCGCCGAGACACCGCAGATCATGCAGGCGCCGGAACGCAAGGCCAGGCGCCGCAACAGTGACCAGCCGCGAGCGCCCTCCTTGTCGGCGCGCCACATTTCGCCGGACACCCCGCCGACCACGGCGAGGAGGATCACCAACCAGATCGGCATGTCCGCCAACGCTTGTTGCTCGTTTGTCATGTCACGCCTCCGGGAGTAATGGGTGAGTGTTGTGTGTAGGGTTCAAACGTTTTCTCTTGAGGCAGGCATTCCAAAAAGCCCGGCGCAAGGCCGGGATTTTCAGTAATGCGCACTCGTGGCTGAAACTAGAAGGGAGCTACCGGCCAGTTGATAGTGGCCGGATAGCCAGGCTGTTTTTTGACTTCGCTGACGGCAACGAAGTATTGCTTGTAAGCAAGTAACGCAGCTTCGTCCGCCGGCGTAGCGACGCCAAGATCCAGCTTGTATTGCAAAGGATTGAATGTCAGCCAGAGTGCAGCGACATCAAACCGCTCTTGCATGCGGGCAGCGTTGATTGCGAGATGCTCTTCGTGGGTCGGCTCGACGAAGAGCAAACCGTCTTCTTCCAGTTTAAAAAAAACCTTCCATCCCACGTGAGCCGTAGTATCTCCGGTGATGTCATACCACTCTGCGTCCGCTATCCCAACCGGAAGAGTCGTCGGCATGGGCTCATCCGATTCCAGAATCTGCAGCGCGACTTGATAACCGGACTTATAAACACGTCCTACCAAAACGTAACGATTCATTCGCTTTACCTCTGATGATTTCCAATACACGCTGCGCGTCCTTCTGCACACCTCTTGAATATCAGGCAGGCATTCCAAAAAGCCCGGCAACTCGCCGGGCTTTTCAGTAATGCGCTCCTTCGCCTTCCTTCTGTCCATTGTTCAAAGAAGGAAGCTGACTTTTCGGCGCTACTGGCGCGGTACGAGTCCATTCAAATTGTTTTTCCGACCGCGGTCCCTGCCCGCCGGATAACTGCTTCTGGTGCTTTACGCTGCACACCCGGGTCAGTTGCCAACCCTCTGAACCGTTGAGGCCGGTTCATCGCTGCCTGTTCTTGTGGAACTAAAGAGCTGTTGTTGCCAGCCGCTTTGTCGAGCGGCTTGGTGGCAAGAATATGCATGGATGCATATACAGTCAATGCGTAAATGCATTTATTTATGCACGAGAAATGCGCGGATGCATGGAAGCCCCGCCAATCAAGGGTTGCCCGGTTTTCTACAGGCGAAAAAAAACCCGCCGAGGCGGGTTTTATCCGAAAGGGATCGGGTTACCGGGCGTACATGCCCCACCAGAAAACGTGACCGAGGATGACGATCTGCTCTTCCTGCATGTCCTGGAAGCTGTAGTCCTCGTCCGGATGCTCATCGCGATTGAAGCTGCGCAGACGGATACCGGTAGGCAGGCGATAAAGCTGCTTCACCCGCAGTTGACCGTTGTGGTTGATCGCATAAAGGTCGCCATCGATGATGTCGCCGATCCCGCATTTTCCCGCGTTGACCCCGACCGTGGCACCGTCGCGCAGCACCGGCAACATGCTGTTGCCCCGCACCGTCACGCATTTGGCCTGGTCGAACTGCACACCGTTATGGCGCAGGCTGCGCTTGCCGAAGCGCAGGCTTGAGCGTTCGCTCTCTTCGATGACGAATCTTCCTGATCCAGCAGCCAATTCAACCTCGCGAAGAAAGGGCACCGACACCTCGTCGTCATCGACGGGGGTGTCGTCGTCCCACAGGCTTATGTCCTTGAGTTCGGAATGCAACTCGTCGCGTCCGGCGTTGGCGGCGGGCGCAACATCCGCGCGCCCGCGCAACTGGTCGGTGCTCACGGCAAAGTACTCGGCGATCTTCGAGATGTGCTTATCTGAAGGATCGACGATCTTCCCGCTGAGAATCCGCGAGAGCGTGGATTGAGGCACGCCGGTGCGACGGTGGAGCTCCGTGGGGGAGATCCCGTGCTGGTCGAGCAGTGCTCTTAAGACGGTAGATACGTTGCGTTTTTGCATAACGCGCATAGTGCTTGAAGTTTTTCGCGAAGACAAATGCTGATTTGCATAAATCGTGCATAGTCGACGTTTTTGCACCAGATAGATGTCACCCGGCCGCGATGCCTGCGTCCGACAGACCGCCCATGGTAACCTTGCGCCCATCGCGGAAAAGCCCGGCGACTGCCCCGCTTTTGCCCCACACCTTCCAACGAGTTGCCTGACAATCCGATGAATAAAGCCGTCTCCGACCTGTCCTCCCACACCCCGATGATGCAGCAGTACTGGCGCCTGAAGAATCAGCACCCGGACCAGCTGATGTTCTACCGCATGGGCGACTTCTACGAGATCTTCTACGAAGACGCGAAGAAGGCGGCCAAGTTGCTGGACATCACCCTGACCGCGCGCGGGCAGTCGGCGGGTCAGGCGATTCCGATGTGCGGGATTCCTTATCACGCGGCGGAAGGCTATCTGGCGAAGCTGGTCAAGCTCGGCGAGTCGGTCGTGATCTGCGAGCAGGTTGGCGACCCGGCCTCCAGCAAAGGCCCGGTGGAACGTCAGGTGGTGCGGATCATCACCCCCGGTACGGTCAGCGACGAAGCGTTGCTGGATGAGCGTCGCGACAACCTGATCGCGGCGGTGCTGGGCGACGAGCGTCTGTTCGGTCTGGCGGTGCTGGACATCACCAGCGGCAACTTCACCGTGCTGGAGATCAAGGGCTGGGAAAACCTGTTGGCGGAGCTGGAGCGGGTCAACCCGGTCGAGTTGCTGATCCCGGATGACTGGCCGAAGGATCTGCCGGCGGAAAAACGCCGTGGCGTACGTCGTCGTGCACCGTGGGATTTCGAACGTGATTCGGCGCTGAAAAGCCTCTGCCAGCAATTCTCCACCCAGGACCTGAAAGGTTTTGGCTGCGAAACCCTGACCTTGGCCATCGGCGCCGCCGGTTGCCTGCTGGCGTACGCCAAGGAAACCCAGCGCACCGCCCTGCCCCACCTGCGCAGCCTTCGCCATGAACGGCTGGACGACACCGTGGTGCTCGATGGCGCCAGCCGCCGTAACCTGGAACTTGACACCAACCTGGCCGGTGGCCGCGACAACACCCTGCAATCTGTTGTCGACCGTTGCCAGACCGCCATGGGCAGCCGCTTGCTGACCCGTTGGCTCAACCGCCCGCTGCGCGATCTGACCGTGCTGCTCGCTCGCCAGAGTTCGATCACTTGCCTGCTCGACCGCTATCGCTTTGAAAACCTGCAACCGCAGCTCAAGGAAATCGGCGATATCGAGCGGATTCTGGCGCGGATCGGCCTGCGCAATGCCCGCCCTCGCGACCTCGCTCGCCTGCGCGACGCGCTCGGTGCGCTGCCTGAACTGCAAGTGGCGATGACCGATCTCGAGGCGCCGCACCTGCAACGTCTGGCGACCACCACCAGCACTTATCCGGAACTGGCGGCGCTGCTGGAAAAAGCCATCATCGACAACCCGCCGGCGGTGATCCGTGACGGCGGCGTGCTGAAAACCGGTTACGACAGCGAGCTCGACGAGCTGCAATCGCTGAGCGAGAACGCCGGCCAGTTCCTGATCGATCTGGAAGCCCGGGAAAAGGCCCGTACCGGCCTCGCCAACCTGAAAGTCGGCTACAACCGCATTCACGGCTACTTCATCGAGTTGCCGAGCAAGCAGGCTGAATCAGCGCCGGCAGACTACACCCGTCGTCAGACCCTCAAGGGTGCCGAGCGCTTCATCACCCCGGAACTGAAAGAGTTCGAAGACAAGGCGTTGTCGGCCAAGAGCCGCGCCCTGGCTCGCGAGAAAATGCTTTATGAAGCGCTGCTGGAAGATTTGATCAGCCAGCTGCCGCCGCTGCAGGACACCGCAGGTGCCCTGGCCGAGCTGGACGTGCTGAGCAACCTCGCCGAACGTGCGCTGAATCTCGACCTGAATTGCCCGACGTTCGTCAGCGAACCGTGCATGCGCATCTCCCAGGGCCGTCATCCGGTGGTCGAGCAAGTGCTGACAACGCCGTTCGTGGCCAACGACCTGAGCCTGGACGACAACACCCGCATGCTGGTGATCACCGGTCCGAACATGGGCGGTAAATCCACCTATATGCGCCAGACTGCACTGATCGTGCTGCTGGCACACATCGGCAGCTTCGTGCCGGCAGCCAGTTGCGAACTGTCGCTGGTGGACCGGATCTTCACCCGGATCGGTTCCAGCGACGACCTCGCCGGCGGACGCTCGACCTTCATGGTGGAAATGAGCGAAACCGCGAACATCCTGCACAATGCCACCGAGCGCAGTCTGGTGCTGATGGACGAAGTCGGGCGCGGCACCAGCACCTTTGATGGTCTGTCCCTGGCGTGGGCGGCGGCGGAGCGTTTGGCGCAGCTGCGGGCCTATACTCTGTTTGCGACGCACTATTTCGAATTGACCGTGTTGCCGGAAGCCGAACCGCTGGTGGCCAACGTGCACCTCAACGCCACCGAGCACAATGAGCGCATCGTATTCCTGCACCATGTGTTGCCGGGGCCGGCGAGCCAGAGTTATGGCCTCGCGGTTGCACAACTGGCCGGAGTGCCGAGCGAAGTGATCGTGCGTGCTCGTGAACACTTGAGCCGCCTGGAAGATACCGCGCTGCCACATGAGGCGCCGAAGCCGGCCGCCAAGGGCAAACCGGCAGCGCCGCAACAGAGCGACATGTTTGCCAGCCTTCCGCATCCGGTGCTGGATGAGTTGGCCAAACTGGATCTGGATGACGTTACACCGCGTCGTGCGCTCGAAATGTTATATGCACTTAAGAACCGGATCTAAGCACCGACGAACCGGATATAACGCAAACGGCTTCAAGCTGTTAGAATCTCGCGCGGTTCGGGATGCTGCTGGCTAATAGCCTGGCTGGCAGACATCGCTCCCGAACCTGGCGACCCCAACCGTGAAGGGGCAACGCTGCCGCCGCCTGAGGAGAAAATTAGAAATGACCTTCGTCGTCACCGACAACTGCATCAAGTGCAAGTACACCGACTGCGTAGAAGTCTGTCCGGTGGACTGCTTTTACGAAGGCCCGAATTTCCTGGTGATTCACCCGGATGAGTGCATCGACTGCGCCCTGTGCGAACCGGAATGCCCGGCCGTGGCCATTTTCTCAGAGGACGAAGTTCCGGAAGAGATGCAGGAGTTCATTCAATTGAACGTCGAGTTGGCCGAAATCTGGCCGAACATCACCGAGAAGAAAGAATCGCTGCCGGATGCCGAAGAGTGGGATGGCGTCAAAGGCAAGATCAAAGACCTCGAACGCTGATCTGTCCCGCGCTCGAATGAAAAGGCCCCTCGCGGGCCTTTTTGTTTTTGCGGGTCTGGCTTTTCTTCAGGCAAAAAAAGGGGCGGTTTGACCCGCCCACATTTTTTCCCTATTCCCTGTGTTCCTTTTCATCGTCCTGATGAATCGCTTCCTGCGATGTCCATTCCCCTCTTCCTTGAAGGGCGTGTCTATCCGTCGACACAACCCAGATACTAGCGAGTTCCCCGCAGGGGGCAACCGGCCCTCAGCGCGTGAACCTGTTGTCATAAGCCCTTAACATTAAAAAATAACCATATAAATCATTGTGTTACCCGAAGATGATGAGCGCAATCGCCTTCGGCAGCAGTGTAAAAATAACGAACACTTACGATACAGTCAGCAAAGGCTTACAGCGCAAACCTACAAGGTGGGAATACCTGCCGCTTTCAGCACACAAACAAAAAGCCCCGAACCAGTCGGGGCTTTCTGCATGGCGGTCAGGCGGGCGGCTTATTGAAACAGCGACTCGCTCGACAGGCCGTTTTTCTCGAGAATTTCCCGAAGGCGCTTAAGGCCTTCCACCTGGATCTGTCTCACCCGTTCCCGGGTCAGGCCGATCTCCAGGCCTACATCTTCCAGCGTGCTGCTCTCGTGGCCGCGCAGACCGAAGCGGCGTACCACCACCTCGCGTTGCTTGTCGGTCAGCTCCGAGAGCCATTGATCGATGCTCTGCGACAGATCGTCATCCTGCAGCAGTTCGCACGGATCAGTCGGACGGTCATCCGTCAGGGTGTCCAGCAGGGTTTTATCCGAATCCGGGCCCAGCGAGACGTCGACCGAAGAAACCCGCTCGTTCAGGCCCAGCATGCGCTTGACCTCGCCCACCGGTTTTTCCAGCAGGTTGGCGATTTCTTCGGGTGAAGGTTCGTGGTCGAGCTTTTGCGTCAGCTCCCGTGCAGCCCGCAGGTACACGTTGAGCTCCTTGACCACATGAATCGGCAGCCGGATGGTCCGGGTCTGATTCATGATCGCGCGTTCGATGGTCTGACGAATCCACCAGGTTGCGTAGGTCGAGAAGCGGAAGCCGCGCTCAGGATCGAACTTTTCCACCGCTCGGATCAGTCCGAGGTTGCCCTCTTCGATCAGATCCAGCAGCGACAGCCCCCGATTGACGTAACGCCGGGCGATCTTGACCACCAGCCGCAGGTTACTTTCGATCATGCGCTTGCGCCCGGCCGGGTCGCCACTTTGCGACAAGCGCGCAAAATGAACTTCTTCTTCCGGGGAGAGCAGAGGGGAAAAGCCGATTTCGTTGAGGTACAGCTGCGTGGCATCGAGTGCCCGAGTGTAATCGATGTACTTATGTTGTTTAAGTGAAGCGGAGTGTTTGGATTTGGCACGAACGGAAGGTGGAGCAGCCCCTTCATCATTCGACATCGAATCCGAATCGATGCCGGTCTCCATCAGGAGAACCTCATCGTCGATGTCAAACTCCGGCACTTCTTTACTGAGAGCCATTGTTATAGTCCTTTGGTGAGTTCGACCCCAAGCTCAAGCGGCGCCTTTATCCTTGGCAACGCTGGAGCCTGTCCCCTCTACGTGACGGAACAGGCTGGTCTGCAAATCAACGTCTTGGCAGGAACTGCAGCGGATCTACAGGTTTACCTTGTCGGCGAATCTCAAAATGCAGTTTCACCCGGTCTGTACCCGTTGACCCCATTTCGGCAATTGTCTGTCCGACCTTGACCTGCTGCCCCTCCCGTACCAACAGCCGACGGTTGTGTCCGTAAGCACTGACGTAGGTTTCGCTGTGTTTGATGATGACCAATTCGCCGTAGCCCCTTAAGCCACTCCCGGCGTATACCACCGTCCCATCAGACGCAGCTAAAACAGGCTGTCCCAAATCTCCGGCGATATCAATTCCTTTATTCAAACTACCGTTTGAAGAGAATTTTCCAATGAGAATGCCATTAGATGGCCATCCCCAGCCGGTCGGGGCCGGGCCCGGTGGAGGCAGCGGAGCGGGTGTTTGCTTGTTGGCGACGGACGGTACAACCGTCGTCGAAGCTGCGCCGGAACCCGTGGTCGTGGTGGTTGTCGTGCCATTTGCCTGGCGCCGGATAACCGTGGTTTTGCTGGACGAAGACGCTGAAGAACCGGAGTTGCTGACGACCGCAGTCGACGTTGAACCGGTACGGCCGTCGAAGCGAATCGTCTGACCCGGATGGATCGTGTATGGCGTAGGAATGTTGTTCCGGGCGGCGAGGGCTTTGTAGTCCCAGCCGTAGCGAAAAGCGATGGAAAACAAGGTATCGCCCGGACGGACTACATACTGCCCGGTCGTCACGACCGGACGCTGGGCCACCGCATTGTTGCGATCCACGACCCGAACGTTGCTCGATTTTGTGCTGGAGCAACCGACCAGCAAGGTGCTCAAGACAAGGCCAGTCACCAGGCGCTGAAAGCTCGTGTTACCCATACGCTGCGCAATGACTGTGAGACTCACCCGCCGCTCCCTTTGTGGTGGCTGAAAAAATTTGGAATGCCGATTCCGGCATGAAACTTCGCAAGTATAACGAGCGCAACCGGCTTTACCTTTATAGAAGCGCTATCGCTCGGCGCACACGTTTGCTTGTAGACGATCCTTTCTGTTTAAACACTCGCCGCCGCTGTAAGACAGGCGCGTTCGACAGGAATTCAGCGGCCTCGAACAAATGCTCAGGCCAGCGGACCGTTGAGCAATGGCACGAAACGCACCGCCCCCAGAACGTGTCGGGAGAAACCGTTTTCTTCGCGCACGATCAGCATCAATTGCTGCACTTCGCCCGAACCGACCGGGATCACCATCCGCCCACCCGGTGCCAGTTGATCAAGCAAAGCCTGAGGCACATCGGTGGCGACCGCCGTGACGATGATGCCGTTGTACGGCGCTAGCGCCGGCCACCCTTCCCAACCATCGCCCCAGCGAAATACCACGTTGCGCAGGTTGAGCTCGATCAGGCGTTCCTTGGCCCGATCCTGCAGCACCTTGATGCGCTCTACCGAGAACACCCGCTCGACCAACTGCGACAACACTGCCGTCTGGTAACCGGATCCGGTGCCGATCTCCAGCACCTTATCCAGCGGCCCGGCTTCCAGCAGCAGCTCGCTCATGCGCGCCACCATATAAGGCTGGGAAATGGTCTGGTTGTTGCCGATCGGCAGCGCGGTGTCTTCATAGGCACGATGCGCCAGCGCTTCATCGACGAACAGGTGTCGCGGGGTGCGGCGGATCACTTCCAGCACGCTGGCGTTGGAAACGCCCTCTTCGTACAGACGCTGGATCAGGCGCTCACGGGTTCGCTGGGACGTCATCCCGATGCCGCTGCGCAGCCTGTCGTCTTGTTCACGAGCCATCAGTTGAGCCCCTCCAGCCAGCCGTCGAGACTTCTGAAGGCATCATTGAAGGTGCGATCGAGCTGCAACGGAGTGATGGATACGTAACCCTGCATCACCGCATGGAAATCGGTGCCCGGCCCGCCGTCTTCCGCATCACCTGCCGCTGCGATCCAGTAACCGGCCTTGCCGCGCGGGTCCACGACTTTCATCGGTGCCGCCGCACGGGCGCGATGGCCGAGACGGGTCAGTTGAATGCCGCGAATGTGATCGATCGGCAGATTAGGAATGTTCACGTTCAACACCGTGCGCGGTGGCAGATCGAGCCCGGCGTGGGCCTCGACCAGTTTGCGCGCAAAGTAGGCGGCCGTGGGCAAGTTGTCGACCTGCCGCGAAACCAGCGAGAAGGCAAACGACGGGCGCTCGAGAAAGCGGCCCTCGAGGGCGGCTGCCACCGTTCCGGAATACAGCACGTCATCACCCAGGTTGGCGCCAAGGTTGATACCCGAAACCACCATGTCCGGCTCGCGTTCGAGCAAACCGTTGAGCCCCAGATGGACGCAGTCGGTCGGTGTGCCATTGAGGCTGATAAAGCCGTTGGCCAGGTACTGCGGGTGCAGCGGACGGTCGAGTGTCAGCGAACTGCTGGCACCGCTCTTGTCCTGTTCCGGGGCGATAACCACGCACTCGGTGTAATCCGCCAGCGCAGCATATAGCGCGGCAAGACCGGGCGCAGTCACCCCATCGTCGTTAGAAATCAGAATACGCATGGGCTGTCCGTCTGCCCCACCGGCACCAGATCAACGAGCTCGCGCACCAATACGGTGGCGAAGCATCCGGCCGGGAGGACGAATTCCAGTTGCAGAATGTCAGGCTCGGGATAATGCCACGTCAACCCGCCAATGGGCAGCCGCAGGATGCGACGTTCGTGGCTCATACCGGCATTAATCAACCAATCGCGCAGATCCGCCTCGCGTGCGGCAATCCCCTGCTCCAGATCATGGACAACCCCGGCCGCCGGCGAGTCACCTTCGCCCCACTGCGGACCGGTCGGGTGCAGGTCAAGAATGGCCAGACGCGGATCGCTGCACTCGGCTTCACCGGCCGGAAAAAAGCTGCGGCTGTCGGTGAAGGCCAGCAGATCGCCGACCTGGGCGCGCTGCCAGGTGCCATCGGCCACCCGCGCCGCGAGCACCTGATTGAACAGAAAACTGCGCGCGGTCGACAGCAGGCGCGAGCGCACATTGCGCTGCTCCGGCAGTGCCTTGCGCGCAGCCCACGAACGGGCATCGACCACATTGCCACCGTCATGGCCGAAACGCTGGGCGCCGAAATAATTCGGGATACCTTGTTTGGCGATCAGTCGCAGGCGCTCGTCGATGGCCGCCTTGTCGCCATTGAACTGAGTCAGGCGCAGGGTGAAACCGTTTGCCGAATGCGCACCGCGTTGCAGCTTGCGCTTGTGGCGGGTGGTCTTGAGGATTTTCAGCGTGTCGTTTTCCGCCGCCGACAGATCCGGATCGGCCTTGCCCGGCAATTGCACGCTGAACCACTGACGGGTCAGCGCCTGACGGTCTTTCAGACCGGCATAGCTCACCGTACGCAACGGTACACCGGCCGCCTTGGCGATACGGCGTGCAGCCTCTTCGGTATTCAGGCCGCGCTTTTCCACCCAGATCCACAGGTGCTCGCCGTCACCGCTGAACGGAATATCGAGGACTTCATCGACCTGGAAATCTTCAGCGATGGCTTTCAGTACCGCGGTGCCGAGGGCGTCGCCATAGGCCCGCGGGCCGAGCAGTTGCAGTTCGTTCATGCGCGCAGCAACAAGGCAACGGAATGCACGGCGATGCCTTCTTCGCGACCGACGAAGCCGAGCTTTTCGGTGGTGGTGGCTTTCACGTTCACTTGATCCAGTTCTACTTGCAGATCCGCGGCAATCAGCGCGCGCATCGATTCGATATGGGGGGCCATTTTCGGAGCCTGGGCAACGATGGTGTTGTCGACGTTGCCGACCTTCCAGCCTTTGGCATGGATCAGACTGACCACGTGACGCAGCAGCACTCGGCTGTCGGCACCCTTGAATTGCGGGTCGGTGTCCGGGAAATGCTTGCCGATATCACCCAGCGCCGCCGCGCCGAGCAAGGCATCGCTCAAGGCGTGCAGCAGGACGTCACCGTCGGAGTGAGCGAGCAGCCCGAAGCCGTGTGCGATTTGCACGCCGCCCAGAGTAATGAAATCGCCTTCAGCGAAACGGTGCACATCATAGCCGTGGCCAATACGCATAAAAAAACGCCCCGAATTTTGTCAGGGCGTGATTCTACCTGCTTTGTCAGGCGTTAGGCGCCTAGAGCGCGCGCGTGATGCTGCAAGTGGTCGTCAATGAAGCTCGCGATAAAGAAATAGCTATGGTCGTAGCCCGGTTGCAGGCGCAACGTCAGCGGGTGGCCCGCTTGTTTTGCGGCTTGTTGCAGGGCTTCCGGTTTGAGTTGGGTGGCGAGGAAATCGTCACGGTCACCCTGATCGACCAGCAATGGCAGCTTCTCGTCCGCTTCGGCGATCAGTGCACAGGCATCCCATTCGCGCCATTTCGAACGGTCTTCGCCCAGATAGCGGGTGAATGCCTTCTGGCCCCACGGGCAGTCGATCGGATTGTTGATTGGCGAAAACGCCGATACCGACTGATAACGCCCTGGATTGCGCAACGCACAGACCAGCGCACCGTGACCGCCCATGGAGTGGCCGCTGATGCTGCGCTTGTCCGACGCCGGGAAATGCGCTTCAACCAGTGAAGGCAATTCCTGCACGACGTAGTCATGCATCCGATAGTGCCGCGACCACGGTTCCTGCGTGGCATTCAGATAAAACCCGGCACCGAGGCCGAAATCCCAAGCCCCGTCAGGATCACCCGGTACATCCGGGCCGCGCGGACTGGTGTCCGGCGCCACGATGATCAGGCCTAGCTCGGCCGCCATGCGCATCGCACCGGCCTTCTGCATGAAGTTCTCGTCCGTACAGGTCAGGCCCGACAGCCAGTACAGCACCGGCAACTTGCCGCCCTGCTCTGCCTGCGGCGGCAGGTACACGGCGAACACCATGTCACAACCGAGCACTTCGGAACGATGGCGATAACGCTTGTGCCAACCGCCGAAACTTTTCTGACAGGAGATGTTTTCCAGACTCATGTAGGACTCCTACGCAACCACGGCCGCGCGCTGGCGGCCATGGTTCGCGATTGATCAGAAATGAATGACGGTACGGATGCTCTTGCCTTCATGCATCAGATCGAAGGCCTTGTTGATGTCTTCCAGACCCATGGTGTGGGTGATGAAAGTATCCAGCGGGATTTCGCCGCTTTGCGCCATGTCAACATAGCTTGGCAGTTCGGTACGGCCACGCACGCCACCGAACGCCGAACCGCGCCAGACGCGACCGGTCACCAGCTGGAACGGACGGGTGGCAATTTCCTGGCCGGCGCCGGCAACACCGATGATCACCGACTCGCCCCAGCCCTTGTGGCAGCACTCAAGGGCCGCACGCATCAGTTGCACATTGCCGATACATTCGAAGGAGAAGTCGACGCCGCCATCGGTCATGTCGACGATCACTTCCTGGATCGGACGATCGAAGTCTTTCGGGTTCACGCAGTCGGTGGCACCCAATTGTTTGGCGATTTCGAACTTGGCCGGGTTGATGTCGATGGCGATGATGCGCGAGGCCTTGGCCTTCACCGCGCCGATCACGGCCGACAGTCCGATGCCGCCGAGACCGAAGATGGCCACGGTGTCACCCGGTTTGACCTTGGCGGTGTTGATCACCGCACCGATACCGGTGGTCACGCCGCAACCGAGCAGGCAGACCTTTTCCAGCGGCGCATCCTTGGAGATCTTGGCCACGGAGATTTCCGGCAGCACGGTGTACTCGGAGAACGTCGAAGTACCCATGTAGTGGAAAATCGTTTGGCCCTTGTAGGAAAAGCGCGAAGTGCCGTCCGGCATCAGGCCCTTGCCCTGGGTGGCGCGAATCGCCTGACACAGGTTGGTCTTGCCCGACTTACAGAATTTGCACTGACCGCATTCCGGGGTGTACAGCGGAATGACGTGATCGCCGACCGCCACGGATGTCACGCCTTCGCCGATCGCTTCGACGATGGCGCCGCCTTCGTGGCCGAGGATCGACGGGAAGATACCTTCCGGGTCCGCGCCGGACAGGGTGTAAGCGTCAGTGTGGCAAACCCCGGAAGCCACCACGCGCAGCAATACTTCACCGGCCTTGGGCATGGCGACATCGACTTCTACGATTTCCAGCGGCTTTTTGGCCTCGAAGGCAACGGCGGCGCGCGACTTGATCATGCTGACTCTCCAGTGAATCCATTGAATAAAAAACCAGACGGTCAGTGTAGTTCAGCGCCGCTTGATGAATAATCCGGACAAAAGCAAAACATTATTGCCATACAGGGATAATCCCCATGTCCGAAAATCGCTGGGAAGGTATCGACGAGTTCGTCGCCGTTGCCGAATGCAGTCAGTTCACAGCCGCTGCCGAACGCCTGGGCGTTTCTTCCTCGCACATCAGTCGACAAATCGTACGACTGGAAGAGCGTTTGCAGACGCGACTGCTGTATCGCAGCACCCGGCGCGTCACCCTGACCGAGGCCGGCCAGACCTTTCTGCAACATTGCCAACGTCTGCAGGACGGACGCGAAGAAGCCTTGCGCGCGGTCGGCGATCTGACCAGCGAACCCAAAGGCATGCTGCGCATGACCTGTGCCGTGGCGTATGGCGAGCGTTTCATTGTGCCGCTGGTGACGCGGTTCATGGGGCACTACCCGCAACTGCGCATCGATATCGAACTGACCAACCGGCAACTCGATCTGGTGCATGAAGGCCTGGACCTGGCGATCCGTCTTGGCCGGCTTCAGGACTCCCGGTTGGTGGCGACCCGGCTGGCACCGCGGCGCATGTATCTGTGTGCGTCGCCTTCCTACCTGGAACGGTACGGGCGCCCACACAGTTTGTCGGAACTGGGGCGGCACAATTGCCTGATCGGCAGCTCGGATATCTGGCAACTTGAACAAAACGGGCGGGAATTTTCCCAGCGGGTGCAGGGAAACTGGCGCTGCAACAGTGGGCAAGCGGTGCTGGATGCGGCGCTACAAGGCGTCGGACTGTGTCAGTTGCCTGACTATTACGTGCTGGAACATCTGCACAGCGGTGCGTTGGTTTCTTTGTTGGAGACGCATCAACCGCCGAATACGGCGGTGTGGGCGCTGTATCCGCAGCAGCGGCACCTGTCGCCCAAGGTGCGCAAACTGGTGGATTTTCTCAAGGAAGGTTTGGCCGAACGGCCGGAATATCGAGCTTAACGACGGTTGGTCCAGCGCTGACGCAACCATTCGAGGTCTTCGGGGCGGGTGACTTTCAAGTTATCCGCGCGGCCCTCGATCAGACGCGGCGCCATGCCAGCCCACTCCATCGCCGAAGCTTCATCGGTGATGACTGCATCCGCCACGAGACTGTCGGCCAAAGCCCGGTGCAGCGCACCGAGGCGGAACATCTGCGGCGTATAGGCTTGCCAGATCACACTGCGATCGACGGTTTCCACCACCCGACCGTGCTTGTCGACCCGCTTGAGAGTGTCCTTCGCCGGCACAGCCAGCAAACCACCGACCGGATCGTTCGCCAGCTCAGCGAGCAATTTGTCGAGATCGTCACGGCTCAGATTGGGCCGCGCCGCATCGTGCACCAGCACCCAGTCCTCGTCGTCGGCACCTTGGGCGTGCAGATGCAGCAAGGCATTGAGTACCGAGCCGGAACGTTCGGTGCCACCGTCGACCCGTTGAATTCGCGGATCACTGGCGCTGGCCAGGTTCGGCCAATAAGGATCATCAACGGCAAGACTGACCACCAACCCCTTGAGTCTCGGGTGATCGAGGAAACAGCCGAGGCTGTGTTCGAGAATTGTGCGCCCGCCCAGTTGCAGGTATTGCTTGGGACGGTCCGCGGCCATACGGGCACCGACGCCCGCGGCAGGAATCACGGCCCAGAAGGCCGGCAGGGAATCGATCATTGGGCCAACTGGTAAAGGGTTTCGCCGTCCTTGACCATGCCCAGTTCGTGACGAGCCCGCTCTTCAACGGTCTCCATGCCTTTCTTCAACTCGCTGACTTCAGCGTCCATCACTCGGTTGCGCTCCAGCAAGGCTTCGTTCTCGGCGTGTTGATCAGCAATTTGCTGATTCAGTTCGGCGACTTGCGCCAGACTGCCATTGCCCACCCACAGGCGGTACTGCAGACCGGCCAGCAGCAAGAGCAAGACGAGAAACAACCAGTAAGGACTGCGCATCGAATATCAGGTATCCAGTGAAAAAAGACAGCCACACAAAAACTTTGAAGCATCTGATAGCACGAAGCCTGGAATATCCAGGCTTGTGCATATAAGGCATCAGATTAGTGGCAAATCCATCGCTGTCACGACTTTTCCGACACAATCCGGTGTCTTTCTATCATTTACTGCTCAGCCGCGAAACTCGCTGCGACCGTTGTACTTGGCCTTGCCATTCAACTGCTCTTCGATACGCAGCAGTTGGTTGTACTTGGAAACGCGGTCGGAACGGCACAGCGAACCGGTCTTGATCTGGCCAGCCGAAGTACCCACGGCCAGGTCGGCAATGGTCGAATCTTCGGTTTCGCCCGAACGGTGCGAGATCACGGCGGTGTAACCGGCAGCCTTGGCCATCTGGATGGCTTCCAGGGTTTCGGTCAGGGTACCGATCTGGTTGAACTTAATCAGGATCGAGTTGGCGATCTTTTTATCGATGCCTTCTTTGAGGATCTTGGTGTTGGTCACGAACAGGTCGTCGCCGACCAGCTGGGTCTTCTCGCCGATCTTGTCGGTGAGGATCTTCCAGCCAGCCCAGTCGGACTCGTCCAGACCGTCTTCGATCGAGATGATCGGGTAACGCTCGGTCAGACCTTTGAGGTAGTCGGCGAAACCTTCAGCGGTGAACACCTGGCCTTCGCCGGACAGGTTGTACTTGCCGTCTTCGAAGAATTCGCTGGCCGCACAGTCCAGAGCCAGGGTCACGTCGGTGCCCAGCTTGTAACCAGCGTTGGCGACTGCTTCGGAGATCACTTTCAGTGCGTCTTCGTTGGAAGCCAGGTTCGGCGCGAAACCGCCTTCGTCACCGACGGCAGTGCTCAGGCCACGGGCCTTCAGCACGGCTTTGAGGTGATGGAAAATCTCGGTGCCCATGCGCAGACCTTCCGAGAAGGACTTGGCGCCAACCGGCTGAACCATGAATTCCTGGATGTCGACGTTGTTGTCGGCGTGTTCGCCACCGTTGATGATGTTCATCATCGGAACCGGCATCGAGTAAACACCCGGGGTGCCGTTCAGGTTGGCGATGTGTGCGTACAGCGGCAGGTCCTGATCCTGTGCAGCCGCCTTGGCCGCAGCCAGGGATACGGCGAGGATGGCGTTGGCGCCCAGGGTCGCTTTGTTTTCGGTACCGTCGAGCTTGATCATCGCGTGATCCAGCGCTTTCTGGTCGCTTGGGTCGGTGCCCAGCAGCAGATCGCGGATCGGACCGTTGATGTTGGCTACCGCCTTGAGCACGCCCTTGCCCAGGTAACGGCTCTTGTCGCCATCACGCAGCTCGAGCGCTTCACGCGAGCCAGTGGATGCACCGGACGGCGCACAGGCGCTGCCGATGATGCCGTTGTCGAGAAGCACGTCCGCTTCCACGGTGGGATTGCCACGGGAGTCGAGAACTTCACGACCTTTGATGTCGACGATTTTTGCCATTGTTGTAAACACTCCAAAGTTGACGAAAACGACGCAGCTAGAGGAAATCTTTTTACCGTCGGCAAGTGGTGTGCAGCGGGCAGCTTGCAGACGACAACGCTCATACCCGAGGGCATGAGCGACAAATCGTGCGGTACTTTACCGGAGAATTGAGGTTTACGCGGTTTCTACCGTCGGAAAACTCTTCACCAGTTCGTCCAGGGCTTTGAGCTGGGCCAGGAATGGCTCCAGTTTGTCCAGACGCAAGGCGCAAGGGCCGTCGCATTTGGCGTTGTCCGGGTCCGGGTGCGCTTCGAGGAACAGCCCCGCCAGCGACTGGCTCATGCCAGCCTTGGCCAGGTCGGTGACCTGGGCGCGGCGACCGCCGGCGGAGTCGGAACGACCGCCCGGCATTTGCAGCGAATGGGTCACGTCGAAGAATACCGGGTACTCGAACTGCTTCATGATGCCGAAGCCGAGCATGTCGACCACGAGGTTGTTGTAGCCGAAGCTCGAACCGCGCTCGCAGAGGATCAACTGATCGTTACCCGCTTCCACGCACTTGTTCAGGATGTGTTTCATTTCCTGAGGCGCGAGGAACTGGGCTTTCTTGATGTTGATCACAGCGTTGGTCTTGGCCATCGCGACGACCAGATCGGTCTGGCGCGACAGGAAGGCCGGCAGCTGGATGATGTCGCAGACCTCAGCGACGACCGCAGCCTGGTCAGGCTCGTGGACGTCGGTGATGATCGGCACGCCGAAGGCTTGTTTGATGTCCTGGAAGATGCGCATGCCCTCTTCCAGGCCAGGACCGCGATAGGAGGTCACAGAAGAACGGTTGGCCTTGTCGAAGCTGGCCTTGAACACGTAAGGGATGCCGAGTTTTTCGGTGACCTTCACGTACTCTTCGCAAACCTGCATGGCCATGTCACGGCTTTCCAGCACGTTCATGCCGCCGAACAGCACCATGGGTTTGTCGTTGGCAATCTCGATGTCGCCGACGCGGATGATCTTCTGTGCCATCGGGGTTACGCCTTCTTCTGGTGTTGAGCCAATGCCGCTTTGACGAAGCCGCTGAACAGCGGATGGCCATCGCGTGGCGTCGAGGTGAACTCTGGGTGGAACTGGCAAGCGACGAACCATGGATGATCCGGTGCTTCGACCACTTCAACCAGCGCTGCATCGGAAGAGCGACCGGAAATCTTCAGGCCGGCTTCGATGATTTGCGGCAGCAGGTTGTTGTTCACTTCGTAACGGTGACGGTGACGCTCGACAATCACATCCTTGCCGTAGCAGTCGTGCACCTTGGAGCCGGCTTCGAGCAGGCATTCCTGAGCGCCGAGGCGCATGGTGCCGCCCAGGTCGGACGCTTCGGTACGCACTTCAACGGCACCGGTGGCGTCTTCCCACTCGGTGATCAGACCGACAACCGGATGGCCGCTGGCACGATCGAACTCGGTGGAGTTGGCGTCTTTCCAGCCCAGCACGTTACGGGCGAACTCGATGACCGCCACTTGCATGCCCAGGCAGATGCCCAGGTATGGAACCTTGTTTTCGCGAGCGTATTGAACGGCGGTGATCTTGCCTTCCACGCCACGCAGACCGAAGCCGCCCGGTACGAGGATCGCGTCGACGCCTTCCAGCAGGGCAGTGCCCTGGTTTTCGATGTCTTCGGAATCGATGTAGCGCAGGTTGACCTTGGTGCGGTTGGTGATGCCGGCGTGACTCATCGCTTCGATCAGCGACTTGTAGGCGTCCAGCAGCTCCATGTACTTGCCGACCATCGCGATGGTGACTTCGTGCTCTGGATTGAGCTTGGCATCAACGACCTTTTCCCACTCGGACAGGTCGGCGCCATTGCATTGCAGGCCGAAACGCTCGACGACGAAATCGTCCAGACCCTGAGCGTGCAGCACGGCCGGGATCTTGTAGATGGTGTCGACGTCTTCCAGGGAGATCACCGCACGCTCTTCAACGTTGGTGAACAGCGCGATCTTGCGACGCGAGGACACATCCACCGGATGGTCGGAGCGGCAGATCAGGACGTCTGGCTGCAGGCCGATCGAACGCAGTTCCTTCACGGAGTGCTGGGTCGGCTTGGTCTTGGTCTCGCCAGCGGTGGCGATGTACGGAACCAGGGTCAGGTGCATCAGCATCGCGCGCTTGGAGCCGACTTCCACACGCAGCTGGCGGATGGCTTCGAGGAACGGTTGCGACTCGATGTCGCCAACAGTACCGCCGATTTCCACCAGGGCCACGTCGGCGTCGCCGGCACCCTTGATGATGCGACGCTTGATTTCGTCAGTGATGTGCGGAATCACCTGGATGGTTGCACCCAGGTAGTCACCACGGCGCTCTTTGCGCAGCACGTGCTCGTAGACACGGCCGGTGGTGAAGTTGTTGTTCTGGGTCATGGTCGTGCGGATGAACCGCTCGTAATGGCCCAGGTCCAGGTCGGTCTCGGCGCCGTCGTGGGTGACGAACACTTCACCGTGCTGGAACGGGCTCATGGTGCCCGGGTCGACGTTGATGTACGGATCCAGCTTCAGCATGGTGACCTTAAGCCCCCGCGCCTCCAGGATGGCCGCCAATGAAGCCGATGCAATGCCTTTCCCCAAAGAAGAAACAACACCGCCCGTGACGAATATGTAGCGCGTCATGAAAAACCCTAGAAGTCTGCGTTAAAGCGGTCCGAGCCGCCGGGGAAAGCGAAGGAAGGCCGAAGCCCCCGATCACCTGCATTAATCACAGTGCACCTTTCAAAAAAACCGCCGCGTTGGGACAGACCGGAAGTGAAAACACCGGTACGTTGCTCGCTACACATTTTTTGGAATCGCCCAGCAAAGACTGCTTGGTAATCGGCAACTCCTGCAATTCAGGCGAATCCACAGAAGTTGTATCAAGAAGGGAGCGTAGTCTACCGGAATGCCCCCTTCATCTCAAACCTTGATCTTCGTCCGAAGGCTGCCAATGCAATCGCCAGCCTTCCAGCGCATTGCCGTCGAGCCCCGGCAGGTTCGCCACGGCGAGCAATTCTTCACCGCGAAACAGCAGCGGCAATCTGCCACGCACGAAGCCCGGCACCGCGCGCTCATTGAGCAGGCGCTTGAGATCGCGATGACCGCGACCCGCCAGGTCCATTACCTCGCCGCCCTGCCGATAGCGGATGTGCAGCGGCCCGACGGGAGTCTGGCCGCTGAACATGACACGTCCGTTATCGGGCAAGCGTAGCGCTGACGACAGGTCATGCCAGTCGCCGCTGACCACCGGTGTGCGTAGCCATTCTCCGCTGAGCCACCACAAGCGGCCGGCGCTTCGATGCAGCTCGCCATCCGCCAGACGCCAGATCGGCGAGGCATCGTTGCCGGCGTCACGCACATCGACCCAACCCGACCAATGGTCGGTATCCGGCAGTCGGGTCAACGGCTCAAGCCAGTGGCTGAGTGCATTTCGCTGACGGGCATCGGACAATTTCGCGATGGCCGCAAACTCCAGCGATGGCAATCCCGACCATTCGAACTCGCTGGGCAAACTTGCTTGAGTCAGATCGATTTGTGCCAGCTCATCAAGCAAGCCCTGCGCCTCACGCAGATGCGCCGCGCTGCGGGCCATGCTGGCGTGTGCCTGCGGCCAGCGGCCGATCAGCAGCGGCATGATCTGATGGCGCAGATAATTGCGAGAGAACTGTCGATCCTGATTCGACGGATCCTCGATCCAACGCAGGCCATGGTCCCGCGCATAGGCTTCCAACTCTGCGCGTGTGACGTCGAGCAACGGCCGCACCAGACTGCCCTGCCCCAGCGCTCGCGTGGCCGGCATTCCGGACAACCCACGCACGCCGGCGCCACGCAGCAGACGGAACAACAGCGTTTCAGCCTGATCGTCGCGATGCTGCCCGGTCAGCAGCACGTCATTGGCCTGAGTCGCCGCACTGAACGCCGCATAGCGTGCATCCCGTGCCGCGCGCTCTACACTCGCCCCCGGCTGCACCTGCACACGCTGCACTTGCAACGGCACCGCCAGTTCCTCGCAAACAACCTGACAATGCGCAGGCCATGCGTCGGCCGCAGCCTGAAGACCGTGATGGACATGGATGGCGCTTAGCGCAGGAAGGGATTCGGTTTTGGCGAGATTGGCCAGAAGATGCAGCAGAACGGTGGAATCGAGGCCACCGGAGAAGGCGATCCGCCAATGGGAAGCACCGAGCCAGGGCTTGAGATTGCGCAGAAGCCTGGAAGGCAAATCAATCGAGGGCTGACCCATTTTTCTACCTTTTCACAAACCAAATGTGGGAGCGGGCTTGCTAGCGAAAGCGGTGAAACAGCCAACACAGTCGTTGAATGTTACATCGCATTCGCGGGCAAGCCCGCTCCCACAGTGTTTTGCATCGCTGGTCGGAACGGCTCGACTTAGAGACCGTAGCTCATCAGACGATCGTAACGACGCTTGAGCAGCGCTTCGTTGTCGAACTTCTTCAGCATCGCCAGTTGCGAGCTCAGCTCGGCGCGGATCGATGCGGCAGCAGCGGCCGGATCACGGTGGGCGCCGCCCAGAGGCTCGCTGATCACCTTGTCGACAATGCCCAGGCCTTTCAGACGCTCGGCGGTGATACCCATCGCTTCAGCAGCATCCGGCGCCTTCTCTGCGGTTTTCCACAGAATCGAAGCGCAACCTTCCGGCGAGATCACCGCGTAGGTCGAGTACTGCAGCATGTTCAACTGGTCGCACACACCGATTGCCAGTGCACCGCCGGAACCACCTTCACCAATCACGGTGGCGATGATCGGGGTTTTCAGGCGGGCCATGACGCGCAGGTTCCAGGCGATCGCTTCGCTCTGGTTGCGCTCTTCGGCGTCGATCCCAGGGTAGGCGCCCGGGGTATCGATGAAGGTCAGGATCGGCATCTTGAAACGCTCGGCCATTTCCATCAGGCGGCAAGCCTTGCGGTAGCCTTCCGGACGCGGCATGCCGAAGTTGCGGCGTACCTTTTCACGCACTTCACGGCCCTTCTGGTGACCGATCACCATCACTGGCTGGTCTTCCAGACGTGCAACGCCGCCCACAATGGCCGCGTCGTCGGAGAAGTGACGGTCACCGTGCAGTTCGTCGAACTCGGTGAAAATGTGCTCGATGTAGTCCAGGGTGTAAGGACGTTTAGGGTGACGCGCCAGACGTGCGATCTGCCAGCTGGTCAGCTTGCCGAAGATGTCTTCGGTCAGCGTCTTGCTCTTGTCCTGCAGGCGGGAGATCTCATCGCCGATATTCAGCGAATTGTCATTACCGACCAAGCGCAACTCTTCGATCTTGGCTTGCAGGTCGGCGATCGGCTGTTCGAAATCTAGAAAATTCGGGTTCATAGGCGTCCGTCTTGGGTCGTGTCCCAAGTGAGCTTGGGCCGGCCGGTTGTCTATTCGCGCCCTACCATAAGGGAGAGGCGCGCTGAGGTCGAGATTAAAAATTCAGGTTGTGGGCAGGCGCTTTGATTGCACCTGCCGGTCAACGGTATTGGAGGAAGACGTTGTCTCGCCCGAACTGGTCACGCAGGGCTTGAATCAAGGCATCCGCCGGGTCGATCCGCCAGGTCTCGCCAAACTGCAGCAAGGTCTTCGCATCGGGACTGGTGTATTCCATGGTGATCGGGCACGCCCCGCGATGACGCTTGAGCAAATCACCCAACCAGCGTAGCTGATCGCCCTTCAGATCCTGGGTCTGCAACTTCAGGCGCAGGCTCTCGGCCAGATTGGTGCGCGCATCTTCCATGCTCATCACCCGCTTGACCCGCAGGCGCAGGCCGCCGGAGAAGTCGTCGTTGCTGACCTCGCCTTCGACCACCACCATTGCGTCGGTCTGCAGCAGCGACTGCGCGGAGTGGAACGCATCGGCGAACAGCGACGCCTCGATCCGCCCGGAGCGGTCGTCGAGGGTGATGAAGCCCATCTTGTCGCCTTTTTTGTTCTTCATCACCCGCAGGGCGATGATCATCCCCGCCACGGTCTGGGTATCCCGGGCCGGTTTCAGGTCGATGATGCGCTGACGGGCGAATCGGCGAATTTCGCCTTCGTACTCGTCGATCGGGTGACCGGTCAGGTACAGGCCCAAGGTGTCTTTTTCACCTTTGAGCCGTTCTTTGAGGGTCAGCTCTTTCGCCTTGCGATGAACCGCGTAAACGTCCGCGTCCTCCTCGACGAACAGCCCGCCGAAAAGATCGGCGTGGCCGCTGTCACGGGTGCGCGCGGTCTGCTCGGCCGACTTGATCGCCTCTTCCATCGCCGCCAGCAGAACGGCGCGGTTGCGGTCGATGTTGGCCTGATAGGCCTTCTGCTCGTCGTGGAAGTACGGGCCGAGGCGATCCAGCGCACCGCTGCGGATCAGACCGTCCAGCGTGCGCTTGTTGATACGCTTGAGGTCAACTCGGGCGCAGAAGTCGAACAGGTCCTTGAACGGACCGGCCTGACGGGCCTCGGTGATCGCTTCCACCGGGCCTTCACCGACGCCTTTGATCGCGCCCAGGCCGTACACGATGCGTCCCTCGTCGTTCACCGTGAACTTGAATTCCGACGTGTTCACGTCCGGCGCATCGAGGCGCAGCTTCATCGTGCGCACTTCCTCGATCAAGGTCACGACCTTGTCGGTGTTGTGCATGTCCGCCGACAGTACCGCAGCCATGAACGGCGCCGGGTAGTGAGCCTTCAGCCAGGCAGTCTGATACGAGACCAGGCCGTAGGCGGCGGAGTGGGATTTGTTGAAGCCGTAACCGGCGAACTTTTCCACCAGGTCGAAAATGTTACCGGCCAGATCCGCGTCGATATTGTTCGACGCACAACCCTCAATGAAACCGCCACGCTGCTTGGCCATTTCCTCGGGCTTCTTCTTGCCCATCGCCCGACGCAGCATGTCCGCGCCACCGAGGGTATAACCGGCCATGACCTGGGCGATCTGCATCACCTGTTCCTGATACAGGATGATGCCGTAGGTCGGTGCCAGTACCGGCTGCAAACCTTCGTACTGGTAATCCGGGTGCGGATACGCCAGTTCTGCGCGACCGTGCTTACGGTTGATGAAGTCATCCACCATGCCGGACTGCAGCGGGCCCGGACGGAACAGGGCCACCAGTGCGATCAAGTCTTCGAGGCAGTCGGGCTTGAGCTTTTTGATCAGCTCTTTCATGCCGCGGGATTCGAGCTGGAACACCGCGGTGGTTTCAGCCTTTTGCAGCAGCTGATAAGTCGGCTTGTCATCCAGCGGGATGAACGCGATGTCCAGCGGCGGCTCGTTGACCTTGGCGCGGTCGCGGTTGATGGTCTTCAGCGCCCAGTCGATGATCGTCAGGGTCCGCAGGCCGAGGAAGTCGAACTTCACCAGACCGGCCGCTTCGACGTCGTCCTTGTCGAACTGGGTCACCAGACCGTCGCCGGCCTCGTCGCAGTAAATCGGCGAGAAGTCGGTCAGCTTGGTCGGCGCGATCACCACACCACCGGCGTGTTTACCGACGTTACGCACCACGCCTTCGAGCTTGCGCGCCATCTCCCAGATTTCCGCCGCTTCCTCATCGACCTTGATGAAGTCGCGCAGGATTTCTTCCTGCTCGTAGGCTTTTTCCAGGGTCATGCCGACTTCGAACGGAATCATCTTCGACAGGCGATCCGCCAGGCCGAACGACTTGCCCTGGGCCCGCGCCACGTCCCGCACCACAGCCTTCGCCGCCATGGAACCGAAGGTGATGATCTGGCTCACCGCATTGCGGCCGTATTTTTCGGCCACGTAATCGATCACCCGGTCGCGACCATCCATGCAGAAGTCGACGTCGAAGTCGGGCATCGATACCCGTTCCGGGTTGAGGAAACGTTCGAACAGCAGGTCATATTCCAGCGGGTCGAGGTCGGTGATCTTTTGCACATAGGCCACCAGCGATCCGGCACCCGACCCCCGGCCTGGGCCCACCGGCACGCCGTTGTTCTTGGCCCACTGGATAAAGTCCATCACGATCAGGAAGTAACCGGGGAACCCCATCTGGATGATGATATCCAGCTCGAAATTCAGCCGGTCGACGTAGACCTGACGCTTGGCCTCGTAATCCTCGGTGGTGTCCTTGGGCAGCAGCACGCTGAGGCGCTCTTCCAGACCATCGAACGAGACCTTGCGGAAATACTCGTCAATGGTCATGCCATCGGGAATCGGGTAATCCGGCAGGAAGTGCTTGCCCAGTTTCACGTCGATGTTGCATCGCTTGGCGATCTCGACGGTGTTCTCGATCGCATCGGGCAGGTCGCTGAACAGCTCGGCCATTTCCTCGGCGCTTTTCAGGTACTGCTGGTCGCTGTAGTTCTTGGATCGCCGTGGATCGTCGAGGGCCCGGCCCTCACCGATGCAGACACGGGTTTCGTGGGCGGCGAAGTCTTCCTGCTTGATGAAGCGTACGTCGTTCGTAGCTACCAACGGCGCGCCGAGCTTTTCGGCCAGGGCGACGGCACCGTGCAACTGCTCTTCGTCGTTCGGACGGTTGGTACGCTGAATTTCCAGATAGAAACGATCCGGGAACACCGCCATCCATTCGCGGGCCAGCGCCTCGGCTTCGGCGGGGTTGCCGCCGATCATGGCCATGCCGATCTCGCCTTCTTTGGCGGCGGACAGCATGATCAGGCCTTCGTTGGCCTCGGCGACCCACTCGCGCTCGATGATGACCATGCCGTTACGCTGACCGTCGATGAAGCCACGGGAAATCAGCTCGGTCAGGTTGCGATAGCCCTGGGCATTCATGACCAGCAGGCTGATCCGGCTCAGCGGCCCGTCCGGGTCCTTGTTCGACAGCCACAGGTCGGCGCCGCAGATCGGCTTGATCCCGGCGCCCATGGTGTTTTTATAGAATTTGACCAGCGAACACATGTTGTTCTGGTCGGTCACCGCAACGGCCGGCATGCCCATGCCGGTCAGGGCCTTGACCAACGGCTTGATCCGCACCAGCCCGTCGACCAGGGAGTATTCAGTGTGCAGGCGTAGATGAACGAATGAAGCCGGCATAGTGATCCTGTCCAGTTACATAGAGACAACAAGGCCCGGATTGTACCGGGCCCCGAACAAAACATCAGCCTCGCCGCTAAACCTGCACGAGACCTTCCAGCGCTTCATAAGCCTGACGAACCGGGGCAAAAGAACGCCGGTGAATCGGCGTCGGCCCCAGGCGCACCAGCGCTTCCAGATGAACGGGCGTCGGGTAGCCTTTGTGGCCACCGATGCCGTAACCCGGGTAAATCAACTCGAACGCCGCCATCTCGCGGTCGCGGCTGACCTTGGCCAGAATCGAGGCCGCGGCGATGGCCGGAACCTTGCTGTCGCCCTTGACCACCGCTTCGGAACGCATCGGCAGTTTCGGGCAACGGTTGCCGTCGATCATCGCCAGTTTCGGCTGGATGTGCAGGCCAGCGACAGCGCGCTGCATCGCCAGCATGGTGGCGTGAAGGATGTTCAGTTCGTCGATTTCTTCGACCTCGGCGCGGGCGATGCACCAGCTCAGCGCCTTCTCGCAGATTTCATCGTAGAGCTTTTCGCGCTTGGCTTCGGTGAGTTTCTTCGAGTCGTTGAGGCCGAGAATCGGGCGGTTCGGATCGAGGATAACCGCGGCCGTGACGACCGCGCCGCACAGCGGGCCACGACCGACTTCATCGACACCGGCCACCAGTTCTTCGACTTCGGCGACCAGGGTAAAATCCAGCCCCATCTGCATGCTTGTCTTGCTCATCGTGTTTGCCCGATCAGGTTGAGAACGGCATCAGCCGCCTGATTGGAAGCGTCCAGGCGCAGGGTGCGATGGATCTCGTCGAAGCCGCGGGTCTGCTCTTCGCCACCGTCGATCAACGGCGACAGGGTCTGGGCAAGCGCCTCGACAGTCGCATCATCCTGCAACAATTCCGGGACCAGCAATCGCTGGGCCAGCAGGTTCGGCAGGGACACGTACGGGCTCTTGACCATGCGCTTGAGAATCCAGAACGTCAGCGGCGCAAGACGGTAGGCCACGACCATCGGACGCTTGTACAGCAGCGCTTCCAGGGTTGCCGTGCCCGACGCGATGAGAACCGCGTTGCACGCTGCCAGAGCCAGGTGGGATTTGCCATCGAGCAGAGTCACCGGCAGGTCGCGGCCAGCCAACAGCTCTTCGAGCTGGGCACGACGCTCGGGATTGGCGCAAGGGATGACGAAACGCACACCCGGGCGCATGGCACGCAGACGTTGGGCGGTATCAAGAAACAGCGCCCCCAGACGACTGACTTCGCCACCCCGACTGCCGGGCATCAATGCCACCAGCGGACCGTCCGGCAGACCGAGTTCGGCACGCGCAGCGGCGCGATCGGCCTCCAGCGGAATGGTGTCGGCCAGCGTATGGCCGACGAACCGCACCGGGACGCCTTTCTCTTCATAGAATCTGGCTTCGAACGGCAGCAGCGTGAGCATCAGGTCGCAGCCTTCGCGGATCTTCAGCACCCGCTTCTGCCGCCACGCCCATACCGAAGGGCTGACGTAGTGCACGGTCTTGATTCCGGCCTGACGCAGCTTGAGTTCGATATTGAGGTTGAAGTCCGGTGCGTCGATACCGATGAATACATCCGGTTTTTCAGCGATAAGCGTGGCGATGAGGTCCTTGCGGCGCTTGAGCAGTTCACGCAACCGCCCCAGGACTTCCACCAGCCCCATGACCGACAGACGTTCCATCGGAAAATAGGAGGTCAGGCCTTCGGCCTGCATCAGCGGACCGCCGACACCGATGAACTCCACCGCAGGGTGCTGTGCCTTGAGGGCGCGCATGAGACCGGCGCCCAGAATGTCACCGGAAGCCTCACCCGCCACCAGCGCAATACGCAGATTAGCCATGGTCAGCGGGTGATGCCGCGGGTCGACGACTGGATGGAGTCACGGAACATCGCGACTTCCGGGAACTGTGCAGACGGCTCGGCCAGTTCGGCCAGCGCCTGCTCGACGGTCAGGCCCTGGCGATACACCGTTTTGTACGCACGGCGCAGGGCGTGAATGGCGTCTTCGCTGAAACCACGACGGCGCATGCCTTCGAAGTTCATGCTGCGCGCTTCGGCCGGGTTGCCGAATACGGTGACGAACGCCGGAACGTCCTTGCCGATCGCCGTGCCCATGCCGGAAAAGCTGTGGGCGCCGATGTGGCAATACTGATGCACCAGGGTGAAACCGGACAGGATTGCCCAGTCATCAACGTGCACATGGCCGGCCAGCGCGGTGTTGTTGACCAGGATGCAGTGGTTGCCGATGACGCTGTCATGTCCGATGTGGGCATAGGCCATGATCAGGTTGTGATCACCCAGGGTCGTTTCGGAACGATCCTGAACGGTGCCACGATGAATCGTCACGCCTTCGCGGATGACGTTGTGGTCACCGATCACCAGGCGGGTTTCTTCGCCCTTGTATTTCAGGTCCGGCGTGTCTTCGCCTACCGAGGAAAACTGGTAGATGCGGTTGTGCTTGCCGATACGGGTCGGACCTTTGAGGATCACGTGTGGCCCGATGACCGTTCCCTCGCCGATTTCCACACCTGCACCGATGATCGACCACGGGCCGACCTCGACGCCATCGGCCAGGACGGCCGATGGATCGATGATTGCGCGAGGGTCAATCAAACTCATAGCTTGCGTTCCGCACAGATGATTTCAGCCGAGCAGACCGGTTTGCCATCGACCGAAGCCTGGCATTCGAACTTCCAGATCTGACGCTTGCAACTGATGAACTTGGCTTCGAGGATCAACTGATCGCCCGGCAGCACTGGCTGGCGGAAACGCAGTTTGTCGGAGCCAACGAAGTAATAAAGGGTGCCGTCGGCCGGTTTCACGTCAAGCATCTTGAAACCGAGGATCCCGGCAGCCTGAGCCATGGCTTCGATGATCAGCACGCCCGGCATGATCGGGTGCGCCGGGAAGTGACCGTTGAAGAACGGCTCGTTGATGCTGACATTCTTGTAGGCGCGAATGCGCTTGCCTTCCGTATCCAGCTCCACTACCCGATCCACCAGCAGGAACGGGTAACGGTGAGGCAGGTATTCGCGAATCTCGTTGATGTCCATCATTTCGGGGGGAAGCCTATGTAAAGATTGGGAGCGCGACTGACGCGCACTCCTCTAGCAAATCAAGGAGGCAGTCCAGAGGCTGTGCACACTTGATATGGAAATGGTATCAGCCTTCAGATGAAGCATTACCGTCGGGGGTCACTTCCCCGGACCGCTTTTCCAGCTGTTTCAAACGTCGCGCGATGTCATCGAGCTGACGAATACGGGCCGCGCTTTTGCGCCATTCGGCCGCAGGTTGCATAGCTGTGCCGGAAGAATAGGCACCCGGCTCGGTAATCGAGTGGGTCACCATGGTCATCCCGGTCAGGAATACGTTGTCGCAAATATCGATGTGCCCTACCAGGCCAACACCCCCGGCGAGCATGCAGTGCTTGCCGATTTTGGTGCTGCCGGAAATCCCCACGCACGCGGCCATGGCGGTGTGGTCACCGACCTGCACGTTGTGGGCGATCTGAATCTGGTTGTCGAGCTTCACACCATTGCCGATCACGGTATCGGCCAGCGCACCGCGGTCGATGGCAGTGTTCACGCCAATCTCCACATCGTCACCGATGGTCACGCCGCCGATCTGGGCGATCTTCTGCCAAACACCCTTCTCGTTGGCAAAACCGAAGCCTTCACCGCCGAGCACGGCGCCGGACTGGATCACCACCCGCTTGCCGATCCGCACATCGTGATACAGCGTGACTCGCGGGGCCAGCCAGCCGCCCTCGCCGATTTCGCTGCGGGCTCCGACAACGCAATGCGCGCCGAGTGTCACATCTGCGCCGATTCGAGCACCGGCTTCGATCACCACGAAGGGACCGACACTGGCGCTCGGATCGACCACGGCATCCTCGGCAATCACCGCCGTCGGATGAATGCCGGCAGTGGCCTTGGGCTTCGGATCGAACAGATGGGAAATACGTGCGTAAGCCAGGTAAGGATCCGGCACCACCAGCGCATTACCGGCATAACCTTCCGCGTCGGCAGCCTTGAGCAACAGGGCTGCGGCTTGCGTGCCAGCCAGGTATTTACGGTATTGGGGGTTTGCCAGAAAGCTCAACTGAGCTGGGCCAGCCTCCTGCAAGGTGGCTAGCCCAGTGATTTGCTTCTCGGGGTCGCCACTCAGGGTGGCGCCGAGGAACTCGGCCAACTGGCCGAGCTTGATAGTCACGGTCATGGGTTACTTCAGCTGATTCATGCGCTCGATAACCTGGCGCGTGATGTCGTACTGAGGTTTGACATCGATCACTGCGCCACGCTCGAACACCAGGTCAAAACCACCTTTCTTGATGACTTCTTCCACTGCGCTATCCAGTTTCGGCTTCAGTTGCTTGAGCATTTCGCGGTCGGCAACGGCCTTGGCTTCGTTCAGTTCCTTGGACTGGAACTGGAAGTCACGAGCCTTTTGCTTGAACTCAAGCTCCAGACGCTCGCGCTCGCCTTGCTGCATCTTGTCGCCACCGGCCATCAGACGATCCTGAATGCCCTTGGCGCTGCTTTCCAGGGTCTTGAGCTTGGTCAGTTGCGGACCGAATTTCTTCTCGGCATCCACGGCGTACTTCTTGGCCGCGTCGGATTCCAGCAGCGCCATCTGATAGTTCAGAACGGCAATTTTCATGTCGGCAAATGCCGGGCCTGCCACCAGTACGGAGGCCAGGAGAACCAATTGAGTCAACTTACGCACGATGCACTCCTACAAAATCCATTGTCGTTGTCTTGGGTCAGACGCTTAGAACGTCTGGCCGAGGGAGAATTGGAACACTTGAGTTTCAGCGTCATCCGGTTTCTTGATCGGCATCGCCAGTGCAAAGCTCAGCGGGCCCAGCGCAGTGACCCAGGTCACACCGACACCGACGGAGCTGGCCATGTTGCTGAGGCTGATGTCGTTGCATTGGGTGGCAGAAGTCGAGCCGACAGTCGCGTTGGTGGTCTTCTCGCACTTGGAGTCGAATACGTTACCCACATCCCAGAATACCGAAGTACGCAGGGAACGCTGATCCTTGACGAATGGCAGCGGGAACAACACCTCGACACCACCCTGGATCAACACGTTACCACCGAACGGCAGCGGATCCTGATCCGGGTCACGCAACGTACCAGCGTTACCGGTCACATCCGCACCACGGCTAGGGGTACTGCGCGGACCCAGGGTGCTGTCCTTGAAGCCACGTACCGAGTTGAAACCACCAGCATAGTAGTTTTCATAGAACGGCAAGCCATCGGTCGAACCGTAACCGTCGCCATAACCCAGCTCGGTGTGCAGGCGCATGGTGTAGTTTTCGCTCAGTGGCTGGAACAACTGGCCACGGTAATCGAGCTTGAAGAACGACAGGTCGCTGCCTGGAATCGTGGTTTCCAGGGTCAGGCTCTGGGAACGACCACGGGTTGGCAATACACCCTTGTTCAGGGTGGATTCGGACCAGCCGGCCGAAGCCTTGAAGTTCAGGTAGTTGTCGCCTTCACGCTTAACGAAGTCGAAAATCTCGTCAACGGTGTATTGACCGGTCTTGATCTTGTCCTGTTGAGCGGACAGACCAAAGGTCAGACGCGAAGTCTCGCTGATCGGGTAGCCCACGTTCACGCCGGCGCCCAGGCTGTCTACCGCGTAGCTAGCTACGTCGACGTCAAGGTCTTTGTAGTCGGTGGTGCGGTAGAACGCGTTGTAACCCAGGCTCACGCCATCGGCGGTCCAGTAGGGGTCAACGTAGCCAAAGTTGTAGCGGCTCTGGTATTCGCTGCGGGTCAGGCCGACGCTGACGCGGTTACCGGTACCGAGGAAGTTGTTCTGGGTGATCGAACCACCGAGGATCAGACCGGCACTTTGGGCGAAACCGACGCTGGCGGTGATCGAACCGGAGGCCTGCTCTTCCACGCTGTAGTTCACGTCAACCTGGTCGTCGACACCTGGCACGGCCGGGGTTTCGACGTTGACCTCTTTAAAGAAGCCCAGACGCTCCAGACGGGTCTTGGACTGATCGATCAGGTAAGTAGAAGCCCAGCCACCTTCCATCTGACGCATTTCACGGCGCAGCACTTCGTCCTCGGACTTGGTGTTGCCACGGAAGTTGATGCGGTTGACGTAGGCACGCTTGCCCGGATCGACGGCAAACAGGATATCGACGGTGTGATCTTCGTCATGCGGTTGTGGCACGCCGTTAACGTTGGCGAAGGTGTAACCCTCGTTACCCAGACGCCGGGTGATCAGTTCGGAAGTGGTGGTCATCAGCTTGCGCGAGAACACCTGGCCTTTCTGCACCAGCAACAGGGACTTGACCTGATCTTCAGGAACCTTCAGGTCACCGCTGAGCTTGACGTCACGAACGGTGTACTTCTCGCCTTCGTTGACGTTGACAGTGATGTAGACGTGCTTCTTGTCCGGGGTGATGGACACCTGGGTCGAAGCGATATCCATGTTGATATAGCCGCGGTCCAGGTAGTAGGAACGCAGACGCTCCAGGTCACCGGACAGTTTTTCACGGGCGTACTTGTCGTCGTTCTTGAAGAACGACAGCCAGTTGGTGGTTTTCAGTTCGAACAGGTCGGTCAGGTCTTCCTCGGGGAAAACCGTGTTGCCCACCACGTTGATATGCTGAATGGCAGCGACGGTGCCTTCGTTGATCTTCACTTTCAGGCCGACACGGTTGCGCGGCTGCGAGACCACTTCGGTATCGACGGTAGCCGAGTAACGACCTTGTGCAACGTACTGACGTTGCAGCTCGTTACGCACGCCTTCAAGGGTCGCGCGCTGGAAGATCTCGCCTTCGGCCAGACCGGATTGCTTGAGGCCTTTCATCAGGTCTTCGGTAGAGATCGCCTTGTTGCCTTCGATCTCGATGCTGGCGACCGAGGGACGTTCGACGACAGTGATCACCAGAACGTTGCCTTCGCGGCCCAGCTGGATATCTTGAAAGAAACCGGTTTTGAACAACGCACGAGTGGATTCCACCAGGCGACGATCATCCGCCTGCTCGCCGACGTTCAACGGCAAGGCACCAAAGACGCTACCCGCGGAGACCCGCTGGAGGCCATTGACGCGAATATCAGAGATAGTGAAGGACTCGGCGTGAACTTCGGCGATCATCAATACGGTGAGAACCGCAGTTAGCAGCAGACGTTTCATGAAGTCCTTTCTTATTCCAACTGGCAATAAACAAACTGCCGCAAAATGCGGCAGATTCGCAATTCAGCGAAGCGTTACAGACGACCCAGATCGTTGACCAGAGCAAGCAACATCACCCCGACCACCAAACTGATACCGATCTGTATCCCCCAACCTTGCACCCGATCCGACAAGGGACGACCACGCGCCCACTCGATCAGATAAAACAACAAATGCCCCCCATCCAGTACAGGAATGGGCAGCAAATTCAGAACCCCCAGGCTAATACTCAGATAAGCAAGGAAATTCAGGAAATCAGCGACGCCCGACTGGGCAGAAGCGCCCGCCACTTTAGCAATGGTTATCGGTCCACTCAAGTTTTTTACCGAGAGCTCGCCGAAGAGCATTTTCTTCAGTGAATCCAGCGTCAGGACGCTCATGGTCCAGGTACGACGGGCACCCTCGCCAATCGCCGCCAAAGGACCGTAGCTGACCTCGCGGATCATTTCCGGTGGCCAGTCGACAGCCTTGACGCCCGCCCCCAGGTAACCGCTTGGCGACTTCTTCTCGCCACGTGCAGCCAATGTCACAGGGACGTCGATTTGAACACCGTCGCGCTCGACGCGCAGCACGATTTTGGTATCAGGACGCGTACGAACGGTGTCGACCACCTGCTGCCAGTCATCCAGCGCCTTGCCATCCAGTGTCAGCAGACGATCGCCGGTTTTCAGCCCGGCTGCCTGGGCCGGACCTTTGGGATCAAGTTCGGCCAGCACCGGCGGCAATGCCGGGCGCCAAGGGCGAATGCCGAGAGAGCGAATCGGATCCGGCTCGTCAGCCCCCTTGAGCCATTTATCGAGTGCCAGTTCACGAGGCGAATCAGCCGTAGAGCCCTGCTCGCGCACCAGTACCTGCAAGGAACCGCTTTCCCCGAGACGTCGCACCAACTGCAGGTTGACCGCCGCCCAGCCCGAGGTCGGCTCGCCGTCGATCGCGACGATTTCCTGACCGGCGCTCAGCCCAGCCGTAGCGGCGATGCTGCCGGACTCCACCGAACCGATGACCGGGCGAATCTGTTCGCTGCCGAGCATCGCCAGCACCCAGAAGAACACCAGCGCAAGCAGGAAGTTGGCCACAGGGCCGGCCGCGACGATGGCGATACGCTGACGTACGGACTTGCGATTGAATGACTGATGAAGCTGATCGGCCGGTACTTCGCCTTCGCGCTCATCAAGCATTTTGACGTAGCCACCCAGCGGAATGGCCGCGACCACGAACTCGGTGCCCTGCTTGTCATGCCAGCGCAGCAGCGGCATGCCGAAGCCCACGGAGAAACGCAGAACCTTGACGCCACAGCGACGCGCGACCCAGAAATGGCCGAATTCGTGAAAGGTGACCAGCACACCCAGAGCGATCAGGGTGCCGGCAATCATATAGAGCGCGCTCATCTACTTTCTCCGCAATCCTGTCCAGTGCCGCGTGAAGCCATGTATTGCAAGACCTATCGGCCGTGACGACTCAACCACTGCCCGGCCAATGTCCGGGCAGTCGCGTCAGCGGCGAATACCGCATCGAGATTGTCCAGGGCCACCACAGGCTCGAGATTCAAGACTTCCTCGATGATACTCGCGATTTCCAGGTAGCGAACCCGTCCGTCGAGAAACGCGGCCACCGCCACTTCATTCGCCGCATTGAGCATGGCCGGGGCGCTGTTTCCCGCCTCGGCCGCCTGCCGCGCAAGCCGAAGGCACGGGAAGCGCTCTTCGTCGGGCGCTTCGAAATCCAGGCGTGCTACAGCGAATAGATCCAGCGGCGCCACGCCCGAGTCAATGCGCTCAGGCCAGGCCAGGGCATTGGCAATCGGCGTGCGCATGTCGGGATTGCCCAACTGCGCCAGCACCGAACCGTCCACATAATCGACCAGCGAATGAATCACGCTTTGTGGATGAATCACCACTTCGACTTGCGAAGGCTTGGCATCGAACAACCAGCAGGCTTCGATCAATTCGAGCCCTTTGTTCATCATGCTGGCCGAATCCACGGAGATCTTGCGGCCCATCGACCAGTTCGGGTGGGCACAGGCCTGGTCCGGTGAAACATGCGCCAGTTCGGCCATTGGCGTCTGCCGGAAAGGGCCACCGGAGGCCGTCAGCAAAATCCGACGGACCCCGACATTGCTCAACCCGCGAGCAAAGTCCTGCGGCATACACTGGAAAATCGCGTTGTGCTCGCTGTCGATCGGCAACAGGACCGAACCGCTCTTGCGCACCGCCTGCATGAACAAGGCGCCGGACATGACCAGCGCTTCCTTGTTGGCCAGAAGAATCTTCTTGCCCGCCTCGACAGCCGCCAGAGTCGGGCGCAAACCCGCCGCGCCGACAATGGCCGCCATGACGGCATCCACCTCAGGCGCAGCAGCGACCTGACACAAGCCTTCCTCGCCAACCAGCACCTGCGTCGACAGGCCAGCGGCTCGTAAATCGTCCTGCAGGTTGCGAGCAGCACCGGCCTCCGGCACTACCGCATATTCAGGAAGATGACGGACACACAGGGCAAACAGTTCGCTCAGACGGGTAAAACCGCTCAGGGCGAAAGCCTGATAACGATCCGGATGCCGGGCGATAACGTCCAGCGTACTCAGACCGATCGATCCGGTCGCGCCCAGGACGGTAATCTGCTGTGGGCGACTCACGATGCCGCCATCCACAACAGCACCGCAAAGACCGGGATCGCCGCCGTCAGACTGTCGATGCGATCCAGCACGCCACCATGCCCCGGCAGCAGATTACTGCTGTCCTTGATGCCGGACTGGCGCTTGAACATGCTTTCGGTCAGATCACCCACCACAGAGATGAAGACAATCACCGCTGCACCGATCAACCCCTTGAACAGTTGCGCCACCGTCCAGTCACGGAACAGTGCGACCAGCGTGGTGATAACCAGGCTCAGCGCCAGACCGCCATACACGCCTTCCCAACTTTTGCCGGGACTGACTTGCGGCGCCAGCTTGCGCTTGCCGAATGCACGACCGGAGAAGTACGCCCCGATATCAGCCCCCCAGACCAGCACCATCACCGCCATGATCAACCAGTTACCGAGCGGGTACTGCTTGATCAGCACCAGCCCCTGCCAGGCGGGCAACAGAATCAGCAAACCAATCACCAGTTTGCTGGCGGCACTGGACCAGCGCTCGCTGGAACGCGGGTACGTCAGCACCAGCCAGGTCGCCAATGCCCACCAGATTACCGAAGCACCCAGCACCCAAGGCGCCAGCCCCGGAAGGATATACATGACAAACAGCATCAGCGCGACGACCGCCGCGTAGCCGACACGAAATGCCTGCGCGGTGAAACCGGCCAGACGCGCCCACTCCCAGGCACCCAGACTCACGACCAGACCGATGAACAGGGCAAAACCGGAACCCTCGAGCAGGAAAAATCCGCCCAGAGCGATCGGCAACAGAATCAGTGCAGTGATGATGCGTTGTTTAAGCATTAAACCCGGGCTCCAGCTTCGACCTGCTCGCTCGTTTTACCGAAGCGACGCTGGCGCAAAGCGAAATCGGCCAGCGCATTGCGCATGGCTTCGTGTTTGAAGTCCGGCCAGAACAGGTCGGAGAAGTACAACTCGGCGTAAGCCAACTGCCACAAGAGGAAGTTGCTGATGCGATGCTCGCCGCCGGTGCGGATGCACAGGTCGGGCAACGGCAGATCACCAGTGACCAGACAGGTCTGCAGCAGATCCGGCGTGATGTCTTCCGGTCGCAGATGACCCGCCTGAACTTCACGCGCCAGACGCTGCGCCGCTTGCGCAATGTCCCACTGACCGCCGTAATTGGCGGCGATCTGCAGAATGAAGCGGTTGGCACCAGCGGTCATCGCTTCTGCTTCACGCATGGCTGCCTGAAGCTCGGGATGAAACCGCGTACGGTCGCCGATGATGCGCAGACTGATGTTGTTGTCGTTCAGGCGCTTGGCTTCACGACGCAGCGCCTTGAAGAACAGGTCCATCAAGGCGCTGACCTCGTCAGCCGGACGCTGCCAGTTTTCACTGGAAAAGGCGAACAGGGTGAGCACTTCGACCTTGGCCTCGGCACACACCTCGATCACCGCCCGCACAGCATCCACGCCAGCCTTATGCCCGGCGACACCCGGCATAAAGCGTTTTTTCGCCCAGCGATTATTGCCATCCATGATGATCGCGACATGGCGCGGCACCGTGGACGGCGCAGTCTGCTTGGTCTTGTCCATTTAAAACTCGACCCTTATACGGCCATCAGGTCTTTTTCTTTCTCGGCCAGCTTGGCGTCGATTTCAGCCACGAACTTCTTGGTCAGATCGTCGATCTCGCCTGCGGCGCGACGCTCTTCGTCTTCGCTGATTTCCTTTTCCTTGACCAGATCCTTCAGGGAGCTGTTCGCATCGCGACGGATGTTGCGCACGGCAACACGGGCGTCTTCTGCCACGTCACGCGCCTGCTTGGTGAAACCGCGACGGGTTTCTTCGGTCAGGGCCGGCATGCTGATCAGCAGCAGCTCACCCAGGTTGGTCGGGTTCAGATTCAGACCTGCACTGCCGATAGCCTTGTCGACGGCGCCCAGCATGTTGCGCTCGAACGCAACGACTTGCAGGGTACGAGCGTCCTTGACGGTGATGTTGGCCACTTGCTTGATCGGGGTGTCAGCGCCGTAGTAAGGCACCATCACACCCTCCAGGATGCTTGGGTGCGCCTGACCGGTGCGGATACGACCGAAGTTGTGAGCCAGGGACTCAACGGACTTGGTCATGCGCTCTTTAGCGTCTTTCTTGATTTCGTTGATCATTGTTGGACTTCCTCGATCAGAGTGCCTTCAGCGCCACCATGCACGATGTTCAGCAGGGCGCCCGGCTTGTTCATGTTAAATACGCGCAGCGGCATCTTGTGATCGCGGCACAGGCAGATAGCCGTCAGATCCATTACACCCAGCTTGCGATCCAGTACTTCATCGTAGGTCAGATGATCGAACTTCTCGGCATGCGGGTCTTTGAACGGGTCAGCGGTGTAGACGCCATCAACCTTGGTCGCCTTGAGCACGACGTCCGCGTCGATTTCAATGGCGCGCAGGCAGGCTGCCGAATCCGTGGTAAAGAACGGATTGCCGGTACCGGCCGCGAAAATCACCACGTCCTTGGAGTTCAGATGACGCATGGCCTTGCGACGGTCATAGTGATCGGTCACACCAACCATCGAGATGGCCGACATCACGATCGCCGAGATATTGGCACGTTCCAGCGCGTCGCGCATGGCCAGGGCGTTCATCACAGTGGCCAGCATGCCCATGTGGTCGCCCGTGACCCGATCCATGCCGGCCTTGCTCAGCGCTTCACCGCGGAACAGGTTGCCACCACCGATCACCAGACCGACCTGAACGCCGATACCGACCAGTTGGCCGACTTCCAGCGCCATGCGATCCAGCACTTTCGGATCGATCCCGAACTCTTCCGAGCCCATCAGGGCCTCGCCGCTAAGCTTGAGTAGAATGCGTTTATAGCGAGCCTGATAACCACTGCCCTGCTGAGCCATTGCGAATCTCTCCTGCGGCGTATTTTAAAAATTCTTTGCGAGCTGTTTACAGCTGGCGTTCACTCTAGCTTGGCGCTGCTTCAGCGCCATCGGAACATGGCTTTGTAAGTCAGTTCCAAGGGGAAACCAATTAAAAATTGGTAACCCTATCTGAAAAGAGGCTGCGCGCGTGAGCGGGCAGCCTCTTTCGGGCGACAGTTGAAAAACCGTCTTATTGCTTGGCGGCAGCCAGCTGAGCAGCAACTTCTTCAGCGAAGTTGTCGACCGGCTTCTCGATGCCTTCGCCTACTTTGAAGTAGGTGAAGGAAACGATTTCAGCGCCGCCTTTCTTGGCCAGCTCGCCAACCTTGATTTCAGGGTTCTTGACGAACGCCTGCTCAACCAGGCTCGCTTCTGCCAGGAACTTGCTGATACGGCCCTTGACCATGTTCTCAACAATGTTTTCTGGCTTGCCTTTGATTTTTTCTTCGTTCAGCTGCAGGAACACAGCCTTTTCACGCTCGATCGCTTCGTCGGAGACTTGCGAAGGCAGCAGGAACTCAGGGTTGCTTGCAGCAACGTGCATTGCGATGTCTTTGGCCAGCTCGACGTCGCCACCTTTCAGGACAACAGCAACACCGATCTTGTTGCCGTGCAGGTAGGTGCCGACTACGTCGCCTTCTACGCGCACCAGGCGACGGATGTTGACGTTCTCGCCTACTTTGGCAACCAGTGCTTCGCGAGCGGCTTCTTGAGCAGCGATCAGCGGAGCTGCGTCGGTCAGCTTGTCAGCGAATGCTTTGTCAACGCTGGCAGCAACGAAGTTTTTGAAGTCGTCTTGCAGAGCCAGGAAGTCGGTCTGCGAGTTGACTTCGATCAGAACGGCAGCCTTGCCGTCGTCCTTGATGGCGATAGCGCCTTCAGCGGCAACGTTGCCAGCTTTCTTGGCAGCCTTGATGGCGCCCGAAGCACGCATGTCATCAATGGCTTTTTCGATGTCGCCGCCAGCCTTTTCCAGGGCTTTCTTGCAATCCATCATGCCTTCGCCGGTACGCTCGCGCAGTTCTTTGACCAACGCTGCAGTAATTGCTGCCATTTTAAAATTCCTCTTGGATAGGTTTTCAACCATTCCACCCGATCGAACGGGCGTTCAATTCTTCCCGAGCCACCTTGTAGCCGCTGCACGTTACAGATGCTGTAGCTGCGCTGCCGACAAATGGTTTTCGAGGTGGCAAAAAGGGGGCCAAGCCCCCTTTTTGCTTACTGAGTCAACGCCAGGGCGTCAATTACTCAGCTGCAGCCTGAGTTTCTTCAGCTGCGAATTCTACAGTACCGCCAGCAACGTTGTTGCGACCGCGGATCACTGCGTCAGCCATCGAACCCATGTACAGCTGGATAGCGCGGATTGCGTCATCGTTGCCTGGGATGATGTAGTCAACGCCTTCCGGGCTGCTGTTGGTATCGACAACGCCGATGACCGGGATGCCCAGCTTGTTGGCTTCGGTGATCGCGATGCGCTCGTGGTCAACGTCGATCACGAACAGTGCGTCTGGCAGACCGCCCATGTCCTTGATGCCGCCCAGGGAGCGATCCAGCTTCTCAAGATCGCGAGTGCGCATCAGCGCTTCTTTCTTGGTCAGCTTGGCGAAAGTACCGTCTTCGGCTTGTACTTCAAGGTCACGCAGACGCTTGATGGAAGCACGGATGGTCTTGAAGTTGGTCAGCATGCCGCCCAACCAGCGGTGATCGACGTACGGCGAACCGCAACGTGCTGCTTCTTCAGCAACGATCTTGCCAGCGGAACGCTTGGTGCCGACGAACAGAATCTTGTTTTTGCCCTGGGCCAGACGCTCTACGAAAGTCAGAGCTTCGTTGAACATTGGCAGGGTTTTTTCAAGGTTGATGATGTGAATCTTGTTACGCGCGCCGAAAATGTACTTGCCCATTTTCGGATTCCAGTAACGGGTTTGGTGACCGAAGTGCACACCGGCCTTCAGCATATCGCGCATGTTGACTTGGGACATGATAGTTCCTTGATAAGTCGGGTTGGGCCTCCACGTATCCCAATGACCAACCATTGATCCGAGGATCAAAGGCACCCAGGCCATCGTGTCGACACGTGTGTGGGTTAATGCTCCCGGGGCTATCCCCGGAAAGCGGCGCATTTTATACCACAGGGACGACGCAAACGGAACCCGGAATCTGCAATCGCGTCAGGGACATGCGCGCCAGCCCCTTGGAATCGGGACAATGCACCGCATTGTATAGAGTGAAGCGATGCACGCAGGCGCGGATTTGCGCCTTTGGTCTGTTAGAATCGCATTTTTCGGGGCCGCCAAATCAACAGCTGCGCCCCTGTTCGTATCAGCAAGCGCCGCCGAGCGCAGAGAGAGTCTGTATGACCGTCACCCTCAAAACTCCCGAGGACATCGCTGGCATGCGTGTCGCCGGCAAACTGGCCGCCGATGTGCTGGAAATGATTGCCGAACACGTAAAACCGGGCGTGACCACCGATGAGCTGAACCAGATCTGCCACGACTATATCGTCGACGTGCAGAAAGCCATCCCTGCCCCGCTCAACTACAAGGGCTACCCGAAGTCGATCTGTACCTCGATCAACCATGTGGTCTGCCACGGCATCCCGAACGACAAGCCGCTGAAAAACGGCGACACCCTGAACATCGACGTCACCGTGATCAAGGACGGCTACCACGGCGACACCAGCCGCATGTTCCACGTCGGCACCGTGCCGGTCTGGGCCGAGCGCCTGTCGCAAGTCACCCAGGAGTGCATGTACAAGGCGATCGAAATCGTCAAACCCGGCTGCCGCCTCGGTGACATCGGCGAAATCATCCAGAAGCACGCGGAAAAGAACGGCTTCTCGGTGGTGCGCGAGTTCTGCGGCCATGGCATCGGCAAGGTATTCCACGAAGAACCGCAAATCCTGCACTACGGTCGCGCCGGCACCGGCATGGAACTGAAGGCCGGCATGACCTTTACCATCGAACCGATGATCAACCAGGGCAAGGCCGACACCAAAGTACTGGGCGACGGCTGGACCGCGATCACCAAGGATCGCAAGCTGTCAGCACAGTGGGAACACACTTTGCTTGTCACCGACACCGGCTACGAGATCTTCACCCTGCGCAGCGACGACACCATCCCGCGCATCTCGGCCTGACCCAGACACCGTTCCCAGCCTATAGAAGGAAAGCCAATCGATGCCGCAGGTGGATCCCGAACTCTTCGACCGCGGCCAGTTCCAGGCTGAACTGGCCCTGAAAGCGAGTCCCATCGCGGCGTTCAAGAAGGCGATCCGCCAGGCCCGCGAAGTGCTCGATGCACGTTTTCGGGCCGGTCGCGACATCCGCCGGCTGATCGAAGACCGGGCGTGGTTCGTCGACAACATCCTGCAAAAGGCCTGGGACCAGTTCGACTGGAGCGAAGACGCCGACATCGCGCTGGTCGCGGTCGGCGGCTACGGTCGCGGTGAGCTGCACCCCTACTCCGACATCGATCTGCTGATCCTGCTGGACAGCGCCGACCACGAAATCTTCCGCGATTCCATCGAGCGCTTTCTGACGCTGCTGTGGGATATCGGCCTGGAAGTCGGTCAGAGCGTTCGCTCGGTCGACGAATGCGCCGAAGAGGCCCGCGCCGACCTGACGGTGGTCACCAACCTGATGGAAAGCCGCACCATCTGCGGCCCCGAGCGCCTGCGCCAGCGCATGCTCGATGTCACCAGCACTGCGCACATGTGGCCAAGCAAGGATTTCTTTCTGGCCAAGCGCGCCGAGCAGAAGGCTCGCCACCACAAGTACAACGACACCGAATACAACCTGGAACCCAACGTCAAAGGCTCGCCCGGCGGACTACGGGATATTCAGACAATTCTGTGGGTAGCCCGTCGTCAGTACGGCACCCTGAACCTGCGCGCCCTGGCCGGCGAAGGCTTTCTGGTCGAGAGTGAAAACGCCTTGCTCGCGTCCTCCCAGGAATTCCTCTGGAAGGTGCGTTACGCCCTGCACATGCTGGCCGGTCGCTCCGAGGACCGCCTGCTGTTCGATCACCAGCGCACCATTGCCGGGCTGCTGGGGTTTGAAGGCGACGACGCCAAACAGGCCGTCGAAAACTTCATGCAGCAGTATTTCCGGGTGGTGATGAGCATCGCCCAGCTCAGCGACCTGATCATCCAGCATTTCGAGGAAGTCATCCTCGCCCCGGAAGACGAAGCGCCACCGCAGCCGATCAACTCGCGTTTCCAGCTGCACGACGGCTACATCGAAGCTCGCAACGACAACGTATTCCGCCGCACGCCGTTCGCCATGCTCGAGATCTTCGTGCTGATGGCCCAGCAACCGGAAATCAAAGGTGTGCGCGCCGACACCATTCGTCTGCTGCGGGAAAACCGTCACCTGATCGACGACAACTTCCGCAACGACATCCGCAACACCAGCCTGTTCATCGAACTGTTCAAGTGCAAGATCGGCATCCACCGCAACCTGCGGCGGATGAACCGTTACGGCATTCTCGGGCGCTATCTGCCGGAGTTCGGCTTCATCGTCGGGCAGATGCAGCACGACCTGTTCCACATCTATACGGTCGATGCGCACACGCTGAACCTGATCAAACACCTGCGCAAGTTGCAGTACACCCAGGTGTCGGAGAAATTCCCGCTGGCCGCCAAGCTCATGGCCAAACTGCCGAAGCCTGAACTCATTTATATGGCCGGCCTGTACCACGACATCGGCAAGGGCCGGCATGGCGATCACTCGGAAATTGGCGCAGTGGATGCCGAGGCGTTCTGCCAGCGCCACCAACTGCCGGTGTGGGACAGCCGCCTGATCGTGTGGCTGGTGCAGAACCACCTGGTGATGTCGACCACCGCCCAGCGCAAGGATTTGTCCGACCCGCAGGTGATCCATGACTTCGCCCTGGCGGTCGGTGACGAAACCCGTCTCGACTACCTGTACGTCCTGACCGTGGCCGACATCAACGCGACCAACCCGACCCTCTGGAACTCGTGGCGTGCCAGCCTGTTGCGCCAGCTCTACACCGAAACCAAGCGTGCCCTGCGCCGTGGCCTGGAGAATCCGGTGGATCGCGAAGAGCAGATCCGCCAGACCCAGAGCGCAGCGCTGGACATACTGGTACGCGGCGGCACCGATCCGGATGACGTCGAGCAATTGTGGGCGCAACTGGGCGATGACTACTTCCTGCGCCACACCGCCGGCGACGTGGCCTGGCACACCGACGCGATCCTTCAGCAACCGGCAGACGGCGGTCCGCTGGTGCTGATCAAGGAAACCACCCAGCGCGAATTCGAGGGCGGCACGCAGATCTTCATCTATGCGCCGGACCAACACGACTTCTTCGCCGTGACCGTGGCCGCGATGGACCAGCTCAACCTGAACATTCACGACGCCCGGGTCATCACATCCAGCAGCCAGTTCACCCTCGATACCTACATCGTGCTCGACACCGATGGCGACTCGATCGGCGACAATCCGGTCCGGGTCAAGCAGATTCGCGACGGCCTGACCGAAGCCCTGCGCAACCCGGCCGACTACCCGACGATCATCCAGCGTCGAGTGCCGCGCCAGCTCAAGCATTTCGCATTCGCCCCGCAGGTGACGATCCACAACGATGCCCAGCGCCCGGTGACGGTGCTGGAACTCACGGCACCCGATCGCCCGGGCCTGCTGGCACGGGTCGGCGGGATTTTCCTCGAATTCGACCTGTCGCTGCAGAACGCCAAGATCGCCACCCTGGGCGAGCGGGTGGAAGACGTGTTCTTCATCACCGACGCCCACAATCAACCGCTGTCCGACCCGCTGCTGTGCAGCCGTTTGCAGGATGCCATCGTCGAACAGCTGAGCGTCAATCAGGAACCCGATATCAAACTGTCGCGCATCAGCATTTGATTGCGCGCCCGGATTCAACCGCTTTGCACGAGATCCCGCACCGATGAACAACGCTCTGTCCCAGCTTCAGCCCTACCCGTTCGAAAAGCTCCGCGCCCTGCTCGGCAGCGTCACGCCAAACCCGGACAAGCGCCCGATCGCGCTGTCCATTGGCGAACCGAAGCATCGCTCGCCAAGCTTTGTCGCCGAGGCGCTGGCGAACAATTTGGAGCAGATGGCGGTGTACCCGACCACCCTCGGCATCCCGGCCCTGCGCGAAGCCATCGCGGCTTGGTGCGAACGTCGTTTCAACGTGCCGAGCGGCTGGATCGACCCGGCGCGCAACGTGCTGCCGGTCAACGGCACCCGTGAAGCGCTGTTCGCTTTCACCCAGACCGTGGTCAATCGTGGCGACGACGCGCTGGTGGTCAGCCCGAATCCGTTCTATCAGATCTACGAAGGCGCGGCGTTTCTCGCCGGCGCCAAGCCGCACTACCTGCCATGCCTGGACGAGAACGGCTTCAACCCGGACTTCGACGCGGTATCGCCTGACATCTGGAAGCGCTGCCAGATCCTGTTCCTGTGCTCGCCGGGCAACCCGACCGGCGCGCTGATTCCGGTCGACGTGCTGAAAAAGCTCATTGCCCTGGCCGACGAATACGACTTCGTGATCGCCGCCGACGAGTGCTACAGCGAGCTGTACTTCGACGAACAGACCCCGCCGCCGGGCCTGCTCAGCGCCTGCGCCGATCTGGGTCGCAAGGACTTCAAGCGTTGCGTGGTGTTCCACAGCCTGTCCAAGCGCTCGAACCTGCCGGGCCTGCGCTCCGGTTTTGTCGCCGGCGATGCCGACATCCTCAAGGGCTTCCTGCTGTACCGCACCTACCACGGCTGCGCGATGCCGGTTCAAACCCAACTGGCCAGCGTCGCCGCATGGAATGACGAAGTGCATGTTCGCGCCAACCGTGCGCTGTACCGCGAAAAATTCGATGCCGTGCTGGCGATCCTCAGCCCGGTGATGGATGTGCAGCGTCCGGATGGCAGCTTCTACCTGTGGCCGAATGTGCAAGGTGACGATGCCGCGTTCTGCCGGGATCTGTTTGCTGAAGAGCACGTGACTGTGGTGCCGGGTTCGTATCTGTCGCGGGACGTCGATGGCGTCAATCCGGGCGCCGGGCGCGTGCGCATGGCGCTGGTAGCCCCCTTGGCGGAGTGCGTGGAAGCGGCCGAGCGCATTCGCGATTTCGTCTTGCGCCATAAGTAATCGCTCACGCCCGTGCCGGGCAATCCGGCACGGGCGATCAAACATGACGTAACACTTCCCCCGCTTTTTCTACCCCACCTTTACGCTGGCCCGACGTTAGTCTTGAGTCGCGTCATTCTGCGCATCACCCAAAATCAATCTGCAACTTCATGGAAGAAGTAAATAATGAAAGAACTTCTGGATTGCCAACTGATTCAATGGCCTGACAACCAGGCGGCTTACATCGCCGCCATCAACGAGAACCCGGCGAATGCCGGCACCCAAAGCACAGCAGGCTCTCGCCGCAAACGCTCTGTGGTCAACTATTCGAAACTCTGGGCAAATGGCCGAACATTGAAAATTGCTTTCATGGACGCACCCGACGCCGATCATAAGACAAGGATTATCAACGCGGCTCGTAAATGGCTGGCTTATATCAACCTGACATTCGAATTCGTCGAAGATCTGAAAGGCGATATTCGCATCGCAACCCGAAACAATGACAACAGTTCAATGCTGGGTACCGATGCCCTGTTGATACATCCCGACCATCCAACGATGAATCTGGGCGTCAAACCAGAGCATCCCGATTTCGAGACCATCGTGATCCACGAGTTCGGCCATGCACTGGGCGCCCTGCATGAACATCAGCACCCTCAAGCCAATATTCCGTGGGACAAACCCAAGGTTTACGAGTTTTACCGGAATCGGGAAATGAATCCGCTGACTCACGAACAGGTCGACCGCAACCTGTTCGCGACCTTCGATACGCTGGATGCGATTTATACGAACTACGACAGGCGATCGATCATGCATCATCCTGTATCGAACGATTTGACCATCGGCAACTGGGAAGTACCGACAAACCGCAAGATCAGTAAAAAAGACAAACAATTGATGAAGCTGCTTTATCCAAAATAATTCGGACATTTCAAACTAAAAAGTTTGCCAGGTGCAACGCCTGGCAAACTTGAATTGAAAACACACAACCTTACATCAAACAACTTTCACAAACCAACATCTACCACTAACTTCAACACCACCCGAACCCATCGAGCTCCGGGAAATTCAACTATCAATTCTACAAGCAAGGACATTTGAACATGAATCCGACTTTCACCGCCCCCCGTCGTAAAAAACGTGCAATTGGCAAACCGGCTCACTTCTGGACACCGGGTCAAACATTACGCATTGCCTTCTTAAACGGCGACCAGCCGTTCAAGGACGCGGTCAAGGCTGCTGCCAGCGAATGGCTGTCGTACATCAATTTGAACTTTGATTTCGTCGAGGGTGAATCGGGAGATATCCGAATCAGCAGCGAGCCCGGGATTTACTGGTCGATGATTGGCACCCACGCACTGCTGATCGAGGACGGCCCGACCATGAGGCTGTCGCCGGATCTGCAGGCACCGGCGTTTTTCGCCGCCAACGTCATGCACGAGTTCGGGCATGCGCTGGGGGCCGAGCATGAGCACCTGCATCCGGAATCGAACATCCCCTGGAACAAGGCAGCGGTCTATGCCGCGCACTGGGTCAAAGAAAACGCCGACGAAGACGATTACGCCCGCCGGTCTGTCGATGAACGCTACTTCAACCTGCTCGATGCCAGCGATTTCGACTATTCACCCTACGATCCGAAATCGATCATGCACTACGCCGTGCGTCAGGACTGGACTCACGGCGACTTCAAGATTGATCTGAATCTGGAGCTCAGTGAAAAGGACAAGACGTTCATGTCGAAAGCCTACCCCTACCCTGCTGAACAAGCGGAGTAACCCATTCGGACCAACGTGACGCCATTATTTGACCGACCCCAGATTCGCCTCACTCAAGTCCAGTTCGCCCAACACTTCACGCAGAACGTCATCGCCAATCTGGTGCTGACGACTGAGGCTGTATAACTCAAGGCGTTGCGCGCGCAGTGCCTTGAGGCGCAAGCGGCGTTCGAGCAGATCCATCTGGAACGCCAGCGCCTGGGCTTCGGCCGAATCGTTGAAGACCTCCAGTTGATGGCGATACTCGGACATGATCCGCGCCTTGAGCTCCGCTGCCAGCGCGGCTTGCGCGGCGTCCTGCGGGTTGACCTCTTCGGTTTCCAGCGCATGGATCGCCGCTTCCGCCGTCTTGCGCCAGGCGTCGCGCACTTCCTGACGACGCTTGTCGTCCGGACTTTTTTCGATACCGCGCAACAGCAACGGCAGCGCAATACAGGCCGCCACCAGCGATAACAGAATCACCCCGGCGGCGATGAAGATCAGCAGATCGCGCTCGGGGAACGCCTCGCTCCCCATCAGCATTGGCACCGACATCACGCCCGCCAGGGTCACCGCACCGCGCACGCCGCCGACGGTCAGCAGCCAGCAGGAACGGGCGGTCGGCACCTGCGTCAGATCACCCTTGCCGCGCAAGCGACGCAGCAGCACCGACAGCCGCCAGATGCTCTGCACCCAGATGAAGCGCAACAACACCAGCGCCAGAAAAATCGCCACCACATCGAGACAGCGATAGAACAGGGTCGGCCATAACGATGTCTCGTGGCTGACCACCGCTTTAACGATGTCCGGAAGTTGCAGGCCGAGCAGCAGGAAGATCAAACCGTTGAAGGCAAACTCCAGCAACGACCAGACGCTGCGGTTGAGCAACCGGGTGCTGGTCTGGCGCGGCAGCAGATCGAGCCAGCTCTGCATCATCCCCGCCGCCACTGCCGAAAGAATGCCCGACGCGCCAAGCCGCTCGGCCAGCACGTAAGCGGCGAATGGCAGCAGCAACATGAACACCACGTGGGTCGCCGGATCGTCCCAGCCCCGGGCAATCATCCAGGCGCGCAACCTTCCGACCAGCCAGCTCAGCGCCACGCCGACCGCCAGCCCGCCGACGGCCACCAGCACGAAGGTCAGGCTGGCATTGGCCAGGGAAAACGCACCGGTCACCGCCGCGACCAGCGCGAACTTGAACGTCACCAGACCCGAGGCGTCGTTCATCAACGCCTCGCCCTGCAACATGTGCATCAACGGCGTCGGCAGGCGGTTCTGTGAGATGGCCGAGACTGCAACAGCATCCGTCGGCGACAGCACCGCCGCCAGCGCAAAGGCCACCGGCAAAGGAATCGTCGGCAGCAGCCAGTGAATGAAGTAGCCGGCACCGACCACGGTAAACAGCACCAAACCCACCGCCAGCGTCAGCACCGGCCCGCGCAGGCGCCACAATTCGCGCTTGGGCATGCGCCAGCCATCGGAAAACAGCAGCGGCGGCAGGAACAGAAACAGGAACAGTTCGGGATCGAGGGCCACGTGCAGGCCGAGAGTCGGCCAGGCCAGCAAGGCACCGGCGGCAATCTGCACCAGTGGCAGCGGCAGCGGAATCACCCGTCCCACCAGGCGCGAGACACTGACCAGCATCAGCAGGATCAGGACGGTATAAGCAGTTTGCATAAAGCGGAAATCCCGGACAATCGACAGCGTTGAACTGCCATATTAGCCGCTTAGGCTGTGCGTGACCGTTGCACCTATGTCGCAGCCCGCTCAGCAAAAGCAACCTCGGCGCCGCGAAACCGTCTGGTCATGGCATAATCCGACACCATTTTTTTCCAGCACCTGTAAAGGGGGCAATTCCTTGACCGTTTCAAGCAAAACGTTGCACCTTTTCGGCATCAAAGCCTGCGACACCATGAAAAAGGCGCGCACCTGGCTCGATGAACACGCTGTCAGCTATGACTTCCACGATTACAAGACCGCCGGCATTGACCGCGAGCACCTGACCCAATGGTGCGACGAACATGGCTGGCAAACGGTGTTGAACCGCGCAGGCACGACCTTTCGCAAACTCGACGACGAACGCAAAGCCGATCTCGACCAGTCGAAAGCCATCGAACTGATGCTCGCTCAACCCTCGATGATCAAGCGCCCGGTGCTCGATCTCGGTGACCGAACCCTGATTGGCTTCAAGCCAGACATCTACGCGGCCGCCCTCAAGTAAGCAGCCCGTCACATTTTGTAGAGGTATTCACATGTCCAACTCCCTGTTCAGTATCGCCTTCGGCGTCGGCACCCAGAACCGTCAAGGCGCATGGCTGGAAGTGTTCTACGCCCAGCCGCTGCTCAATCCTTCGGCTGAACTGGTCGCCGCTGTTGCCCCGATCCTCGGCTACACCGAAGGCAACCAGGCCATCACCTTCACTACTGCACAAGCCGCCCAACTGGCTGAAGCCGTGAAAGGCATCGACGCGGTACAAGGCAAACTGCTGACCCGTCTGGCTGAAAGCCACAAGCCACTGGTCGCCACCCTGCTGGCCGAAGACGCTCAGTTGACCTCGACTCCTGAGGCTTATCTGAAGCTGCACTTGCTGTCCCATCGTCTGGTCAAGCCGCACGGCGTGAGCCTGGCCGGGATCTTCCCGCTGCTGCCAAACGTGGCATGGACCAGCCAGGGCGCCATCGACCTGAGCGAACTGGCCGAGCTGCAACTCGAAGCCCGTCTGCGTGGCGAACTGCTGGAAGTGTTCTCGGTGGACAAATTCCCGAAAATGACCGACTACGTGGTACCGGCCGGCGTGCGTATCGCTGACGCCGCGCGTCTGCGTCTGGGCGCCTACGTGGGCGAAGGCACCACCGTGATGCACGAAGGCTTCATCAACTTCAACGCCGGCACCGAAGGCCCGGGCATGATCGAAGGCCGCGTTTCCGCTGGCGTATTCGTCGGCAAGGGCTCGGACCTGGGCGGCGGCTGCTCGACCATGGGCACCCTGTCGGGCGGCGGCAACATCGTGATCAAGGTCGGCGAAGGCTGCCTGATCGGCGCCAACGCCGGTATCGGTATCCCGTTGGGCGACCGCAACACCGTCGAGTCGGGCCTGTACGTGACCGCCGGCACCAAAGTCGCACTGCTGGACGAGAACAACAATCTGGTCAAAGTGGTCAAGGCCCGTGAACTGGCCGGTCAGACCGACCTGCTGTTCCGTCGCAATTCGGAAACCGGTGCCGTGGAATGCAAAACCCACAAATCGGCGATCGAACTGAACGAAGCACTGCACGCTCACAACTAAGCGCCAGAAGCTCACCTGAGGGAGCCAGCCTGTTTGCGATGGCGTTCGACCGATCGTCATCGCGGGCAAGCCCGCTCCCACAGGGTTCGGCGTTAACCCGCCCATCTTCACCAGGGCTTGAAACCGTGATGATTCCCTCCCCCTGGCGCGCCGATTTCCCGGCCATCGCCGCCCTGCAACGGCAAGACCAGACCTATCTGGACAACGCCGCCACCACGCAAAAACCCCAGGCCTTGCTCGACGCGCTGGCGCATTACTACGCCAACGGCGCAGCCAACGTGCATCGTGCCCAGCACTTGCCCGGCGCCCATGCCACGCAGGCGTTCGAGGACAGCCGCCTGAAGGTTGCCCAGTGGCTGAATGCCGGTGACAGCGGGCAGATCATCTTCACCCACGGCGCCACCAGTGCGCTGAATCTCCTGGCTTACGGCCTGGAACATCTTCTCCATCCGGGCGATGAAATTGTCATCAGCGCCCTGGAGCATCACGCCAACCTGCTGCCTTGGCAGCAACTGGCACAACGTCGCGAACTCAAACTGGTGATCCTGCCGCTGGACGATGACGGCGTGATCGACCTCGCCGCCGCCGTTCACCTGATCGGCCCGCGCACTCGCTTGCTGGCGGTCAGTCAGTTGTCCAACGTGCTTGGTGCCTGGCAACCGTTGCCGGCATTGTTGGCGATGGCCAAAGCACACAACGCGCTGACCGTGGTCGATGGCGCTCAAGGCGTGGTCCACGGCCGGCATGACGTGCAGGCGCTGGGTTGCGACTTTTACGTGTTTTCCAGCCACAAGCTGTACGGCCCCGATGGCCTCGGCGTGCTGTTCGGGTGCAACGCAGCGCTTGAGCAACTGCGCCCGTGGCAATTTGGTGGCGAGATGGTGCTGGAAGCCAATTATCACGACGCTCGTTTTCGTCCGGCGCCACTGGGCTTCGAGGCCGGAACGCCACCGATTGCCAGCGTGATCGGCCTGGGTGCGACCCTCGACTACCTGGCCGGTCTGGATCAGGACGCCGTGTCCGCCCACGAAGCCGCGCTGCACGATTACCTTTTGCGAGGCCTCGCCGCCCGCAATGGCATCCGTCTGCTGGGCAAGCCGCAACTGGCGCTGGCCAGTTTTGTCGTCGAAGGCGTGCACAACGCCGATCTGGCGCATTTGCTGACCGAGCAAGGCATCGCCGTGCGTGCCGGGCATCACTGCGCGATGCCGTTGCTCAAGCGCTTTGAACTGGCCGGGGCCATCCGCGTGTCGCTGGCGCTGTACAACGATTCCGAGGATCTGGAGCGGTTCTTTGAGGCGCTGGATCAGGCGTTGGAGTTGTTGCGATGAGCCTGCCGGTAGAAGCCGCCGAGGCGCTGCAAACGTTTCAGAACGCTGCCGGTTGGGAACAACGGGCGCGGCTGTTGATGCAGTTCGGTGATCGCCTGCCGCCGTTGAGCGATGCGGACAAGTGCGACGCCAACCGGGTGCACGGCTGTGAAAGCCAGGTGTGGCTGGTTGGCGAGTTGAGCGACGGCCACTGGCAATTCGCAGCGAGCAGCGATGCACGGATGATTCGCGGGTTGGTGGCGTTGCTGCTGTTGCGGGTCAACGGCTTGACCGCGAGGGAGCTGCAGCAGGTGGATCTGCCGGACTGGTTCAATCAGTTGGGACTGTCGCGGCAGTTGTCGCCGTCGCGCAGCAATGGCTTGAATGCCGTTCTGCAGCGGATGAACGAGCTGGCGCAGTAAAGGGCTGCTGCGCAGCCCTATGCTTCAGGCCTGAGGCTTGACCCGATCCGCCGGGCGCCGAACACCCGCCACAATCTTGTCTACAGCCTTGGTCGCCGCGACCATGCCGAACGTCGCCGTCACCATCATCACCGCGCCAAACCCGCCGGCGCAGTCCAGCTTCACGCCATCACCGACAAAACTCTTCTGCAGGCAAATGCTGCCGTCCGGTTTCGGATAGCGCAGCTGTTCGGTGGAGAACACGCACGGCACGCTGTAATGGCGAGTCACAGTGCGCGAGAAACCATAGTCACGACGCAGCGTGGAGCGCACTTTCGAGGCCAGAGGATCATTGAACGTACGGTTGAGGTCGCAGACCTGAATCAGCGTCGGATCGATCTGCCCGCCCGCCCCGCCGGTGGTGATGATCTGGATCTTGCGCCGTTTGCACCAGGCGATCAGCGCGGCTTTTGCGTTGACGGCGTCGATGCAGTCGATCACGCAATCGATGTTCGGCGTGATGTATTCGGCCATGGTGTCGCGGGTGACGAAATCCGCCACGGCGTGCACCGTGCAGTCAGGGTTGATCCCGCGCAGACGCTCGGCCATCACCTCGACCTTGGGCTTGCCGACCGTGCTGTCCAGCGCGTGCAACTGGCGGTTGGCGTTGCTGACGCAGACGTCGTCGAGGTCGAACAGCGAAATTTCGCCCACCCCGCAACGGGCCATGGCTTCCGCCGCCCAGGAACCGACGCCGCCAACGCCGACAATCGCCACGTGGGCTGCACGCAGGCGCTCGAGGCCCTCGATGCCATACAAACGGGCGATGCCTGCAAACCGCGGATCTTCTGTACTCATGACCATTACCCTGAAAACCGGCGCGCATTATAGGGCCGTCGGCGGCCAAGAGCATCTTTGCGCTATGAACGGCGAATGCGCCTGCTTTAATTAAAGCTGCACGTAACAAAGATTTGTCTTACACGCTGAAACGAAAGAACTTAAGTCAGGTTGGATTGCCCAACGTCCGGCATTTCCCTGTCTCTTGTAGGACTAGGCGAACTGCCGGTGTAGGATGCGCGCCCTCTTGGCGTCAACCAGCCGACCCTTCGTTCCACAGCCTTTGGAACCCGACACAGCTATGTCATCGCGTAAATTTGGACTCAACCTGGTGGTGGTTCTGGCAATCGCCGCCCTGTTCACCGGTTTCTGGGCGCTGATCAATCGCCCCGTCTCCGCGCCGAACTGGCCGGAGCAGATCTCCGGTTTCTCCTATTCACCATTCCAGCAAGGACAGTTCCCACAGAAGGATCAGTATCCGTCCGACGATGAAATGCGCCGCGACCTGGAGATCATGAGCAAGCTGACGGACAACATCCGCATCTACTCGGTCGACGGCTCCCTGCAGGACATCCCGAAACTGGCGGAAGAATTCGGCCTTCGCGTGACCCTGGGGATCTGGATCAGCCCCGACCAGGAACGCAACGAGCGGGAAATCACCCGCGCCATCGAACTGGCCAACACCTCGCGCAGCGTAGTTCGCGTAGTGGTCGGTAACGAAGCGATCTTCCGCAAGGAAATCACTGCCCAGGAACTCAGCGTGTTGCTCGACCGCGTGCGCGCGGCAGTCAAAGTGCCGGTGACCACCTCCGAACAGTGGCACGTCTGGGAAGAGCACCCGGAACTGGCCAAGCACGTCGACCTGATCGCCGCGCACGTGCTGCCTTACTGGGAATTCATTCCGGTGGACAAGGCCGGGCAGTTCGTTTTCGACCGCGCTCGCGACCTGAAAAAGATGTTCCCGAAAAAGCCGCTGCTGCTGTCCGAAGTGGGCTGGCCGAGCAACGGCCGCATGCGCGGTGGCGCCGATGCGTCGCCGGCGGATCAGGCGATCTACCTGCGCACGCTGGTCAACAAACTCAACCGCCAGGGCTTCAACTACTTCGTGATCGAAGCGTTCGACCAGCCATGGAAGGCCAGCGACGAAGGTTCGGTCGGCGCTTACTGGGGCGTGTTCAACGCCGCGCGCCAGCAGAAATTCAACTTCGAAGGCCCGGTGGTGGCGATCCCGCAATGGCGCGTGCTGGCCATCGGTTCGGTGGTGCTGGCGCTGTTGTCGCTGACCCTGCTGATGATCGACGGCTCGGCCCTGCGTCAGCGCGGCCGTACCTTCCTGACCTTTATCGCGTTCCTCTGCGGTTCGGTGCTGGTGTGGATCGGTTACGACTACAGCCAGCAATACAGCACGTGGTTCAGCCTGACGGTGGGCTTCCTGCTCGCGCTCGGTGCGCTCGGGGTGTTCATCGTGCTGCTGACCGAGGCCCACGAACTGGCCGAGGCGGTGTGGATTCACAAACGCCGGCGTGAATTCCTGCCGGTGGTCGGCGACTCCGACTACCGCCCGAAAGTCTCGATCCACGTGCCCTGCTACAACGAGCCGCCGGAGATGGTCAAACAGACCCTCAACGCCCTGGCCAACCTCGACTATCCGGACTTCGAAGTCCTGATCATCGACAACAACACCAAGGACCCGGCGGTCTGGGAACCGGTGCGCGACTATTGCGAAACGCTCGGCCCGCGCTTCAAGTTCTTCCACGTCTCGCCCCTGGCCGGTTTCAAGGGCGGTGCGCTGAACTACCTGATCCCGCACACCGCCAAGGACGCCGAAGTGATCGCAGTGATCGACTCCGACTACTGCGTGCACCCGAACTGGCTCAAGCACATGGTGCCGCACTTCGCCGACCCGAAAATCGCCGTGGTGCAGTCGCCGCAGGATTACCGCGACCAGAACGAAAGCACCTTCAAGAAGCTCTGCTACGCCGAATACAAAGGCTTCTTCCACATCGGCATGGTCACCCGCAACGACCGCGACGCGATCATCCAGCACGGCACCATGACCATGACCCGTCGCTCGGTTCTGGAAGAACTGGGCTGGGCCGACTGGTGCATCTGTGAAGACGCCGAGCTTGGTCTGCGGGTATTCGAGAAAGGCCTGTCGGCGGCGTATTACCACGACAGTTATGGCAAGGGTCTGATGCCGGACACCTTCATCGACTTCAAAAAGCAGCGTTTCCGCTGGGCCTACGGTGCGATCCAGATCATCAAGCGCCACACCCGCAGCCTGCTGCGCGGCAAGGACACCGAGCTGACGCGCGGCCAGCGTTACCACTTCCTCGCGGGCTGGCTGCCGTGGGTGGCGGACGGCATGAACATCTTCTTCACCGTCGGCGCGCTGTTGTGGTCGGCGGCGATGATCATCGTGCCGCAACGGGTCGACCCACCGCTGCTGATTTTCGCGATCCCGCCGTTGGCGCTGTTCGTGTTCAAGGTCGGCAAGATCATCTTCCTCTACCGTCGCGCCGTGGGCGTGAACCTCAAGGATGCGTTCTGCGCGGCACTGGCCGGTCTGGCGTTGTCGCACACCATCGCCAAAGCGGTGCTGTACGGCTTCTTCACCAGCAGCATTCCGTTCTTCCGCACCCCGAAAAACGCCGACAACCATGGCTTCTGGGTGGCGATTTCCGAGGCCCGGGAAGAGCTGTTCATCATGCTGCTGTTGTGGGGCGCGGCGCTGGGGATCTTCCTGGTGCAGGGCATTCCGAGCAACGACATGCGCTTCTGGGTGGCCATGCTGCTGGTGCAATCGCTGCCGTATGTAGCGGCGCTGATCATGGCGTTCCTGTCGTCGCTGCCAAAACCTGCGGCTGCGCCTGAACCGGCACCAGTGGTCTAAATCCTCACCGATGCACTAAACGGCGGCCAATGGTCGCCGTTTTGCTTTAAGATAACCGCCATTTTGCGCGCCTTGCCCCCCCAGCTTTCGGAGTTTTCCATGACGGCCCACGCCGACCTTTCGCCGACCCTCCAACTCGCCATCGACCTGATCCGCCGTCCGTCCGTGACGCCGGTCGACGCCGATTGCCAGAAGCAGATGATGCAGCGCCTGGGCGATGCCGGTTTCCAGCTGGAACCGATGCGCATCGAAGATGTGGATAACTTCTGGGCGACTCACGGCAAAGGCGACGGCCCGGTGCTGTGCTTCGCCGGCCACACCGACGTGGTGCCGACCGGCCCGGTGACTGCCTGGCAGATCGACCCGTTCAACGCGGTGATCGACGAGCACGGCATGCTCTGCGGCCGTGGGGCGGCGGACATGAAAGGCAGCCTGGCCTCGATGACTGTGGCAGCCGAGCGTTTTGTCGCCGACTACCCGGATCACAAGGGCAAGGTCGCGTTCCTGATCACCAGCGACGAAGAAGGCCCGGCGCATCACGGCACCAAGGCCGTGGTCGAGCGTCTGGCCGCCCGTAACGAGCGTCTGGACTGGTGCATCGTCGGCGAACCGTCGAGCACCACTTTGGTGGGCGATGTGGTGAAGAACGGTCGTCGCGGCTCCCTCGGCGCCAAACTGACCGTGCGCGGCGTGCAGGGCCACGTGGCCTATCCGCACCTGGCGAAGAACCCGATCCACCTCGCCGCCCCGGCTCTGGCCGAACTGGCCGCCGAGCATTGGGATCATGGCAACGATTTCTTCCCGCCGACCAGTTTCCAGATTTCCAACGTCAATTCCGGCACCGGCGCGACCAACGTGATTCCGGGTGATCTGGTGGCGGTGTTCAACTTCCGTTTCTCCACCGAATCCACCGTGGAAGGCCTGCAAAAGCGCGTCGCCGATATTCTCGACAAACATGGCCTGGACTGGCACATCGACTGGGCGCTGTCCGGTCTGCCGTTCCTCACCGAGCCGGGCGCACTGCTCGACGCGGTGTCTTCGAGCATCAAGGACATCACCGGCCGCGAGACCAAGGCATCCACCAGCGGCGGCACCTCCGACGGTCGTTTCATCGCGACCATGGGCACGCAGGTTGTTGAACTGGGCCCGGTCAACGCGACCATCCACCAGGTCAACGAGCGCGTACTGGCGGCCGATCTCGACGTGCTGACCGAAATCTACTACCAGACCCTGATCAAGTTGCTCGCCTGATGCTCGCGTGCCCGATCTGCAGTGAACCGCTGAACGCGGTGGAAAACGGCGTGATCTGCCCTGCCGGCCACCGCTTTGACCGCGCGCGCCAGGGTTATCTGAACCTGCTGCCGGTGCAGCACAAGAACAGCCGCGATCCCGGCGACAACCAGGCGATGGTCGAGGCCCGCCGCGACTTTCTGAACGCCGGGCATTACGCGCCGGTGGCCAAGCGCCTGGCGGAGCTGGCGGCGGGTTATGCGCCGGCGCGCTGGATCGATATCGGCTGTGGCGAGGGTTACTACACCGCGCAGATCGCCGAAGCATTGCCGAACGCTGACGGCTACGCGCTGGACATCTCGAAGGAAGCGGTCAAACGCGCCTGCAAACGCAATCCGGCGCTGACCTGGTTGATTGCGAGCATGGCCCGGGTGCCACTGGCCTCCGGCAGTTGCCAGTTTCTGGCCAGCGTTTTCAGTCCGCTGGACTGGGAAGAAGCCAAGCGCCTGCTCAGCGTTGGCGGCGGTCTGATGAAAGTCGGCCCGACCAGCGGCCACCTGATGGAACTGCGCGAACGCCTGTACGACGAAGTGCGCGAATATACCGACGACAAGCACTTGGCCTTGGTGCCGGAAGGCATGGCGCTGGCGCACAGTGAAACCCTGGAATTCAAACTGACGCTGGACAAGCCCGAGGATCGCGCCAACCTGCTGGCGATGACACCCCACGGCTGGCGCGCCAGTGCCGAGCGCCGCGCGGCGGTCATCGAACAGGCCGAGCCGTTCGTGACCACTGTCTCGATGCGCTACGATTATTTCGTTCTTCAATAACTTTTGGACTCGGGCGAGTGCCCGGGGCCGGCTAAATCCGCGAATGGATTTTTCAGACCCGCAGTGAGGATATCCATGCGCCAACCGGACATCGAGATTTACCTGAAAGACGCCGACGTCGACCACAAGGCCATTTCCGCCTGGCTGGGCGCCGCCCTCGGCCCGTGCAGCGACTGGGTACAGAAAGGCCAGACCTGGAAGTGCAAGGCCGGCAACATCCCGGTGACCTGGCTGCCGAAAGCCGTAGGCAAGTGGAACAGCCTGTACCTGGAAAGCGATGCGACCCCTTGGGACGACGACATCGCCTGCGCCCGCGCAGCCTTTGCCGCGCTGAACGTCGAAGTGCGCTGCGCGCCGGGGACGTGGGTCGAGGAAGAAGGTGAGGAGACGGCGGATCGCTGGATCCGGATCAGCGCCGATGGTGAAGAAGAGATCACCTGGAAAACTGCCTGACGCTGATCGCTTGATCGTTCCCACGCTGCGCGTGGGAACGATCAGCTCGAAGTTGGCTTACAGACCTACAACATCTTCAGCCTGCAACCCCTTCTGCCCTTCCACCACCGCGTATTCAACCTGCTGACCCTCGGTCAGCGAACGGTGGCCTTCGCCGCGAATCGCACGGTAGTGCACGAACACGTCCACCCCGTCTTCGCGCTGAATGAAGCCGTAGCCCTTGGCGTCGTTGAACCACTTCACGTTGCCGGTTTCACGTGTTGCCATCTGTTCATACTCCTTTTTTATTATTGAACAGGCTTTTCGCAGGAAAGCCTTTGCGGAACGTCAGCCTGCGTCCGACGTCCATAAAAGGGCCCCGGCGACAGATCGCCGAGTATATGACAGGCGGCAAAACTCTCAACAGGAGATTACTTCGCCGCTTTTTTGCCGATTTTCGAGTAATCCGGCAAACTGTCGCCCTCCCGAGCAAACGCTCGGTTTATCCACTCACGCAGAAGCCGTATGACCCGTTCCCCGTTCCGCCGTCTTGTGTTTGGCACCTTGCGCCGACTGTTGTATCTCTGGGTTCGCTCCGAGACGATCAACCAGTCGTCGTTCACCCTCAACCTAGACCGCAGTCGTCCGGTGTTCTACGTCCTGCAAAACCCATCGCTGACTGATCTGGCGGTGGTCGACACCGAGTGCACCAAGGCCGGTCTGCCGCGCCCGGTGCTGCCGGTGTCCGTGGGTTCGCTGATCGAACCGGCGGCGTTCTTCTACCTGACGCCGGACCCGGACTGGCTCGGCCGCCAGGACAAGCGCGGCGCGCCGCCGACCCTGACCCGCCTGGTCAGCGCCCTGAGCCAGAACGCTGCCGAAGATGCACAGATCATTCCGGTCAGCGTGTTCTGGGGCCAGTCGCCGGACAGCGAGAACAGCCCATGGAAACTACTGTTCGCCGACAGCTGGGCCGTCACCGGACGCCTGCGCCGGCTGCTGAGCATCATGATTCTGGGGCGCAAGACCCGCGTGCAATTCTCCGCACCGATCCACCTGCGCGAACTGATCGAACACAACAAGGGCCACGAACGCACCGTGCGCATGGCCCAGCGGATCCTGCGGGTGCACTTCCGCAACCTGAAAGCTGCGGTGATCGGCCCGGACATTTCCCACCGCCGCAACCTGGTCAAAGGCCTGCTCAACCAGCCGCTGGTCAAGCAAGCGATCCTCGACGAAGCCGAGCGCGAAAACATCTCCCCGGAAAAAGCCAAGGCCCAGGCCCTGCGCTATGGCAACGAGATCGCCTCGGACTACACCTACACCGCGATCCGTTTTCTGGAAGTGGTACTGAGCTGGTTCTGGAACAAGATCTACGACGGGATCAAGGTCAACCACATCGAAGGCGTGCAGAAGGTCGCCCAGGGTCACGAAGTGATCTACGTGCCGTGCCATCGCAGCCATATCGACTACCTGCTGCTGTCGTACCTGCTGTTCCGCAACGGCCTGACCCCGCCGCACATCGCCGCCGGAATCAACCTGAACATGCCGGTGATCGGCAGTCTGCTGCGCCGTGGCGGGGCGTTTTTCATGCGCCGCACGTTCAAGGGCAATCCGCTGTACACCTCGGTGTTCAACGAATACCTGCACACCCTGTTCACCAAAGGTTTCCCGGTCGAGTACTTCGTCGAAGGCGGGCGCTCGCGTACCGGGCGCATGCTGCAACCGAAAACCGGGATGCTCGCAATCACCATGCGCAGTTTCCTGCGTTCGTCGCGGATGCCGATCGTGTTCGTGCCGGTGTACATCGGTTATGAGCGCGTGCTCGAAGGCCGCACCTACCTCGGCGAACTGCGCGGCGCGAGCAAGAAGAAAGAATCGATCTTCGACATCTTCAAAGTCATCGGCGCGCTCAAGCAGCGCTTCGGCCAGGTGGCGGTGAACTTCGGCGAGCCGATCAAACTGGCGGAATTCCTCGACAGTGAACAACCAGGCTGGCGCCAGCAGGAACTGGGCCCGCAGTTCAAACCGGCGTGGCTCAACGAAACTACCAACCGCCTCGGCGAAAAAGTCGCGCAGCACCTGAACGAAGCGGCGGCGATCAACCCGGTCAACCTGGTGGCGCTGGCGCTGCTGTCGACCACCCGCCTGGCACTGGATGATCGGGCCATGGCGCGGGTGCTGGATCTGTATCTGGCGCTGCTGCGCAAGGTTCCGTATTCGCCGCACACCACCTTGCCGGAAGGCGATGGCCGCGCGTTGATCGAGCATGTGAAGGACATGGATCTGCTGTCCGAGCAGAACGATGCGCTGGGCAAGATTCTGTATCTGGACGAGCAGAACGCCGTCCTGATGACCTATTACCGCAACAACGTGCTGCACATCTTCGCCCTGCCGGCGCTGCTGGCGAGCTTCTTCCAGAGCACCTCGCGCATGAGCCGCGAACAGATCCTGCGCTACACCCGCGCGCTGTATCCGTATCTGCAATCGGAACTGTTCATCCGCTGGACCCTGGACGAACTGGATGCAGTCATCGATCAGTGGCTGGAAGCGTTCGTCGAACAAGGCCTGCTGCGTTTCGAGAAAGACGTGTACCTGCGCCCGGCACCAAGCTCGCGGCATTTCGTGCTGCTGACCCTGCTGTCGAAGAGCATCGCCCAGACCCTGCAACGCTTCTACATGACGGTTTCCCTGCTGCTCAACAGCGGCCAGAACAGCATCAGCGCCGAAGAACTGGAAGACTTGTGCACGGTCATGGCCCAGCGCCTGTCGATCCTGCATGGCCTGAACGCGCCGGAATTCTTCGACAAGAGCCTGTTCCGCCACTTCATCCAGACCCTGCTCGACCTCGACGTGCTGCGTCGCGATGAAGCCGGCAAGCTGAGCTATCACGAACTGCTCGGCGAACTGGCCGAAGGCGCAGCCAAACGGGTGTTGCCGGCGGAGATTCGCCTATCGATCCGTCAGGTAGCCCTGCATCGCAGCGAAGATGCGGCCGATCAGGTCGCCCCTCCTGTGCAAAACGACTAAATTCCTACAGGCGCCAGGCTTCTTCTGGCGCCGTCGATACGGAGATCTGCGATGAAAAAACTCTCTCTGCTGGCCGCCGCCACCCTGCTCAGCGCCTGCCAGTCGACCTCTCCGGCCGGCAAGGTCAGCCTCGACGGCGAAGTGTTTTACCTGCAACGCATCGCCCTGCCACCCAGTGCGACCTTGAGCGTGAGCCTGCAGGACGTTTCGCTGGCCGACGCTCCGGCCGTGGTACTCGACGAACAGACAGGCCCGGTCAAAGGCCAGGTGCCGCTGCCGTTCCACTTGAGCTACGATCCGGCCCAGGTCAAGCCCGGCCACCGCTACTCGGTCAGCGCACGCATTGAAGTCAACGGCGAGCTGATGTTCATTACCACCGAAAACCATGCCGTGCAGCTCGATGGCAAGGATCCGCAGCCACTGAAGATCCGCGTCGACGCCGCCCGCTGAATCTCTCCCAACAAGGAAGCCGCCATGCTCCGCCCCACCCTTCGCTTCGCCGGCCTGTGCGCGGGCCTGATGATCTCCGCCAACGCACTGGCCCTGTCCCTCAGCGACCTGTCGCAAGGCGACGCCACCGGCGGTCTCAAGGATGCCCTGACCCAGGGCGCGCAACTGGCCGTCAAACAACTCGGCACCCCGGGCGGTTTCAGCAACAACCCGGACGTGAAGATCGAACTGCCGGGCAAACTCGGCAAAGTCGCCGGCAAGATGAAAGCCTTCGGCATGGGCGCCCAGGTCGAGGAGCTGGAAACCGCCATGAACAAGGCTGCGGAAACCGCCGTCACCAAGGCCCAGCCAATCCTGGTCGACGCCGTGAAGAAAATGAGCGTGGAAGACGCCAAAGGCATCCTCAGCGGCGGCAACGACTCCGCCACCCAATACCTGGACAAATCCAGCCGCGAACAGATCCGCACCAAGTTCCTGCCGATCGTCAAACAGGCAACCGACAAGGTCGGCGTAGCCCAGAAATACAACGCCTTCGCCGGCCAGGCCGCGACCTTCGGCGTGGTCGATGCGAAAAGCGCCAACATCGAAAGCTACGTCACCGAACAAGCGCTCAACGGCCTGTTCGAAATGATCGGCAAACAGGAAGAAACCATCCGCAAGAACCCGGCCGCTGCGGCGACGAGTCTGGCGAAGAAAGTGTTCGGTACGCTCTAAACCGGCACCACACGGGAGTGAGTTTTCTCACTCCCGTTGTTCAATCCGTCGCCAGCAGACACACGTAAAAAGTACACCCACTCGCGTCCCATTTTCTTCTTCTCGAAAACCTGCAGCTCAACCAACCCGCTCAACGTCAACACCGCTGTGTTGTAGGCACAACCAAGATGCTCCTTGACGTTCCCCGCCGTGAACTCCTTCGCCACCCCGCTCCTGGCCACCTGATAAATCGCCCGCTGCCGCTCTGTCAGCCGATCAAAAAAGCCCGAACAGGTCAGCCAGCGCTCGAAGCCTTCGCTGTACGCCACACGCTTGCGGTACGCGTCGGTAAAACCCTCCACCGCCCGCAAAATCACCGAACACTGAAACTCGATGAAGTACGTCAGGTCGAGCTCATCAGCTTCGCTGTGCAAATACGACCGCCCGTACTTTACCGGCGCGTTGCGCAGTAAAAGACTGATCGCGATATAGCGGAATGCCGAAAACTCGTGCTTGAACATGAGCCAGTAAAACAGCGCCCTGGCGACCCGCCCGTTGCCATCGCGAAAGGGATGTTCATAGCCCAGGGCAAAGTGCAGCGTGATCGCCTTGATCAGCGGATGCAGGTAGTTTTTTTGCCGAGGTGAACCCTGTGGTTGATTGACCCACTGCGAGAGCAAATCCAGTCGCCTCACTAATCCGGCGGCAGGCGGTGGCGAGTGGACGGTATTCCCTTCGCCGTCCTGCACCACCACTTCATCGTTGGTCCTGAAAAGCCCGGGGTCGTACTGCTCGTCATCAATACCCTCGACACCGACCCGATGCATCGACGCAATCAACTCCACGCTCAAAGGCTCGTAACGTTTTTCCCAGGAGAAATTCATCATCCGGAAATTACCCATGACCATCCGCTCATCCGGCGTCCGGGGCTGGCGCCGTTGCTTGAGCATGTCCTTGGCAACACGGGTAGTGGTCGCGGCGCCTTCCAGCTGACTGCTGCTGATCGCCTCATCCTCGATCAAATCGTTAAGCAAATAACTGAAATGCGCCCGCTCGCCTATCTGGCTGGTCATGTACTCCAGCGACGCCGTCGTGGTTTGCCGATCAACCACTGAAAGGGCCTTCTGCGCGGTTGGCGTCGGCACAAACTTCCCCCACTGGGCCGGCTCCCCCAAAGGCAGAAGATGAATGTACTGAGCGGCCCGCGCCTTCTTGACCAACGCCCAACACAAACGCGAATCCAGCCCGCTGGCCCAGCGATACCGCAAATCCTCAAAAGGCAGATACCGCCCGTGATCATCCAGCGGCTTGAGCAACGCAAGATAGTCCGCCAGACGCTGCTTGTGAGGCGCGCGCATCAACAACTCAAAGACCGGATCGGCCCGACCTTTCAATACCGGCGGTTTCTTCATCAACGCTGCTCAACCAAGGCTGAAAAACAGCCTCGAGTACAGCACCGCCAACACAGCGACTCAATATCGGAGGCGTCTGAAAAAAACGTAGGAGACGACACAGAGTCCTACACCATTGTTTTGCTCAGCTGTCAGGCTGACATCGCTAGCAGGCCAGCTCCGACAAGATTGAGTCCAACCGATAGAGCATGGTTGGCAGACAGGCCGCCTTCGCGAGCAAGCTCGCTCCCACAGAAACGCGCAAAACCCTACACTCCGATGCGCTTCGCTTCTAACCACTCAACACGATGAGCGTTAGCTCGAGTACCGCTCTTGACGTGCTGGCCCCTTCGGCCGGCTGAGTGGAGGGATTTATCCGGGGTAGGCGCGTAGCGCCGTTCGACGAAGTCGAACACATCGAGAGGAGGTGCAGCGAAGCAAACCGGAGGCGATGCCCCCGGATGAATCCCGGAACGAAGGAACCCCGAGCCCCAGCGAGGGGCCGAACGCCGGGGCCCAGCGTTTTGCTTACTTTTGGGCGTTTGCAAAAGTGAGCCGCTGTAAGAGCGAAACCGCCAGCCGCAACACCCGCAGAAACGGATATTCCCCCAAAACCCCAAGAGCCTGGTCGGCCCAAAGGCCGCCAAGCTCAAACAGCCTCAAGCCTCCTTGCGAACCCGGAACCAAGCCGCATACAACGCCGGCAAAAACAAAAGCGTCAACGCCGTAGCAACAATCAACCCGCCCATGATCGCCACCGCCATCGGCCCGAAAAACACACTGCGAGAAAGCGGAATCATCGCCAGCACCGCTGCCAGCGCCGTCAGCACAATCGGCCGAAACCGCCGCACGGTCGCCTCGATAATCGCCTGCCACGGCTTGAGCCCGGCGGCGATGTCCTGCTCGATCTGATCCACCAGAATCACCGAGTTACGCATGATCATCCCCGACAGCGCGATCGTCCCGAGCATCGCCACAAACCCGAACGGCTGACGGAACACCAGCAGAAACAGCGTCACCCCGATCAACCCCAGCGGCGCGGTCAGAAACACCATCGCCGTGCGCGAAAAACTGCGCAACTGCACCATCAGCAACGTCAGCACCACGACAATGAACATCGGCACGCCCGCATTCACCGACTTCTGCCCACGCTCCGAATCCTCCACGGTACCGCCGACATCCAGCAGATAACCGTCCGGCAATTCGGCGCGGATCGGATCAAGCGTCGGCAGGATCTGCTTCACCAGCGTCGCCGGTTGCTCCTTGCCGTAAATGTCCGCGCGCACGGTTACGTTCGGCAGGCGATTGCGGTGCCAGATGATGCCTTCCTCGAAGCCATATTCCAGCGTGGCAATCTGCGACAGCGCGACGCTGCGACCGTTATCGGTGGGCACCGCCAGACTCGGCAGCAACGACAGTTCGGTGCGCTCGTGCACGGTTCCGCGCAAAAGGATTTCGATCAGTTCGTTGTCCTCGCGGTACTGGCTGACGCTGGATCCGGTCAGCGAACTCTGGAGGAATTTCGCCAGATTCGCCGTGCTCACACCCAGGGCCCGGGCGCGATCCTGATCGATGTTCAGGTACACGACCTTGCTCGGCTCTTCCCAGTCCAGATGCACGTTCACCACATGCGGGTTCTCGCGCACCTTGGCCGCGACTTTTCGGGCCAGCGCACGAACTTCCTCAATGTGCTCACCAGTGACGCGGAACTGCACCGGGTAGCCAACCGGAGGACCGTTCTCCAGACGCGTGACCCGCGAGCGCAGGGCCGGGAACTGCTCGTTCAAGGTGTCGATCAGCCACGTGCGCAGCGCTTCGCGTTCCTCGATGGTTTTCGCCAGCACGACGAACTGGGCGAAGCTCGCCGCCGGCAGTTGTTGATCCAGCGGCAGGTAGAAACGTGGCGAACCGGTGCCGACGTAAGCGACGTAGTTATCGATGCCAGCGTGATCCTTGAGCATCGCTTCCAGGCGTTTGACCTCACCCGTGGTATTGGCCAGCGAGGCGCCCTCGGCGAGCTTCAGATCGACCATCAGCTCCAGACGGCCGGAAGCCGGGAAGAACTGCTGCGGCACGAACCGGAACAACGCCACCGACGCCACGAACAGCAGCACGGTGAGCACGATCACGGTTTTACGCCGACGCACACACCACTCCACCAGACGCCGCACCCATTGGTAGAACGGCGTGCCGTAGGGATCGGTCTGGCCGTCCGCCGTACCGTGTTTGGCCGCGTGAATTTTCGCCAGATCCGGCAGGAGTTTTTCCCCCAGATAGGGCACGAACACCACGGCGGCCACCCAGGATGCGAGCAAGGCGATGGTCACCACCTGGAAGATCGAGCGGGTGTATTCGCCGGTACCGGACTGCGCCGTGGCGATCGGCAGGAAACCGGCGGCGGTGATCAGCGTACCGGTGAGCATCGGGAACGCGGTGCTGGTCCAGGCGTAACTGGCAGCCTTGATCCGGTCGAAGCCCTGCTCCATTTTGATCGCCATCATTTCCACGGCGATGATTGCGTCGTCCACCAGCAGGCCCAGTGCGAGCACCAGCGCGCCGAGGGAAATCTTGTGCAGGCCGATGCCGAGGTAATACATGCAGGCGAAGGTCATCGCCAGCACCAGCGGAATGGTCAGCGCCACCACCATGCCGGTGCGCACGCCGAGGGAGAAGAAGCTCACCAGCAACACGATGGCCAGCGCTTCGACCAGCACCTGAACGAACTCGCCGACACCGGTTTTCACGGCGGCGGGCTGGTCGGAGACCTTGCGCAATTGCATGCCGGCCGGCAGGTTTTTCTGGATCCGGGCGAATTCGATTTCCAGGGCCTTGCCCAGCACCAGAATGTCGCCGCCGTCCTTCATCGCCACCGCGAGACCGATGGCGTCTTCGCCCATGAAGCGCATGCGCGGCGCCGGAGGATCGTTGAAACCACGCCGCACGTCGGCGACATCGGAGATACGGAACGTACGATCACCGACCCGGATCGGGAAGTTCTTGATCTCGTCGACTGTCTGAAAATTCCCCGAAACCCGTAGCTGCAATCGCTCGCTGCCGGTTTCGAAGAAACCGGCGGTGGACACGGCGTTCTGTTCTTCCAGCGCCTGCTGCACCGCCGCCAGCGGCAAGCCGAGGGTGGCGAGTTTGACATTGGACAATTCGACCCAGACCTTCTCGTCCTGCAAACCAAGCAAGTCAACCTTGCCCACATCCTTGACCCGCTGCAGCTGGATCTGGATGCGGTCAGCGTAATCCTTGAGCACCGCGTAGTCGAAACCGTCGCCGGTCAGCGCATAGATATTGCCGAAAGTGGTGCCGAATTCATCGTTGAAAAACGGCCCCTGAATCCCCGGCGGCAAGGTCTGGCGAATGTCGCTGACTTTCTTGCGCACCTGGTACCAGAGATCCGGAATCTCTACCGAATGCATGGAGTCGCGGGCAATGAACGTGACTTGGGATTCACCGGGACGCGAGAACGAGACAATGCGCTCGTACTCGCCGGTTTCCATCAGCTTCTTTTCGATGCGCTCGGTGACCTGACGCGAAACTTCCTGGGCCGTGGCGCCCGGCCAGCGGGTCTGAATGACCATCGCCTTGAAGGTGAACGGCGGGTCTTCGCTCTGGCCGAGCTTGGTGTAGGACAAGGCGCCGACGATCGCCAGCAAAAGCATCAGGAACAGTACGATCTGGCGATTGCGCAGCGCCCAGGCGGAAAGATTGAAACCCATCGGGGATTACTCCTTGTCCGCCAGATTGACCACGCGGTTGGAGCGATCCACCGGACGCACCTGCTGCCCTTCCAGCAGCACATGGACGCCAGCGGCGACCACCCAGTCGCTGGCGTTCAGGCCTTCGAGCACCGGCACGGTTTTCTCACCGAACGGGCCGACGCGCACCGGGGTCTTTTTCAGGGTGTTGTTGGCGCTGACGACCCAGACGTAGGTCGCGCCGTTCTCGGCCGTCAGCGCCGAGAGCGGCACAGACAGCGGGATGACATCGGCGGTCTGCACGAAGACCCGGGCGCTCTGACCCAGTTCCGCAGGGACTTTGCCGGAGGTGAATGAAATGCGTGCGGCAAAGGTGCGGGATTTCGGATCGGCGGCTGGCGACAGCTCGCGGATCTGCCCGGCGAAGCGCTGGTTCTGTTGTGTCCACAGCTCTACCGACACCGGCTGGCCGACCTTGAAGCGACCGAAGCTCTGCTCCGGCAGGCTGATCAGCACTTCCCGTTCGCCGTCAGTGGCGAGGGTGAAAACGGTCTGCCCAGCGGCAACCACCTGCCCGACTTCCACCGAACGCTTGGCCACCACGCCATCCTGGGGCGCACGCAACACGGCGTAACTGGCCTGATTGGTCGAGACGTTGAATTCGGCTTTGATCTGTTTGAGGCGGGCTTCGCCGGAGCGATAGAGGTTCTCGGCATTGTCGTAGGCCGAGCGGCTGACCATCTGCCGTTCCATCAGGGTCTTGTAGCGGTCACGTTCGGCACGCACCAGGTTCAGGTTGGCTTCGGCGGCCGCAACCTGGGCCCGGGTGGCTTCCAGTTGCAGGCGTACATCCTGCGGATCGAGTTCGGCGAGTGGTTGATCGGCCTTCACGCGCTGGCCTTCATCGACCAGTCGTCGGCTGACTTTGCCGCCGATGCGGAACGCCAGATCCGGTTCGTAGCGGGCGCGAACCTCGCCCGGATAACTCTCCATCGCCTGCGCCGAAGGCTCTGGCTGCACCACCATGGCCGGTCGCACGCTGACTGGCGTCACCTCTTCCTTGCCACACGCCGACAACAAAAACGCCAGACTGACTGGCACCGCAAAGGACAACGCATGGCGGAACATGGTGAAGGACCTTTCGCTAAGGAGGCTTGGAATAATTATACTGGCCGGTATGTTATTAATAGCAAACTCACCAGTCCAGTATTAAAAGCGAAGAATGTCGAACAATCTTTCCACTCCAAACGGCCCCGGCCGACCGAAGGATCCGGCCAAGCGCCAGGCGATTCTCGAGGCGGCGAAAATCCTGTTTCTGAGTCATGGCTATGCCAACACCAGCATGGACGCGGTAGCCGCCGAGGCCGGGGTGTCGAAGCTGACGGTGTACAGCCATTTCAACGACAAGGAGACGCTGTTCTCCGCCGCCGTGGTGGCTAAATGCGAGGAGCAATTACCGCCGCTGTTCTTCGAATTGCCGGACGGCATTGCGGTGGAAAATGTGTTGCTGAACATTGCGCGAGGCTTTCACCATCTCATCAACAGTGAGGAATCGGTGAACCTGCATCGCCTGATCATGGCCTTGGGCAGTCAGGATCCCAACCTGTCGCTGATCTTCTTCGAGGCCGGCCCCCAGCGCATGGTGCAAGGCATGGAACGATTGCTGCGGCGGATTCACGAAACCGGCGTGCTGAGCATCGACAACCCGCACAACGCCGCCGAGCACTTCTTTTGTCTGATCAAGGGCGCCGGGAATTTCCGCCTGTTGTACGGCTGCGGTGAGCCGCTGACCGACGAGGCGGCGGAAAGTCATGTGCAGGAAGTGGTCGGGCTGTTCATGCGGGCCTATCGCCCCTGAAAACAAAAATCCCACGCCATGCGTGGGATTTTCTTATGCGACGGCTCAGGCCTTGAGCGCTTTCTTCGGGTAGATGTCATAGCGGCTGGATTTGCCGTCCAGCGCATGACTCGGTTTCGGCCCTTCGATACACGGCGCCTTGCGCGGTCGCTTGACCACCACCCGGTGGGTGGCCAGTGCCAACGCCGCTTCCAGCAAGGCCGGTGCATCCGGATCATCGCCCACCAACGGGCGAAACAGGCGCATTTCCTTCTTCACCAGCGCGGTTTTCTCACGATGCGGGAACATCGGATCGAGGTAGATCACCTGCGGGGGTTCGCCCTCCCAATTGCGCATCACCTCGATGGAGTTGCCCTTGAGCAGCTTCATCCGCGCCACGATCGGCGCCACATCGAAGTCTTCCGCCGCTCGGGCCAGACCATCCTCCAGCAACGCGCCGATCAATGGCTGGCGCTCGATCAGGCTCATCTCGCAGCCGAGACTGGCCAGCACGAAGGCATCCTTGCCCAGCCCCGCCGTGGCATCCAGCACCCGCGGACGTACGCCCTGGGCGATGCCGACCGCCTTGGCGATCATCTGTCCGCTGCCACCGCCGTACAACCGGCGATGGGCCGCGCCACCCTCGACGAAGTCGACCCGCACCGGCCCCGGCGCATCCGGTCCCAGTTGTTGCAGCTGCAAACCCTGCTCGCCGACCTGCAGGGCAAACTCGCCGTCAGCCACCTGCAACGGCAGGTTCAGGCGTTGCGCCCACTGCTCGGCCTGCGCTTCGAACGTCGGGCCGAGGGCCTCGACATGGATGCGGCAGGCCGCGGGTTGCTCAATCATGGAAAACACGCTCAAAAAAGTTAAGGATCGGCAAAAACCGCCGATAACCCAATCAACGCGCATTTTGCCAGAGCTGAGCGTCAACCGAAAAAAATGTCAGGCATTCTTCCCACATCGATTGGCTACCTTTCGCCCACAGGCGATTTCAGCCGTCATAACACTCAAGCATTGGGCGGCGTCAGCCACCTGTGGCAGGATTTTTTTGCCCAGGCGCTGGCCGAACAATCGAGTGATGTGGTGCCGGCCTGCGGCACTTTTCCGCCGGTTGACCTGGAAAGCCCTGAAGAACCGACCGTCGGCAGTGAACTGCATGCGCACATCATCAGCCAGCGCGAATGCGATGTGGTGGAAACCCAGGTGCGTCCGCCGGAGCCGCTGTTCCTGCCGATCGCCGAAATCGACATGACACTGGCCGAGCCGTACCCTCCATTCCCGCCGGAAGCCATCAAGACTCAGCAAAAACAGCAGGAATTCGACAGCAGCTGGGTTCGCCCGATCGTGATCAACAACGGTCAGCCGATTCCGGAACCGGGCCCTGCCCCGCAGAAAAAACCGCTGTACCTGCCGATTGCCGAATTCGATCTGGATCTGCTGCAGCCTTACCCGCCGTTCCCGCCGGAAGCCATCGTCGAGCAGCAGAAAGCCTTGGACTTCGATAACGGCTGGGTGCGCCCGATCGTTCAGCAGAACCTGCGCATCGCCGCCTGATTTCTCAGCGACACACGCTCCAGCGTCCGACATCGACATGAAAGTGGTTGCGATGGGCGGCGTTGTAATCCGGACTCAACACCACACTGAACGACTCGCAGGCACCATCGCGCACCTGACGTAGAAACTGCGCGTCCTGATTTTGCTTCGGCCAGTCCTTGAGTACGCTGATCGCGCGACCATCCGCCAGACGGAAGCCGGCAATGTCCAGCGCATCGGCGCTGGCGTGGCGACTGAGCGCGCCGTTCTCGCGGTTGTAGACGTTGCGGCAGGCGAAGCTGCCGAGGTGATCGACCCGCGCCACCGGCTGACCATAGGCCCGCTGCGCCGCCGGTTGCAGCGTATGGCGCTCGAACATCGCAAACGCCACGGCCAACGGGCAACTGGCGAGAAAGCTGCTGCTGAGCCCCACCCCGCCACCCTGCACGCGCAAGGCGCCGATCAACGGGCATTTGGCATCGGGGCTGTCGGCCTGTGGCGAAACCCGCAGACCGGAGCTGCCCAATGCCTGCTCGCACAAGAGCGGATCGCTGCGCAGGCGCATCAACTTGTAGCCCGTGAGCCAGTTGGGCGTCGCCTGCACGTCCAGCGGCGCCCACGGATTCCACCGCGGCGGCACATCGAGCCAGCCGCGCCAGACGCCGATCAGGCTGCCACCAATGATCAGCAGCCCTGCCAACAGCAGCCAGCGCCCCATGCTCATCCCTTGAAGAATTGATTGGCCTTGGCGTACGGCATCGAACGAGAGGTGAAGGTGAACGTGCCGGACTGCTGGATTTCTTCAGCCGCGCGGAAAAACTCGCCGAACGCCGCCAGGGCCAGCGCCGAACCGGTACTGACCCGCTTCACGCCCATTTCCTCGAGCTGCTGCACCGTCAGCTTCAAGCCGCCGGACATCAACACATTGACCGGTTTCGGCGCAACCGCGCGCACCACCGCCAGGACTTCTTCGGCGGTGCGCAGGCCCGGCGCGTACAGCACGTCGGCGCCGGCTTCGGCAAAGGCCTGCAGACGGCGGAGGGTGTCGTTGAGATCGGGATTGCCGTGCAGATAGTTTTCCGCACGGGCCGTCAGGGTGAAGGGAAACGGCAAGCTGCGCACGGCAGCGACGGCGGCTTCGATCCGCGCCACAGCGTGTTCGAAACAGTAGATCGGCGAGTCTTCCCGGCCGGTGGCATCTTCGATCGAGCCGCCCACAGCGCCCGCCTCGGCGGCGCGGATCAGACTCTGCGCCGATTCGGCCGGGGCGTCGGCGAAACCGTTTTCCAGATCCACCGCCACCGGCAGATCGGTGGCCGCGACAATCGCCCGGACATTGGCCAGGGTATCGTCGAGGCTCAGGCCGCCATCGGGATTGCCCTGGGAAAACGCATAGCCGGCGCTGGTGGTCGCCAGCGCCTGATAGCCGAGACTGGCGAGCATCTTCGCGGAACCGGCATCCCATGGATTGGGAATCACGAAAATCCCGGGGCGTTCGTGCAGGGCTTTGAAGGCTTCGGCTTTACGGGCTAGTTGTTGACGGGCTTGAGCGTCCATCGGCAGGCTCCTGGGCAGGAAAGAAATCCGCCTCAGAGCAGGCCAAGTTGCTCGGCGGCGGGTTCTCTGTATAGCTCAGGCAGGGACGGCAGGCCAGGCAAACGTTGCATCAGTTGTGCGTGAAAACGTTGCGCCAGCTTCGCCGCAAGAATGTTGTCGGCGGTGTGCAGGAAGATGTACGGCGTGCGCCCCTCTTCGATCCACTCGGCGATCTTCGCCACCCACGGCACCAGAAACGGATCGTTGGCCTCAAGCTCCGGATGGCCAATGAAGCGCACCTGCGGGAATTGAGTGAACGCTGCCGGCCGCGTCGGTACGCGGGGCTTTTTCGATTGGGCGTGGATCACCGACGATTCGGTGGACAGGCAACTGAACAACGCGCGGGGATCAAGACAGATACGCTCCACGCCGCGATCCAGCAACAGCCGGTTGAGCAGTCGCTCACTCTCGCCCTTGGCGAAGAATTGTTCGTGGCGCACTTCCACCGCCAGCGGGCAATCCAGCGCATCGATGAACGCAGCAAGCTCCGGCAAGCGGTGTGGCGTGAAGCTTTTCGACAGTTGCAGCCACATTGGCGAGACACGCTCACCGAGCGGCTTGAGCAACTGGAGGAAGGTTTCGGCGGCGGTCAGTTGATCGCGCAAGTCGCCGCTGTGGCTGATGTCACCGGGGAACTTGGCGGTGAAGCGAAAGTGTTCCGGCATCACCTCGGCCCAGCGCTGCACGGTGGCCGGCGACGGGCTGGCGTAGAAGGTCGTGTTGCCTTCCACGGCGTTGAACACTTGTGAATAGAGGCCGAGCAAATCGGAGGTCTTGGCGTCCACCGGATACAGGTACTCGCGCCAGGCGTTTTCGCTCCAGGACGGGCAACCGAGGTAGTAAGGCAGATCCATCAGATGTACAGATCGAGGCCCAGCACGTCTGCATCCCAATCGACAAAACCGGCGGTGCTCAGGTAGCTGGCCAGGGCCATGGCCACGCTTTTCTTCATCGCGCGGTGATAAATCATGTCTTGTTGGCGGGCGGGCAGATTGCTCAGGCGTTGCGCGGTAGCTTTGGCGACACGGGCAGCCAGTTGCTCTTCGGTCGGGAATTCCAGCTCGCCGTCGATATCGTCGACGGACTCATCCAGCGCCGGATTGCCTTTGCGAGGCTTGCGCTTGATGGGGTAGGAATGAGTGGAAACGCCGTCTATACGCATAAAGTCATGCTCGGTATCGATGATGGCAATTTAGCGGCACCTGACCGACTTAGCAAATCGCCGAGTGATAACTAGAACACATAAAAGACAAAAGGTTTAAAGCGCGGGGTTAGAAACGGACGATTGGCAGGAACAGGGAGAACCCTGCGGCGAATGCCACAGGGTGAATAGCCTCAGCGTGCTTTCGGGGTGGCCACTTTGTCGCGCAGGTAAACCGGCTGGGCATCGTCCGCCGGAATCGCTTCACCGCGCTCCCAAGCAAATCGCGCCAGGGTCAGCAGGTCTTCGGCGTGGGGCAGCATGCCCGCATCGGACCCGCTCAGGTTTACAGCGATGCGTTCGCCATAACCCCAGCCAGTGCCGGCACCGAACCAGTCACCGGAAGCATCGTCCGGCAGCGCGGCGACTTCCGGCGGCAGCACCGCCTCGGCGCCGACCAGACGCATCTCCCCGGCCGTCTCGCGGTAGCAGCCCCAATACACCTCATCCATGCGCGCATCGATGGCGGCCGCGACCTGGCTCACGCCGTGCTCGCGATAAGCCCGCTGTGCCAGCACGGCCAGGTTCGACACCGGCAACACCGGGCGATCCAGCGCAAACGCCAGGCCTTGCACCACGCCAATGGCAATCCGCACGCCGGTGAAAGCGCCCGGGCCACGGCCGAAGGCGATGGCATCCACCGCTTGCAGGGTGGTGCCGGCATCGGCCAGCAGTTGCTGGATCATCGGCAGCAGTTTCTGCGCATGCAGGCGCGGGATCACCTCGTAATGGCTCGTGACCTTGCCGTCATGCAGCAAGGCAACGGAGCAAGCTTCAGTCGCGGTGTCCAGGGCCAGCAAGGTGCTCATCGATGTGTCCGTAAATCAGGTGGGGAAAAAGTGCGCCAGTATAAACAACTACGGCCCGCAAGCGGGCCGTGGATGATGCAGCGGATCAGGTTTTTCAGCTCAGGGCTTCAAGCACCTTGGCAGTGATCGCTTCAACCGAACCGACGCCAGGGATGTGGCTGTACTTCGGCTTGCCACCGTTCTTGGCGGACAGGTTCTGGTAGAACTCCACCAGCGGCTTGGTCTGCGAGTGGTAGACCGACAGGCGATGACGCACGGTTTCTTCGGTGTCGTCCTTGCGCTGTACCAGCTCTTCGCCGGTGATGTCGTCTTTACCGGCAATTTTCGGCGGGTTGTAGACGATGTGGTAAACGCGGCCGCTGGCCTCGTGAACGCGACGACCGGCGATACGCTGAACGATTTCTTCGTCTTCAACGGCGATTTCGACCACGGCGTCCAGCTCGACACCGGCAGTCACCAGCGCTTCAGCCTGAGGAATGGTGCGCGGGAAGCCATCGAACAGGAAACCCTTGGCGCAATCGGCTTGAGCGATACGGTCTTTGACCAGCGCGATGATCAGGTCATCCGACACCAGGCCGCCGGCATCCATGATGCTCTTGGCCTTGATGCCCAGCTCGGTGCCGGCCTTGACCGCGGCACGCAGCATGTCGCCGGTGGAGATTTGCGGAATGCCGAATTTCTCGGTGATGAACTTAGCCTGAGTACCTTTACCGGCCCCGGGAGCTCCCAGCAGAATGACGCGCATCGATGTGCTCCTCAATTTTTTATATAAAAAACAACGGATTCGCCTCGTGGGGCCAATCTCATAAAACGGGTCGTGGCCGCCCAAACGGCCAAAGGCTGATCAAGATACACAGCAGGCTGCGCCCACACAAGACGCCAAAAGTCGGAGAAACCGGCGCCCGCCGCGACCTTGCGACGCGGTTCCCCAAGTCGCAACCCCATCATTAACTGTCGCCTGACCGCATTTTTCCCACGGTCGATAAACGGCACCCGAGGTTCGCCCCGGGTGCCCCGCCCCACGCAGAAAACCTTAGCCGGTATTTCGCAAACCGGCGGCAATCCCCGCCACAGACACCAGCAGCGCCTGTTCCACCGGGCTGCCCTGCTCGACATTCTGTCGCCGCGAACGCGCCAGCAACTCGGCCTGCAATAGATGCAGCGGGTCGAGGTAGGTGTTGCGCAGGCGGATGAATTCCAGGGTGTCCGGGCTATGTGCCAGTAGCTGCGACTGGCCGGTCAGGCCGAGGACGACGGAACACGCCTGCGACAATAGGTCGCGTAAGTGCGCACCCAAAGGTAGCAAGTCCGGCTCCACCAATCGTTCGTCGTAGGACAGCGCAATGTCGGCGTCGGCTTTGGCCAGCACCATTTCCAGCATGTCGATGCGCGTGCGGAAGAACGGCCACTGCTCACGCATCTGCCCGAGCAATTCGCCTTCGCCGCGCTCCAGCGCCTTGCTCAACGCGGTTTCCCAGCCAAGCCAGGCCGGCAGCATCAGGCGAGTCTGGGTCCAGCCGAAGATCCACGGAATCGCCCGCAGGCTCTCGATGCCACCGGCACGGCGCTTGGCCGGACGACTGCCCAATGGCAAACGCCCCAACTCCTGCTCCGGGGTCGACTGGCGGAAATACTCGACGAACTGTGGATTCTCCCGCACCACCGCGCGGTAGGCGGCGACACCGTCAGCGGCCAGTTCGTCCATCAAATGCCGCCATTCAGGCGTCGGTGGTGGCGGTGGCAACAGGGTCGCTTCGAGCACCGCCGCCAGATACAGATTGAGGTTTTGCTCGGCGATGTCCGGCAGGCCGAATTTGAATCTAATCATTTCCCCCTGCTCGGTGGTGCGGAAACGTCCGGCCACCGAACCCGGCGGCTGCGACAGAATCGCCGCGTGCGCCGGGCCGCCGCCACGGCCCACGGTGCCACCGCGACCGTGAAACAGCAGCAGTTCGACTTGCTGCTCGCGGCAAATTTCCACCAGCCGCTCCTGCGCCCGGTACTGCGCCCAGGCCGCCGCAGTGGTGCCGGCGTCCTTGGCCGAATCGGAATAGCCGATCATCACTTCCTGCGGGCCTTGCAGCCGCGCACGGTAACCCGGCAGCAGCAACAGGCGCTCGATCACCGGGCCGGCGTTATCCAGGTCGGCGAGGGTTTCGAACAGCGGCACCACGCGCATCGGCCGCAGTACGCCGGATTCCTTGAGCAGCAATTGCACCGCCAGCACATCGGAAGCGGCACCGGCCATGGAGATCACGTAGGAGCCCAGCGAAGCGCCCGGCGCGGCGGCGATTTCCTTGCAGGTGGCGAGCACTTCGGCGGTGTCGGCCGAAGGTTTGAAATGCGCCGGCAGCAACGGCCGACGGTTTTGCAGCTCGCGAGTGAGGAAGCTGATGCGCTGTTCTTCGTCCCACTCCTCGTATTTGCCGAGGCCGAGGTAATCGGTGATTTCGGTCATGGCCGCGCTGTGACGGGACGAATCCTGACGTACATCGAGGCGCACCAGGAACAGGCCGAAGGTCACGGCCCGGCGCAGGCAATCGAGCAACGGCCCGTCGGCAATCACACCCATGCCGCATTCGTGCAGCGAGTTGAAACACAGCTCCAGCGGATCGAGCAGGTCGCGGTTGTTGTGCAGCACATCGGCAGGCGCCGGCGTGGTCGCCGTCAAAGATGCATGGGCCCAGTTGCGCGTGGCGCGCAGCCGTTCACGCAATTGCTTGAGCACCGCCCGATACGGCTCGGCACTGTCGCCGGCCCGGGCCTTGAGCGCGTCGCTGGCCTGCTGCATCGACAGTTCGGCGGCCAGGTGATCGACGTCGCGCAGGTACAGATCCGCCGCCATCCAGCGCGCCAGCAACAACACTTCGCGGGTCACGGCAGCGGTCACGTTCGGGTTGCCGTCACGGTCGCCACCCATCCACGAAGCGAAGCGGATCGGCGCGGCTTCCAGTGGCAAACGCAAACCGGTGGCCGCAAACAGCGCCTGATCGGCCTTGCGCATATGGTGGGGAATCGCCTGCCACAGCGAGTGTTCGATCACCGCAAAACCCCACTTGGCTTCGTCCACTGGAGTCGGCCGGGTGCGGCGGATTTCTTCGGTGTGCCAGGCCTCGGCGATCAGGCGTTGCAGGGTGTTGTGGATCTGCTCGCGCTCGGCCGTGGTCAGGTCACGGTGATCCTGAGCCGCCAGTTGCGCGGCGATCGCGTCGTACTTCTGGATCAGCGTGCGCCGGGCCACTTCGGTCGGGTGCGCGGTGAGCACCAGTTCGATTTCCAGCCGCGCCAGTTGCCGCGCCAGGGATTCGGCGCTGTGCCCTTCGTTGCGCAAGCGGGCGAGCAGTTCCGGCAGTACGCGGGACTCGAACGGCGCAGCCTGGGTCTCTTCGCGGCGATGGATGAGCTGGTATTGCTCAGCGATGTTCGCCAGGTTGAGAAACTGGTTGAAGGCCCGCGCCACCGGCAGCAGTTCGTCTTCGCTCAATTGATTGAGGCTGGCGCTGAGTTCGGCGTCCATCGAGCCACGCCGGTCGGCCTTGGCGCCTTTGCGGATCTGCTCGATCTTGTCGAGAAACGCCTCGCCGTACTGGTCACGAATGGTGTTGCCCAACAGCTCACCGAGCAGGTGAACGTCTTCGCGCAAGCGTGCATCAATATCGGTCATCAGCATCTCTCCAGCAGTAATCGGTGACGGATCGCAAGTGAGTGGATGAACAGAGAGTGCCGCTCTGGGACGCTTCTTACAAGCAGACGACGAAGGGACTTTAAACCTTGAGGGTTGAAGCTAGTCTCAAGGGTAAGCCGCACAACGGCTTGCCGCCGGCTGACGGCGGACACTCACCAAGACCTGCCATGAGCAGGTGCGACATGAGGTTTTTATGAAAATCCGTGAACTCGCCCAGCATTGGGAAGAAACCGCCAAGGGTCGCCTGACCGACACCGGCTACACGATTCATCTGGATGTGGAAGCTGCCGCACGCCTGGCGGCAATCGCCGAGATGTACCCCAAACGCCACGCCGAAGAACTGCTCGGCGAGCTGATCGGCGCCGCCCTCGAAGAGTTCGAAGCGAGCCTGCCGTATGTGAAAGGTTCGACCGTGGTCGCCACCGACGAGGAAGGCGATCCGCTGTATGAGGATGTCGGCCCGACGCCGCGTTTTCTCGCCCTGTCGCGGCGTCATCTGCACGACTTGTCGGCCGCTGCCGGCAAGCAAAAACACTGATCCCTGATACTTCAAGACGGTGGGAGATGGTTTGCCTCGATGGCGTCAATTCAGCCACAAACGGGTGAATTTAATGGCCTCATCGCTGGCAAGCCGGCTCCCACAGGGACTGTATTGCCCCTCCGCTTTTGCGCCATTTTTCGCCCGCGCGTACCTCTCTCCCCCGCCAAAGTTCCCGGTTTAGAGCCCTGTCCGTTCGGTCAAAGTTTTTTTTGGCGATGGGCCATCTTTTCTGAACTTTTGAAAAATGCCTTCGGTCGGAACAGGTAACCACGCCTGGAACGAGCGTTTCAAAACGCGCTGACACATGACGGTTGTCACTCCTCGACCAGGATGGATTTCGAAGCTTCCAAGGAGTTAACCAATGGAGTTGAAGACCATGAAGACCCAAACCTCGTTCTCCCACCTGCGCGGTCTGAAACTGGCCGCTCTGGCCATCGGCACCAGCTTCGTACTGGCCGGCTGCGCCGGCAATCCACCGACCGAGCAGTACGCCGTGACTCAATCGGCGGTCAACAGCGCGGTCAGCGCCGGCGGTACCGAGTTTGCCGCCGTGGAAATGAAGCAGGCACAGGACAAGCTGAAACAAGCCGAAATCGCCATGCACGACAAGAAGTATGACGAAGCCCGTCGCTTGTCCGAGCAGGCCGAGTGGGATGCCCGCGTTGCCGAACGCAAGGCTCAGGCAGCCAAGGCCGAACTGGCTGTGAAGGACTCCCAGAAAGGTGTTCAGGAACTGCGTCAGGAAAGTCAGCGCCCAGTGCAGTAAGCGCGCATCCCGACCGCAAGGCTGAAACTCTTATCGATATAAAGGACGAACGATTATGCGTAAACAACTGATGATCCCCGCTCTCCTGGCCGCAAGCGTTGCCCTGGCTGCCTGCTCCACGCCGCCCAACCCGAATCTGGAACAGGCACGCACCAACTACGCCGGCCTGCAGGCCAACCCGCAGGCAAGCAAGGTCGCAGCGCTGGAAACCAAGGACGCCAGCGACTATCTGGACAAGGCCGACAAGGCTTATCTGGATAAAGAGGACGCCGCCAAGGTCGATCAACTGGCTTATCTGACCAACCAGCGCGTGGAAGTGGCCAAGCAGACCATCGCCCTGCGTACCGCTGAAAACAACCTGAAGAACGCCGCCGCCCAACGTGCCCAGGCCCGTCTGGACGCTCGCGATCAGCAGATCAAGCAGCTGCAGGACAGCCTCAACGCCAAGCAGACCGATCGCGGTACGCTGGTGACTTTCGGTGATGTGCTGTTCGCCACCAACAAGGCCGACCTGAAATCCAGCGGTCTGGTGAACATCAACAAACTGGCACAATTCCTCCAGGAAAACCCGGATCGCAAAGTGATCGTCGAAGGCTATACCGACAGCACCGGTTCGGCGAGCTACAACCAGTCGCTGTCCGAGCGTCGCGCGACCTCGGTGCAGGTTGCGCTGATCAAGATGGGTGTAGACCCTTCGCGCATCGTGGTGCAGGGCTATGGCAAGGAATACCCGGTTGCGGATAACGGCAGCGTGTCGGGCCGTGCCATGAACCGTCGGGTGGAAGTGACCATTTCCAACGACAACCAGCCAGTGATGCCACGTTCGGCTGTCAGCTCGAACTAAGCGTTACGCGGTAACGAACAAGCCCCTCCTGATTTGATCAGGCGGGGCTTTTGTTTGCCGCAGGTTTACTCTTCCAGCTTCTGCGGCGTCTCCTGCCCCATGCAGCGCACGGCTTTTTTCTGCGCATTGACCAGCACGCCGGTCAGGCCTTTCTGTTCGGTGTCGAACAGCACCAGCACGCCATCGATGCATTGCGCCACTTGCGGCGCCGGCGTCAGCGAGACCTTGTAGTCTTCGCCGGGAACGGTCTTGAGCATGGTGAAGTCGTTGAGCAGCAACGCATCCTCGGGTTTGGCGAAGTGCAGGTAGCCGTAGTACCACAGGGCGCCGACGGTGCCGAGGATGCTGCAGATACCGGTGATGATCAGCGGGATGGCGTTGCGTTCTTCACTCATTGCGGACTCTCTGGTGGTTCGTCTTCAGAATTCGGGGGTGTTGGATAGTTCGGGATCTCGCCGAGACGGCGCAGGCCGTTGAAGTGTTCGGGGTCGTCGAGGTAACGCAGCATCACCTGACGCCAGACCGGGTCGCCGAAGGTCTGCACATGGCCGCCGCGAGTCAGCTGCAGCACGCGCGGTGGCGGCGCAGCTTGATACAGACGGATGCCGTTGGAAAGGGGCACCAGCGGATCGTCGAGGCTGTGGAAGATCAGTTTCGGCACGCCGTTGAGCTGCGGCATGGCGTTGATCGCACTGTCGCCATCCGGCACCAACCACGACAGCGGCACCTGAAACGGCCATGTCAGCCAAGAGGTGCTGAGGGCGTATTGGCCGACGCTGCGGTAACTGGCGGGCACGCCGTCGAGCACCAGGGCCTTGAGCTGCTTTTGTCTTTGCGGATGTTGCACCAGCCAGTGCACGGCCATCGCCCCGCCCAGGCTTTGACCGAGCAGCACCAGCGGTTTGCCTTTGACCTCCGGCGCCTTGTCCAGCCAGGCGAAGGCGGCATCGATGTCCTGATAGATCGCCGGCAGACTCGGTACACCCTCGGACAAGCCGTAACCGCGATAGTCCACCAGCAGCACTTGATAGCCGTTTTTCGGCAGCCACCAGCTCCCGCCCAGGTGCATCGGCAGGTTGCCGCCGTTGCCATGCAAGTGCAGCACCGTGCCCTTGACCTCGACCCCGGGTTTGGCCGGCAGCCACCAGGCGTTCAGTTTGAGGCCGTCGGCGGTGGTCAGGGTGACGGTGCGGTATTCGAGTTTGGCCTTTTCCGGCGTGAAGATCTGACCCGGCTCGGGGTAGAACAGCAAAGAGCTGCAACCACCGAGGGTCAGGAGCAGGCAGAGGATGCCGAGGATTCTCATCCGGTGAAACCTCGCAGGGTTCGGATTCCCGCGCGCAGCGCGGGAATGATCAATGGGCCTACAGGATGTTGGAGTAATCGGCCTCGATCCGGTCCAGGCTCAAGTGATTGAGGAAGTTGGAGAAGCACATCCACGCCGACAACGCGTTCATGTCACGGAACTGGTCCGGCAGGTACTTGGGCGGCACCACCAGGCCTTCGTCCACCAGCTGACGCAGGGTTCGCATGTCTTCCAACGTGGTCTTGCCACAGAACAACAGCGGGATCTGCTCGAGCTTGCCCTTGCGCACGGCCAACTGAATGTAGTTGTAAACCATGATGAAGCCCTTGAGGTAGGACAAGTCTTTGGTGAATGGCAGACCGGTCGGCGTCGAGCCACGGAAAACCCGACTGGCGTTGCCGTAGCTTTCCGCCATCTCGAAGCCCTGCTCGCGGAAGAACTCGAAAATCTGCAGGAAGTCCGCGCCCTCCTCGACCATGTGAATGGCGCGGGTGCGGTTGGTCAGTTTGCGCAGGCGGCTGGGGTAGGAGGCGAAGGTGATGATTTCCATCAGGATCGCCAGGCCTTCCTGAGTCACCGTCGACGAGGGCGGGCCCTTGGACAGGAAGGTGCAGATCGGCTGGTTCAAACCGTTGAGCGTGGTGCCGACGTGCACCAGCCCTTCGTGGACTTCCAGCGCGCGCACGTCACGGTCGTTGAACATCGCATCGGTGCGGATCTTGATGTAGTCGGCACCCGCCGCCGCGTCGGCGACGATGCCGTCGGACTCGAACACGCGGATGGTTTCCTCGGCCTCGCCGAACACTTTGTTCAGGCGGGTTTGCAGCAGGTGAACGGCGTCCTTGGCGGTAAGGGTCTTCGGTTCGTCCTTCAGGTCGCCACGACCGTCGATGTTGTTCAGATAGTCCGACATCATCAGGCCAAGATCGGCCAGGGTCGGGTCACCGGCGTGAAACGCATCAGACGCGGCGCCGTACAATTCCTGGGAAATCAGACCGAAATCTTCGGTGCCGCGCGCTTCGAGCATGCGCACCACCATCCGGTATTCCTTGCACATGCGACGCATGATCTGGCCGACCGGGTTGAACTGGCCGAGCTGGCGGGTGATGTCGCGCTCGATGTTCTGGAATTCCAGTTTGACCTTGCTCGAATCGAAAGACAGAGGCCGATTGAGGTAGTAGTCGCGATCCACCGCCGGCAATTCCTTGCCCTTGGCCTTGAGGAACCCCTTGCGGATGTTCTCGTCCCACTTGACCGCGTCGAGCACGCGGATCGGCGTCTGCGCCAGCACTATGCGATCGGACAGAATGCGTATCGTCTGCTGGTAATCGTCCACCCGAAACTCCTGTAGAAAACGTGACGAACTGAATTATTTGGCTTTGGCCTGATGCTGATAGCGCGCCGCTTCGACGAAAACGTCGGAATTGGCCGGGTCGTCGAGGTAAGCAAAGACCTTTTCAAGCGGGCTGTCGACCTGCACGCCCTCGCCGTCGTCGGTCTGGAAGCCCTGGCCGTCTAGGGTCTTCTGGGCGATGGCCTGGTTGATCTGTTCGAGGTCGAGGTTGTAGATCACCAGTTCGCGCTTGTCGGTGATCTCGAAGCCGGCGATGGTGAAGTGCCCGCCGTATTGCGCCGGCACCTTCGCCGACAGATACCAGCGGTTGCCGTGGCGCGACACCGTGAACGGATAGGCTTCACGCTCGCGGGGTTTGGCTTTGAAATACGCAACCGCCTGATAGCGATCGTTGCCCAGGTGCGTCAGCTCCAGATTCATCGGCTCGCCCCAGGCATTGGTGCTCGACCATTGGCCGAGTAGGCCCTTGGGCGCCGGTTCACTGGCGGGCAGCGGCTCGCGGAAGGTCACCAGACAACCACTGAGCAGCAGGAACGACAAGGCGATCAGCACGCCACGCCAGGCTTTCATTCGACACTCCCTTGAACACCCGTTACACCTGATCGTTCCTACGCTCTGCGTGGGAACGATCATGGTCGAGAATTACACCGACGCGAGTACCAGGTGCATATAGCGCGTCAGAATGCCGAGCATGTCCTCTTCAGCCAAAGGCTCGGCGTCGTTGAGCAGGCCCTGATATTCCATCCGTCCGATAATCGCCGTCAACACCTTGGCATCCTGCTGCGGCTCGCGCGAGCCCAATACCTGGAACAACTGGCAGGTGCCCTGCAACAGAATCTGCTGATGGGAACGCACCAGTTCCGCCAGACGCGGGTTGAGCAGCGCTTCCTGGCGGAATGCCTGTTCAGCCATCAAATGCTCGCGACGGTTGACCAGTTGCCGATGCACGTAATCAGCCATCAAACGCGCGATATCGTCGGCCAGTTGCGAACGGGACTCCGGGCTGCCGTCACCGCTGACCACCATTTCGCGCAGCAGGCCTTCGTTGTTGATCCACAGCTTGGCCATGTAGGCCGCGCTGCGTTCGACGTACTGGGCGAAGGTATCGGTGAGCAGGTCATCGATGTCCTTGAAGTAATACGTGGTGGCCGACAGCGGCACACCGGCCTCGGCCGCCACCGCACGGTGACGCACGGCCCGCACGCCATCGCGCACGACAATGCGCATCGCCGCATCGAGAATGTCCTGTCGACGCTGTTCACTGCCCTGCCGGCTGGCCTTGCGGCCCTGGTACTGAACACTTTCAGCGACCGCAGTGGCGATTCCCGCTGCACCCTCTTGAGCCATTGCACCGATCACGACAGGCATACCTCTGTTGTTTTCTTCAAAATTAACCATTTGATACGTTTGTACCAGACAGGCAATAAAAAGCCGCCCATTTCAGGCGGCTTTTTTATTGAAACACTTACGCTTGTGGCCGCATGTGCGGGAACAGGATCACGTCGCGGATCGACGGGGAGTTGGTCAGCAGCATCACCAGACGGTCGATGCCGATACCTTCACCGGCCGTCGGCGGCATGCCGTACTCCAGCGCGCGAACGAAGTCGGCGTCGTAGTGCATCGCTTCGTCGTCGCCGGCGTCCTTGTCGGCCACCTGGGCCATGAAGCGCTCGGCCTGGTCTTCCGCGTCGTTCAGCTCGGAGTAAGCGTTGGCGATTTCACGACCGCCGATGAACAGCTCGAAGCGGTCGGTGACGTTCGGGTTGTCGTCGTTGCGACGGGCCAGCGGCGACACTTCGAACGGATACTGGGTGATGAAGTGCGGCTGCTCCAGCTTGTGCTCGACCAGCTCTTCGAAAATCATCACCTGCAGCTTGCCCAGACCTTCGAAGCCCAGCACCTTGGCGCCGGCCTTCTTGGCGATGGCGCGCGCCTTGTCGATGTCGTTCAGGTCATCGGCGGTCAGCTCGGGGTTGTACTTGAGGATCGAGTCGAACACCGACAGACGCACGAACGGCTCGCCGAAGTGGAACACCTTGTCGCCGTACGGCACGTCGGTGCTGCCCAGAACCAGCTGCGCCAGTTCGCGGAACAGCTCTTCGGTCAGGTCCATGTTGTCTTCGTAGTCGGCGTAAGCCTGGTAGAACTCCAACATGGTGAACTCAGGGTTGTGACGAGTCGAAACGCCTTCGTTACGGAAGTTGCGGTTGATCTCGAACACTTTTTCGAAGCCACCAACCACCAGACGCTTGAGGTACAGCTCTGGCGCGATACGCAGGAACATTTCCATGTCCAGCGCGTTGTGGTGGGTTTCGAACGGCTTGGCCGCGGCGCCGCCAGGAATGGTCTGCAGCATCGGCGTTTCGACTTCGAGGAAGTCGCGCTTCATCAGGAAGCTGCGGATGTGCGCGATCACTTGCGAACGCACGCGGAAAGTCTGACGCACGTCTTCGTTGACGATCAGGTCAACGTAGCGCTGACGGTAGCGCTGTTCGGTGTCGGTCAGGCCGTGGTGCTTGTCCGGCAGCGGGCGCAGGGATTTGGTCAGCAGGCGCACGCTGGTCATCTCGACGTACAGGTCGCCCTTGCCGGAACGGGCCAGGGTGCCTTCGGCGGCGATGATGTCGCCCATGTCCCAGGTTTTCACCGCGGCCAGGGTTTCTTCGGACAGGGTCTTGCGGTTGACGTAGACCTGGATGCGACCGGTCATGTCCTGGATCACCATGAACGAGCCACGGTTGAGCATGATGCGACCTGCAACCTTGACCGGGATCGCCGCCTCTGCCAGCTCTTCCTTGGTCTTGTCCGCGTACTGTTTCTGCAGCGCATCGCAGTAGTTGTCGCGGCGGAAGTCGTTCGGGAAGGCATTGCCCTTGGCGCGCTCGGCAGCAAGCTTTTCCTTGCGCAGAGCGATCAGGGAGTTTTCTTCCTGTTGCAGGGCTTGCGGATCGAGTTGTAGGTCGCTCATGTCTTTAAATATTCCATCACAGGTTCGTTGCCCCCGGGCCTTTCGGCCCGAGGATCGCCAGCAGGCTGGCTCCTACAGGGATCGAGTTGAATCAGCCGATCCTGTATTGCGTTTCTTACAGGCCCGATTTCAGGCTGGCTTCCAGGTATTCGTCGATGTCGCCGTCGAGTACCTTGTCGCAATCGCTGCGTTCGATGTTGGTACGCAGATCCTTGATCCGCGACGCATCGAGCACATACGAACGGATCTGGTGACCCCAGCCGATGTCCGACTTGGTGTCTTCCAGCGCCTGGGACGCCGCGTTGCGCTTCTGCATTTCCTGCTCGTACAACTTGGCCCGCAGCATTTTCATGGCGGTGTCCTTGTTGGCGTGCTGGGAACGTTCGTTCTGGCAGCTCACCACGGTGTTGGTCGGTACGTGGGTGATACGTACGGCCGAGTCGGTGGTGTTTACGTGCTGACCACCGGCACCGGAGGAACGATAGGTGTCGATCCGCAGGTCTGCCGGGTTGATTTCGATTTCCACCTTGTCATCGATCTCTGGCGAGACGAAAACCGCGGAGAACGAGGTGTGGCGACGGTTGCCGGAGTCGAACGGGCTCTTGCGCACCAGACGGTGCACGCCGATCTCGGTACGCAGCCAGCCAAAGGCGTATTCACCCTTGATGTGCACGGTCGCACCCTTGATCCCGGCGACTTCACCGGCCGACAGCTCCATGATGGTCGCGTCGAAACCGCGCTTGTCGGCCCAGCGCAGGTACATGCGCAGCAGGATGTTGGCCCAGTCCTGGGCTTCGGTGCCGCCGGAACCGGCCTGGATGTCCAGGTAGGCGTTGTTCGGGTCCATCTCGTGGCTGAACATACGGCGGAATTCGAGCTTGGACAGGGACTCTTCGAGACCTTGAAGGACTTCGACGACGTCGTTGACCGCGCCCTCGTCGTTCTCTTCAACAGCCATGTCCAGCAGCTCGCGGCAATCGGCCAGGCCACCGTTCAGTTCGTCGAGGGTATCGACGATCTGCGCCAGCGCAGCGCGCTCGCGGCCCAGTTCCTGGGCGTATTCAGGTTTGTTCCAGACGGCAGGATCTTCAAGCTCGCGATTGACTTCGATCAGACGCTCATGCTTTTGATCGTAGTCAAAGATACCCCCGAATAGTTTCGGAGCGCTCGGACAGGTCCTTGATGGTGTTCAGGATCGGGTTGATTTCCATGACGGGCAGCACTCGTTGGCGAACTTTTGAAAGCCGGTGAGTATAACGTAATCACGCTGTCACGGCAGCCCGTCTGGCGGCTCTTGAGGCGAATGAACCCAATGGTTCATTCAATCCCCACCTGATTGCGCCCGTTGTTCTTGGCCAGGTACAGGCCGCGATCCGCCGCCGAGATCAGCAACCGGCAGTCGCTGCCCGACTCCGGCACCATGGTCGCCAGGCCGATGCTGATGGTCAGGCTCGATCCTTCGGCCGGGGCATTGTGCGGAATCTTCAGCGCCGCGACCGTCTGGCGCAGCTTTTCCGCCACCAGCCGTGCCCCGCCCGGCGAGGTGTTGGGCAGCACCAGCGCAAACTCTTCGCCGCCATAACGCGCCGGCAGGTCGGACGGCCGGGCACTGGCTTCGCGAATCGCCGTAGCAACCTTGCGCAACGCTTCGTCGCCTTCGACGTGCCCGAACGTGTCGTTGTAGGACTTGAAGTAATCGACGTCGATCATCAGCAGCGACAACTGGCTCTGGTCACGCAGCGAGCGGCGCCATTCCAGCTCCAGGTATTCGTCGAAATGCCGGCGGTTGGACAGTCCGGTCAGGCCGTCGGAGTTCATCAGGCGCTGCAACACCAGATTGGTGTCGAGCAATTGCTGCTGGCTGACCCGCAACGCGCGATAGGCCGCGTCCCGTTGCAGCAACGTCATGTAGGAGCGTGAGTGATAGCGGATGCGCGCCACCAGTTCGATGTTGTCCGGCAGTTTCACCAGGTAATCGTTGGCCCCGGCGGAGAACGCCGCGCTCTTGATCAGCGGGTCTTCCTTGGTCGAGAGGACGATGATCGGAATGTCCTTGGTCGCCGGGTGATTGCGGTATTCGCGCACCAGGCTCAGACCGTCGAGGCCGGGCATCACCAGATCCTGCAGGATCACGGTGGGTTTGATCCGCACCGCGTGGGCCACGGCAAGATGCGGGTCGGAGCAGAAATGGAAGTCGATGTTCTCTTCATTCGACAGCCCACGGCGCACGGCTTCGCCGATCATCGCCTGATCGTCCACCAACAACACCATGGCGGCGTTCTCGTCGGTTTTGATGTCATCGATCTGTAAGTCATTCATGGGCGGTCACCTGAGTGTTGCGGGGGCCAGGAATGCGGAGGAACACGTTCATTTGGGGAATATCTCCAGCAATCGTGGCGCTATCTTTTCCAGTGGACGGATTTCTACGGCCGCGTCGATGGCTGCGGCAGCCTTGGGCATGCCGTACACCGCACTGCTTTGCTGATCCTGCGCGATGGTCAGATAGCCCTGTTGACGCATGAGCTTAAGCCCTTGAGCCCCGTCGCGTCCCATCCCTGTCAATAAAACCCCTACTGCGTCACCATTCCAGTAGTTGGCGACGCTTTCGAAAAACACGTCGATCGAGGGGCGGTAGATCTCGTTGACCGGCTCGGCGGTGTAGGCCAGCGTGCCGTTCTTGAGCAAACGAATATGGTGGTTGGTGCCGGCCAGCAACACCGCGCCGGCCTGCGGCGGTTCGCCTTCGCGGGCCAGACGCACATCCAGACCGCTGGCGCTGGCCAGCCATTCGGCCATGCCGGCGGCGAACACCTGATCAACATGCTGCACCAGCACGATGGCCGCCGAAAAGTGGCGTGGCAGGCCCTTGAGCAAGACTTCCAGCGCCGCCGGACCACCGGCCGAAGAGCCGATCGCCACCAGCCGCTGGCGCGAGGCGGTACTGCGCGGTGCCGCAGGTGCGGGGCGCGAGCGGGCGGTTTTCTCGCCGATCAGCCAGCCGATATTAAGGATTTTACGCAGCAGTGGCGCCGCCGCTTCCTGAGGGTTGCCACCGCCGATGGCCGGGGTGTCGACCACGTCCAGCGCGCCGTGGCCCATGGCTTCGAACACCCGGTGCACGTTCTGCTGGCGGTCCACGGTGACGATGACGATCGCGCACGGGCTCTCGGCCATGATCCGGCGGGTGGCCTCGACGCCATCCATCACCGGCATGATCAGGTCCATCAGGATCAGGTCCGGGGTGTTTTCCGCGCACAGGCGCACCGCTTCGGCGCCGTTGCTGGCGACCCACACCACCTGATGCGCCGGCTCGAAGGCCAGCGCACGACGCAGGGCTTCCACCGCCAGAGGCATGTCATTGACGATTGCGATCTTCATGCCCGCGCTCCTCCGATGAGCTCAACCACCGCGTCGAGCAGGGCGTCGTCATGAAAACTGGCCTTGGCCAGATAATAGTCGGCGCCGGCGTCCAGTCCACGGCGGCGATCTTCCTCGCGATCCTTGTAGGACACCACCATCACCGGCAACGATTGCAGACGGTTGTCGCGGCGCAGCAGCGAGACCAGTTCGATGCCGTCCATGCGCGGCATGTCAATGTCGGTGATCAGCAGATCGAAGTCCTCGGAGCGCAGGGCGTTCCAGCCGTCCATGCCGTCCACCGCAACGGCCACGTCGTAGCCGCGATTGAGCAGCAGCTTGCGTTGCAGCTCGCGCACGGTCAGCGAGTCGTCGACCACCAGAATCCGTTTGCGCGCGGCTTCCGCGGCCTGATTACCGTGGCGGGCAATGCGCTCCAGACGCCCGGTATTGAGCAGTTTGTCCACCGAACGCAGCATGTCTTCAACATCGACGATCAGCACCACCGAGCCATCGTCGAGCAAGGCCCCGGCGGAAATGTCCTGCACCTTGCCCAGCCGTTCGTCCAGTGGCAGCACCACCAGCGTGCGCTCGCCGATGAAGCGCTCGACCGCCACGCCGTAGATCGCATCACGCTCGCGGATCACCACGACCTTCAGGGTCTCGCCGCTGTTCTGGCTGGCCGGGCGTTGCAACAACTGACTGGCCGCCACCAGCCCGACGTGCCGGCCTTCGTGCCAGAAATGCTGGCGCCCTTCGACCTGCACGATGTCCTCCGGCGCCAGGTCGCACATGCGCTCGATGTGCGCCAGCGGGAAGGCATAGGCCTCGTCGCCGACCTCCACCACCAGGCTGCGCACCACCGACAGGGTCAGCGGCACTTCGAGATAGAAACGACTGCCCTCGCCCGCCGTCTGCTCCAGCACCACCGCACCGCGCAACTGGCGGACCATGTGCTGAACAGCATCGAGACCGACGCCACGACCCGACACTTCGGTGACCTTGTCGCGCAGACTGAAACCCGGCAGAAACAGGAAGGTCAGCAGTTCCTCTTCACTCAACTGGGCGGCGGTTTCCGCGGGCGACAACTGGCGTTCGACGATGCTGCGGCGGACTTTTTCCAGATCCACACCATTGCCGTCGTCGCTCAGTTCCAGCACCAGCAGACCGGCCTGATGCGAGGCGCGCAGACGGATCAGGCCTTCCTCGGGCTTGCCCTTGAGCAGGCGTTCCTGTGGGGTTTCGATGCCGTGATCGACCGCGTTGCGCAGCAGGTGCGTCAGCGGTGCTTCGAGTTTTTCCAGTACATCGCGGTCGACCTGAGTCTTCTCGCCCTCGATCTCCAGCCGCACCTGCTTGCCGAGGCTGCGGCCGAGGTCGCGCACCATCCGCACCTGACCCGACAGCACATCGGCGAACGGCCGCATGCGGCAGGCCAGCGCGGTGTCATAGAGCACTTGCGCACGCTGACTCGCCTGCCAGGCAAACTCGTCGAGTTCGGCGTTTTTCTCTGCCAGCAACTGCTGGGATTCGGCGAGCAAACGTCGCGCGTCTTCCAGCGCCTCTTGAGCTTCAAGGCTCAGGGCGTGTTCCTTGAGATGAACGTTAAGACTTTCCAGCGCCCGCAGGCCGTTGTTCTGCATGCGTTTGAGGCGCTGCATGGTGGCCAGGTGCGGCTTGAGGCGCTGGGTTTCCACCAGGGATTTGCTCGACAGGTCGAGCAGGCTGTTCAGGCGTTCGGCGGTGACCCGCAGCACCCGCTCGCCACCTTCAGTGGTGCGTTTGCTCTTGCGCGGCGCGGGCTCCGGCTCGGTCACCTCGACCGAGACTTCAACCGGCGCTGGCTCAACCACCGGCAGTGGCTGAAGCTGAAACTCGGCCATCGGCGGTGCGCTCTGAGCGGCGGGCACCACGGCCGGTGCCGCCGGGTCGAGCAAACCGCCCATCAACGCCACATAAGCCTCGATGTCCGCCGGTTGCGGGCCGTTGGCCGGGGTGGCGATGCGCATCAGCAAATCGGTGCCCTGCAACAACGCGTCGATATGCTCCGGACGCAGGAACAACCGCCCCTCCTGCGCACTGACCAGGCAATCTTCCATCACGTGGGCGACGCTGACGCCGCTGTCGATGCCGACGATCCGCGCCGCGCCTTTCAACGAGTGCGCCGCGCGCATGCACGATTCGAGCTGATCGGCCTGGGTCGGATTGCGCTCCAGCGCCAGCAGCCCGGCGCTGAGCACCTGGGTCTGGGCTTCGGCTTCGAGGCTGAACAGCTCGAGCAAGGAGGCGTCGCGCATTTGCTCGGGGGTCATGTGAGGCTCCGGGACACGGCGGACAACAGCTGTTCTTCATCCAGCCAACGCAGGCTGCGACCTTTGAAAGGCAACACGCCTCGGGTGTATTTGGCACTGGCCTGTGCGCCGGAACGTGACGCGGCGTCGAGGATTCGCTCGTCGATGGCGTGAATCCCGTCGACTTCGTCAACCGGCACCACCACCGGCCCGCCCTGGGCCGCGATGATCAGCATGCGCGGCATGATCCGCGCGCCGGTCGCCGGGGCTGCGCTGCTGTCGAGATCGAGCAGTTCGACCAGTGACAGGCACGCCACCAGCGCACCGCGCACGTTCGCCACGCCGAGCAAGGCCCGGGAGCGCTGGTGCGGCAGCGAGTGAATCGCCTGCAACGGCGCGACCTCCACCAGACTGCGGGTGGCCAGACCGAGCCATTCTTCGCCGAGGCGGAACATCAGCAGCGAACGGGTCTTCAGCTCGGTCTCGACCTGGATCGCCACCGGATCGCGCTCGTCCTGCTGCAACGCATAGCGGTCGAGCAGGCGCGTGGCGGCGGCGGAATACACCGAGCAATTGCGGCAATGGATGTGCTCATCCAGCAGCGGACAGGACTTGTCGCCGTGGATGCCGATGCGGTTCCAGCAATCGTCGATGGCCCGGGCGTCTTCGTGGGTGACGTTCAAGGTGTCGGACGGGATCATCGTTTACGCTCACTGTCGGCGGTGCGGCCGCTGCGGGCGGCGCGCTCCTGCAATCGTCTGGCGCCGGCCGTGTCGCCCTGGGCCTGCAGCAACGCAGCCAAGTGCATCAAGGCTTCGGGGTGTTGCGGTTCGAGGTAGAGCGCCTTGCGGTAAAAGCCCTGGGCTTCGAGGGCGCTGCCGGCGACATCGCTCAACAGGCCGAGCCAGTAAAACACCTGGGCCACCGGCTCATGGCTGCGCAAATACTGTTCGCACGCAGCCCGGGCCTCTGCGCTTTTGCCTTCGTTGGCCAGGGCGGCGATGTTGGCCAACAAGGTCGTGGCGTCGGGATTTGTGCTTTTAGCCGTCGCGGGCAAAGGCGTCACGCCAGCAAACGGACGGTTGCGCACCGGCGTCGGTGGCGTGCTGCGCAGCGGCTGGCGCACAGGCAACGGCAGCGGAATAGCGGTCGGCATCGGCAACGGTTCGGGCTGCGGTTCGCTGTGACGACTGAAGGCGAACGACTGCGGAATTCCGATCGAACGCATGCCGAGCCGCCCGAGCAGGCTGCCTTCGGCCGGGCCGATAAACAGCACGCCATCGACATGGGTCAGGCGCTTGAGCACGGCAAATACCTGCTGCTGGGTTGGCTGATCGAAATAGATCAGCAAGTTGCGGCAGAACACGAAATCGAACGGCGGCTCGTTGACCAGCAATGACGGATCGAGCACGTTGCCAACATGCAAGCGCACCTGCTCGCGGACGCTTTCACTCACCCGGTAACCTTCGTTCTCGGCAGAAAAATGCCGCTCGCGAAAATCCAGCTCCTGGCCGCGAAACGAGTTCTTGCCGTACAGCGCCCGCCGCGCCTTGTCCACCGACAACGGGCTGACGTCCATGCCATCGACCTTGAACTGATGGGGCTTGAGACCGGCATCGAGCAACGCCATGGCAATCGAATAGGGTTCTTCACCGGTGGAACACGGCAGGCTGAGGATGCGCAGCGCGCGCATGTTGTTCAATTCGCCCAGGCGTTTGCGCGCCAGTTTGCCCAGGGTGGCGAAGGATTCCGGGTAACGGAAAAACCAGGTCTCGGGGACGATCACCGCTTCGATCAGCGCCTGCTGTTCATCCCGCGAGCCTTGCAGGGTCTGCCAGTACTCATCGGCATTCACCGTTTGCGACAGGGTGATGCGCTGGCGCACGGCCCGCTCGATGATCGCCGGCCCGACCGAAGCGACGTCGAGGCCGATGCGTTCCTTGAGAAAGTCGAAGAAGCGCTGGTCGCTGCTCATGGCTGCTCCTCAAGCCGCGCCGGATCCAGCGGCGGTGTCGGGAACAACAGCGTGCGCACCGACTCGTCGAGCAAGTCGTTGACCCGTACCCACTGCACCAGCCCTTGCGCGTCTTCGCGCACCGGGCCCAGGTACGGTGCCTGACGATTGTCGAGGCCGTACGACTGAAACTCATCCGGGTTGCAGCGCAGGGTGTCGGTGGCCTGTTCGAGGATCAGTCCCAACCACTGCGCGGGTTGCGAGTCTTCCGCGCGGTAATGCACCAGCACCAGTCGCGTGCTGGTGCGCGCTTGCGCAGGATGGCCGAAGGTCAGGGCACTGAGGTCGATCACCGGCACCACCGTGCCGCGATAGGCGAACACCCCCGCCACCCAGTGCGGCGCCCGGGCAATCGGCTTCAACGGCAGGCGCGGCAGCACTTCGGCTACTTCCGTGGCGCGCAGGGCGTAGCGTTCGCTGCCGATGCGAAACAGCAGAAACAACGCCTGCTTCGCCACCGGTGCAGCGCTGCGTTTGGCGGTGATTTCGCTCATCAGACTTTGAATCGCGAAACGCCGCTGCGCAGGCCCACGGCCACCTGGCTCAGTTCGTCGATGGCGAAACTGGCCTGACGCAACGACTCGACGGTCTGGCTGCTGGCATCACCCAGCTGCACCAGCGCATGGTTGATCTGCTCGGCGCCGGTGGCCTGGGCCTGCATGCCTTCGTTGACCATCAATACCCGCGGCGCCAGCGCCTGCACCTGATGGATGATCTGCGACAGCTGCTCGCCGACCTGCTGCACTTCAGCCATGCCGCGACGCACTTCCTCGGAGAACTTGTCCATGCCCATCACCCCGGCGGACACCGCCGACTGGATCTCGCGGACCATCTGTTCGATGTCATACGTGGCAACAGCGGTCTGATCCGCCAGACGCCGCACTTCGGTGGCGACCACGGCAAAACCGCGACCGTATTCGCCGGCCTTCTCCGCTTCGATCGCAGCGTTCAGGGAAAGCAGGTTGGTCTGGTCGGCGACCTTGACGATGGTCACCACCACCTGATTGATGTTGCCGGCCTTCTCGTTGAGGATCGCCAGTTTGGCGTTCACCAGATCCGCCGCGCCCATCACCGAATGCATGGTGTCTTCCATCCGCGCCAGGCCTTGCTGCCCGGAACCGGCCAGCACCGAGGCCTGATCGGCGGCGGTGGAGACTTCGGTCATCGTGCGTACGAGATCGCGGGAGGTCGCCGCAATTTCGCGAGACGTCGCGCCGATTTCAGTGGTGGTCGCAGCGGTTTCGGTGGCGGTGGCTTGCTGTTGCTTGGAGGTCGCAGCGATCTCGGTCACCGAGGTGGTGACCTGCACTGACGAGCGCTGGGCCTGGGACACCAGCGAGGTGAGCTCGGTCATCATGTCGTTGAAGCCGGTTTCCACGGCGCCGAACTCGTCCTTGCGGTCGAGGTTCAAGCGGCTGCTCAGATCGCCGGTGCGCATGATGTCGAGGATCTGCACGATGCGGTTCATCGGCGCCATGATCGCGCGCATCAGCAGCAGACCGCAGAAGCCGGCGGCCAGCACGGCCACAAGCAGCGAGACGAACATACTGACCTTGGCCGCCGCCACGGCCTCATCAATGTTGGCCATGGCCTTGTCAGCGACTTTCTTGTTCTCGCCAATGATGTCGTTGAGCTTCATCCGGCCCGAGTACCAGGTCGGTGTCAGTTGTTCGTGGAACAGCTTTACAGCGTCGGCTTCGAGATTGCGCTTGTGCAGGTCGAGCACCGCATCCTGAATTTTCAGGTAGGCGTCGTGATATTTCTCGAACGCCGCGAATTCGAGCTTGTCCTCGTCCGTGACCACCGTGCCACGGTAATTGGCCATCTGTTCCTGAAGCCGAGATTCGAAAGCCTTGTAATCGGCCGCATCTTCGCTGCTGATGCCCTGCCCTTCCTTGAGCCCCAGCAGTTCCTGGGTCTGCAGGTAGCTGTCGACCCACGCGCCACGAATCATCGAGCTGTAATAGACGCCGGGAATCGCGTCGTCACGGACGCTGTTTTCACTGGCCTCGATCTTCAGCAGCCGCGAATACGAGACGACCACCATCAGCAGCATGATGGCGATAATCACCGCAAAGCTCGCCAAAATGCGTTGGCGCAACGTCCAGTTCTTCACAGTCAGTCCTCGGGGCGGGTCGAAATGCGGGGGAGTATAGCTGAGGGCGGTGTTTCATTTATAAGACGGTTTGCCGCGCTCTGGCCTTTCGCTCATGAAACGCGATGGGCTCTGGACTGGGACTTTCCGGCAATCGGAGGTCGGCGTGCCAGTGACGCAATGGCAAAAAGGGGCGATGGATTGGTCATTTCAGCTGCTGCAACGAAAGAACCCGCCATCCTGTGCGGGATTGCGGGTTCTGATATCGCTGACAACAGTTTTACTGGGTAGCTACACGGACCTGCTTCTCCAGCTCCACCTTCAACCCCGGCTCCAGCTTCAACTGCCGCGCCAGTTCATCCAGATAGCTCTTCTCCATGAAGTTCTCCTCATCCACCAGCATCACGCTCGCCACGTACATCTCGGCGGCCATCTCCGGCGTACTCGCCGCGCGGGCGACGTCGGTGGGGTCGAGGGGTTTGTTGAGTTCGGCGTGGAGCCAGTGTTTGAGTTCCTGATCGTTGTCGAGCTTGGTGAACTCGCCTTCGATCAGTTGGCGTTCGCGGTCGTCGATGTGGCCGTCGGCCTTGGCGGCGGCGACCAGGGCCTTGAGGATCGCCTGGCTGTGTTGTTCGACTTGCGCCGGTGGCAGGCGATCGAGGGTTTGCGGTTCGCTTTGTGGGGCAGTGCCTTTCTGGGCGTTCCAGTTGCCGTAGGCTTTGTAGGCGATCACGCCCAGTGCGGCGAGGCCGCCGTAGAGGGCGACTTTACCGCCAACCTTGCGGGCCTTTTTACTGCCCAGCAGCAGGCCCATGGCGCCAGCCGCCAGGGCACCGCCGCCTGCGCCTGACAGCAAGCCGCCGAGTGCGCCGTTACTGGAAGATCCGCCCAGCAAGCCGCCCAAACCGCCGGCCGCCGGTTTGTTCTGCGCCCCGCCCGCCTTGTTCTGCAGCAGATCCTGGCCGGACTTGAGGAGTTGATCGAGCAATCCACGGGTGTTCATGTTCCGTCTCCAAACAGGGGGTTATCCGGATCAATAAGGCCCTCAGCCTAGTTCGAAAGTGCCCGTCATTTGGGTGCGAGTGTGCTTCCAGATGTTGCCTGGCTCAGAGCAGCCCTTCGCGAAAATAGATATACACTCGAGGCAATCTATAAAAACCGCCCACTGGGTAAACCTTCCATGATGACCTTGCGTCAGATCCGCCATTTCATCGCCGTGGCCGAGACCGGCTCGATCTCCGCCGCCGCGCAAACCGCGTTCATTTCCCAATCGACCCTGACCCTGGCCATCCAGCAACTGGAGGAAGAGATCGGTGTCAGCCTGTTCAACCGCCACGCCAAGGGCATGACGCTGACCCATCAGGGCCACCAGTTCCTGCGCCAGGCGCACCTGATTCTGGCGACCGTAGACAACGCCAAACGCAGCCTGCAACAGAGCACCGATCAGGTCGCCGGGCAGCTGATCGTCGGCGTGACCAGTCTGGTGGCCGGTTATTACCTGGCGGATTTGCTGACCCGTTTCCAGCGCGCCTATCCCAATGTCGAGATCCGGGTGATGGAGGACGAGCGGCCGTACATCGAGCATTTGCTGGTCAGCGGCGAGATCGATGTAGGTGTGCTGATCCTGTCCAACCTCGAAGACCGCCACGCTTTGCAGACCGAAGTGCTGACCCATTCGCCGCACCGTTTGTGGCTACCGGCCCAGCATCCGCTGCTGGAACACGACAGCATCAACCTCGCCGATGTCGCCCGGGAGCCGTTGATTCAGCTGAACGTCGACGAGATGGATCGCAACGCCCAACGCCTGTGGCGCGGGGCCGGACTGCAGCCGAAGATCACCCTCAGAACTGCGTCCACCGAGGCCGTACGAAGTCTGGTCGCGGCGGGTCTCGGCGTTTCGATCCAGCCCGACATGACCTACCGCCCTTGGTCGCTGGAAGGCGACATCATCGAAGCCCGGCCGATTGCCGACCTCAGCCAGACCCTCGACGTCGGTCTGGCCTGGCGTCGCGGCACAGCGCGCCCCGCGCTGGTCGATCCTTTCCTGACCGTGGCCCGCGAACAGCCTCACGGCGGACGCAAGCCATCTATTTAATCGAACGCCACCTTCAGTATTTAGAATTTGTCGACCCCGGAGCCGCGCACTAGTCTTGCTGCATCGATAAGACGGTCGGCTCCCGGAACAGGGAGCAACATGGCCATACAAGAAAAGAGATCACGGAAAATGGCTGGCGCGCAGACCCACATGCATACCGCGTTGCTGATCGACGGCGAACTGGTCGCCGGCCAGGGTTTTGTCGAACCGATCCTCAACCCGGCCACCGGCGAAGTCCTGACCCAGATCGCCGAGGCCAGCACCGAGCAAGTCGAAGCCGCCATCCTTGCCGCCCACCGCGCCTTTGCCGAATGGTCGCGCACCACCCCGCAACAACGCTCGAACCTGCTGCTGGAAATCGCCAACGCCGTCGAAAAGCACGCTGACCACCTCGCCCGCCTCGAAGCACTGAACTGCGGTAAGCCGCTGCATCTGGCGCGGCAGGACGATTTAACCGCGACCGTCGATGTGTTCCGCTTCTTCGCCGGCGCCGTGCGCTGCCAGACCGGCCAGCTCAGCGGCGAATACGTACCCGGCTACACCAGCATGGTGCGTCGCGATCCGATTGGCGTTGTCGCCTCGATTGCACCGTGGAACTACCCGATCATGATGGCCGCGTGGAAGATCGCCCCGGCCCTCGCCGCCGGCAATACGCTGGTGTTCAAGCCGTCCGAGCACACGCCGCTGTCGATTCTGGCGCTGGCTCCGGCATTGGCCGAGATCCTGCCGCGCGGGGTGATCAACATCGTCTGCGGTGGCGGCGAAGGCGTTGGCAGTCACTTGGTCGGGCATCCGAAAGTGCGCATGGTGTCGCTGACCGGCGATATCGTCACCGGCCAGAAAATCCTCCAGGCTGCCGCAAAAACCCTTAAACGCACCCACCTCGAACTCGGCGGCAAGGCCCCGGTGATCGTGTGCAACGATGCGGATCTCAAAGCCGTGGTCGAAGGCGTGCGCACTTATGGCTATTACAACGCCGGGCAGGATTGCACGGCGGCTTGCCGGATTTACGCCCAGGCCGGGATTCACGACAAACTGGTGGCTGAACTCGGCGCGGCGGTCAGTAGCCTGCGCTTCGCCGGCAAACGCGATGCCGATAACGAAATCGGCCCGCTGATCAGCACGCGCCAGCGCGACCGCGTGGCCAGCTTCGTCGAGCGCGCCCTCGGCCAGCCGCACATCGAGCGGGTGACCGGCGCGGCGGTGCATTCCGGCGCCGGGTTCTTCTATCAGCCAACCCTGCTGGCCGGTTGCAAACAGAGCGATGAAATCGTCCAGCGCGAAGTGTTCGGCCCGGTGGTGACCGTGACCCGCTTCGACGAACTGGCGCAAGCGGTGGACTGGGCCAACGACTCGGAATACGGCCTCGCCTCGTCGGTCTGGACCCAGAACCTGGACAAGGCGATGCAGGTCGCCGCACGCCTGCAGTACGGCTGCACCTGGATCAACAGCCATTTCATGCTGGTCAGCGAAATGCCCCACGGCGGGTTGAAACGCTCCGGTTACGGCAAAGACTTATCCAGCGATTCGCTACAGGACTACAGCGTGGTGCGGCACATCATGGCCCGCCACGGCCAGCATCTCTGACTACGCTAATAACAAGCCGACCACGGCATGCTTCACCGCGTTCACAACTGCCCCGACCATAATTTGAAGAAGAGGGTTCACCATGTTCGTGCACAAGACCGCACTGCTCAGTGCAATCACCATGGCCCTGCTGGCCAGCGCCAGCCTGCAGGCCGCCGAGCCGCTGAAAGCCGTCGGCGCCGGCGAAGGCCAGCTGGATATCGTCGCCTGGCCCGGCTACATCGAACGCGGTGAAAGCGACAAGGCCTACGACTGGGTGACCGGTTTCGAGAAGGAAACCGGCTGCAAGGTCAATGTGAAAACCGCCGCCACCTCTGACGAAATGGTCAGCCTGATGGCCAAGGGCGGTTACGACCTGGTGACCGCGTCGGGCGATGCCTCGTTGCGGTTGATCGTCGGCAAGCGTGTGCAACCGATCAACACCGCGTTGATCCCGAACTGGAAATCCCTCGACCCGCGCCTGAAAGACGCACCGTGGTACGTCGTCAACAACCAGACCTTCGGCACCCCGTACCAGTGGGGCCCGAACGTGCTGATGTACAACACCAACGTGTTCAAGACCGCGCCGACCAGCTGGAACGTGGTGTTCGACGCGCAGAACCTGCCGGACGGCAAGCCGAACAAGGGCCGCGTGCAAGCCTACGACGGCCCGATCTACATCGCCGATGCGGCGCTGTACCTGAAATCCACCAAGCCTGAGCTGGGGATCAAGGATCCGTACCAACTCACCGAAGATCAGTACAAGGCTGTGCTGGAACTGTTGCGCGCCCAGCAGAAGCTGATTCACCGCTACTGGCACGACACCACCGTGCAGATGAGCGACTTCAAGAACGAAGGCGTGGTCGCGTCCAGCGCCTGGCCGTATCAGGTCAATGGGCTGATCAACGAGAAACAGCCGATCGCTTCGACCGTGCCGAAAGAAGGCGCCACCGGCTGGGCCGACACCACCATGCTGCACGCCGAAGCCAAGCACCCGAACTGCGCGTACAAGTGGATGGACTGGTCGCTGCAGCCGAAAGTCCAGGGTGATGTGGCGGCATGGTTCGGTTCGTTGCCGGCGGTTCCGGCGGCGTGTCAGGGCAGTGAGTTGCTCGGGGCTGAAGGCTGCAAGACCAACGGCTTTGATCAGTTCGACAAGATCGCTTTCTGGAAAACCCCGCAGGCTGAGGGTGGGAAGTTTGTGCCGTATAGCCGGTGGACGCAGGACTACATTGCGATTATGGGCGGTAGGTAGCACTCCGGAACGACTCGGTCTGCCCCCTTTCCCCTCGCCCCCCCTGGGGGAGAGGGCTGGGCGGGCGGCGTGCCGATGAGGGGGTAGCTTTTGACTTTGCTTTTGAAATTGGAGCAATGGCTGAAATAGCTGCCCTCACCCCCCGCCCTCTCCCGGAGGGAGAGGGAGCTAAAAGCGAACCGCGTCGCCCTCATCAAAGGTGAGCCAACACGGGCATACACCGCCAAACGATCCAGTTTTTTCAGAAGTCCAGGCAGGGCCGCTGCGACGGCCTTCGCCTTTTCGGAGCACCGCACCATGACGCTTGCAGTCCAGTTCACTAACGTTTCCCGGCAGTTCGGCGAAGTGAAAGCCGTTGACCGGGTTTCCATCGATATCCAGGACGGCGAGTTCTTTTCCATGCTCGGCCCCTCCGGTTCGGGCAAGACCACGTGCCTGCGCCTGATCGCCGGGTTCGAGCAACCGAGCGCGGGCTCGATCCGCATTCACGGTGCCGAAGCCGCCGGCCTGCCGCCCTATCAACGCGACGTCAACACCGTGTTTCAGGATTACGCGCTGTTCCCGCACATGAACGTGCTGGACAACGTCGCCTACGGTTTGAAAGTCAAAGGCGTAAACAAAACCGAACGCCACAAGCGCGCCGAAGAAGCCTTGGACATGGTCGCCCTCGGCGGCTACGGTGCCCGTAAACCGGTGCAGTTGTCCGGCGGTCAGCGCCAGCGTGTCGCCCTCGCCCGCGCCCTGGTCAATCGCCCGCGAGTGTTGTTGCTCGACGAGCCGTTGGGCGCTCTCGACCTGAAGCTGCGCGAACAGATGCAAAGCGAGCTGAAGAAGCTGCAACGCCAGCTCGGCATCACCTTCATCTTCGTCACTCACGACCAGACCGAAGCGCTGTCAATGTCCGACCGCGTGGCCGTGTTCAACAAGGGCCGCATCGAACAGGTCGACACGCCGCGCAATCTGTACATGAAACCGACCACTACCTTCGTCGCCGAATTCGTCGGCACTTCGAACGTGATTCGTGGCGATCTGGCGCGCCAGCTCAGCGGTCATCCGCAGCCGTTTTCGATCCGCCCGGAACACGTGCGTTTCGCCGAAGGCCCGCTGGCCAGCCACGAGATCGAAGTCAGTGGTCTGCTCCACGACATCCAGTATCAGGGCAGCGCCACGCGCTATGAACTGAAGCTGGAAAACGGCCAGACCCTGAGCATCAGCCAGGCCAACAATCAGTGGATCGACACCAGCTCGCAGCACCAGACCGGTCAGCGCATCAGCGCGCGCTGGGCGCGGGAAGCGATGATTCCGTTGCACGACACCGTTGCGAGCGGGGTGTGACATGACCGCCCTCGCCCTCCCGCAATCGGCGCCGTTGCGCAGGTTTTCCAACCTGCTCTATCGCAAGCCGAATCTGTATCTGTCGATGCTGCTGGTGCCGCCGCTGCTGTGGTTCGGCGCGATCTATCTGGGCTCGCTGCTGGTGCTGTTGTGGCAAGGTTTCTACACCTTCGACGACTTCACCATGGCGGTCACCCCGGACCTGACCCTGGCCAATTTCGCCGCGCTGTTTCAGCCGTCGAACTTCGACATCATCCTGCGCACCCTGAGCATGGCCGTCGTGGTGTCGATCGCCAGCGCCATCGTCGCGTTCCCGATTGCCTACTACATGGCGCGCTACACCACCGGCAAGACCAAGGCGTTTTTCTACATCGCGGTGATGATGCCGATGTGGGCCAGTTACATCGTCAAGGCCTACGCCTGGACGCTGCTGCTGGCCAAGGGCGGCGTGGCGCAGTGGTTCGTTCAGCACCTGGGGCTGGAGCCGGTTCTGCAGTTCATTCTGGGGATTCCCGGGGTCGGTGGCAGCACCTTGTCGACCTCGCATCTGGGGCGGTTCATGGTGTTCGTCTACATCTGGCTGCCGTTCATGATCCTGCCGATCCAGGCCTCGCTGGAACGCCTGCCGCCATCGTTGCTGCAAGCCTCCGCCGACCTCGGGGCCAAGCCGCGCCAGACCTTCATGCAGGTGATTCTGCCGCTGTCGGTGCCAGGGATTGCGGCCGGTTCGATCTTCACCTTTTCGCTGACCCTGGGCGACTTCATCGTGCCGCAACTGGTGGGCCCGCCGGGCTACTTCGTCGGCAGCATGGTTTACGCGCAGCAGGGCGCGATCGGCAACATGCCAATGGCTGCGGCGTTCACCCTGGTGCCAATCGTGCTGATCGCCATTTACCTGTCCATCGTCAAACGTCTGGGGGCCTTCGATGCACTCTGAAAAGGCTTCAATAGGCTTGCGCATTGCAGCCTGGGGCGGGCTGGTGTTTCTGCACTTCCCGATCCTGATCATCTTCCTCTACGCCTTCAACACCGAAGACGCGGCATTCAGCTTTCCACCGAAAGGCTTCACGCTGCATTGGTTCAGCGTGGCGTTTTCCCGGCCGGACGTGCTGGAAGCGATCAAGCTGTCGTTGCAGATCGCGGCCATCGCCACGCTGATCGCAATGGTGCTCGGCACCCTCGCTTCCGCTGCGCTTTATCGCCGGGACTTCTTCGGCAAGCAGGGCATTTCGCTGATGCTGATCCTGCCGATTGCACTGCCGGGGATCATCACCGGGATCGCGTTGCTGGCGACTTTCAAGACGCTGGGGATCGAGCCGGGGATGTTCACCATCATCGTCGGCCACGCGACCTTCTGCGTGGTGATCGTCTACAACAACGTCATCGCCCGCTTGCGCCGCACCTCACACAGTTTGATCGAAGCGTCGATGGATCTCGGCGCCGACGGCTGGCAGACCTTCCGCTACATCATCCTGCCGAACCTCGGCTCGGCGCTGCTCGCGGGCGGCATGCTCGCGTTTGCGCTGTCGTTCGACGAAATCATTGTCACCACTTTCACCGCCGGCCATGAGCGCACCTTGCCGCTGTGGTTGCTCAACCAGTTGAGCCGCCCACGGGACGTACCCGTGACCAACGTTGTGGCGATGCTCGTGATGCTGGTGACCATGCTGCCGATCCTCGGCGCCTACTACCTGACCCGGGGTGGCGAGAGTGTGGCCGGCAGCGGCGGTAAATGATTTCCCTGACCTTTCCCACCCTGAATTTGCAGTAGAAAGAGGACAACAACATGCAAACCAAACTCTTGATCAACGGCCAACTGGTCAACGGCGAAGGCCCGGCGCAATCGGTGCTCAACCCGGCACGCGGTGACGTGCTGGTGGAAATCAACGAGGCCACCGAGGCTCAGGTCGATGCCGCCGTGCGCGCCGCCGACAGTGCCTTCGCCGAGTGGTCGCAGACCACGCCGAAAGACCGTTCGCTGCTGCTGCTGAAACTCGCCGACGCCATCGAAGCCCACGGCGAAGAGCTGGCGAAACTGGAATCGGACAACTGCGGCAAACCCTACAATGCCGCGCTGAACGACGAGATCCCGGCGATTGCCGACGTGTTTCGTTTCTTCGCCGGCGCCAGCCGTTGCATGAGCGGTTCGGCCGGCGGCGAATACCTGCCCGGCCACACCTCAATGATCCGCCGCGACCCGGTGGGCGTAATCGCCTCTATCGCGCCGTGGAACTACCCGCTGATGATGGTCGCCTGGAAAATCGCCCCGGCCCTCGCCGCCGGTAATACAGTGGTGCTCAAGCCGTCGGAACAAACCCCGCTGACCGCGTTGCGTCTGGCCGAACTGGCGTCGGACATTTTCCCGGCGGGTGTACTCAATCTGGTGTTCGGGCGTGGACCGAGCGTGGGCAGTCCGCTGGTGACCCATCCGAAAGTGCGCATGGTCTCGCTGACCGGCTCCATCGCCACTGGTTCGAACATCATTTCCAGCACCGCCGACAGCGTCAAACGCATGCACATGGAACTGGGCGGCAAGGCGCCGGTAATCATCTTCGACGACGCCGACATCGACGCGGCAGTCGAAGGCATTCGTACCTTCGGTTTCTACAACGCCGGCCAGGACTGCACCGCCGCGTGCCGGATCTACGCCCAGCAAGGCATCTACGACAAGTTCGTCGAGAAGCTCGGCGCAGCGGTCAGCAGCATCAAGTACGGCTTGCAGGATGATCCGTCGACCGAGCTCGGGCCGCTGATCACCGCCCAGCATCGCGACCGCGTGGCCGGGTTTGTCGAACGCGCTGTGGCGCAACCGCACATTCGCTTGATCACTGGCGGCAAGGCGGTGGACGGCAACGGTTTCTTCTTCGAACCGACGGTGCTGGCCGACGCGCAGCAGGACGACGAAATCGTCCGCCGCGAAGTGTTCGGGCCGGTGGTGTCGGTGACCAAATTCACCGACGAAGCCCAGGCGCTGGAGTGGGCCAACGATTCGGACTACGGCCTGGCGTCCTCGGTGTGGACGGCGGATGTAGGACGCGCCCATCGCTTGTCCGCACGCTTGCAGTACGGCTGCACCTGGGTGAATACGCACTTCATGCTTGTCAGCGAAATGCCTCATGGCGGTCAGAAACTGTCCGGCTACGGCAAGGACATGTCCATGTACGGGCTGGAGGACTACAGCACGGTTCGGCATGTGATGTTCAAGCACTAAAGGCATCCCCCGGCTTCAAGGCAGAAACCGGCATTACGCACCACCAGGCATTCAAAACAATAACTACCGATCCGGGCGGCGCTCACCAAGCCCCGCCACGGCTTCGGCCATCCGAAATCTGCCGATTTCACGGAGCAAACACACATGAGTGCATTACCCGATCTCTCAGCCGCCGTTGCCGACAGCGATGCCGAACAACTGCGCCAACTGGGTTACACCTCCAACTTCAACCGCAGCATGAGCCTGTGGGAAAACTTCGCGTTGGGCTTCACTTATCTGTCGCCGGTCGTAGGGGTTTATACCCTGTTCGGCCTGTGCCTGGCCGCTGGCGGGCCGCCGATGTTCTGGGCCTATTTGCTGGTCGGTTGCGGTCAATTGCTGGTGTGCCTGATCTTCGGCGAAGTGGTGTCGCAGTTCCCGATTTCCGGCGGTGTCTATCCTTGGGCGCGTCGCTTGGTGGGCAAGAAATGGGCATGGATGGTCGGCTGGATCTACTCCATAGCCCTGTGCGTGACCATCGCCGCCGTGGCAGTCGGTGCCGGCCCGTACCTCGCCGCCATGCTGGGTTTTGAGCCAAGCAACAACACCAACATCGTCATCGCCCTGGTACTGACCCTGTTCGCCACACTGGTCAACCTCAGCGGCACCAAAGTGCTGGCGCGGATCGCCATGTTCGGCTTCCTCTGCGAACTGGTGGGCGCGGTGATCGTCGGCGTGTACCTGCTGATTTTCGAGCGTCACCAGCCGATCAGCGTGCTGTTCAACACCTTCGATATCAGCGTCGACGGCTCCTACCTGCCGGCCTTCCTCACCGCTTCGCTGGCCGGGATGTTCCTCTACTACGGCTTCGAGGCCTGCGGCGACGTCGCCGAAGAAACCCCGAACCCGAGCGCAAAAATCCCGGTGGCCATGCGCATGACCATCTACATCGGCGGCATCGCGGCAATGTTCGCTTGCCTGGCGCTGATCCTCGCTGTGCCGGACATGCAGGCCGTGATCAACGGCACCGACAAGGATCCGGTCACCACCATCCTCAACAACGCCTTCGGCCCGGTGGGTTCGAAAGTGGTGATGGGCGTGGTAATGATTTCCTTCATCTCCTGCGTCATCAGCCTGCAAGCGGCGGCGAGTCGTCTGCTGTACTCCTACGCTCGCGATGAGATGGTCATCGGCAGCCGACTGCTGAAAAAGATTTCTCCTACGACCCAGGTTCCAGTTGCCGCCCTGTTCGTGTCCGGCGTCCTGCCCGGCCTGATCATCGCCCTCGGATTTTTCCTGCAAGACGCCGTGGCGACCATCGTCAGCTTCGCCGCCATCGGCATCTACCTCGCGTTCCAGATGATCGTCCTCGCCGCCCTGTACGCCCGCAGCAAAGGCTGGAAACCCAGCGGCAAATTCACCCTCGGCGCCTGGGGCTGGCCGGTGAACATCGGCGCGCTGGTATACGGCGTCGGCGCAATCATCAACATGGCCTGGCCACGCACCCCGGATGCGGCGTGGTACATCAACTACGCGATGGTGCTGAGCACGGCGATCGTGATTGGGCTGGGGCTGGTTTATATGTGGATTGGCAAGCCGTATGACCATGGGAAGGCGCCGGCTGGGGATGCGTGGAAGGTGGGTCGGTAACTCTCCTCCACTAAAATAAAGTCCCGGTTCTCAAATCACGGATCGGGACTTTGTTTGACTGCTATAGCAACTGAGGTTTAGAAAGGATTTCGAATTCATTCATTAGCAGGTGAATTTCAGTGCTGGGATTAGGTTCCCCACTGACAGCAACATCCTCAAGAACCTTCGGTGCTAAGGCTCGCGCTTTTTGAAATGGCTCACCAAGTAGCTGGGCAAAATAGCTTATATCTTTCCCCTTCTCGTATTTACCCATGTAAGGTTTCTCTCTAAGGCTTTTCGTCACGAGGTCTCCTGGAGAGTTTTTACCCACTGCAGTGAACGGCTTTCTGTTATAACCAAAATGCAACAACAACCAAAATTCGAAGCAAGGAAAGGACGCTATTATCTTTATTTTTTGATGTGGCTTAGCCAAATCAATTGCTCTATCAAAGCATAGATGAGTATCACGATCTAAAGCACAGAAGACCTTATCAAAACTCTTCTGTCGAGCAATCGCCCTTTCGACAATTCCACTTGGATGAGTTACCCCACAGTGAGCAATCTCTACTTGAGCATTAGCTCGAAAATGGTGAGCGGCGTCTTCAAGATAGCGTTTTCCAGACTTAGTATCCTCACACAGAATTAGAATCTTCGGCTGTGGTTTGAACTTCGAGCCTTTCCGATCAAAAGAATTTGCTGAGCGGCCCATGACTATTTCCTCCGGATCAGAGGTAGTCCACGATAGCGCCCTTCAAAATAACGCTTTTCTACATCCTCACCTTCTCGCCCCTCAAAATCATGGATTGAGAAAAGCTTAGTGGCACCATTTTCATCGCGCTCAGTTATCCAAAACTGATCACGCCTTAGCACCTTAGCATTCATCAAGTGCGTATCATGCGTGGTGAAAATCAACTGTGAGTCTATTTTCCTATCTAAGTGCTTCTCTATAAGATCGGCGACAATTTCCGGGTGCAAGCTACTATCAAGCTCGTCAACCGCCAATATGCCGCCTTCACTATCCGACCTAAAATTCATAGTTGTCCAAGGCAACCAAAAACCAATAAGGTTTTTTGTACCACCTGACTCCTCTGAAAAATCAAACTCCGCACTACCCAATAGAGTTGTGTGCGTTAGAGTCGTCTTATCGTTCTGATCTCCTCCAAACACATTTTCTGCCGATAAAGCTTCGGAGGCTTTCATCAGCGCCGTTTCAGCTACTGAATCTTCAAACTCAATGTTGGAAACTGGAATATCTACATCCCGCAAAAACTGTTCCAAATGTTCAGTAAACCTAGGAACTTTTTTCAGAATCCTTATTGACGCGGTAGACCAACGCAACATCGAATCCTGTTCAATTGACCAAAGAGTAGTTTTAAACCACTCAAACGGTTCTCTAAGCTGCCTCAATTCCTCACTACTATTTGCTACTGACTGCGCAATAAAAAGTGTTTTAGGGCTTGTCAGTCTCCTCCAAGCCTCATGGACCTCTTTCCCGCCCTCCAGCCCTTCACCAAAGATATAACGCTCGCCCTTGCTCGTTAGTTCACGACTATATAGCAAAGACTCCTTTCCCTTTGGGTAAGATGTAAGCCTTTCCTCAACAATTCTCTTTTCTGTAACCCCTAAAACAAACTGATAGCGAAGTCCATTTTTTATAAAGTTGTATTCAAAATTACTAGGCAGATCCGCAAGTTCAGGATCAAATCTAAATGCCTTTACAGGCAAGCCCTTATTATCTGCTGTAGGTGTGATACTCAACAACTCTGTCACTACACCCAAGGCCTGAATAAGCGAAGACTTTCCAGAGGCATTAGGTCCATAAATCGCCGCGACCTTCAGGAGATTTGGGAGTTTTTCTCCATCCACAAAAGGCTTAAACACGTTTCTTTTTTTACTAAGGCGTGGGGTTGCCACCATCGAAAGCGTCTGCTTCTCACGAAAGGAGCGATAGTTAGAAACTGAAAATTCAATCAACATGTAAAAAACCTGCACTTCGTGCGAAAAATTGAACTGAATATAGCTATTTTTGAGACGAAGTGCAGTTTTTTTACACATGATAAATTTTCAACGCCGAAAGGTCCTAGCGAACGAAGGACCTCCGCATTTCCTACAGATCACGTCGACTATGTGGACTTGGCGGTGAAACTCCTGCTAGGTAGGCTCTACTCCGGCTGTGATATCAACAGCCCGGTGTCGAAGCCGGAACAAAATCAAAATGGCGCAACCGCACTCATCCGAGTGGCGGCTCTATTCTCAATATTGGAGTCGACAAATGCCCAATCAAACTCAAAATTCCTCTAAAGATCATCCTTACTTCATCCCCACCGTATTCACCCGCCACAACCGCTTCCTCCACGCTCTCCTTCTCGATCACCAAGCCTGGTTCTGCGCTCAGGATCTCGGCCGCATGATGGGCCATCCCTTGAACCCACGCGTCACCCTGAAACTCGACCCCGACCAACGCCGCACCGTCCGGCTGAGCAAGTACGGCAAAGTTGTCGAGACGCCAATGGTCAGCGAATCCGGCATGTTTGCGCTGCTGGTTCACCATTTCATCCCGGAAAACCGCAACCTGCGCCAATGGCTGAGTAATGAAGTCATTCCCATCCTGCGGGAAACCAGCTCAGTAACAGCGGAGAACTGCCCGAGCCTGAGCTCGATGCATTGGGCCGGCGTCACCGTGCCGCTGTTGCACTGGCAACAACAGGCTTGGGTGAAATGGCGTGATATGCCGGAATTAGTGCTTGGTCAGCAGCCCTATCTGGTCGCGGGGACATGTAGCTGACGGCCTCACTTGGGCCAATGAAAAAGGGCCGGACTCCAGAGTCCGACCCTTCAATGTTTACCATCAACCTCGACCAATTTCTGACCGAGTCCCTAACAGATGCACAACGCCATCCCTGCACTACCGCCCATTCTCGAAATCATCCCGAGCGACGAGAATTTTGCTGAAGACTACCTGCAAAAACTCGTCAAACAATGTGCGGTTGCCGAGCATCTGCACGCAATCCATGTCGGCATCGCCGATGCAGATGCGGGTAAGTTGGTTGATCTGGCCACCGTGAAAGCCAAATGGCTTTCACGGTGAACCTCCTGTTTCAAAACCGCGAAACACTCCTCATCGCATCCACCAGATACCGCATCGCAATCCGGTCGCTTTCCGACAACTCCCGGTAACGCTCCACCAGTTTCAGTTCGTCAGGACTGAGCCGGCGTCTTCGCCGGACGTTGGTGAGGCAGGGAAAGATGCCCAGCATTTCGGTGATGCCTTGTCCTTTTGTCATGGACGATGTCCTTTTCCAGTACGTCAGAAATTTTCGATAACCGCATCGCCCTGCTCCTTTAAGCAGCGATTTGAGCCCTGCCGGTCGGATGGGTCGTGACCGGCGATGCCCATAGAATAGAAATTAAATCGGCGCTGAAAAGCTGTTTTTAGAGTAATTAGTCGAAAAAAGCAGATATGCCCTATAAATCAGAAAGGTCTGTGAGATAAATAACCGTAACGTCTTGTTTCATTGAGACGCTGTCGCCGTGCCATCAATGAATTTTGCAAAATCGGCGAACCGATTAAGCTAGCGGGCATCTGTTACTAGTCCGTAGCGTTTGGCCGAAGGCTTGTCCGAACCGTAATTTCTGATCCAGTACGTGCCAGGAACGGCGCGGGATTGTCCACGACAGGTTGTATCTATGCACCGCAGGAATTTGCTCAAAGCGTCCATGGCCATTGCGGCCTATACCGGCCTATCGGCTACGGGCCTGCTGGCCTCCCGCGCCTGGGCCGCCTCTGGCGGTGCCGCCGACGGTGAGGCCCAGGCCTTCGACTTTGAAACGCTGAAGCGCCAGGCCAAGCAACTGGCCGGCAGCGCCTATCAGGACACCAAACAGGTGCTGCCGCCGACCCTGGCGACCATGACCCCGCAGAACTTCAACGCGATCCGCTACGACGGCGAGCATTCGCTGTGGAAGGAGAACAAGGGTCAGCTCGATGTGCAGTTCTTCCACGTCGGCATGGGTTTCCGCCAGCCGGTGCGCATGTACAGCGTCGATCCGAAGACCCGCACGGCCCGCGAGGTGCATTTCCGCCCTCAGCTGTTCAACTATGAAAACACCTCGGTCGACACCCAGCAGCTCAAGGGCGACCTGGGTTTTGCCGGCTTCAAGCTGTTCAAGGCGCCGGAACTGGATCGGCATGACGTGGTGTCGTTCCTCGGCGCCAGCTACTTCCGCGCCGTGGATGCCACTGGCCAATATGGCCTCTCCGCCCGTGGCCTGGCTGTCGACACCTACGCCAAGAAACGCGAAGAATTCCCTGACTTCACCAAGTTCTGGTTCGAGACCCCGGATCAGAACGCGACCCGCTTCGTGGTCTACGCCCTGCTCGACTCGCCGAGCGCGACCGGCGCCTATCGCTTCGACATCGATTGCCAGGCTGAGCGCGTGGTGATGGAAGTCGATGCTCACATCAACGCCCGCACCGCCATCGAACAACTGGGCATCGCTCCGATGACCAGCATGTTCAGTTGCGGCACCCACGAGCGCCGGATGTGCGACACCATCCACCCGCAAATCCATGACTCGGATCGTCTGGCCATGTGGCGCGGCAACGGCGAGTGGATCTGCCGTCCGCTGAACAACCCGGCAACCTTGCAATTCAACGCCTTCGCCGACACCGATCCGAAAGGTTTCGGTCTGGTGCAGACCGACCACGAATTCGCCAACTATCAGGACACCGTCGACTGGTACAGCAAGCGTCCGAGTCTGTGGGTAGAACCTACAACCGCGTGGGGCGAAGGCTCTATCGATCTGCTGGAAATTCCTACAACCGGCGAGACACTCGATAACATCGTTGCGTTCTGGACGCCGAAGAAACCGGTAGCCGCCGGGGATTCGCTGAACTACGGCTACAAGCTCTACTGGAGCGCCCTGCCGCCGGTCGGCACGCCGCTGGCGCGGGTGCATGCGACCCGTTCGGGCATGGGAGGCTTCGTCGAAGGCTGGGCACCGGGCGAGCATTACCCGCCGGTCTGGGCCCGTCGCTTTGCTGTGGACTTCACCGGTGGCGGCCTGGATCGCCTGCCGCAGGGCACCGGGATCGAACCGGTGGTGACTTGCTCCAACGGCAAGGTGCAGGACTTCAGCGTGCTGGTGCTGGATGACATCAAGGGCTACCGGATCCTGTTCGACTGGTACCCGACCAACGACAGCGTGGATCCGGTGGAGCTGCGGCTGTTCATCCGCACCAACGACCGCACGCTGAGTGAGACCTGGCTGTACCAGTACTTCCCGCCGGCGCCGGACAAGCGCAAGTACCCTTGATGCGTTGAGCCGTCAGGCCAACGGGCAGTACATGTGGATATCGTGGGGTTCCAGATCAAACAGCTCGGAATCCGGTTGTTCCAGCAACCGGCAGCCTTGGCGCTGATAGAACTCCACGGTATTGCGCGACTCGGTCGCCGAGACATACAGCGCCTCGGCACCGACCTCCCGGCCATGCCCGCAAGCCAGTGCAAACAATCGCCCGCCCAATCCCTGCCCGCGCCAGGCGCGGCTGATGTGCAGAAACTTCAACTGCCGCATCTTCAAACCCTGATTGTGAATAACCCGGTTATCCACAACCACTGCCGCCACCAGCGTCTCGCCATCGAAAATCCCGTGTAGCCACCCACCGCTGCGCCAGCATTTTTCCAATACCCGCGCATTTTCCTCCGCCTCCCCTTCGGGCCAGCCGCGCATGTCGAAACGCGCCGGATACAGAATCAACTCACCGTTTTCCACGCGATAGCATTCCTCGACCAACTCGCTGCGGTCGATCAGCGCCAGCAGCGGCAAGTCCGATTCAGTCAGCTCACGTTCGATCAACATTGCGATACATTCCTTTGCAATTCCGGACGGCAGGCAAGAAAAAACCCGCCATTTCAATGGCGGGTTTTATAGGCTTTGCGGCGGGTCGGAATCAATCCCGCAGATCAGACTCGTGAATCGGCTGATCCCGATGGGTCGCACGCTGATACTGCGCCGGCCACACCGCTTTGCGTCCCCCCAGGTCATCGTCGGCGTGCAGTGGCCAGTACGGATCACGCAGCAGCTCACGGGCGAGGAAGATGATATCGGCCTGGCAGGTTCTCAGGATGTGCTCGGCCTGAGCCGGCTCGGTAATCATTCCCACGGTGCCGGTGGCGATGCCTGACTCCTTGCGCACCCGTTCGGCGAAGCGCGTCTGATATCCCGGCCCCACGGGGATTTCCGCGTTGGCTGCCGTGCCGCCAGACGAGACATCGATCAAATCAGCCCCCAAGGCTTTCAGGCGTCGCGCCAGCTCCACGGTTTCATCCGGATTCCAGCCGTCCTCGACCCAGTCGGTAGCCGAAAGGCGCACAAACACCGGCAGTTCTTCCGGCCACACCGCGCGCACCGCCTCGGTCACTTGCAGCACCAGACGAATGCGGTTTTCGAACGAACCACCATACTGATCGCGGCGCTGATTACTCAGTGGTGATAGAAACTGGTGCAGCAGATAACCGTGCGCCGCATGCACCTCGACCACACTGAAACCGGCGGTCAGCGCACGTTTGGCTGCGGCCACGAAATCCTGAATGACCTGGGCGATCTGACTCTCATCCAGCTGTTTCGGTTGGGTGTGTTGCGGGTCAAAGGCAATCGGCGAAGGCCCCACCGGGATCCAGCCACCGTCCTCCGGTTTGACGCTGCCGTGCTTGCCGATCCACGGCCGATGGGTGCTGGCCTTGCGCCCGGCGTGGGCCAATTGAATGCCGGCCACCGCGCCCTGTGCGTTGATGAAACGGGTGATGCGTTGCAGCGGTAGGATCTGTTCGTCGTTCCACAGGCCCAGGTCTTCGGCGGTGATCCGCCCGTCGGCCGTGATCGCCGTGGCTTCGGTAAATACCAGGCCAGCGCCCCCCACGGCACGGCTGCCGAGGTGCACCAGATGCCAGTCGTTGGCCAGGCCATCGACGCTGGAGTACTGGCACATGGGCGACACGGCGATGCGGTTGGACAGGGTCAGTTGGCGAAGGGTAAAGGGTTCAAGCAGCAGACTCATGGGGCACCTCTCAAATCAGTGGGCAGGCTCCAGGGTTCTGTTTGAAAAGTCGACGAGTGACAGGAAAAAGGTGCAGTACCCGCCCCCGCGGGCAAAAAATTCGACAAGACGTCACAAGGCCAATCAAGCAGTGCTTAGAGCCTAGTCGACATCCGGGGATGAGGGAGGGTTCAGAAATGAAACAGCACAATTGAAACTTCCTGCGCCCCTTCAGTTAAGGGGCGCAAAGTCCTTTAGCGCGGTTCGATGTGGGCAATCATCAACTGCACGGTTTCATTGCCGCGAAACTCGTTGAGATCGAGTTTGTAGGCCAGTTCGACCCATTTGATCGTCGGGTTCGGCCAGATATCGCGATCGATGCCGAAGGCGATGCCATCCAGCTTCACCGAGCCGCACTCAGTCTTCAGCACCACTTTCAGGTGCCGCTCACCCACAACCCGCTGCTCGACCAACTGGAACACCCCGTGAAACAGCGGTTCTGGAAAATGCTGGCCCCACGGCCCGGCGTGACGAAGGGCACGAGCCAGCTCCAGATGAAACTCCTCGACCGCCAGCGTGCCATCCGACAGCAGACGCCCGGTCAGGTCCTCTTCCCGAAGCTGCCTACGCACCTCAGCGTCAAATGCCTCGGCGAACAACGGAAAATTCTCCTGCGGCAAGGTCAGACCAGCCGCCATCGCGTGGCCACCGTACTTGCTGATCAAATCCGGATGTTGTGCCGCCACCACGCTCAGCGCGTCACGAATATGGAAACCCTGCACCGAACGGCCCGAGCCCTTGAGCAAGCCGTCGCCGGCATCGGCGAAGGCGATGGTCGGGCGGAAATACCGCTCCTTCATCCGCGACGCCAGAATACCGATGACACCCTGGTGCCATTCCGGATCGAACAGGCACAACCCGAACGGCATCGACTCGACCGGCAAGTCCTTGAGCTGGGCCAGCGCCTCGCGCTGCATGCCCTGCTCGATGGATTTGCGATCCTGGTTCATGCCGTCCAGTTGCGCCGCCATTTCGCGGGCCAGCTCTGCATTCTGGGTCAACAGGCACTCGATCCCGAGGCTCATGTCATCCAGACGCCCCGCCGCGTTCAGGCGCGGGCCGACGATGAAGCCGAGGTCGGTAGACGTAATGCGCGAAGCCTCACGCTTGGCCACTTCCAGGATCGCCTTGATCCCCGGCCGCGCACGCCCGGCGCGAATCCGTTCCAGCCCCTGGTGCACCAGAATCCGGTTGTTGGCATCCAGCGGCACCACGTCGGCAACGCTGCCCAGCGCCACCAGATCCAGCAGTTCACCGATGTTCGGCTGTGGTTTGCTCTCGTACCAGCCGAGGCTGCGCAGGCGTGCGCGCAAAGCCATCAATACGTAGAAAATCACCCCGACCCCGGCCAGCGCCTTGCTCGGGAACTCGCAGCCTGGCTGATTCGGATTGACCAGTGCATCGGCTTGCGGCAGTTCATCGCCGGGCAAGTGGTGGTCGGTGATCAAGACCTTCAGACCGTGACGCTTCGCGGCTGCCACACCTTCTACGCTGGAAATACCGTTGTCGACGGTGATCAACAGTTGCGGCTTGCGAGTCATCGCGACTTCGACGATTTCCGGGGTCAGGCCGTAGCCGTATTCGAAGCGGTTCGGCACCAGATAATCGACGTGCGCCGCGCCCAGCAGGCGCAAACCGAGCACGCCCACGGTGCTGGCCGTCGCGCCGTCGGCGTCGAAGTCGCCGACGATCAGGATCCGCTGCCGCTGCTCCAGCGCTGTCACCAGCAGGTCAACCGCCGCATCGATCCCTTTGAGCTGCTGGAACGGAATCAGCCGCGCCAGGCTCTTGTCCAGCTCTGCCTCGGACTTCACGCCCCGCGCCGCGTACAGGCGGGTCAGCAAAGGTGGCAATTCACCGAGAAACGGCAGAGTGGCGGGCAACGGGCGAGGATCGATACGCATGGGGTGACAGGAGCTTCTCTTGGATACGTGGGATTTTTCCGGAGTAGCGCGGACTTAACCGCGCTCACCCTGCAGCCAGGTGAGCTGGACTTCGTGCTGGCCACGGTCATCGGTGACGAAGATCGTGCCTTCGCTGATCATTACGTCCCACTTGATGACGCGGGGCATGTCCTTGGCCAGGGTTTCCAGCACTTCCTGCGGGACAGCCGCAATGTTGACGTTCTTCAGGTTCTTGATTGCCGGAATCACTTTGCCTTCCCAGACGCGCAGGCTGCCGTAGGCCAGCAGGCTGGTGCGCTCGGTGCGACGGGAGCACCAGGTCAAGCGGTCCGCGTCCGGTTGGCCGACTTCGATCCAGTGCAGGACACGGTCGTCCAGGCTCTTTTCCCACAGCGCAGGTTCATCCACGTCCGACAGACCACGACCGAACGAAAGTTGCTCGTTGTACCAGAGCGCGTAGGCCAACAGGCGCACGGTCATGCGTTCTTCGGTTTCCGAAGGGTGGCGGGCAATGGTCTGCTTCACGTTCTCGTAGACGCTGCGGTCAAGATCGGTGAGGTTCAGTTCGAATTTGTAGGTAGTGGACGGCTGGGCCATGAACGAGCTTCTTGATACGAGGAAAGTCGGCAAGTCTAACCGATGCTGTAGGCAATCCACGAATTGATGGCGATCAACCTTGCGCGACTGACAGCCGGCTATGTTAAAACGCTGTATCCGCTCAGCCTTGTCCTACAGGATCTCGCATGCCGTTCGCCAACAAACCGCTCAGCGGTCTGAAAGTCATTGAATTGGGTACTTTGATTGCCGGGCCGTTTGCCTCGCGCATCTGCGGCGAATTCGGCGCCGAAGTGATCAAGATCGAGTCGCCGGACGGCGGTGATCCGTTGCGCAAGTGGCGCAAGTTGTACGAAGGCACGTCGCTGTGGTGGTTCGTCCAGGCACGCAACAAAAAGTCCCTGACGCTGAACCTGAAACACCCCGACGGCCTGGCGATCCTGAAAAAACTGCTGGGTGAAGCCGATATCCTGATCGAAAACTTCCGCCCCGGCGTGCTGGAAAAACTCGGTCTGAGCTGGGAAACCCTTCACGCACTCAATCCCAAACTGGTGATGGTGCGCCTGTCCGGTTTCGGCCAGACCGGGCCGATGAAGGACCAGCCAGGTTTCGGCGCGGTCGGCGAATCCATGGGCGGCCTGCGCTACATCACCGGTTTCGAAGACCGGCCGCCGGTGCGCACCGGGATTTCCATTGGCGATTCGATTGCGGCTTTGTGGGGCGTGATCGGCGCGTTGATGGCTTTGCGTCATCGCGAGGTCAACGGTGGTCTCGGTCAGGTGGTCGATGTGGCGTTGTACGAAGCCATCTTCGCCATGATGGAAAGCATGGTCCCGGAGTTCGATGTGTTCGGATTCATTCGCGAGCGTACCGGCAACATCATGCCGGGCATCACACCCTCCTCGATCCACACCAGCGCCGACGGCAAACACGTGCAGATCGGCGCCAACGGCGATGCGATCTTCAAGCGCTTCATGCTGATCATCGGCCGTGAAGATCTGGCCAATGACCCGACGCTCGCCAGTAACGACGGACGCGACACCCGCCGTGACGAGTTGTATGGGGTGATCGACCGCTGGGTCAATTCGCTGCCGCTGCAAACCGTGCTGGACCTGCTGAACCAGGCCGAAGTGCCGGCCAGCCGGATCTTCAGCGCCGAGGACATGTTCAATGATCCGCAGTACCTGGCCCGGGAAATGTTCCTGCACGCCAAACTGCCGGACGGCAAACCCTTCAAGATGCCGGGCATCGTGCCGAAACTCTCTGAGACACCCGGCACGTCCGAATGGGTCGGACCGCAGCTCGGTGAACACAATGCGCAGGTACTCCACGATCTTGGCTACGACGAGAAGCAGATCGCCCGGCTGCGCGAAGACGGAGCCATCTGAGCTGAAGCGCCTGATGCCCTCGGCCTCGAACCGCGCCCACCATTGGTGGACCTGGCGGTTGTTCGGCCTGCTATTTCTGCTGGTGCTGCCGGGGTGGGCACAGGCCAAACCGACGTTGATCTGGCTGCTGCGCGACCTGCCGCCGCTGACGATCTTCGAAGGCCCGAAAAAGGGCCAGGGCGTTATCGATCAATTGATGCCGATGCTGATTGCCGGCATGCCGCAATACGAACACACCTTGATGCGGGTCAATCGCGCCCGTGGCACTCAAATGCTGCATGAACATCCCTTCGCTTGCGACCCGTCGCTGATCTGGAACAAGGAACGGGCACAGTGGATCGCGTTCTCCATTCCCGCGTTCCGTGCTGTCAGCAATGGCTTGGTGGTGCGTCAGAGAGATCGCGAAGTGCTGGAGCCATTTCTGGTCGAGGGCGAAGTCGACCTGTCGGCGTTTCTGGCCAACGGCGAGCGAAAAGTCGGAGTGGTCGCGGAGCGCAGTTATGGCGAGTACATCGATACATTGCTGCATCAGGCACCGAGCGGCGCGCTGACGCCTCACTACGGCAACGATGCGCTCATCAGTCTGCTGTCGATGCAGCGTCTGGGGCGTTTGCAGGTGGTGCTGGGTTACTGGCCGGAAATCCGTTATCAGGCGCGCCAGGCCAAGATCGCCGAGGACGAATTGCTGTTCTTCCCGATTCGCGGCACGGGCAAGTATCTGTCGGGCCATGTGGGCTGCACCGACACTACCGCAGGCCGGCAGGCAATCACGGAAATCAATCAGCTGTTGCGCACCCTGCCCCACGAACATCTCAACCAGCTCTACGCCGATTGGCTCGACCCCGAGAGGCGCCAGGACTATCTGGAACAGGCGCGGATTTTCTTCCAGCAACAAGCCGCGCAGTGAAATCCGGGCAAAAAGAAACCCCGAGAAGTGGGGAGACGACTCGGGGTTAAACGTGGTCTGTATCAAAGACCCGTAGCAGCAAGCGACAAGCACCGGAGCACAATGCTTGATCCTGCCGTTACGGGGTCTGACTGACCTGGGTGCAGGAAGGTTCCCACAAAAGAAAAATCAGTTTCAGAGGGTCGGGTGCTTGTCGAGGGCCGCGTTTCGCAACGCCGCGATCACACAAGGCTCCAGCCGGCCTTCGGCAATCAGGATGTCACGGTGCAGACCGTCGACTACATCCGTCAGTTGGCGCCTGTCGCTCAATTGCGCCTGATTGAATTCGCGCTCCACCACGATCGCGCCGCTGCCGTTCTTCAAGGTCACCAGGCATTCGCCATGGCGACCGCGAGGGGTCAACGTCACCTGATACGGGCTCAGAGCCTCACCGAGCAATAGACTGATACTTTCCATCTCGATCTCCACTCAATAGTCCGAAAACACAGTGTCTGGGGCGTGTTCACAGTAAATGACCACCGGCCCGAGAGGAAAGTTCTGCCTGCCGCCGGCCTCTCCCGGAGCGTCACCGGCCTATCGGAGCATGCATGGCGAAGATGACAGAAAAATAACCGGCCGCCTCAGGCACTGACCGGATGTCGGGGTGACGACAGGTAGCGGTCCAGCAACTTGCGCATCAGCACGGCCGAAACCGGCGTAGGCAGGCTGCCCAGAAGCCTCACCCCGTCGTCCTCCATGAGCACCTCAAGATCGGCCAACAGGCTGGGGGCTACCATCCCCAGCAAAATCAGCGACCGTGCCTTTTGTCGAGCGACCAGATGCGTGATCAGTGCCAGTCCGTCACCGCCCTTCAGCTGGGGATTGCATATGGCGATATCGACCGCGCCGCGTCGTTCGAGTGAACGCTTTGCCGAACTCAGCGTGGGAGCGGTCAATACATCGTAGATACCAATGGCGTTGAGCATCTGGTGCAACGCCATCAGCTGGAACGGATTGGGTTCTAGAATCAGGATCTTGAGCGAGCGCATGGGACGACCTCTGGAGCGACAATCGCGGATTCACGCCGCAGTGGCCTGTCACTCTAGGGCAGTGGTCCTAAGCCTCCCATCAGAAAAGGAATCGCTGCTTATAGGACTTTTCCCATCTTTAATGCAGACATCGACACCCGCTCTCCTTCCGCCGCTCGGTGATGTCCGTCCAGCCTCCGAGCAGGCCACGCAGCTTTCCGTCGGCACTGTAAAACGGCACCGTCCACTGATAGATCTGACGGGGGCCGCTCTTGAACATCAACTGTCGTTTGCTGAAGCGTGTTTTACGCGTACCCAGCTGCGCCATGAATTCGTCGTGCAGCATCAATGCCGTAGCCTGCGGAAGTGCATCAAACTCGAACAGCATGCGGCCCAGCACCTGCTCCTGCCGGACCGAAAGAGCATCCTCATAACTGCGGTTGCACATGATCAAGCGTCCCTGCAGATCGCGCACGAACACGGGGTCGGGCATCGCATCGATCAGTGCGTGTTGAAAGGCCAGTTGATCGCCCAGATCCTTTTCCGCCTCACGTCGCTGTTTTACTTGCGCCGCCAGTCGACGGTTCCACAATAGCGACAGCAGCCCAAACAAACCCACAGCGCCCATTGCCCAGCAGCCCCACTCGATCATGCGTGCCCCGATCGAGGGTGCGGGCACAGGGGAAACGCCTCCCAGCCATTTAAGACGCATGGCCCGCAGTTCAGCCCCCGAGAAAGCACCCAATGCCTTGTTGAGGATGCTCAGCAGTTCAGGCATTCCCTTGCGGACGGCCAGATGATCGGCCTCCCACTTGCCCTCCACGAGACCACCGACCTTGAGCAGCCCTGAGGGAAACAGCTGAGCCCCGATCTCGTTTTCGATAGTGGCGTAGGCCTCGCCGCTCTCGACCAGTGCCCGAGCCTCGGCATAGGTCTTGACCGAGCGGATCTGGATCGACGGGTAGTCGCGTCGGATGCTGTCCTCAAGCGCATGCCTGGCCGGCAGCACCAGTACCCGCTTGGTCAGCGTTGCGAGCGACTGTATCGCCGGCTCGTCCGAATGACCGACGAACACCCATCCGGCACCACCGAACGCGTGACTGAAGTCCAGAAATACCTTGCGCTCGTCATTCATTGCCAACGTCGTGCTGATGTCGGCCACGCCACTCTGGAGCCGTTCCAGCATGTGATCGGTGGAAAACGACTCCTGATGGACGAACTGCAATCCGGTCATGGTGCTGATGTGCTTGAGCACATCGTTGTTCAAGCCGCTCCACTGGCCATGCTCGTCCTGAAACAGATACAACGGGTATTGCACCGAGGCAACGACCACTCGGGGATTCTCTCGAATCCACTGACGCTCATGTTCATCCAGCTCGATAAGCTGAACACTCTCCAGCGCCTCGGAATGCTTCGCCAGATGGGCAGCTTCGGCCCACTGCGCCAGCCCGAAGCCTCCCAACAAAAACCACCAGCACAGGGCTGGTTTCAATCCTGAAAAAAACCGCATTGCCACATCCTTCGTCATCGACTCGCCCGTCCTTGGTGGGCGAAACGCGCGCAGTGTGGCATGCAAAAACAAGAAAGCCCGTCAGGAGACGGGCTTCAAAATGTGACAGCTTTGCGCGCTTAAAGAGGCTTGCCGCGGTTGCCATGCTGGCTGACAAAGGCCTGCACGGCTTTGAGCTCATTTGGCAGAACGGTGCAGCGCTCTTCTCTCTCAAACAAATCAGAAAGATGTGCAGGTAGTTCGAGAGCTTTTCCTACACCGGCTTTCTCCACCGCGTCCGGGAACTTGACCGGATGCGCCGTGCCCAGAATCACCATCGGGATATCCAGGCTGCGACGGCATTCGCGAGCGGCTTTCACGCCGATGGCGGTGTGCGGATCCAGCACTTCACCGGTCTGCTCGTAGACTTCGGCGATGGTTTCGCAGGTTTGCGCATCGTCCACGGCCAGAGAATCGAACAGCTTGCGTGCTTCGGTCCAGCGTTCCTGTTCGACGCTGAAACCGCCACCCTGCTTGAACGAATCCATCAGGCCGGCAATCGCCGCGCCGTTGCGACCGTGCAGGTCGAACAGCAGGCGTTCGAAGTTCGACGAGACCATGATGTCCATCGACGGCGACAACGTGGCGTGCAGGGTTTCCTTGACGTACTGGTTACCGCTCATGAAGCGGTGCAGGATGTCGTTGCGGTTGGTGGCGACGATCAACTGGTTGATCGGCAGGCCCATATTGCGCGCCAGGTAACCGGCGAAGATGTCGCCAAAGTTGCCGGTCGGCACCGAGAACGACACCGAACGCGCCGGGCCGCCCAATTGCAGGGCTGCGTGGAAGTAGTAAACGATCTGGGCCATGATCCGCGCCCAGTTGATCGAGTTGACTGCAACCAGGCGAGTGCCCTTGAGGAAACTCTGGTCGGCGAAGCTGGCCTTGACCATTTCCTGGCAGTCATCGAAGTTGCCTTCGATGGCGATGTTGTGGATGTTCTCACCGAGGATGGTGGTCATCTGCCGACGTTGCACTTCGGACACACGGTTGTGCGGGTGCAGGATAAAGATGTCGACGTTTTCGCAATGCTTGCAGCCTTCGATGGCGGCCGAACCGGTGTCACCGGAAGTGGCGCCGACGATCACCACGCGCTCGCCGCGCTTTTCCAGCACGTAGTCGAGCAGGCGACCGAGCAGTTGCAGGGCGAAGTCCTTGAACGCCAGGGTCGGGCCGTGGAACAGCTCCAGCACCCATTCGTTGCCGTTCAACTGACGCAGCGGCGCAACGGCGTTGTGGGCAAACACACCGTAGGTTTCTTCAAGAATCTTTTTGAAATCGGCGTCCGGAATGCTGCCGGTGACGAACGGGCGCATGACGCGGAAAGCCAGCTCGTGATACGGCAGGCCGGCCCAGGAAGCAATTTCTTCCTGGGTGAAGCGTGGCAGGTTTTCCGGAACGTACAGACCGCCGTCGGTGGCAAGACCGGCCAGCAGGACGTCTTCGAAATTCAGGGCCGGTGCCTGGCCGCGGGTACTGATGTAACGCATGACTGACTCCAATGGACAGTGTTCACGACACCGGCCCCGCTGGCGGGACCGGTGAAGGAGATCGGCTTAGTTCAAGTGCTCGACGCGGATCCGCACAACCGGACCGACCACGCCCGCCAGCGCTTCGAGGGCGGCGATCGCGTCGTTGATGTGCTGCTCCAGCACGCGGTGGGTCAGCAGGATCATCGGCACCAGGCCGTCGTGTTCCTCGACTTCCTTCTGCATGATCGACTCGATGTTGATGCCGCGCTCCGAGAGGATGCTTGCCACCTGAGCCAATACGCCCGGATGGTCCTTGGCCTGAATGCGCAGGTAGTAGGCGCTTTCACAGGCTTCGATTGGCAGGATCGGATGGGCCGACAGCGAGTCCGGCTGGAAGGCCAGGTGCGGCACGCGGTTTTCCGGGTCGGAGGTCATGGCGCGAACCACGTCCACCAGATCCGCGATCACCGACGAAGCGGTCGGCTCCATGCCGGCGCCAGCGCCGTAGAACAGGGTCGAACCGGCAGCGTCACCGTTGACCATCACCGCGTTCATCACGCCGTTGACGTTGGCGATCAGACGATCGGCCGGGATCAACGTCGGGTGTACGCGCAGCTCGATGCCGGCGGCGGTGCTGCGTGCCACGCCCAGGTGCTTGATGCGGTAGCCCAGCGCTTCGGCATAGTTCACGTCGGCGGTGGTCAGCTTGGTGATGCCTTCGGTGTAAGCCTTGTCGAACTGCAGCGGAATACCGAACGCGATCGATGCCAGGATCGTCAGCTTGTGCGCGGCGTCGATGCCTTCGACGTCGAAAGTCGGATCGGCTTCGGCGTAACCCAGCGCTTGCGCCTCGGCCAGCACGTCTTCGAAGGTGCGACCCTTCTCGCGCATTTCGGTGAGGATAAAGTTACCGGTGCCGTTGATGATCCCGGCGACCCAGTTGATACGGTTGGCGGACAGGCCTTCACGGATCGCCTTGATCACTGGAATGCCACCGGCTACCGCCGCTTCGAACGCCACGATCACGCCTTTCTCGCGTGCCTTGGCGAAAATTTCATTACCGTGAACGGCAATCAGAGCCTTGTTCGCGGTGACCACATGCTTGCCATTCTCGATGGCCTTGAGTACCAGCTCGCGGGCAACGGTATAGCCGCCCATCAGCTCTATGACGATGTCGATCTCAGGGTTCGTGGCCACTTCGAAGACATCGTTGGTAATCGCAATACCGGTCGTCTGGAACTGAGGCTTTGGCGTGCGCATGGCAATTTGTGCCACTTCGATTCCACGCCCGGCACGACGAGCAATTTCCTCGGCGTTGCGCTGAAGTACGTTGAAGGTTCCGCCACCGACGGTCCCTAACCCACAGATGCCTACTTTGACCGGTTTCACTGTGAACTCCCCATAAAACGGCCGACACGAGGCCGGCCGTGAAAACAACCGCAGGTTCGCGGCTCTCTGTTGATGGCCCGGCAATCCTGCCGCCGGACCACGCTCGTCAACGCCTGAGCGTGACGATGCGAATTACTTCGCGCCCAGCGCCAGTTTGGCGACTTGTGGCGCAGGCTGGTAGCCCGGAATGACTTGTCCGTCGGCCAAAACGATGGCCGGTGTACCGTTCACGCCGATCGACTGACCGAGGGCGAACTGTTTGGAAACCGGGTTCTCGCACTTGGCGGCTTTGATTTCCTTGCCGTCGACCATTTTGTCCATGGCGGCCTTCTTGTCTTTCGAGCACCACACGGCTTGCAGCTGTTCGTCACCCGGCGAGCCGAGGCCTTGGCGCGGGAACGCGACGTAGCGCACTTCGATGCCGCGCTTGTTCAGCTCCGGCACTTCGGCGTGCAGCTTGTGGCAATACGGGCAGGTGGTGTCGGTGAAAACGGTGATGTGCGACTTGGTTTCGCCCACGGCCGGGTAAACCACGGTCTCGGCCACCGGGATCGCGTTGATCAGTTTGGAAATGCCCAGGCGCTCGGTCTTCTCGGTCAGGTTGACCGGTTTGCCGTCCTTGAGCTGGAACATGTACCCCTGAACGATGTACTGGCCATCGGCGCTGGCGTACAGCACGCGGCTGCCCTTGAGCTTGACTTCGTAAAGGCCCGGCAGCGGGCTGGCGGTGATGGTGTCCACCGGCACGTCGAGCTGGAGGTTTTCCAGGCTTTGGCGAATCGCTTTGTCGGCCGCGTCATCGGCGACGGCAAAGGTGCTGACCAACGCAATGGCTGCGGCGGCGAAAATCTGGGTCAGACGCATGAGAACTCCTGAAGGCGGACAAATGGAACGATCAGAACGCCCGTGCCGGAACACCGGGTCATAACCGCCCATCGTGCAAACCGGCAAAGCCTACCACATAAGGCTGGCGTGGCCGAATGCGCCTGTCGCAAGACAAACGGCGCTCAGCCGCGCGGGTGATGCTTGGCATGCAGATCCTGCAAACGTGCCCGGGCGACGTGAGTGTAGATCTGCGTGGTTGACAGGTCGCTGTGGCCCAACAGCATCTGCACCACCCGCAAGTCGGCGCCATGGTTGAGCAAGTGGGTGGCAAACGCGTGACGCAAGGTGTGCGGCGACAGCGATTTACTGATGCCGGCGACCTTGGCCTGATGCTTGATACGGTGCCAGAAGGTCTGCCGAGTCATCTGCTCGCCGCGCTGGCTGGGAAACAACACATCGCTGGGGCGCCCGCCGAGCAGCTCGCCGCGACCGTCGCGCAGGTAGCGCTCGACCCAGACAATCGCTTCCTCGCCCATCGGTACAAGGCGCTCTTTACTGCCCTTGCCCATCACCCGCAGCACGCCCTGACGCAGGTTGACCTGCTCCAGGGTCAGGCTGATCAGCTCAGTGACACGCAGACCGCAGGCATACAAGACTTCGAGCATGGCGCGGTCCCGCTGGCCGATGGCTTCGCTCAGGTCTGGCGCCTTCAGCAGCGCTTCGACGTCGGCTTCCGACAGGGATTTGGGCAATGGCCGACCGAGTTGCGGCATATCCACGCGCAAGGTCGGATCGACCGAAATCAGTTTTTCCCGCAGCAGGTAGCGATAAAAGCCACGTACACCGGAGAGAAATCGCGCGGTGGAGCGGGGTTTGTAGTTCTGTTCCAGACGCCAGGCCAGGTGGTCAAGGATCAGTTCACGACCGGCATTGATCAGTTCGAGACCTTTATCCTGCAACCAGCCGTTGAACAGCGCGAGATCGCTGCGGTAGGCGTCGCGAGTGTTGTCGGAGAGACCTTTTTCCAGCCAGAGGGCGTCGAGAAACTGGTCGATCAGTGGGTGGTCGATGGCAGGCATGGGCGCTCAAGACACGCAGGCTTGGCACTGCGCGCAAATAAAGAGTGAACGGTTGAAATGGCCGCTAGTCTTTCATAGCCCGCTATTTCAAGGAACAGGGAGCTTCAATGAACGAGCAGCAAATTCTGTTGGCTTTCGGTGGTATCGGTGCCGCCGCGCTGGGCTGCCAATGGCTCGCCTGGCGCCTGAAGCTGCCGGCGATTCTGTTTCTGCTGCTGACCGGCATTCTGGCGGGCCCCGTGCTGGGCTGGCTCGACCCTCAGGAAATGTTCGGCCCGCTGCTGATGCCGCTGGTGTCGCTGGCGGTGGCGCTGATTCTGTTTGAAGGCAGCCTGACCCTGCACCTGTCGGAGTGGCGCGAGATCGGCAGCGTCGTGCATCGGCTGGTGACCCTTGGCGCGCTCTCGACCTGGATCGTGATTGCGGTCGCGACCCACTGGCTGCTGGGCTTCGACTGGTTGCTCGCCATCCTCTTCGGCAGTCTGACCCTGGTCACCGGGCCGACCGTGATCGTGCCGATGCTGCGCGTGGTGCGGCCGAAGGCTTCGATCGCCAATATCCTGCGCTGGGAAGGGATTGTGATCGACCCGATCGGCGCGCTGCTCGCGGTGGTGGTCTACAGCTTCATCATTGCTCGGGCCGAAGGCCATGGCCTGGAACAGAGCCTGCTGACATTTGGCGGGGTGATTGTCTGCGGCAGCGCGTTCGGCGTCGCCGGTGGCTGGCTGCTCGGCACGATCATCCGGCGCCAATGGTTGCCGGAGTATTTGCACAATCTGGCATCGCTCGCCGCGGTGCTGGGGATATTCATCGCCGCCAACCAGGTCATGCACGAATCCGGTCTGCTGGCGGTGACGCTGATGGGCATGTGGCTGGCGAACATGAAGGGCGTGGATGTGCGGCACATCCTGCACTTCAAGGAAAACCTCAGCGTGTTGCTGATTTCCGGGTTATTCATCCTGCTGGCGGCACGACTGGACCTCAACGCGCTGATCGGTCTCGGGCCGCTGGTGTTGATTCTGTTGCTGGTGATCCAGTTGATCGCCCGGCCGCTGAACGTGGTGCTGAGTACCGCCGGTTCGAGTCTGAGCTGGCGTGAGCGTGCACTGTTGTGCTGGATTGCCCCGCGCGGGATCGTCGCGGCGGCGGTCTCGGCGATCTTTGCGATTCGCCTGGATGAAGCGGGCCATGAAGGCGCGCTGTTGCTGGTGCCGCTGACCTTCGCCGTGATCATCGGCACCGTCGTGCTGCAAAGTGCGACTGCCCGGCCCCTGGCCCGACTGTTGAAAGTTGCGGAACCAGCGCCCAGCGGCTTCCTGATCGTCGGGGCGAACGGGCCTGCGCGCCTGCTCGGCAAGTCGCTGCAGCAGTTGGGCAGCCGGGTGCTGCTGACGGATTCAAGCTGGGAAAATATCCGGGCGGCGCGCATGGAAGGCTTGCCGACCTACTTTGGCAATCCGGCCTCGCAGCACGCCGATGCACATCTGGACCTAGTCGGGCTGGGGCATTTGCTGGCGCTGTCACCGTCGGGCGAACTCAATACGCTGGCAGCCATGCGCTTTCGTCATGACTTCGGCCATCAACGATTGTTTGGGCTCGCCAGTGGTCAGGAAAGCCGTCGCAGCGACAAGCACCGCGCCAGCCTCGAACATCGCGGCAATCAACTGGGTAACGAAGCGCTGACTTACGCCAGACTGGCCAGCCAACTGGGTCAGGGCGCCGATCTGTACAGCACGACGCTGACGGACGGATTTGGCTGGGACGATTACCGGGCGCTGCATGGCAACCGCGCGACACTGCTGTTCATGCGCGATGACAGCGGCTGGGTGCATGTCGTGTCGCCGGAAACCGTGCTGAAACCTGGGCCGGGGTGGACGCTGGTGGCGCTGATTCAGCCGGAGAGCGTCAACGCCTGACCGGCCGGATCGCGACTCGGTGCTGGATCAGGCCGCGAAACCCGGCAGCACCGGCACCGGACGCTTGTCATCATCAATGGCAACGAAGCTGAACTGCCCGTGAATGGCTTTCTCACGGCCATCGCAACTCATGCTTTCGACGAACACTTCCACTTCGACCTTGAGGCTGGTGTTGCCAACCTTGATCACCCGTCCGACCAGTTCGACTATAGAACCCGCCGGGATCGCGTGGTTGAAGTCGATGCGATCGGTGGACACGGTCACCAGCGGCAAACGGCAAAACCGTGTGGCCGTGATGAACGACACTTCGTCCATCCTGGCCAGCGCAGTGCCGCCGAACAGCGTGTTGTGGTGGTTGGTGGTCGGCGGGAAAACCGCCTTGGTCACGCGGGTCACCGACAGTTCGGTGCGGCGTTCGATTTCTTGCTCGCGAGGGGTCATGGGTCAGGCCTGAAACCGAATGCTGTGGATAAATTGCGGGCAACAAAAAAGCAGCCCGTAGGCTGCTTTTTTCTGCATCGGAAGCTGGACTTAAGCCAGTTTTTCCTTGATGCGAGCTGCTTTACCCGACAGGTCGCGCAGGTAGTACAGCTTGGCTTTACGTACGTCACCGCGACGTTTGACAGCCATGCTGTCGATCTGCGGGGAGTAGGTCTGGAAAGTACGTTCTACGCCAACACCGTTGGAGATTTTACGAACGGTGAACGCACTGTTCACGCCGCGGTTACGCTTGGCGATTACAACGCCTTCGAACGCTTGCAGACGGGAACGATCGCCTTCCTTCACTTTCACCTGAACGACGATGGTGTCGCCCGGGGCAAAGGTAGGGATTTCTTTGGTCATCTGCTCTGCTTCGAGTGCAAGGATGATTTTGTTGGTCATGCTGTGCTCCTAAGGTAAATCGTCTGATCTACCATCGATACGTTGTTAACTATCGTCCCGCTCGCGGATGTATTCCTCGAGCAGCTTCTTCTCTTCTCCAGAAAGCGAGCGGCTTTCCAGAAGATCGGCGCGTCGTTCATAGGTCCGACCAAGGGACTGCTGTAAACGCCAACGCCGGATATGCGCGTGATTGCCACTCAGCAACACGTCGGGAACACGCTGATCCGCATACACCTCAGGTCGGGTGTAGTGCGGGCAATCCAGCAGACCATCCGTAAAGGAATCTTCCTCAGCGGAATCCGCATGCCCTAAAGCTCCGGGCAGCAGTCGTGTAACCGCATCGATCATGACCATGGCCGGCAGCTCGCCGCCAGACAACACATAGTCACCAATCGACCACTCTTCATCGACATGAGCCTCAATAAAGCGCTCGTCAATGCCTTCATAGCGACCGGCAATCAGGATCAATGCATCCGATTTCGCCAGTTCGCGTACCGCCGACTGAGTCAGTTGACGGCCTTGGGGGGACAGGTAAATCACCTTCGCCGCCTCCCCGGCTGCTGCCTTGGCCTGAACCAGAGCATCTTCCAGGGGCTTGATCTTCATCACCATGCCCGGACCACCGCCAAACGGGCGATCGTCCACAGTGTGATGTCGATCCGTCGTGTAATCCCGCGGATTCCAACAGGTCAGCTGCAAGAGCCCCTGTTTGACCGCACGACTGGTAATGCCGTACTCACTGATGGCCGAGAACATCTCGGGGAACAGCGTAATGACGTCTACGCGCAGGCTGGCCATTGCTTAGAAGTCCGCGTCCCATTCCACCCTCATCACGCCTGCTTCCAGGTCGATTGCCAGCACGCATTGCTCCGTATAGGGCAACAACCGCTCGCGATCATCCAGGCTGCCAACGCAGGGCTTGACCACCAATACATCGTTCGCGCCGGTCTCCAACAGGTGATCAACCTTGCCGAACAATTGTTCGTCCTGGTTGATGACGCTCAGACCCTCCAACTGGTACCAGTAGTACTCGTCGGCAGTCAGGTCGGGCAAAAGGCTTCGCGGGATGCAAATCTCGTAACCGCTCAGAAGACGGGCTTCATCGCGATCGTCGAGGCCTTTGAGCTTTACAACCAGATCCTTTTGAGTGGACCGGCCGCTGACCAGCTCGACCTGTTTCACCACGCCTTCGCGCCGAAGCGTCCAGTTGCGATAGCCCAACAGGTTTTCAATCGGATCGGTAAAGGAAAAGACCTTCACCTCGCCGCGAACGCCGTGAACCGAAAAAATCTTGCCGACAACGATCAGGTCATCAGCTTTTTCTGGCGTCGCGCTCATACTGCTCAGGCTGCAGCCTTGGCAGATTCCTTCAGCAACTGAGCAACACGCTCAGAAGGCTGTGCACCAACGCTCAGCCAGTAGGCAACGCGCTCTTGGTTCACGGACAGACGGATTTCCTGACCACGGGCAACAGGGTTGAAGAAACCAACCTGTTCTTTGTGGGAACCGTCACGCGGGTTGCGGGAGTCGGTTACGGTCAGGTGGTAAAACGGGCGCTTTTTGGAGCCGCCAAGGGCAAGACGGATTGTTAGCATGTGAACATCGTTCCTGTAGTCGGTGCTGCAAATCTAAATGCACAGCGGGCATGGGTGCCCGAAAGGCCGCATATTCTAAGGAATATCCGGACTTTTGCAAATGACTTTTTCCGGCGCCTGTGGCATGCCGTGCAGATTTGCATATGGGGCCGTCGTTTAACACGGCCGGTCAGCTCCCGCCGAGTGCGGGTTTGCTGTGGATCCCGCTTCCTTGCGGGACTGCGCCGGTGCGACGACCGGCGAGTTCTTTTACATCTTTGGCATGCCGCCGCCGGGCAACATTCCGCCCATGCCGCGCATCATTTTCGCCATTCCGCCCTTGGCGGAGAATTTCTTCATCATCTTCTGCATCTGCTTGTGCTGCTTGATCAAGCGACCGATGTCCTGCACCTGGGTGCCGGAACCGAGGGCGATCCGGCGTTTGCGCGAACCGCTGATCAGCTCAGGGTCGCGGCGCTCGGCCGGGGTCATGGAGTTGATGATGGCTTCCATCTGCTTGAACTGCTTCTCTGCGGCATTCTGGGCATTGCCCATTTGCGAGAGATTGACGCCGCCGATGTTCGGCAGCTTGTCCATGAGCCCGCCGAGGCCGCCCATGTTCTTCATCTGTTGCAGCTGATCGCGGAAGTCTTCGAGGTCGAAGCCCTTGCCCTTCTTCAGCTTTTTAGCAAGCTTGTCGGCCTTTTCCTTATCGAGAGTCGCTTCAGCCTGTTCGATCAGGCTGAGCACGTCGCCCATGCCGAGGATACGCGAAGCGATCCGCTCAGGATGGAACGGATCGAGCGCTTCGCTCTTCTCGCCCATACCGATGAACTTGATCGGCTTGCCGGTAATCGCACGAACGGACAGCGCGGCACCACCACGGGCATCACCGTCGACCTTGGTCAGGATCACACCGGTCAGCGGCAGCGCATCACCGAAGGCCTTGGCCGTGTTGGCCGCGTCCTGACCGGTCATGGCATCGACCACGAACAGGGTTTCGACCGGGTTGATCGCGGCGTGCAGCGCCTTGATCTCGCCCATCATCTCTTCGTCGATGTGCAGACGACCGGCGGTGTCGACGATGACCACGTCGATGAATTTCAGTTTTGCTTCTTTAATAGCCGCGTTGGCGATGTCGACCGGCTTCTGGCTCAGGTCGGACGGGAAGAACGTCACACCGATGTCGTTGGCCAGGGTTTCCAGCTGTTTAATAGCAGCAGGGCGGTAGATGTCCGCCGACACGACCATGACCGACTTCTTCTTGCGCTCTTTAAGGAAGCGCGCCAGCTTGCCGGCGGTGGTGGTTTTACCCGCACCCTGCAGACCGGCCATCAGAATGACGGCAGGCGGCACGGCGCTCAGGTTCAAGTCTTCGTTGGCCGCGCCCATCAGGCTTTCGAGTTCGGCCTGGACGATCTTCACGAACGCCTGGCCCGGCGTCAGGCTGCGCGACACCTCGGTGCCGACAGCACGCTCCTTGACCGAATTGACGAAGTCCTTGACCACAGGCAGGGCCACGTCGGCTTCGAGCAACGCCATGCGCACTTCGCGCAGGGTGTCTTTGATGTTGTCCTCGGTCAGTTTCGCCTTGCCGGTGACATGGCGCAGCGTCTGCGAGAGACGGTCGGTTAAGTTTTCAAACATTGCGCGATCCTTTCAGGCCCTGTGTAGACCGGGATAATGGCGGCCCAGACCGGAATCAACATGTGCTCGGCGAGCCTGCGGCGTGGGCAGGTCGCGGATTATAGCGAAGACTGCGTCCGGCGGACACCTCGCTGTCAGCTTGCCGGTCTTTCGTGCAACGGCGGTTCTATGCCAAACTCAGCCCCTTTCGGGCTTGCCTAACAGGATTTATGCTCCCCTTGTCACCGAGTTTGCTGACCACCCTCGCCGCCGCCCTTCTCTACGCCGCTGCGACTCTCTATCAGGGCACCCGCCTGGCCACCGGCGCCAAGGCCAACAAGCGCCTGCTGGTCTCGCTCGGCGTCCTCGCCGTGCTGGCCCACAGCGCCAGCCTGCTTACGCATTTATTGACGCCGATCGGTCTGGGCCTGGATTTCTTCAGCGCTTCGAGCCTGATTGCTGCGGCCGTCATCGCCCTGACCCTGCTGGCCTGCTCGCGGATCCCGGTGGAAAACCTGCTGGTGCTGCTGTTCCCGCTGGGTGCGATCACCGTACTGCTGGCGCAGTTCGCGCCGGCCGGCACGGTGCAGATCATCGACGAGGAACCGGGCATCCTCGCGCACATCCTGTTGTCGATCCTCGCCTACGGCATGTTCACCATCGCGGTGTTCCAGGCCCTGTTGCTGCTGGTGCAGGATCATCAGCTCAAGCACAAGCATCCGTCCGGACTGATCAAGAACTTCCCCCCGCTGCAAACCATGGAAAGCCTGCTGTTCGGCTTCCTCTGGGCCGGCTGGACGCTGCTGTCGCTGTCGCTGATTTCCGGCTGGCTGTTCGTCGAGAACCTGTTTGCCCAGCACCTGGTGCATAAAACCCTGCTGGCCTGCCTGGCCTGGGTCGTGTTCAGCGTCCTGCTGTGGGGCCGTAACCGCCTCGGCTGGCGCGGCCACAAGGCAATCCGCTGGACCCTCGCCGGTTTCTGCCTGCTGATGCTCGCGTACTTCGGCAGCAAACTGGTTCGTGAATACATCCTGCACATCTGACGGGCGGCATAAATGGACGGTTTGCCCATAGGGCCGATGCTCGCGGTATTTGCCCTGCTGATTCTCTGGTCGGGGCTGTTTACCGCCGTCGAAGCGGCGCAGCAGTATCTGCTCGCGCAACGCACCGCATCCCGCGCCAGCGACAAGCCGCTGGCGAAGCTCAACTTCCCGCTCGACAGCCTGATCCTCTGCAATACCCTGTGCCGCGCCCTCGCCGTCATTCTGGCCACCCTGCTGGCAATCTTTCTCTGTGAAGAAAATGGCCCCTGGGCCGCCTGCCTCGGCGCCGGTGCCTTGCTGCTGGTTTTTGCCGACTATTTCCCCCGCGCCCTCGCCCAGCGTTATCCGGATGCGGTGCTGTCGTTCGGCAATACGCTGCTGGCAGTACCGCTGAAAGTGGTTTACCCGCTTGCCTGGCTACTCAGCCGCACCAGTGGTTTGCTGATGCAACCGTTCATCCGCAAGGCCCAGGTGGTGCAACAGAGCGAAGACGATGTGCCGGCGGAGCGTCATGACGACCCGGATCATCCGGTGCGCCCGCACCCGGTTTCAGGCATCCATGCGCTGGACAACATCACGGTCAACGACATTCTGGTGCCGCGCAGCGATGTCGACGGCATCAACCTCGACGACCCGATCGAGGAAATCATCGAGCAATTACGCAAGAACCAACGCACTCGCCTGCCGGTTTTCCACAGCGATATCAATCAGGTCGAAGCGGTGCTCAATACCCGGCAGATTCGTCACCTGCTCGACAACGGCAGCCTGACCCGCGAAGCCTTGCTGGCGGCCAGTTACGAGCCGTATTTCGTCCCTGAAAGCACCCCGCTGCAACTGCAACTGCTGAACTTCCACAAGCAGCAACGGCGTCTGGGCATGGTGGTGGACGAATACGGCGAAGTGCTCGGCATCGTCACCCTGGAAGACATTCTCGAAGAAATCGTCGGCGAATTCGAAAGCGAGCACAGCCTCGACAATCCGCACATCCACCCGCAGGCCGATGGCCGCATGGTGATCGATGGCGCGGCGTCGATCCGCGAACTGAACAAATGCCTGGGCTGGCACCTGCCCAGCGACGGCCCCCGGACCCTCAATGGCCTGGTGACCGAAGCGCTGGAAACCATCCCGGAAAGCGCGGTCTGCCTGAAGATCGGCCGCTACCGGCTGGAGATTCTCGAAACCGAAGAGAACCGGGTCAGCAAGGTCCTGATCTGGCACACCACTTCGGCCCCGACGCTGGCCACGGCCCGCTAGCCAGCCCCTTGTTCAATCGTTAGCCACCTTCCTATAATCGCGGTGCTCACCCAAGCCCCGCCGAACCGTGTGCTTACCCCGCACCCGACAAGTTCCGGCCGGTTCATCGGCAATATCCGCATCACACCGACGACTGTTCCTACCTGAAGCAGCGATCGCGCCTCATCCCACATCCCTGGGTGTTCGACCATAATAATTCGCTCCAACGGAGCTCATGACTGTCAGGGATCACCGCATGACGACCAGTACCGCTTACAGCGACACCACGCCTGCCCAACCGACCAACTCCGCCACCCGCGTGGCCACGGCAAGCTTCATCGGCACGGCCATCGAGTTCTACGATTTCTATGTCTACGCCACCGCCGCTGCGCTGGTGATCGGGCCGGTGTTTTTCCCGCAGACTTCCGGCACGGCGCAGATGCTTTCGGCATTTCTTACCTTCGGCATCGCCTTCCTGGCCCGACCGCTGGGCTCGGCGCTGTTCGGCCATTTCGGCGACCGGATCGGGCGCAAATCGACTTTGGTCGCTTCGCTGCTGCTGATGGGTGTCTGCACCACGCTGATCGGCGTGCTGCCGGGCTACGACAGCATCGGGGCCTGGGCGCCGATCCTGCTTTGCGTACTGCGTTTCGGCCAAGGCCTGGGATTGGGTGGCGAATGGGGCGGTGCAGCGCTGCTGGCGACCGAAAACGCGCCGAAAGGCAAACGGGCGTGGTTCGGCATGTTCCCGCAACTCGGGCCTTCGATTGGTTTTCTGGCCGCCAACGGTCTGTTCCTGACCCTTGCCATGAGCCTGAACGACGATCAGTTCCGCAGTTGGGGCTGGCGGATTCCGTTCCTGCTCAGCGCTGTGCTGGTGATGGTCGGGCTGTACGTGCGCCTCAAGCTGCACGAGACCCCGGTGTTCGCCAACGCCATCGCCCGTCAGGAGCGAGTGAAAGTGCCGCTGGTCGAGCTGTTCAGCCAATACTGGGCACCGACATTGCTTGGTGCCGCTGCCATGGTGGTGTGCTACGCCCTGTTCTACATCTCGACGGTGTTTTCCCTGAGCTACGGCGTATCCACATTGGGCTACAGCCGTGAGACTTTCCTCGGGCTGCTGTGCTTCGCAGTACTGTTCATGGCAGCCGCGACGCCGTTGTCGGCGTGGGCAAGCGATCGTTACGGGCGCAAGCCGGTGCTGATCGTCGGCGGTGTGCTGGCGATTCTTTCCGGGTTTCTGATGGAGCCGCTGCTGACTCAGGGTTCGACCTGGGGCGTGGCCCTGTTCCTGTGCATCGAGCTGTTTCTGATGGGGGTGACATTCGCCCCAATGGGCGCGCTGCTGCCGGAGCTGTTTCCGACACACGTCCGCTATACCGGTGCATCGGCGGCCTACAACCTCGGCGGCATTGTCGGAGCCTCGGCGGCGCCATTCTTTGCGCAGAAACTGGTGGCGATGGGTGGTTTGAGTTACGTCGGCGGGTATGTGTCTGCGGCCGCGGTGCTCAGCCTGATCGCTGTGCTGTGCCTGAAGGAAACGCGCAATAACGATTTGAATCAGGTGTCGTAAATGCCCTGATCGCTCCCGCCCGATGCGGGAGCGATCAGGTTGCGAGATTACAGCTCTACAACGACAGCCTGAGAAGCACGGGTCGCCTTGGCACGAGCGGCCTCGATCGACTCGTCACGGGCCAGTGCAACACCCATGCGACGCTGGCCATTGACTTCAGGCTTGCCGAACAGACGCAGCGCGGTATCCGGTTCGCTCAGTGCAGCGCCGAGGTTGGCGAATGCAGTCTGGGTCGACTGGCCTTCCACCAAAATCACCGCCGAAGCCGATGGGCCGAACTGACGGATCAGTGGCACCGGCAGGCCGAGGATGGCTCGGGCGTGCAGGGCGAACTGCGACAGGTCCTGGGAAATCAGGGTTACCAGACCGGTGTCGTGTGGACGTGGCGACACTTCACTGAACCACACCTGATCGCCCTTGATGAACAGCTCGACGCCGAACAGACCACGACCGCCCAACGCTTCGGTCACGGCTTTGGCTACACGCTCGGATTCAGCCAGCGCCACCGGGCTCATGGCCTGTGGCTGCCAGGATTCCTGATAGTCGCCCTTCTCCTGACGGTGGCCGACCGGCGCACAGAACGTCGTGCCGCCGACGTGACGCACGGTCAGCAGAGTGATTTCGTAGTCGAAATCGATGAAACCTTCGATGATCACGCGACCTTTGCCGGCGCGACCGCCCTCTTGGGCGTAATCCCAGGCTTTCTGCACGTCATCGGCGCTGCGCAGCAGGCTCTGACCCTTGCCCGACGAACTCATCACTGGTTTCACGACGCACGGAAAGCCGAGGTCCTGAACGGCCTTGCTGTAGTCCTCGAAGGTGTCGGCGAAGTGGTACGGCGAGGTCGGCAGGTCCAGCTCTTCGGCAGCCAGACGACGGATGCCTTCGCGGTTCATGGTCAGTTGCGCGGCGCGAGCGGTCGGGATCACAGTGAAGCCTTCGGCTTCCAGTTCGACCAGCGTGGCAGTGGCGATGGCTTCGATTTCCGGCACGATGAAGTGCGGCTTCTCGGCTTCGATCACTGCACGAAGGGCGGCACCATCGAGCATGTTGATCACGTGGCTGCGATGGGCAACCTGCATGGCCGGCGCGTTGGCGTAACGGTCAACGGCGATCACTTCAACGCCCAGGCGTTGCAGCTCGATCACCACTTCCTTGCCCAACTCACCACAGCCACACAGCAATACGCGGGTCGCGGTCGGCGACAATGGAGTTCCGATACGGGTCATCTCAGGTCCTCAAAGAAGCGGATCATCGAGGAAAGCAACGCCGGACGCGCTTTCCATGGGGAGAAAGCGCGGCATTTTACATGAACCTGAGGGTTTGGCTTCAGCCGGCGACAGCCTGTTTGCGTTCGCGCCAGGCCATGATCAGCCAGACCGCAGTCACGCCGGCGAACTTCGAGGCCAGCGCGGTGATAAGCACTGGCGGCGTCAGCAGGTCGATCATGCCAAAGAAGATGAAGGTATCGAGGGGAATGCTCAGCGCCGAGCTGATCCACAACCGGTCGCGCAACGGGCGCCTGGTGATGGTGAACACCAGCCAGTCGATGCACTCCGAGACCGCGAATGCCGTGGCACTGGCCAGCGCAATCGACGGATCGGACGTGACATAGGACAGCACCAGCGCCGCCAGCATCGCCACGATCGCGCCGTGGCCGAAACGGATCTGCACCATGTCGCGCAACACGAACACCAGCCCGCCCCAGGCCGACCAGATGATGTCCAGGTGCGGCGCGGTGGAGAAGGCGAAGTTGATCAGCACGACGCTGCTGATGTAAGCGATGAGGAAAATCATGGGCGTGACCTGTCAATTTGGCGCACAGGTTACTTCAGCCCTTCGATGACGCCAATCAAATCGGCTATTGCCCCGGCGTTTTGCCGATCATCCAGACCAGGCCACTGGCCTTCGCCCGCTCATGACAGAGCCCGAGAACAACCCGACGTTCATCATTGGTCATCCGGCTCCAGCGAGTAATTTCCTCGACCGTGCGCTGGCAACCGGTACAAATGTCGTCTTCGTCCAGTGCGCAAATGCTCACGCACGGCGAGGCAACGGGTCTTTCCGGGGTTGTCATTCTTCCTGCTCGACCAGATCGCGCGCATAGCGCTGAGAGTTATGCACATAATGCGCGGCACTGGCTTCGAGCATCTTCTTCTGTTGCTCGGTCAGTTCGCGCACGACCTTGCCCGGCGAGCCCATCACCAGTGAACCGTCAGGAATTTCCTTGCCTTCGCCGATCAGCGAATTGGCGCCGATGATGCAGTTCTTGCCGATCTTCGCGCCGTTGAGGATGACCGCGTTGATGCCGATCAGGCTGTAGTCGCCGACCGTGCAGCCGTGGAGCATGGCGTTGTGGCCGATGGTCACGCCGGTGCCGATGGTCAGCGGATAGCCCATGTCGGTGTGCATCACCGTGCCGTCCTGCACGTTGCTGTTCTTGCCGATCAGGATCAGTTCGTTGTCCCCACGCAGCACGGCGTTGAACCAGACGTTGGCGCCCTCTTCCAGTCTGACCTTGCCCACGAGCACGGCGTTGGGGGCGACCCAGCTCTGCGGATGGGTTTCGACGCGGGCGTCGCCCAGGCGGTATTTCATCTTGTTTTCCTCAGGGCTCACGATGGCTGGCCATTCGAGCGATGGCTTCAGGTGTTGATAAAGCTTTTAGGCGGCTGATGCAGGCTGATTTTGGCGTCATAGAGCAGGTTGATCAACTCGACGATCATGATCGCCGTCAGCCCCCAGATCTTGTAGTCACCGTAACGGTAGCTCGGCACGTACCAACTGCGACCCTGGTAGTCGATGCGATGAGTGTGTTCGCGCGGATCCTTGCGGAAGAACTCCAGCGGCACACTGAACACCGCAGCAATCTCGGCATCATTGGCCTGGTATTCGACAAAATCCGGAATCACCCCGACATACGGCGTGACCTTGATGCCATGCAGGGAAATCAGCGGGCTGAGCGGACCGATCACTTCGACCAGTCCCGGCGGCAGGCCGATTTCCTCTTCGGCTTCACGCAGGGCGGTGAACACCAGATCCGGGTCCTCGGGATCGCGTCGCCCACCGGGGAAGGCGACTTCGCCGCCGTGGGTCGAGAGCCCGCTGGCGCGCAGGGTGAGGACAAGTTCGGGTTCGTCACTGCGAGTAATCGGCACCAGGACAGCGGCCTCGGGGAAACGCGTGTCGGTCTCCAGCGTGCGCGGCGTGTGATTGCTTACCCGGTGCAGTAGCTCGTCCAGCATAAGTGTTCTCGATCGGTGCCTTACCCTGCATCATGCACCAATCATTGCGACCGCCCAAGCCCCGAACGGCCGTCATGTCGCGAAACGACAACTTGCCGACTGACACCGCTGCACGCCAAGATAGGCGCAGCATTCAGGAACCCCAGCATGAAATTTTGCAGCCACTGCGGCAACCCGGTGACCCAGCGCATTCCCGAAGGCGACTCGCGGCTGCGATTCGTCTGCGACAGCTGTCAGACGATTCACTACCAGAACCCCAATATCGTGGCCGGTTGCGTACCGACCTGGGGCAGCAAAGTCCTGCTGTGTCGCCGCGCCATCGAGCCACGCCTCGGTTACTGGACGCTGCCCGCCGGGTTCATGGAGAACGGCGAGACCATCGAACAGGCCGCCATCCGCGAAACCGCCGAGGAAGCCTGCGCCCGGGTGCGCAACCTGAGCATCTATACCTTGATCGACGTGCCGCACATCAGTCAGGTGCATGTGTTTTTCCGCGCCGAGCTGGCGGATCTGGACTTCGCCGCCGGCCCCGAAAGCCTGGAAGTGCAACTGTTCGACGAGGAAGACATTCCCTGGGACGAACTGGCTTTCCGCACGGTGGGCCGTACCCTGGAATGCTTCTTCGCTGACCGGCGTGTCGAGGTTTATCCGGTTCGCTCCGAATCGATCCCGCCACTCGCTCAACCGGCCATCACTTGATTTCGACGGCGGCCGGCCGATAACCGGCTGACGCAGACCGCGACAGCGCCTGCACACTATCTATAAATAAAGTATCTGCTTCATTTCTGGGGAATCGTTTCAATGCGCTGGTTGCTTGCCCTGTTCTGCCTGTCGTTCGTCACCGTCTCCCAAGCGTCATTCGTGACCACCGTGACGCCTTCGAACACCCCGCTCATCGAAAAAGTACTGGTGCTCAAATCGGCCCATCAACTGCAGTTGATCGCCGACGGCAAGCCCCTCAAGAGCTATCGCATTTCCCTGGGCAAAGGCGCGAAAAAAGGCCCGAAGCTGATTGAAGGCGACAAACGCACACCGGAAGGTTTCTATTGGATCGACTGGCGCAAGACCAGCGAAAAATTCAACCTGTCGATGCACATCTCCTACCCGAACATCAGCGACTCCGCCCGCGCCCGCCGCGAAGGCGTCGAGCCTGGCGGAATGATCATGATCCACGGCACGCCGGACTCCGAGGACAACCCCGAACAACTGTTCCACACCCTGGACTGGACCGACGGCTGCATCGCCATGCGCAACGTCGACATGCGCGAAGTCTGGAACCTGGTGCCGGACGGCACGATGATCGAAATCCGCCCCTGATTCTGTCATCCAGGGAGCACGCTCCCGAGGGGCCTTAAAACGGCCCTTTCTCCTGACCATTGGTCGCCCGCAAAAAATAAATCAAAAAGATCGCAGCCTGCGGCAACGCCTGAACAGTGATACCACTTTCACCCGCCAGAACTGCCGCAGACTGCGATCTTTTGCTTTCCAGCGCCCAGCGCTAATACCACTTGAAACCACCGAGCCTGAAACACCCGATTCCAAAGGACTACAGGCCTTTCCGACGCGTTGACATGGTATGCAAGTGGTATTAGGTTTCGCCCGACTACCGAGCGACAACAATCCTATATCAGCGCCGGAAATGCCTTACATGAATGACCTCCACGCCCTACGCCCCGACGATTCCCAGCCGACGCCGCTGTACCTGCAACTGGCGCGCAACCTGGAAGCCGCGATCCATGCCGGCCAGTGGAAAGCCGAACAGGCGATGCCCTCGGAGCGCAATCTCAGCGAGATGCTGGGGATTTCCCGGGTCACCGCGCGCAAAGCGCTGGAAGTCCTGCTCGATCAAGGTTTGATCCGCCGCCTGCAAGGCTCCGGCACCTTCATCACCCCACGCCTTGAACAACCGCTGTCGCGCCTCTCGGGTTTCAGCGAAATGCTCCGTCTCAAGGGCTTCGTGCCCAGCTCGCAATGGCTGGAGCGGGAAATCACCCTGCCGACCCACGAAGAACTGATCCGCCTCGGCCTGTCGCCGAACGACAAGGTCGCGCGCATGAAACGCCTGCGCAAGGCCGACGACACCGTGATGGCCATCGAGATGAGCACCCTGCCCGCCTCGATCATGCCCAAGCCACAGGTGGTGGGCGATTCCCTCTACGAACACCTCGACAGCATCGGCAAGCCGATCGTGCGCGCCTTGCAGCACATCCAGGCGATCAACGCCTCGGACGAGTTCGCCGCACTCGTCGGCATCGCCCCCGGCACCGCGATGCTGCTGATGACCCGGGTCGGCTACCTGGAAGACAACACGCCGATCGAAGTCACCGACACCTATTGCCGCAACGACTACTACGACTTTGTTGCAGAGCTTCGCCGCTGATCAGCAGCCAGGCCAAACGAGAGAAGCGAAATGTCCGAAGACAACATCCTCACCGCTGACGGCTGGATTCGCGGCCGGCTGATCCACGAACACGGCAGAGTCGTGTCGATCGAAGGCGAGCCTTGCGATCCGGCGACCAATGACTTGCCGTATCTGCTGCCGGGTTTCATCGACCTGCACGTCCACGGCGGTGGCGGCAAGGACATCATGGAAGGCGCCAGCGCGTTCGAGACCATCACCAAGACCCACGTGCGCTTCGGCACCACCTCGCTGCTGGCCACCACGATGACCGCGCCGAGAGCCGAGATTGCCAGCGTGCTCAAGGAGGTCGGCGAGTTCTGCGAGCAGCGTCCGAAAGGTGCTGCCCGAGTCCTCGGCGTGCACCTCGAAGGCCCGTACATCAATCCCGGCAAACTCGGCGCCCAGCCGAACTTCGCCCACACCGCGTTGATGGCCGAAGTTGAAGACTATCTGGCGCTGGCGCCGATCCGGGTGATCACCATCGCCCCGGAAATCGCCGGCCATGACGGATTGATTCGTGAACTGAGCCGCCGTGGCATCCGCATGCAGATCGGTCATACCCTCGGCAGTTACGAGGAAGGCGTCGCCGCCCTCGAAGCCGGCGCCACCAGTTTCACCCACTTGTACAACGCCATGAGCCCGCTGCATCACCGCGAGCCGGGTATCGTCGGTGCGGCGCTGGCCCACGCCAAATTCGCCGAACTGATTCCGGACTTGCTGCACGTGCACCCCGGCGCGATCCGCGTGGCTCTGCGCTCGATTCCGTGCCTGTACTGCGTCACCGATTCGACCGCCGCCGCCGGCATGCCCGACGGCGAATACAAGCTCGGCAGCCACACCGTCACCAAATGCCTGGGCGGCGTGCGCCTGCCCGATGGCACCCTGGCCGGCAGCACCCTGACCATGGATCAGGCCCTGCGCAATCTGGTGAAGATCGGTTTGCCGATCGCCGAAGCCTCGCAACGTCTTTCGCAATTCCCCGCCGACTACCTCGGCATCACCGAACGCGGGCGCCTTGCACCTGGCGCCTGGGCCGACTGCGTGCGGCTGGATCGCTCACTCACACTGACCGCCGTCATGGTCGAAGGAGAAGACATTGACTTCAAAAATGCTTGAGGAGGCGCTGTCCTCGTTCGAGGCCGTGCAAGCCCAACTGCAACAGCTCGACCCGCCAATGATCGAGATCGCCGGACGCCTGCGCCGTCAGCCACCGCAAGTGGCGATGACCGTTGCCCGTGGCAGCTCCGACCATGCCGCGAGTTACTTCGCCTACCTGACCATGCAGCAACTCGGCGTACCGGTGGCGTCGTTGCCGATGTCAGTGGTGACCATGCAACAGGCGCCGTTGAAGGTCAGCGGTCAGGTCGCGTTCGCCTTCTCGCAGTCGGGCCAAAGCCCGGATCTGGTCAACAGCCTGCGCCTGCTGCGCAAGCGCGGCGCCCTGAGCGTGTCGATGGTCAACGCCGCCGATTCGCCGCTGGAAGCCGCCTGTGAATTCAGCCTGCCGTTGCTGGCCGGCACCGAAAGCAGCGTCGCCGCGACCAAGAGTTTCATCGCCACCCTCAGCGCCAGCGCCCGTCTGATCGCGCACTGGAAAGAGGACGCCGAATTGCTGGAGGCGCACAACGCCCTGCCCGAAGGCCTGCGCGAAGCTGCGCAACAGGACTGGAGCCCGGCCATCGACGCCCTGCGCGATTGCGAGCGGTTGATGGTGATCGGCCGTGGCGCCGGTTTTGCCATCGCCCAGGAAGCCGCGCTGAAATTCAAGGAAACCTCGGCGATCCAGGCCGAAGCCTTCAGCAGCGCCGAAGTCCGTCACGGCCCGATGGCCCTGATCGACGAACACTACCCATTGCTGGTGTTCGCCCCGCGCGGCGCCGAACAGGCCGGTCTGCTGAGCCTGGCAGCCGAGATGCGTCAGCGCGGTGCCCGCGTGTTGCTGGCTGCGCCGGATGACGTGAGCGAACGCGACCTGACCCTCAGCCGTGCCGAACACCCGGCCCTCGATCCGATCCTGGCGATCCAGAGTTTCTACGTGATGGCGGCCGGCCTGGCCGTGGCCCGTGGCATGGACCCGGATCAGCCGCGACACCTGAGCAAAGTCACCCGTACGCACTGAGTCCGAACCGAACGTTTTCCTGATGAGACCGAGCCATGCACAACAACAATAAAGAGCTGACTTTAAGCGCCCCGCTCAGCGGCCCGGTGCTCACGCTCGCCAAAGTCCCGGACGCGGTGTTCGCCAGCGGCGCGATGGGCGACGGCATTGCCATCGATCCGCTGAACGACACCCTGTATTCGCCCTGCGCCGGGGTGGTGATCCACGTCGCCCGCACCGGCCATGCACTGACCGTGCGCGCCGACAACGGCGCCGAGCTGTTGCTGCATCTCGGTCTGGACACGGTGGAGTTGCAGGGCGAAGGCTTCTCGATGCTGGTCAAGGAAGGCGCGCGGGTCAGCAATGGCCAGCCGCTGCTGCGCTATGACCTGGACAAGGTCGGCCGCCAGTGCAAAAGCCTGGTCAGCCTGCTGATCCTGACCAACAGCCAGGATTTCCAGGCGCGCCCCATCACCCTGAAAACGGTGAAGGTCGGCGAACCGCTGCTGCACATCGTCGCTCGTCACAGCGCAGCGGCGAATACAGAAGAACTCGGCGGCCCGGAAGTTCACGGTCACGTAAAGGTCGCCCATCGCGGCGGTCTGCATGCGCGCCCGGCGGCGTTGATCCGTCAGACGGCGCAAGGGTTCAAGAGCCAGTCGCAGCTGCATTTCGCCGGCAAATCGGCACCGTGCAACAGCCTCATCGGTTTGATGGGCCTGGCGATTGGCGAACAGGACGAAGTGCAGGTCCGTTGTCAGGGTTCCGACGCGCAAGAGGCACTGCAAGCCTTGCTCGCTGCACTGGCCACCGCCCTGCCAGAGGATCATCACGCCGCTGCACCGCTTGCCGCCACTCCACGCAATCGCCCGGCCGAGGCCGGCGTGTTGCACGGCGTGTGCGCCGCACCGGGTCTGGTCGGCGGGCCGCTGTTTCGCCTGAACGCGATCAGCCTGCCAGCCGACAGCGGCAATCATCAGCCCGAGCAACAACTACAGATTCTCGACACGGCGCTGAATCAGGTTCGCAGCGAAATCGACGGCACCCTCGCCCAGGCGAAAAAACAGCGCAATGCCGACGAAGAAGCCATCTTCGCTGCGCACCTGGCCTTGCTGGAAGACCCGGCCCTGCTCGACGCCGCCCGGCAATCGATTGAAACCGGCACGGCGGCGACTCACGCCTGGAGCCAGTCCATCGACGCGCAATGCCAAGTGCTGCAAAACACCGGCAGCCCGCTGCTGGCCGAGCGCGCCAACGATCTGCGCGACCTCAAGCAACGGGTGCTGCGCGCCCTGCTCGGCGAAGCCTGGCATTACGACGTGCCGGCCGGCGCCATCGTCGCCGCTCACGAACTGACACCTTCGGATTTGCTGCAACTGAGCGCGCAAGGCGTCGCCGGTTTGTGCATGGCCGAAGGTGGCGCGACTTCCCACGTGGCGATTCTGGCCCGGGGCAAAGGCCTGCCGTGCATGGTCGCACTGGGCTCGGCGCTGCTCGATCAAGCGCAAGGTCAATCGGTGGTCCTCGACGCCGACGGCGGTCGCCTCGAACTGACGCCGAATGCCGAACGTCTGGCCGAAGTCCAACAAGCGCAAATCGATCGCCAACAACGGCGCGATGCCCAGCAGGCCCAGGCCCATCTGCCAGCCGAAACTCGCAACGGCGTGGCCATCGAAGTGGTCGCCAACGTCGCCTCCAGCCATGAAGCGGCGGATGCGTTTGCCAACGGTGCCGACGGCGTCGGCCTGTTGCGCACCGAGTTCCTGTTCGTCGATCGCCACACTGCGCCGGACGTCGAAGAACAACGCGCCGCCTATCAAGCTGTGATCGATGCCATGGGCGACAAGTCGGTGATCATCCGTACCATCGACGTCGGTGGCGACAAACAACTCGACTACCTGCCACTACCGGTGGAAGCCAACCCGGTACTCGGCCTGCGCGGTATTCGCTTGGCCCAGGCCCGCCCGGAAATCCTCGATCAGCAACTGCGTGCGCTGCTGCAAGTCAGCCCGTTGCAACGCTGCCGGATCCTGCTGCCGATGGTCACCGAAGTCGACGAACTGCTGCACATCCGCCAGCGGGTCGATGCGCTGTGCCTGGAACTGGGCATCAATCAACGTCCGGAAATCGGCGTGATGATCGAAGTCCCGGCCGCTGCATTGCAGGCTGAACAACTGGCCGAGCACGCCGACTTCCTGTCCATCGGCACCAACGACCTGTCGCAATACACCCTGGCCATGGACCGCGACCACGCCGGCCTCGCCGCACGGATCGATGCCTTGCACCCGGCGCTGCTGCGCCTGATCGCCATGACCTGCGAAGGCGCGGCGGTGCATAAGCGCTGGGTTGGCGTATGCGGAGCCCTGGCTTCCGACCCGCTGGCGACGCCGGTGTTGATCGGCCTGGGCGTGACCGAATTGTCGGTGAGCCCGGTACAGATCGGCGAAATCAAGGACCGCGTGCGCCAGCTGCACGAAGCCGAATGCCAACGCCTCGCCCGGGACCTGCTCAAGCTGAGCAGCGCCGCCGCGGTGCGTCATGCCTGTCATCAACATTGGCCTCTGCGCTAACAAAAACAACAAGGACAAACGCCATGTACCAACTCTTCATCGAAGGCCTGCAACGCCTCGGCCGTGCGCTGATGCTGCCGATCGCGATCCTGCCGATCGCCGGCCTGCTGCTGCGCCTGGGCGACACCGACCTGCTGAACATCGCGATCATCCACGATGCCGGTCAGGTGATCTTCGCCAACCTGGCAATGATCTTCGCCATCGGCATCGCCGTCGGTTTCGCCCGGGACAACAACGGCACCGCCGGCCTCGCCGGAGTGATCGGCTACCTGGTGATGATCTCCACCCTCAAGGTGCTCGACGCCAGCATCAACATGGGCATGCTCGCCGGGATCGTCAGCGGCCTGATGGCCGGCGCGCTGTACAACCGCTTCAAGGACATCAAGCTGCCGGAGTACCTGGCATTCTTCGGCGGCCGGCGTTTCGTGCCCATCGTCACCGGGTTCAGCGCAGTCGGCCTGGGCGTGCTGTTCGGCTACATCTGGCCGCCAATCCAGCACGGCATCAACAGCTTCGGCACCCTGCTGATGGAAAGCGGCAGCTTCGGCGCGTTCGTGTTCGGCGTGTTCAACCGCCTGCTGATCGTCACCGGCCTGCACCACATCCTCAACAACATGGCGTGGTTCGTGTTCGGCAACTTCACCGACCCGACCACTGGCGCGCTGGTGACCGGTGACCTGTCCCGCTACTTCGCCGGCGATCCGAAGGGCGGGCAGTTCATGACCGGCATGTTCCCGGTCATGATCTTCGGCCTCCCCGCCGCCTGCCTGGCGATGTACCGCAACGCCCTGCCGGAGCGGCGCAAAGTCATGGGCGGGATCTTCCTGTCGATGGCCCTGACCGCATTCCTCACCGGCGTCACCGAACCGATCGAATTCGCCTTCATGTTCCTCGCACCGCTGCTGTTTTTGCTGCACGCGCTGCTGACCGGGTTGTCGATGGCAATCACCAACGCACTGAACATCCACTTGGGCTTCACCTTCTCCGGCGGCTTCATCGACATGGTGCTGGGCTGGGGACGCTCGACCAACGGCTGGCTGGTGGTGCCGGTAGGCCTTGCATATGCGGTCATCTACTACGCGGTGTTCGATTTCTGCATCCGCCGCTTCAACCTGAAAACCCCGGGACGTGAAGACGTCGCCACTGCCGAGAAATCCGTGCTGACAGAAAACGAGCGCGCCGCTGCGTACATCAAAGCCTTGGGAGGTGCCGAGAATCTGCTCACCGTCGGCGCCTGCACCACGCGTCTGCGACTGGAAATGGTCGATCGCAACAAAGCCTCCGATGCGGACTTGAAAGCACTGGGCGCAATGGCCGTGGTACGTCCGGGCAAGGGCGGCAGTCTGCAGGTAGTCGTCGGGCCGCTGGCCGACAGCATTGCCGACGAAATCCGCCTGGCGATGCCCGCATTGGGTCGAGCCGCAGCGACTACTGCTCCTGTCGCCGTCGTCGAAACCAGCGAGCCCGTTGCTATAGCCGCACCGCAGGCCCAGCAATGGCTGAACGCCCTGGGCGGCAGCGACAACGTGCTGCAACTCGACTGCATCGCCACGAGCCGGATACGCCTGCAACTGGCCGATGGCAAAGCGCTGTCGGAAAGCCGGTTGAAAGAACTTGGATGTTTGGGTGTGAGCGCGCTGGAGGATGGCGTGTGGCACTTGCTGGTAGGTGAGCGGGCGCAGAGTTTGAGTGTGGCGCTGGAAGGGTTGGTTAATCGGAGTGAGGTGAGTGCGAAGGTCTGATGGTCGCCATCCAGTTTTGACGTGAAGCGGTTACAACCAGGGAACCCGGCCTAGGCCGGGTTTCCTGTTCCATTTGAAGCAACCACCGCATGACCGGAGCTTGCGAGAGGCAAGCTCAAACCAAATGGGAAGATTCGGTAAATCCCACACATCTTTAAACATTCGAAAATGGAACGCGGAGCGTCCCAGGCTGCATTCCCACGCGGAGCGTGGGAACGATCAAGCAGTACACAGCTAACTTTTGCTTCCTGCTTCCTGCTTCCCACCACTCAACATGATGAGCGTTAGCTCAAGTACCGCTTTTGACGTGCCGGCCCCATCGGCAGGCTGAGTGGAGGGATTTATCCGGGGGTGGGAGCGCAGCGACCGTGCGGCGCAGCCGCATGCATCGAGAGGAGGTGCAGCGAAGCAAACCGTAGGCGATGCCCCCGGATGAATCCCGGAACGAAGGAACACCGAGCCAAAGCGAGGTGCCGAACGCCGGGGCCCAGCGTTTTTGGTTACTTTTTTCTGGGCCGGCATTCCGGGCGTTTGAAAAAAGTGACTCGCCGTAAGGGCGAAACCATAAGAAGCCATTACCGCAGCAACGGATATTCACTCAATCCAAACCCAAGCCCCAAAAACCAAAAAACCCGCTGAAATCACTCTCAGCGGGTTTTCCATTTCAGCAGCCAAGGAAGATCAAAAATCCTCCAGCCGCCACACTTCATAAGCCGGCGTCTCGTAGGGATGGCTCAACTTAAGAGCCGCCACTACCGAGCGAATCAACTCATCGCCAACGACAAGCTCGACCTTCCACTCCTCGACCCGCTCAACCTGCCCAGCCTGACCAATGAACGGCTGACTCCCGTCCAGAGGCCGAAACTGACCAGAGCCAAGCACCTGCCAAGCACAGTGGTCATAGTCACCGATCCGCCCGCCACCAGCAGCGAATACAGCGTCCTTGACCACCTCGACATGACTGTCGGGAACAAAAAACGCGAGCTTGTACACAGCGCTTAGTTCACCCACACACGCGCGTTACGGAACATACGCATCCAAGGTGCGTCTTCGTTCCAGTCTTCCGAACGCCACGAGTTCTGCACAGCGCGGAACACACGCTCCGGGTGCGGCATCATGATTGTCACGCGACCGTCGCGGCTGGTGAGGCCGGTGATCCCGCGCGGCGAACCGTTCGGGTTGGCCGGGTAGGCTTCGGTGACCTTGCCGTGGTTGTCGACGAAACGCATCGCCACGCAACCGGACAGATCGGCTTCGAGCAGTGCCTCTTCGCTTTCGAATTCGGCATGGCCTTCACCGTGAGCGATGGCGATCGGCATGCGCGAACCGGCCATGCCCTGCAGGAAGATCGAGTTCGATTCCTGAACCTGAACCATCGCCACGCGCGCTTCGAACTGCTCGGAGCGGTTGCGTACGAAGTGCGGCCAGAACTCGCTGCCCGGGATCAGCTCGTGCAGGTTGGACATCATCTGGCAACCGTTGCACACGCCGAGGGTGAAGCTGTCGTTACGCTCGAAGAAACCCTGGAACGCATCGCGGGCACGGCTGTTGAACAGTGCGGACTTGGCCCAGCCTTCACCGGCGCCGAGTACGTCGCCGTAGGAGAAACCACCGCATGCCACCAGACCTTTGAACTCGTTCAGGTCGACACGGCCGGCCAGAATGTCGCTCATGTGCACGTCGATCGCGTTGAAACCGGCGCGGTCGAACGCCGCCGCCATTTCCACCTGACCGTTGACGCCCTGCTCACGCAGCACGGCAACCTGTGGGCGAATGCCTTTCTTGATGTAAGGCGCGGCGATGTCCTGGTTGACGTCGTAGCTCAGCTTGACGCTCAGGCCCGGGTTGTCTTCTTCCAGCAGCGCATCGAACTCTTGCTCGGCGCAGTCGGCGTTGTCGCGCAGACGCTGGATCTGGTAGCTGGTCTCGGCCCACTGACGTTGCAGCAGACGACGCTGGCCTTCGAACACGGTGTCACCGTTGAAGGTGATGTTGATCTGACCGTTGTTGATCGGCTGGCCGATCACCGACACGCAGTCGCCCAGACCGGCAGCGCTGAATTGGGCGAGGATGTCCGGGGTCGCGTCCTGGCGAACCTGGATCACGGCACCCAGTTCTTCGTTGAACAGGATGGCGGCGATTTCAGCGGAGCTTTCGGCAACGCTGTCCAGGTTCAGGCTCAGACCGCAGTGACCGGCGAAGGCCATTTCCACCACGGAGGTCAGCAGACCACCGTCGGAACGGTCGTGGTACGCCAGCAGGTGACCGTCGGCGTTGAGGCCCTGGATCACCGCGAAGAACGCTTTCAGGTCTTCGGCGTCATCGACGTCCGGAGCCTGCTTGCCGAGCTTGCCGTGAACCTGCGCGAGGATCGAGGCGCCCATGCGGTTCTGGCCGCGACCGAGGTCGATCAGGATCAGGTCGGTGGTGCCCTTGTCCATGCGCAGTTCCGGGGTCAGGGTCTGACGGATGTCAGCCACTGGCGCGAAACCGGTCACGATCAGGGACATCGGCGAGGTGACGGTCTTGTCTTCGCCGTTGTCGTTCCAGCGGGTGGCCATGGACATCGAGTCCTTGCCGACCGGGATGGTGATGCCTAGCTCAGGGCACAGTTCCATGCCGACCGCTTTCACGGTGTCGTACAGACGCGCGTCTTCGCCGGGGTGGCCGGCAGCGGACATCCAGTTCGCCGACAGTTTGATGTCGGAGAGCTTGTTGATGCGCGAGGCGGCAATGTTGGTGATGGTTTCGCCGATGGCCATGCGGCCCGACGCCGGTGCGTCCAGCAGCGCCAGCGGAGTGCGCTCGCCCATCGCCATCGCTTCACCGGTGTAGACGTCGAAGCTGGTAGCGGTGACGGCAACGTCGGCCACCGGAACCTGCCATGGGCCGACCATCTGGTCACGGGCCACGAGGCCGGTGATGGTGCGGTCGCCGATGGTGATCAGGAAGCTTTTGCTCGCCACGGCCGGGTGGTGCAGAACGCGCTCGATGCTTTCGCCGATGTCGAGGTTCGACGGATCGAAGTCATCGCCCAGCTCGGCTTCGCGAACCACCGAACGGTGCATGCGCGGCGCCTTGCCCAGCAACACTTCCAGTGGCATGTCCACCGGGTTGTTGCCGAAGTGGCTGTCGGTCACGGTCAGTTGTGGTTCGGCAGTGGCTTCACCGACAACGGCGAACGGGCAACGCTCACGTTCGCAGATCGCCTTGAAGCGTTCGAAGTCGGCCGGGCCGACCGCCAGAACGTAACGCTCCTGGGATTCGTTGGACCAGATTTCGTGCGGGGCCATGCCCGGCTCGTCGTTTGGAATGTTGCGCAGTTCGAAACGGCCACCACGGTCGCCGTCGTTGACCAGTTCCGGGAAGGCGTTGGACAGACCGCCCGCACCCACGTCGTGGATGAAGCTGATCGGGTTCTTGTCACCCAGCTGCCAGCAACGGTCGATGACTTCCTGGCAGCGACGTTCCATTTCAGGGTTTTCACGCTGAACCGAAGCGAAGTCCAGATCCGCCGAGCTGGTGCCGGTGGCCATGGAGGAAGCAGCGCCGCCGCCCAGACCGATCAGCATCGCCGGGCCACCGAGGACGATCAGCTTGGAGCCGACAACGATCTCGCCTTTCTTGACGTGCTCTTCACGGATGTTGCCCATGCCGCCAGCGAGCATGATCGGCTTGTGGTAACCGCGAACTTCGTCACCGTGCGGAGTGGTGATCGATTGTTCGAAGGTCCGGAAGTAGCCGGTCAGGGCCGGACGACCGAATTCGTTGTTGAACGCGGCGCCGCCCAGCGGGCCTTCGATCATGATGTCCAGCGCGTTGACGATGCGCTCAGGCTTGCCGTACGGCACTTCCCACGGCTGTTCGAAGCCAGGGATCTGCAGGTTCGACACGGTGAAACCGGTCAGGCCGGCTTTTGGCTTGGCGCCACGACCGGTTGCACCTTCGTCGCGGATCTCGCCACCGGAACCGGTGGACGCGCCCGGGAACGGAGCGATCGCGGTCGGGTGGTTGTGGGTTTCAACCTTCATCAGGATGTGCACAGGTTCCTGCACCGCACCGTACTGGCGGGTTTCCGGATCCGGGAAGAAGCGGCCGGCGACGTTGCCGACGATCACCGAAGCGTTGTCCTTGTAAGCGGACAGCACGCCTTCGCTGTGCATCTGATAGGTGTTCTTGATCATGCCGAACAGGCTTTTTTCCTGGCTCTCGCCGTCAATATCCCAACTGGCGTTGAAGATCTTGTGGCGGCAGTGCTCGGAGTTGGCCTGGGCGAACATCATCAGTTCGATGTCGTGGGGGTTGCGCTTGAGACCGTTGAAGGCGTTGACCAGGTAGTCGATCTCGTCTTCGGCCAGGGCCAGGCCCAGTTCGACGTTGGCCTTCTCCAGCGCGGCGCGACCACCGCCGAGGATGTCGATGGCGGTCAGCGGCTTCGGTTCGGCGTGGCTGAACAGACCGGCGGCCTGCTCGAGGTTGGCCAGAACGATCTGCGTCATGCGGTCATGCAGTACGTCTGCAATCTGTTGCGCTTCGGTTTCGCTGAACTGGCCGGCGACGTAGAACGCGATGCCGCGCTCCAGACGCTGGATCTTGCTCAGGCCACAGTTGCGGGCGATGTCGCTGGCCTTGCTCGACCATGGCGAGATGGTGCCGAAACGCGGCAACACCAGGAACAGACGACCGGTCGGCTCTTGAACCGGAACGCTTGGACCGTACTTCAGAAGGCGCGCAAGCACCTGCTGTTCGTCGCCGGTCAGGACGCCGGTGACTTCGGCGAAGTGAGCGAATTCAGCATACAGGCCACTGACAGCTGGAACCTTCTGGCTCAGTTGCTCAAGGAGTTTGCTGTGGCGAAAGGCAGAAAGGGCAGGAGCGCCGCGCAGGATCAACATCTTCGGGACAGCCTCGGGAAGGGGTGTGCTTTGAGGCCGTGCATTCTAGCCTAAACCGCCCTCAACATCACCCGAAACGCTACGCACGGTTGCACCCGGATGTCGAGTGGTGTTCCTGCCTTGAGGGTCAAATTTATGGGGTGCTGCAAGGCGGGTTATTTTTTCTGTCACAAAATACCTTTCGGGCCCGTTTCTGCGGGGTTTCGCGCGGTTTTGTGATGCCTAGCAGACAACCCCGCCACTGTCGAGATATGGCGCCCGTTGTCCTTTGCGTATACTGCGCACATGTTTTCCCCAACGGCTTTGCGTCCGCGATACGCCAAATGGCTGATCGCTACCGGACTCTTCCTGATGCTCAGTGGCTGTGTTGATAAACCCAACACACTCGAGCGCGTAAAGGAGGATGGCGTGCTGCGGGTGGTCACCCGAAACAGCCCCGCCACCTACTTTCAGGATCGCAGCGGTGAAACCGGCTTCGAATACGAGCTGGTGAAGCGCTTCGCCGACGATTTGGGGGTCGAGCTCAAGATTGAAACCGCCGACAACCTCGACGACCTGTTCAACCAGGTCGGCAAGCCGAACGGCCCGGTACTGGCGGCTGCCGGTCTGGTCAGCAGCGAACAGCGCAAGAAACAGGTGCGCTTCTCGCGCTCCTACCTAGAAGTCACCCCGCAGATCATCTATCGCAACGGCCAGTCACGCCCCACCGACGCCGGCGATCTGGTGGGCAAGAAGATCATGGTGCTCAAGGGCAGCACTCACGCCGAACAACTGGCGGAGCTGAAACAGAAATATCCTGGCATCCAGTATGAAGAGTCCGACGCGGTTGAAGTGGTCGACCTGCTGCGCATGGTCGATGAAGGTCAGATCGACCTGACCCTGGTCGATTCCAACGAAGTGGCGATGAACCAGGTGTACTTCACCAACATCCGCGTGGCCTTTGACCTCGGCGACGCGCGCAGCCAGAGCTGGGCCGTGGCCGCCGGCGAAGACAACAGCCTGCTCAACGAGATCAACAGTTATCTGGACAAGGTGCAGAAGAACGGCACCCTGCAACGCCTGAAAGACCGTTATTACGGCCATGTCGACGTCCTCGGCTACATGGGCGCCACCACCTTCGCCCAGCATTTGCAGCAGCGGTTGCCCAAGTACGAACAGCATTTCAAGGCCTACGCCAAGAAAGAGAAAGTCGACTGGCGCCTGCTGGCGGCGATCGGTTATCAGGAATCGCTGTGGCAACCGGCGGTCACGTCGAAGACCGGCGTGCGCGGGCTGATGATGCTGACCCAGAACACCGCCCAGGCCATGGGCGTGTCCAACCGCCTCGATCCGAAGCAAAGCATCATGGGCGGTGCCAAGTACCTGGCCTACATGAAGGATCAGCTCGACGAGTCGATCCAGGAGCCGGATCGCACATGGTTTGCCCTGGCGGCCTACAACGTCGGCAGCGGTCATCTGGATGACGCACGCAAACTGGCTGCCAAGGAAGGGTTGAACCCGGACAAGTGGCTGGATGTGAAAAAGATCCTGCCGCGCCTGTCGCAGAAGCAGTGGTACAGCAAGACCCGCTACGGCTACGCCCGGGGCGGCGAACCGGTGCATTTCGTGGCGAACATCCGTCGCTACTACGACATCCTCACCTGGGTGACCCAGCCGCAGCTTGAAGGCGATCAGGTGGCCGAGGGCAATCTGCATGTGCCGGGGATCGACAAGTCGAAACCCGCTCAAGAGCCCGCCCCGCTTTAACCCATCCCCAAAACAAATGTGGGAGCAAGTTTGCTCCCACAGGATGTTGATACTTAGTGTTTGGCAGCCGCCAGAATCAGCGTCTTCATCTCCGACACCGCCGACTTGAAACCTACGAACAATGCGTGCGCCACCAGTGCGTGACCGATGTTCAGCTCGTTGATGCCCTTGATCGCGGCAACCGCCTCGACGTTGTGATAGTGCAGGCCATGGCCGGCATTGACGATCAGGCCCTGGGCCAGACCGAAGGCCACGCCGTCCGCCACACGCTTGAGTTCTTCAGCCACTTCGGTCGGCGTTTCGGCATCGGCGTAACGCCCGGTGTGCAATTCGATGGCCGGCGCGCCGACGCGCTTCGACGCAGCAATCTGCCGCTCGTCGGCGTCGATGAACAGCGACACTTCGCTGCCGATCTTCGACAAACGCTCGACCGCCGCCCTGATCCGCTCTTCCTGCCCCGCCACATCCAGACCGCCTTCGGTGGTCAGCTCCTGACGGGTCTCCGGCACCAGACAGATGTGCGCCGGACGGATGCGCTCGGCGAACGCCATCATTTCTTCGGTGACGCCCATTTCGAAGTTCATGCGGGTTTGCAGCACATCCTTGAGCAGCAGCACGTCGCGTTCCTGAATGTGCCGGCGGTCTTCGCGCAGGTGCACGGTGATGCCGTCGGCACCCGCCTCTTCCGCGTCCAGCGCAGCCTTGACCGGATCCGGATAGCGCGTACCACGGGCCTGACGCAGGGTGGCGACGTGGTCGATGTTCACGCCAAGAAGAATGCGATTGCTGATGGTCACGGATGCGCTCCTGAAGGGAAAGATTCGGCGCACAGCATATCAGGGCTTGCGAAACAGCTCTCGACTGACGAGGGGACGACCGCCCAGATGCACCGCCAAGGCTTGACGCATCAGGCGCTTGGCGGCGGACAGTGCGCCCGGTGCCGACCAGTCGGCTTCGGCCATGGCCAGCAGTTCGGTGCCGTTGAACAGACCGGGTTGCAGCAGGTAGACACGCTCGAGTCCGGCATCCACCTGCAAACGGTAGAGACCATCAACAGCAACGGGCTCGTCGTTGATGTCGGTGTTCAGGGAAAAACCGTAACCGAGGTCATCAAGCAGCCGCCACTCGAAGGAACGCAGCAACGGTTCCAGCGGCCGGCCTTCGGCCAATGCCAGCAAGGTCGCGGCGTAATGATCGAACACCGCCGGGTGCGGGTCTTCGGCAGGCAACAGGCGAATCAACAGTTCATTGAGATACAGGCCACTGAACAGCGCCTCGCCGACCATCCAGGTCGCGTTGCCGACGCTTTCCATGCGCCCGACATTCTTCAACTCACCCTTGCCGCGAAACTCCACTTCCAGCGGCACGAATGGCCGCGCCAACGTCCCGGCCTTGCCCCGCGCACTGCGCAACACCGCCCGCAGCCGACCTTGCGGCGTGAGGAAGTCCACCAATGCGCTGGTTTCGCGGTAGGCGCGGGAGTGGAGGACGTAGGCGGGTTGGGCGGGAGGCGGGCTTTGCGACATTGAGTTCTCGATGACGAAACGCAGTTTTACACACAAACCCAAAACTACTGTGGGAGCGAGCCTGCTCGCGATGAGGGTGTATCAGACAACAAGGATGTCGACTGAAATACCGCTATCGCGAGCAGGCTCGCTCCCACAGTGGGTATCGGTGTTCTCGGGATCAGCGCTTACAGGTCGCCGTAACCCAACGAACGCAGCGCACGCTCGTCGTCGGACCAGCCGCCCTTCACCTTGACCCACAGGTTGAGCATGATCTTGGAGTCGAACAGCAGCTCCATGTCCTTGCGCGCCTCGGTGCCGATGCGCTTGATGCGCTCGCCCTTGTCGCCAATGATGATTTTCTTCTGGCCGTCACGCTCGACGAGGATCAGCGCATGGATGTGCAGCGTCGCACCCTGCTGCTTGAACTCTTCGATTTCCACGGTGATCTGGTACGGCAGCTCGGCGCCGAGCTGGCGCATGATCTTCTCGCGCACCAGTTCGGCGGCGAGGAAGCGGCTGCTGCGGTCGGTGATCTGGTCTTCCGGGAAGAAGTGATCGTTCTCCGGCAGATGATCGGCGATAACCTTTTCCAGCGCGTCGAGGTTGTGCCCCTGCTGCGCCGAGATTGGAATGATCTGCGCGTTCGGCAGCTGTTCCTGCAACCACGACAGGTGGGGCATCAGCTCGGCCTTGTCTTCGATGCGGTCGGTCTTGTTCAGCGCGACGATCAGCGGGCCGGTCACGTACTGCACGCGCTCCAACACCATCTGATCTTCTTCGGTCCACTTGGTGCGATCGACCACGAAGATCACCACGTCGACGTCTTTCAACGCCGCCGAAGCGGTCTTGTTCATGTAGCGGTTCAGGGCTTTTTCGCCACCCTTGTGCATGCCGGGGGTGTCGACGTAGATCGCCTGCACGTCACCCTCGGTCTTGATCCCGAGCATGTTGTGGCGAGTGGTCTGCGGCTTGCGCGAGGTGATTGCCAGCTTCTGGCCGAGGATGTGGTTCAGCAGCGTGGACTTGCCCACGTTTGGACGGCCGACGATGGCAACATAGCCACAGCGCGTTGCGTTTGTATCAGTCATTGCCATTCTCCACACCCAGGGCAATCAGTGCTGCGGCGGCCGCTACCTGTTCGGCAATACGACGGCTCACACCCTGACCCCGGCTTTTTTCATTCAATAGGACAACTTCGCACTCGACGAAGAAGGTACGGCAGTGCGGCTCGCCCTGGATGTCCACCACTTCGTAGCGCGGCAGTTCGCAGCCGCGCGATTGCAGGAATTCCTGCAGGCGCGTCTTCGGATCCTTGTTGGTATCGACCAGCGTCAGGCCTTCGAACTCGCCGGCCAGCCAGGCCAGTACGCGTTCGCGGGCGACTTCCATGCCGGCGTCGAGGTAGATCGCACCGATCAGTGCTTCAAGGGCGTCAGCCAGAATCGATTCGCGACGGAAACCGCCGCTCTTCAACTCGCCGGAACCCAGACGCAGGTAATCACCCAGATCGAAACCGCGGGCCAGCACCGCCAGCGTCTCACCTTTTACCAAGCGCGCGCGCAAACGCGACAACTGGCCTTCACGAGCCAGCGGGAAACGGTCGAACAGGGCTTCGCCGGCCACAAAGTTGAGGATCGCATCGCCGAGGAATTCCAGACGCTCGTTGTTGCGTCCGGCAAAGCTGCGGTGCGTAAGGGCCAGGACCATCAGTTCCTGGTCCTTGAAGGTGTAACCGAGCTGACGCTCGAGACGGCTTAGAGAAACGCTCACGGTTTACCCACGCTGAGTTCGTGGCTGGATTCCACTGCCATCGCCGGGATACGGCGCAGGCCTGGGACAATTAACGCTGTGTTCAAAAATGACGTCCTGAATATCGTGGCTTCATGCCCCGGAGCCGGTTGTGCCGACGCCAGAAATGCATTCGGCGCTGTGGTCAACAGCGCCGTGTTTGTTTACTTGATCAGGCCGACCCGCGAGAAATTCGGCAGGTGGCTGAGTTTCGGTTCCGGCCAGCTCATCCAGACCGCGAAGGCCTTGCCGACGATGTTCTGGTCGGGAACCATGCCCAGCAGATCCTTGGGAATGTTCGGATCATCCCAGTAACGACTGTCGTTCGAGTTGTCGCGGTTGTCGCCCATCATGAAGTAGTGCCCGGCCGGCACGGTCCAGGTATGGTCCGGCGTGGCGCGGTAGCGGCTCATTTCCTTGCGGATCAGGTGCTCGGCGACGCCGAGTTTTTCCTTGTAGAGTTCCGCGCTGCCCAGCGTGCCCGGCTCGGAGCCGACCAGTTGTTCGGCAATCGACTCGCCGTTGACGAACAGACGCTTGTCGGCGGTGTACCGCACGGTGTCGCCCGGCAGGCCGACTACACGCTTGATGTAGTTGACGTTCGGGTCGCTCGGGTAGCGGAACACCATCACATCGCCGCGCTGCGGGTCACCGACTTCGATGATCTTCTTGTCGATCACCGGCAAACGGATCCCGTAGGAAAACTTGTTCACCAGAATGAAGTCGCCGACGTCCAGGGTCGGTTTCATCGAGCCGGACGGAATCTGGAACGGCTCCACCAGAAACGAACGCAGCACCAGCACGATGAACAGCACCGGGAAGAACGACTTGCCGTACTCGACCAGCAGCGGTTCCTTGTTCAGCTTCTCGACCACCACCACATCAGGCTGGCTGACGCTGCCCTGATAGGAGGCGATGGCGGCACGCCGACGCGGTGCCAGGATCAACAGATCGAGCAACGCCAACAGACCGCAGACGAACACGGCAATGACCAGCAACAGCGGGAAATTTAGTGACATAGGACCTGACTATTCCAACCTGAGCACGGCGAGGAAGGCTTCTTGTGGAATTTCCACGTTGCCGACCTGTTTCATGCGTTTCTTACCGGCCTTCTGCTTCTCAAGCAGTTTTTTCTTACGGCTGACGTCGCCGCCGTAGCACTTGGCCAATACGTTCTTTCTGAGTGCCTTGACGGTTGTCCGGGCGACGATCTGACCGCCAATGGCAGCCTGGATGGCCACGTCGAACATCTGACGAGGAATCAGTTCTTTCATCTTCTCGGTCAACTGGCGACCTTTGAAGTGCGAATTGTCACGGTGCACGATCAGCGCCAGAGCGTCGACCTTGTCGCCGTTGATCAGCACGTCCAGTTTCACCAGATTAGCCGATTGGTAACGATCGAAATGGTAGTCCAGCGAAGCATAGCCGCGGCTGGTGGATTTCAGACGGTCGAAGAAGTCCAGGACCACTTCGTTCATCGGCAAGTCGTAGGTCACTTGCACCTGATTGCCGAGGAACAGCATGTCGACCTGCACACCGCGTTTCTCGATGCACAGAGTGATGACGTTGCCCAGGTGTTCCTGCGGTACCAGGATGTTGGCGCGCACGATCGGCTCGCGCATGTCTTCGATCGACGAGACGTCCGGCAGCTTCGACGGGTTGTCCACGTAAATCGTTTCACCGGTTTTCAGCACCAGTTCGAAGATTACGGTTGGCGCCGTGGTGATCAGGTCCAGGTCGTATTCGCGCTCCAGGCGCTCCTGGATGATCTCCATGTGCAGCATGCCGAGGAAGCCGCAACGGAAGCCGAAGCCCAGTGCGTCGGAGCTTTCCGGGGTGTATTGCAGCGACGAGTCGTTCAGGGTCAGTTTCTGCAACGCTTCGCGGAAGTCCTCGAAATCGTCGGAACTGACCGGGAACAGACCGGCGTAAACCTGCGGCTGGATGCGTTTGAAACCTGGCAGCACCGGAACGTCCGGGGTGGAGCTCAGGGTCAGGGTGTCACCGACCGGCGCACCGTGAATGTCCTTGATGCTGGCGATGATGAAGCCCACTTCGCCAGCCTTCAGGTCAGCGGTGGCGGTGTGTTTCGGGTTGAATACGCCAACACTGTCGACCAGATGCACCTTGCCGGTGGACTTGACGAGAATCTTGTCGCCCTTCTTCACGCGGCCGTGACGCACACGCACCAGGGAGACAACGCCCAGGTAGTTGTCGAACCAGGAGTCAATGATCAACGCTTGCAGCGGATCTTCGATATTGCCGGTCGGCGCGGGAATGGTGGCGACCAGACGCTCGAGCACTTCGTCGACACCCAGGCCGGTCTTGGCGCTGCAGGTGACGGCGTCGGTGGCGTCGATGCCGATGATCTTCTCGATCTCGTCCTTGACGCGGTCGGGCTCGGCCTGTGGCAAGTCGATCTTGTTCAGCACCGGCATGACCTCAAGGCCCTGCTCGATGGCGGTGTAGCAGTTGGCCACGGACTGGGCTTCAACGCCCTGCCCCGCATCGACCACCAGCAACGCACCTTCACAGGCCGCCAGGGAACGGCTGACTTCGTAGGTGAAGTCGACGTGACCCGGGGTGTCAATGAAGTTCAGCTGGTAGGTGACGCCGTCTTTGGCCTTGTAATAGAGGGTGACGCTGTGGGCCTTGATGGTGATCCCGCGTTCGCGCTCAAGATCCATGGAATCCAGTACCTGGGCTTCCATTTCACGCTCGGCCAGGCCGCCGCACATCTGGATGAAACGGTCAGCCAGCGTCGACTTGCCATGGTCAATGTGGGCGATGATGGAGAAATTGCGGATATGACTCAAATCACTCACGGATCAACACTCAAAAAGGCTGCAGGCTTGGCCCGCCGAAAAATAGCCGGGAATTGTACCTGATACACGGCGCAAGCGTCACGTTCGCCTGTCACCCGGATTGCATGCAAAAACGCCCCGGTCTGGCGACCGAGGCGTTTTCAAGGCTAAAGCGTGGGTGAAACCTGGTTCATCAACCGGCTCGACGCAACAGCCAGACACCCGCCAGCGCACACACGCCAGCCGGCACCAGCACCGCGAACAGCGGCGAGAAGCCGAACACCAGACTGGACGGGCCCAGCAGATCCTGAACGATGCGGAAGGTGAAACCCACCAGCACACCGGTGAACACCCGCTGACCGAGGGTCACCGAACGCAACGGACCGAAGATGAAGGAGATTGCCATCAGCACCAGTGCGGCGGTCACCAGCGGTTGCAACACCTTGACCCAAAATGCCAGCCAGTAACGGCCATTGCTCAGGCCCTGATCAGCCAGATAGTGGATGTAACCCCACAGACCGGTGATCGACAGCGATTCCGGCGCCATCACCACGGTACTCAGCAATTGCGGGCTCAGCGAGACATCCCAGCGCTCCACCGGCGTATTGACCACTTCGGTGCTGCGCTCGTGGAATTTGGTGGTGGTTACGTCGGTCAGCTGCCAGTGATCGGTGTCGAACTCGGCGCGCTTGGCGAAGCTCGAGCTCAGCAGATGACGCTCCTTGTCAAAGTGATAGCGGGTCACGCCATACAGACGACCGTTGGGCTGCACGGAGTTGATGTGAATGAACTCCTCGCCCTGACGGTGCCACATGCCGTGCTTGGCGCTTTGCGCGTCGCCGCTGCCTTGCGCCAGCGAACGGTTGGCCTGGGCCATGCTTTCGGTGGCTGGGGCCACGTATTCGCCGATCAGCACACCGGCCAGCATCAGTACCAGCATCGGCTTCATCACCGCCCAGACGATACGCCCGATGGAGACACCGGCAGCGCGCATTACGGTCAACTCACTGCTGCTCGCCAGACTGCCAAGGCCGATCAGGCAACCGATCAGCGCCGCCATCGGCAGCATGTCGTAGAGCCGGCGCGGGGCGGTCAGGAGCACGAAGCTCAGGACATCGACCAGGGTGTAGGTATCACTGACATCGCCCATCTCGTCGATGAACGCAAACAAGGTAGCCAGGCCGAGAATGATCGCCAGCACCGCGATGATCGCGATGAACACGCTGCTGCCGATGTAGCGGTCGAGTTTAACCACGGGCCACCTCCAGCGCTGCGCTGCGACGGCTGGCCAGCTTCAGGCGCAAAGGCTCCCAGTACAACAGACCGAGACCGATCGTCAGGAAGATCGCATGCACCCACCACAAGCCGAGCGCCGGTGGAATCTTGCCTTTCTCGAGGGCGCCGCGGGCGGCAATCAGGATGGTCAGGTAAGCCATATAAAGAAGAATCGCCGGCAGCAGCTTGAGGAAACGCCCCTGACGCGGATTGACCCGCGACAGCGGCACCGCCATCAGGGTCACGATGAACACCAGCAACGGCAGCGACAGGCGCCATTGCAGTTCGGTTTTCGAGCGAATGTCATCACTGCCGAGCAGGGACGAGGTCGGCATGGCGTCACGGTCGGTGACTTCCTCGCTGACATCCGGCTTGGGCAGCAGCACGCCGTAGGTTTCGTAGTGGATGGCGCGATAGTTGGCCTGACCCGGGCTGCCGTCGTAGCGGTAGCCGTTGTCGAGGATCAGGTAACGGTTGCCGTCGGGACGCACTTCCTGACGACCTTTCTCCGCCACCAGCACGGAAATCCCGCGATCCTTCTGGTTGGCACCGAGGTTCTTCTGCGAGATGAATACGCTGCCGAGGTTGACCCGGTCATCGCTGAGGGTTTCGGTGTAGGTCACCCGCGTACCGTCGCGCAAGGCCTGGAAACGGCCCGGCTCGAGGGTGTCGAATTCGGTCAGGGCATCCTGTTTGTTCAGCAGCAGCTGGAACTGGTTGGCGCCTTGCGGTGCCAGGCTCAAGCTCAGCCAGGCCACCACCACAGCTACCAGGGTGGCCGGAAACAGGGTCATGCGGAACAACCGCTGCTGACTCATGCCGGTGGCCGAAAGCACGGTCATCTCGCTTTCGAGGTACAGCCGGCCGTACGCCAGCAGAATCCCGAGGAACAGCCCCAGCGGCAGGATCAACTGCATGAAGCCCGGCAGGCGATAGCCCATGATCAGGAACAGCGATCCCGGATCGAGCTGGCCCGCGGCGGCCTGGGCAAGGTATTTGATGAAGCGACCGCTCATGATGATGACCAGCAGCACGGCGCTTACCGCACTCAGGGTCAACAGGACTTCGCGGGACAGATAACGGAAGACGATCAAACCAGACACTCCAGAGTTGTCAGGCTAAGGCGGCCAAACAAGCAAACGTATCGACGGGCCCGCAAGGCAGAGCCGTCGAAAAAAGATGCGGCATTATCCTGTGATTGAGGGCGCCTGTCACTGCGCACACTCACGCAAGCATGCAATCCGTTGAAGATCGTACAACCGAGGGTTGTCAGGCGCGGTGAGCGAGGTTCAAACTGCCGCCTCTGTCGCAGGCACTGGCCTGCGCCTCTTCTCTCTATAAGCAGGCGACGGCGGACACGTCGAACGCCTGTGTGTTGACCATTCATTCAGGGATCCGGACATGGAACTGGTTGTAAAAAGCGTTAGCCCAGAAACGTTGAAAACCGCCACCCTGGTGGTTGCCGTCGGCGAAGGCCGCAAACTCGGTGCCGCCGCCAGGCAGGTCGACGAACTGAGCGGCGGCGCCATCAGCGCCGTGCTCAAGCGTGGCGACCTGGCCGGCAAGGTCGGCCAGAGCCTGTTGCTGCACAGCCTGCCGAACCTGAAAGCCGAACGCGTGCTGCTGGTGGGCGTGGGCAAGGATGAAGAACTGGGCGACCGTCCGTTCCGCAAGATCGTCGCCGGCATCCTCAACACCCTCAAAGGCCTGGGCGGCAGCGACGCCGTACTGGCACTCGATGAAATCATCGTCAAGAACCGTGACAGTTACGGCAAGACCCGTCTGCTGGCCGAAACCCTGGTCGACGGCGAATACACCTTCGACCAGTTCAAGAGCCAGAAAGCCGAACCGCGCGCCCTGAAGAAAATCACCCTGCTGACCATCAAGGCCGCTCAGGCCGAAGTGCAACGCGCCGTGAACCACGCCACCGCGATCGCCAACGGCATGGCATTCACCCGTAACCTGGGCAACCTGCCGCCGAACATCTGCCACCCGACTTTCCTCGGCGAGCAAGCCAAGAACCTCGGCAAAGAGTTCAAGGATCTGAAAGTCGAAGTCCTCGACGAGAAGAAGATCAAGTCGCTGGGCATGGGTTCGTTCTACGCCGTCGGCCAGGGCAGCGCCCAGCCGCCGCGCCTGATCGTCATGCAATACAACGGCGGCAAGAAATCCGAGAAGCCGTACGCACTGGTCGGTAAAGGCATCACCTTCGACACCGGCGGCATCAGCCTGAAACCGGGCGCCGGCATGGACGAGATGAAATACGACATGGGTGGCGCGGCCAGCGTGTTCGGCACCCTGCGCGCCGTGCTGGAACTGAAACTGCCGATCAACCTGGTGTGCATTCTGGCCTGCGCCGAGAACATGCCGAGCGGCACTGCTTCGCGTCCGGGCGACATCGTCACCACCATGAGCGGCCAGACCGTGGAAATCCTCAACACCGACGCCGAAGGCCGTCTGGTGCTGTGCGATGCCCTGACCTACTCCGAGCGCTTCAAGCCGCAAGCGGTGATCGACATCGCCACCCTGACCGGTGCCTGCGTCGTTGCCCTGGGCGCCCACACTTCGGGCCTGCTGGGCAACAACGACGAACTGATCGAGCAATTGCTGAGCGCCGGCAAGGCTGCCGACGACCGCGCCTGGCAACTGCCGCTGTTCGATGAGTACCAGGAGCAACTGGACAGCCCGTTCGCCGACATCGCCAACATCGGCGGTCCGAAGGCCGGCACCATCACCGCCGCCTGCTTCCTGTCGCGCTTCACCAAGAACCTGAACTGGGCGCACCTGGATATCGCAGGCACCGCCTGGACCAGCGGCGGCAAGGACAAGGGCGCAACCGGCCGTCCGGTTCCGCTGTTGACCCAATACTTGCTGGACCGCGCCAAAGCCTGAAACCGATGACTGCGAGCGGCGCCTCTCTTGAGGGGCGCCGCTCGCAGCTCAGGAACCGCAATGACCAAAGTCGACTTTTATATCCTGCCCAGCGCCGATCCTTCGGCTCGCCTGGACTTTGCCTGCAAGCTCACCGATAAAGCCTGGCGCATGGGCCATCGCATCTACCTGCATTGCAGCGATGCCGCCCAGCGTGATGATCTCGATGCGCGCCTGTGGGCGTTCAAGGGTGAAACCTTCGTGCCTCACGGCCCGGCTGAAAGCGAGCCGGAAGGTTTGATCGTATTGGGAGTGGGCGAGGACTGTGGCCAGCACACAGACTTGCTGGTCAACCTCGACCTGAAAGTCCCGGTTTTCGCCAGTAAATTCGCCCGCGTTGCCGAGGTGGTGGTGGAAGATCCGGCGATCCGCACTGCGGCGCGGGAGAGTTTCCGTTTCTACCGCGAACAGGGCTATCCTCTGCAAGACCACCGTTTACAGCGACTCTGAGTACGCCGATGGACACTCCAAAACCGCTGCAAAAACCCGCGCACCTGCTGGATGACCTTGAGTCGATCCGCCAGTTGCTCGGCGATGACAACCTGCAACCGCCGCTGTTGACCGACACGGTCGATGATGGCGAACAGGAACAGATTCCGATGTTGTTCGACTCGGTCGGCACTGAGCCGCCCGCCGTCGTACCGCCTCCCGCCCCCGTCGTGAAGCCCGCCACTGCGCTCGTCGCGCCTGTGGATAAAGGCCCCGACGCCCTCCTGCACCTGGACAGCGAACTGCGCGCCGCTGCGCAACTGATCATGCAGGACGTGATCGACGATTTCGCGCCGCACATCGAAACCGAAATAAAACGCCGCCTCGAGGCGCGAATGGAACGGCTTCTCGGCCAGTACGAATAATTCCCTGATCTCCTGTGGGAGCTGGCCTGCCAGCGATAGCATCACTGCGGTTTTCCTGAAAAACCGTGGCGCCTGCATCGCTGGCAAGCCAGCTCCCACATTTAAGTCTCCACCCGGCCCGCCCCGCTCGCCCTGCGCCCCATGCCCCGCTATACTTCCCGGCTTTTCCTGAATAAATGCCAATAGGGTCCCGCCGCGCATGGATAAGACCTACCAGCCGCACGCCATTGAAACTTCCTGGTACAACACCTGGGAGTCCGAGAACTACTTCGCCCCGCAAGGCGCGGGCGACTCCTACACCATCATGATCCCGCCGCCGAACGTCACCGGCAGCCTGCACATGGGTCACGGTTTCAACAACGCGATCATGGACGCCCTGATCCGTTTCCGCCGCATGCAGGGTCGCAACACCCTGTGGCAGCCGGGCACCGACCACGCCGGTATCGCCACGCAGATGCTGGTGGAGCGTCAGCTCGAAGCCCAGGGCCAGAACCGCCACGATCTGGGCCGGGAAAAATTCCTCGAGAAAGTCTGGGAATGGAAGGATCAGTCCGGCGGCAACATCAGCCGTCAGATCCGCCGTCTCGGCTCGTCCGTGGACTGGAGCCGCGAGCGCTTCACCATGGACGACGGCCTCTCGGAAGCCGTTAAAGAAGCCTTCGTGCGCCTGCACGAAGACGGTCTGATCTATCGCGGCAAGCGTCTGGTCAACTGGGACACCAAACTGCACACGGCGATTTCCGACCTCGAAGTGGAAAACCACGACGAGAAAGGTTTCCTGTGGAACCTGAAATACCCGCTGGCCGACGGCGCAAAAACTGCTGAAGGCAACGATTTCCTGATCGTCGCGACCACCCGTCCGGAAACCATGCTCGGCGACTCCGCCGTCGCGGTGAACCCGAACGACGAGCGCTACAAAGCCCTGATCGGCAAGTTTGTCGAGCTGCCGCTGGTCGGCCGCCGCATCCCGATCATCGCCGACGATTACTGCGATCCTGAATTCGGCACCGGCTGCGTGAAAATCACCCCGGCCCACGATTTCAACGACTACGAAGTCGGCAAACGCCACAACCTGCCGCTGCTCAACATCTTCGACAAGAACGCCAACGTGCTGCCGGCAGCGCAAGTGTTCAACCTCGACGGCACGCTGAACGAGAGCATCGACGGCAAGATTCCGGCCGAGTACGCCGGTCTCGAGCGTTTCGAAGCGCGCAAGCAGATCGTGGCCGCGTTCGACGCCGCCGGCCTGCTGGTCAGCGTCGACGACCACAACCTGAAAGTGCCGAAAGGCGACCGCTCCGGCACCGTCATCGAGCCGTGGCTGACCGACCAGTGGTACGTGTCCACCAAGCCGCTGGCCGAGCCTGCGATTGCTGCCGTCGAAGACGGTCGCATCCAGTTCGTGCCGAAGCAATACGAAAACATGTACTTCTCGTGGATGCGTGACATCCAGGACTGGTGCATCAGCCGTCAGCTGTGGTGGGGCCACCGGATTCCTGCCTGGTACGACGAGTCGGGCAAGGTCTACGTCGGTCGCGACGAAGCCGAAGTGCGCGCCAAGCACAACATCGGTCCGGACGTTGCGCTGCAACAGGACAACGACGTTCTCGACACCTGGTTCAGTTCGGGCTTGTGGACCTTCTCCACCCTGGGCTGGCCGGAAAAGACCGAGTTCCTGAAGAAATTCCACTCCACCGACGTGCTGGTCACCGGTTTCGACATCATTTTCTTCTGGGTTGCCCGGATGATCATGCTGACCATGCACCTGATCAAGAACGAGGACGGCACGCCGCAGGTTCCGTTCAAGACTGTTTATGTGCACGGCCTGGTGCGTGATGGCCAGGGCCAGAAGATGTCCAAGTCCAAGGGCAACGTCCTGGACCCGCTGGACATCATCGACGGCATCGAGCTCGAAACCCTGGTGCAGAAACGCACGTCCGGTCTGATGCAGCCGAAACTGGCGAAGAAGATCGAGAAGCAGACCCGCGAAGAGTTCGCCGACGGCATCGCCAGCTACGGCACCGACGCCCTGCGCTTCACTTTCTGCTCGCTGGCGTCCACCGGTCGCGACATCAAATTCGACATGGGCCGCGTCGAAGGCTATCGCAACTTCTGCAACAAGATCTGGAACGCTGCGCGTTATGTTCTGGACAAGGGCGAAGACTGCGGCCAGAACGGCGAAGCCTACGAGCTGTCACTGGCGGATCGCTGGATCATCTCGCAGCTGCAACGCACCGAAGCCGAAGTGACCCGCCAACTGGATCAGTTCCGTTTCGACCTGGCGGCGCAAGCGCTGTACGAGTTCATCTGGAACCAGTACTGCGACTGGTACCTGGAACTGTCCAAGCCAGTGCTGTGGGACGAAAACGCGCCGGTCGAGCGTCAGCGCGGCACTCGCCGCACGCTGGTTCGCGTACTGGAAGTGGCGCTGCGTCTGGCGCATCCGTTCATGCCGTTCATCACTGAAGAAATCTGGCAGCGCATCGCGCCGCTGGCCGGCATTCAGGGCAAGACGATCATGCTGCAAGCGTGGCCGGTGGCCAACGAAGAGCGCATCGATCCGGCGGCCGAAGACGATATCGAATGGCTCAAGGGCCTGATGCTCGGCACACGCAACATCCGTGGCGAAATGAACATCGGCCCGGGCAAACCGCTGCCGATCTACCTGAAAAACGTCAGCGCTGAAGACCAGCGCCGCCTGACCGAGAATGAAGCGCTGCTGAAGAAGCTGGCGCGTCTGGAATCGATCACCGTGCTGGCGGCCGGCGAAGAAGCGCCGCTGTCCGCTACTGCGCTGGTTGGCGAAATGGAAGTGCTGGTGCCGATGGCCGGTCTGATCGACAAGGGCGCCGAGCTGGCGCGTCTGGACAAGGAAATCCTGCGTCTGCAGGGCGAAGTCCAGCGCGTTGGCGGCAAGCTGTCCAACGCCGGTTTCGTTGACAAGGCTCCGGCCGAAGTCATCGAGAAGGAACGCGCCAAACTGGCCGAAGCCGAACAGGCTCTGGCCAAGCTGGCCGAGCAGCACGCGCGGATTGCCAGCCTGTAACGGCGAATCGCACTGAAAAAGGGAGGCCCGCAACGGCCTCCCTTTTTTGTGCCCGGCACTTTTCCGGCCAACAACGCAGCGCCCTGTGGGACAATAGCCGCCACTTTCAGCCCTACCCGAATCGACCACGCCCATGAACGCCCCACGTACACCGAAACCTGCGCGCAAGAAGCCTGACTCCGCCACCCCGGCCAAGCCCGTGGAGCCGCGTAAAGAAGCCAGCCTGCACCCGCGCAATCGCCATCAGGGTCGTTACGACTTCCCGGCGCTGATCAAGACCACTCCGGAACTGGCGAAGTTCGTGATCACCAACCCGTACGGCAAGGAAAGCATCGATTTCGCCAGTCCCGATGCGGTGCGTGTGTTCAACCGGGCGCTGCTCAAATCGTTCTACGGCATCCAGCATTGGGACATCCCGGCCGATTATCTGTGCCCGCCGGTGCCGGGCCGTGCCGACTACATCCACTTTTTGGCTGACCTGCTGGCCAGCAACAACGACGGCGTGGTTCCGCGCGGCGCCATCGTCAATGTGCTGGATATCGGCATGGGCGCCAACTGCGTGTACCCGCTGATCGGTAACAGCGAATATCGCTGGCACTTCCTCGGCTCGGAGATCGATCCGACCGCCGTGGCCGCTGCCAGGGCCATCGTTCAGTCCAACGACCTGAACAAGGTCATCCAGCTGCGCCAGCAGGAGAACCGCAAGCACATCCTGATCGGCCTGCTGGAGCCCGGCGAACGCTTTGACCTGACCATGTGCAACCCGCCATTCCATGCCTCGATGGAAGAGGCCACCAAGGGCAGCGAGCGCAAATGGCGAGCCCTGGGCAAGGCCGACCCGAAGCGCAAATTGCCGGTACTGAACTTCGGCGGCCAGTCGGCCGAGCTGTGGTGTGAAGGTGGCGAGGCGCGTTTCGTGACGCAACTGATCGCCGAAAGTGCGAACTTTGCACACAAGGTGCTGTGGTTCAGCACCCTGGTCTCGAAAGCCTCGAACCTGCCTGCCATCGAAACCGCGCTGAAGAAGGCCGGTGCGCTGGAAAGCCAGGTGGTGGAAATGTCCCAGGGGCAGAAGCAGAGCCGCTTCGTCGCCTGGACCTTCCAGACCAAGTCCGAGCAGCAGATCTGGCGGCGCGAACGCTGGGTGCGCAAGTAATACGTTTCAACCTGGGCGGCGCTTGACCGCAAGCAGCCGCCGCTACTGCTGAAACACAAACAGCAGGCACAAAAAAACCGTGCCCGGATCGCTCCGGTGCACGGTTTTTTTATCGCTGCGTCTTACTTGTTCACAGCGTCGGTCAGGCCTTTGGCCACAACCAGCTTGATCACTTTCTTGGCAGGGATTTCGATGGCAGCGCCAGTCGATGGGTTACGGCCAGTGCGGGCAGGACGCTCGGTCACTTTCAGCTTGCCGATACCTGGCAAGGTGATTTCGCCGCCGTTTTCCAGCTGATCGGCAACGATTTGGCCCAGTTGGTCCAGAGCGTTACGCGCGGTGGTTTTCGGCGCGTCGATAGCTTCAGCGATGTCGGCGATCAGTTGGTCTTTAGTAAGAGCCATGTAGTGTTCCTTCCCTATCAAATTCATATGGATTGCAGAGTGCAGTGTCAGCCATCGAGCCCGATCTTCTGGATCTGGCACCCTCGGCGATAACCACGACGAGTCGGGGTTATAGATGCCGAAATCAAGGTTTGGTTCGACCTGACAAAAGCTGAATGCATGCTTGTCGCGGTGACTTCGCACAAGACCGGGCAAAACTAGCACAGAGACAAGGAAATATCCGCCTCTAGCTAGCCAAATGGTCAGGTTTATTGCGCTAAATCGGTAAATAAATGCATAAGGGCAGTCGGGTGACCCGGATTTGCCCTTCACCCCGCGCCAAATCCAGTGGTTGCGGTACACTGGGCGCTTTTTCGGGGGAGCCCGCCCTCCTCCCTTCCACCAGCCGAGAAGCCTATGCCGATCCGTCATTGCATCGTCCATTTGATCGACAAAAAACCCGACGGCACACCCGCAGTCCTGCACGCCCGTGACTCCGAACTGGCTGAGTCCGCAGCCATCGAGAACATGCTCGCCGATCTCAACGAGAGCTATAACGCCAAACAGGGTAAAGCCTGGGGGTTGTTCCATCCGGAGTCCGGTGCGTTCCCGTTCAGCGGCTGGCTGAAGGAATACATGGAAGGCGGCAAGGACTTCACCGCGTTCAGCAAGGTCGCGGTCGAGCACCTGCAAAAGCTGATGGAAGAATCGAACCTGTCGGTCGGCGGCCATGTGCTGTTCGCCCACTATCAGCAAGGCATGACTGATTACCTGGCCATCGCCCTGCTGCACCACAGCGAGGGCGTGGCGGTGACCGATCAACTGGACGTGACGCCATCGCGCCACCTCGACCTCGGTCAACTGCACCTGGCGGCGCGGATCAACGTCTCCGAGTGGCAGAACAACAAGCAGTCCAAGCAGTACATCTCGTTCATCAAGGGCAAGAACGGCAAGAAGGTCTCGGAGTACTTCCGCGACTTCATCGGCTGCCAGGAAGGCGTCGACGGCCCGGGCGAAACCCGCACCCTGCTCAAGGCCTTCAGCGACTTCGTCGAGAGCGAAGACCTGCCGGAAGATTCCGCCCGCGAGAAGACCAAGACCCTGGTCGACTATGCCAGCAGCCAGGCCAAGCTCGGCGAACCCATGGGGCTGGAAGAACTGTCTGAGCTGATCGACGAAGAACGCCCGAAGGCCTTCTACGATCACATCCGCAACAAGGATTACGGCCTGTCGCCGGAGATCCCGGCGGATAAGCGCACGCTCAATCAGTTCCGTCGCTTCACCGGTCGCGCCGAAGGCCTGTCGATCAGCTTTGAAGCGCACCTGCTGGGCTCGAAAATCGAGTACGACGAAGAAGCCGGGACCCTGGTCATCAAAGGCCTGCCGACCTCGCTCACCGATCAGTTGAAGCGCCGCAACTGATGCTCGGCAATGTGCTGAAAAAGGTTCTGCTGGTTCTGCTGGTGGTCGTGGTCTATCAGAACTGGGGCAAGATCGAGCGGGTGTTCAACCCGTCGCAGATGGCGTCCGAGCAGGTTCGCGCCAACGCCAGGGTTGTGCTGTACGCCACAGACTGGTGCGGCTACTGCAAGCAGACCAAGCGCTTTCTCGATCAGAAAGGCATTGCGTTCAAGGAATTCGATATCGAGAAGGATGCCGAAGCACGCAAGGCGTATGAAGCGCTGGGCGGACGCGGGATTCCGCTGATCGACGTCAATGGCACGTTGATCCGCGGGTTTGATCCCGACGAGATTCTCGCTGCACTGAAATGAACGAGGGAGCCAATCGGCTCCCTCAGTTGTTTCAGCGTTTCTCGATCCGGAAACCGAAACGCGGGAAGTGCACATGCACCACTCCGCCGCGTTCGTCTTCACGGCGCAGGATCAGCTCCTCGCGACCGGCAAACACCAGCTCACCGGCCACCGGATCAACACCGTAGTCTGTCGCTGCGATCAGCACCTGTTGACCTGCCACGAACCCGTTCGGATCAGTGAACTCTTCGTCCGGCAACGCCGCCGGCGTCGAACTGCGCGCAATTTCCAGTGCCTGCTCCGAGCTCATCTCGCTGGCCGCGCCATGGCCGAAGCCGAGCACACGCCCCAGCCACGCCGACACCGCCGGGTAAGCATCCACCAAGGGCGCCGTCACGTGCGTGGCCTTGAGGAACCACAGCGGATGGGCCATGGCGAAGTCGGCAATCGACGGCTCACCGAACAGGAAGTCGCCGTCTTCACGCTGCAACTGCTGCTCCAGACGCGCCATGATGGTTGGCCAATTGTGCCTGGCCTGCTCGGCTGACAGCCTGGTTGCGCTGCCACCGCTGAACAATCCGGCACGGTCGGCGAGGAAAGCCTTGATCGCTTCCGGCGGCAACTTGCCGAAACGCACCGCCACCGACTCCGGCTGAAAAACGAGGCTCACCGCATGCTGGAACACCACCGAATCGGCCCAGGCGGCGAAACTGGCGGCGATCATTTCCTGACCTTCCGGGAAGAACGAAGGTTGGGCCTTTTCCTGCTCGAGGCGACGGGCGATCAGCGCGGTGTCGCAATAGATATCAGCGCCGATCTGTAGCACCGGGGTCTTGCGGTAGCCGCCTGTCAGGGCGGTCAGATCCGGCTTCGGCATCACCGGCGAAATGTGCACCGAGCGCCAGGACAAGCCCTTGAAACCCAACAGCAGCCGGGCCTTTTCGGCGAATGGAGAGGTCGGGTAATGATGCAGAATCAACTCGGACATGCTCGGCTCCGCCGCACAGAAAGTGAGCCAGCAGCTTAGCGCGCAATTCGTTCGCAGCCTACGGATCCGGCTGATGAGAACTGATCAGTCAGGATGATAAGGCACTAAAAAACCGCCTCAGCCAAGGCCGAGACGGCTTCCCACTTCAATGAACCTACATCAGGTCATCGAAGTGATCTCGCAGGAACTCGTAAAAGCGAAACGCTTTGAACGACCTCCATACGAGGCTCAGAGTACGTAGCAAAAGCTTCATACATTTTGGCCTCCGGTTGGGGGCCAAACCTCCAGCGTGCTTACCGGACCACGTACGCCTTCGGAATACACGCTAGTGTGTCCATTGAGATGCAGTAAACCCGGCCGCAAACCGGCGTTTACAGAAAAAACCGCTCCGCAAAGGCGGTTTTTTTCGCCTGTTGTGTGCCCGAGGCAGTGCTTCGACATCCAGTGATTTTACCGTTTGCACCTGCTCAATCAGGCCGATAAGACGCCACCAGACACTCCTTCGCACTCTTCCTGAGCTTCTTGATCAACCGCTCCTGACGCAAAGCATCACCCTTGTCGCGGCAACGCTCGGTGTAGACCAGCGCCATCGCCGGGCTTGAAAGAAAGAACCGTGCGCCCTTGCCGCTCTGGTGCTTGGCGAAACGGCGCACGGGATCATCGCTGATCCCGCAGTACAGCGAACCGTTGGCGGCGCGTACGAGGTAGACGAACCAGGATTTGCTCACTGAAACGTCGGCATCGAGAGGATTTTCGCTGAGGCTGTTCACGGGACAATTCAGGCGTAAGAAAAACAGGTGGCGATCTTATCAGCGACTCGCCTGAAATGCCTTCAGCCCTTTCAGCGCCTGAGCACGGACAGCGTTGCGCACCAGAGGCGTCCAGCCCAACAACACCCCCTTGAAACCCAGCGCCTGACGCGACCAGCGCCACAGGTCGAAGTGGTCGTGGTGTTCACAGATCTTGCCGTCACGGAAGACGAAGCGCGCCTGGATGTCGTTGATCACGACATTGCCGGTCTGGCTGAACAGGTAGGTCGCCACCCAGTGGGCGCCGCCGCTGCGCTCGTCGGCGCGGACGTTGTTGAAGGTCAGGGAGAAGTCCTTGGCGCGAGTGGTGAGCATGCGCCACATGTCGCCGGCATCACGACCGCGCAGCTCGCCGAAGGCCGGATCGCTGAACACCACGTCGTCGGTGTAGCAGGCGGCCATGGCCTCGGCGTCGAGGCGCTGGAAGGCCTGGTAGAAACGGGTGATCAGGGCGCTGTGGGCTTCTTCACTCATGGGCAATCTCCAGGAAAGGTACAGATTGCCAGCACGATAATCCGCAAACGCCTGAAACACTATCGGCATTCGCATTTCGAATACCGACAGTATGTGCGCATCAGACCTTTTCGCTGACCACCTGCACGTACAGCGCACGTCCGGCACCGAGGCCAGCGAGGATTGCACCCGCACCAATGATGCCGAAAATCCAGCCTACGGCGTTCCAGCCACCGGTCCAGTCATGCACTACGCCGACCGCGAACGGCCCCATCGACGCGAGGGTGTAGCCAAAGCCCTGGGACATGCTCGACAGGTTGGCCGCGACATGGGAATCCCGCGAGCGAAGCACGATCAGGGTCAGCGCCAGGCTGAACGTGCCGCCCTGCCCCAGGCCCAGCAGGATCGCCCAGCCCCACAGGCCTTCGATCGGCGCGAAGAGGCAACCGAACAGGCCGCCCAGGGTCAACGCCATCACCACCACGATCGCCAGCCGCTGATCTTTGCCACGTGTGGCCAGCCACGGTGCCGCCAGGGAGCTGGCGAGCTGGATGATCACCGATCCGGACAGCACCAGCCCGGCCTGGGTCGGTGTCAGCCCGCGACCGATAAGGATCGACGGCAGCCAGCCGAACACGATGTAGGCCAGCGACGATTGCAGGCCCATGTACAAGGTCACTTGCCAGGCCAGCGGATCCCGCAGCAAACCGCGCACCCGGTAGGCAACGTTGTGTGCACCATGCTTCTGGCCGATTTGCGGGAGCCAGAACACTGCCGCCACCAGCGCCGGAATCACCCAGAAACCCAGGCCCATGGCCCAGCTGTGGTCAAAGTGTTCGCTCAATGGCACGGTCGATCCCGCCGCCATTGCCGCGCCCAGGCACAGGGCCATGGTGTAGACGCCGGTCATGGTGCCGGCGTGTTTAGCGAAGTCGCGTTTGACGATGCCCGGCAGCAACACGCCGATGATGCCGATGCTCGCGCCACCCAGCACGCTGCCGGCGAACAGACCGATCTCACCGAAACTGCTGCGCAGGATGATGCCGCCGGCCAGTGTCAGAAGAATCCCCAGTACCACCCGTTCGGCACCGAAACGCCGTGCGAGCAATGGGGCCAGAGGTGCGAACAACCCAAGGCAGAGCACTGGCAGCGTCGTCAGCAATCCCGCTTGAGCAGCGGACAAACCGAGACTTTTCGACACTTCACCGAGCAACGGCGCCATGCTCGACAGCGCCGGACGCAGGTTCAACGCCACCAGAATCAGCCCCAGCAGCAACAGCCACGGACGCCGCACCAGCGGATGGCTTTGCTGCACCTGCTCGTCATCGGCTTCGGCGTCGATCAACAACTCTTCGAGCTCGGCCTTGCGAACGGGTGCTGGGGAAACTTCTGGGCGGGACATGGTTTTCTCGGTTTCAAGGTTCATTGATCAACTGCCTCGACAGGGCTTTGGCCCGCTCCGGATCGCGCTGCTCGACAGCCTCAAGCAAGGCGACGTGCAAATCGAAGACTTCCTGTCGACGGGGGACGATGTTCAGGGTCTGGCGCAATTGCGCGCCGACGATGCTGGAAAAATAGCGATACAGCTCGCTGAGGGTGGGGTTGTGCGCGGCGTCCACCAGACGGCGGTGGAACACCAGATCGCAGCGGATGTAACTGTCGAGGTCGCCGTGGTAGTGGCTGCCGGCAACACCCAGCGCCTCGTGCAACGCGACGAGGTCTTCATCGGTACGACGCAAGGCCGCCAGGCCAATGGCCTCGACTTCAAGGATGTGCCGGGTCTCCCGGGCCTGGTCCAGCGAGCATTTGGACAGCGCCTTGAGCGTGTCCATCGGATCGACCACCGCCCGCAGGTAACTGCCGTCACCTTGACGGATCTCGATCAACCCGGAAAACGCCAGCACCCGCATCGCCTCGCGAACGGTGTTGCGGCTGATGCCCAGTTCGGCGCACAGCTCGGGCTCGGTCGGCAATCGCTGACCGACTTGCCACGTGCCGTCGGTAATGCGCTGGCGCAACTGATCCAGGGCTTGGTCGACCAGGGATCGCTTAATGAGTGGAGAAATGTCTGACATAGGATTCGCCCTTTCATCCAATCATGGGATGAATTTTCTGACATGTTAGTCAGCTCCTCGTAGGACAGCAACCACCTAGGGTCAGAGAGAGGCAAATGGAGCGGGATTTTCGATTGGTCAAAATTACCCTTTAAGGGTAATTTCAGGGACAGGGTTTTGGTTTCTTATGGAAAAGAACACACCCCATTACGACTTGGCGGTGATCAAGGCGGATGTCAGGCGACTCGGTTGGAAGGCATTCACGCACACGGCGAGAAAGACTGGGACTGCACTCGAACTGAGTCTCGCAGAAATGCAGGAAATCGTTCTCAGACTGCAGCGCGGCATGCTGTACAAATCGATGACGACTTATGACGACCATCGTATCTGGCAAGACGTCTATCACATCCAATCACATGGTTTGGAGATTTACATCAAGGTGTCCTATCACTACGACAGGCGCCCACCCGTGATCTCCTTCAAGGAGAACAATTCATGAACACGCAGCAGTGTTTCAGTTGCGGCGCCCCGGAAGGCATGGTGCATTTCAAAGGTCGAGGCGAAACCTTGAGCGCCAAGGGAATGGAGCGTCGCATCGACGACTTGTCGGGCTGGGAGTGCCAGAAGTGCGGCGAGGTCGAATTGGATGACGAGTGCGGGCAGCGCTATTCGGATGCATGCGATGAACTCGTTCTCGCCTGTAGAAAAATGATAGGTAACGAAATGAAAAGGATCCGCCGCAAACTGCATCTGACGCAAAAGGAAACGGTGCAATTGCTTTCAGGAGGCGGGCACAACGCATTTTCACGATACGAACGCGGCGAGGTACTTCCGCCGAAAGCATTGATGCTACTTATGCGTCTGCTGGATCGCTATCCTCACTTGCTTGCCGATGCGAGAAACCTGGCCGAAGGGGCTGATTTGAGGGGGGCTTTCAAGTTCACCGAGCACAAAGAACAAGAAGCCCTCACCGCCTCCTGACCCACAAAAAACAAACCCGGCACAAGGCCGGGTTGTTTTTACTCATCAGATCTCAATGCAGGATCTGACTCAGGAACAGCTTCGTACGATCATTCTGAGGATTGTCGAAGAAGTCGTTCGGTGCCGCCTGCTCGACGATTTCGCCCTTGTCCATGAAGATCACGCGGTTGGCCACGGTGCGGGCGAAGCCCATTTCGTGGGTCACGCAGAGCATGGTCATGCCGTCTTCGGCCAGGCCGATCATGGTGTCGAGCACCTCTTTCACCATCTCCGGGTCGAGTGCCGAGGTCGGTTCGTCGAACAGCATGATTTTCGGTTTCATGCACAGTGCGCGGGCGATCGCCACACGCTGCTGCTGACCGCCGGACAGTTGCCCCGGGTACTTGTGCGCCTGCTCCGGAATGCGTACGCGTTCCAGGTAATGCATGGCGATTTCCTCGGCCTTGCGCTTGGGCATCTTGCGCACCCACATCGGCGCCAGGGTGCAGTTCTGCAGGATGGTCAGGTGCGGGAACAGGTTGAAGTGCTGGAACACCATGCCGACTTCACGGCGGATCGCTTCGATCTGCTTGAGGTCGTTGGTCAGCTCCACGCCATCGACCACGATGCGGCCCTGCTGGTGCTCTTCCAGACGGTTGAGGCAGCGGATGGTGGTGGATTTGCCGGAACCTGACGGACCGCACAGCACGATACGCTCGCCCTGACGCACGTTGAGGTTGATGTCTTTCAGCACGTGGAACTGGCCGTACCACTTGTTCACGCCCTGCATCTGAATGATGCCTTCAGGGCCCACTGGCTTTTTGATTGCTTCGCTCATCGAAAAAACTCCTAACGCTTGTGGCCAGTGTCGAGCTTGCGTTCCAGGTGCATGGAATAGCGCGACATACCAAAACAGAAAATCCAGAACACCAGGGCGGCGAACACGTAGCCTTCGGTGGCCATGCCCAGCCATTTCGGATCGGCAGCGGCTTGCTTGACGCTGTTGAGCAGGTCAAAGAGGCCGATGATGATCACCAGGCTGGTGTCCTTGAACAGCGCGATGAAGGTGTTGACGATGCCGGGAATCACCAGCTTCAGGGCTTGCGGCAGAATCACCAGGCCCATGGCGCGCCAGTAACCGAGGCCCATCGCGGCCGCGGCTTCGTACTGGCCTTTGGGGATCGCTTGCAGACCGCCGCGCACCACCTCGGCAACGTACGCCGACTGGAACAGGATCACGCCGATCAGCGCCCGCAGCAGCTTGTCGAAGTTCATGCCTTCGGGCAGGAACAGCGGCAGCATCACCGAGGACATGAACAGCACCGTGATCAACGGCACGCCGCGCCAGAACTCGATGAAGGTCACGCAGACCACACGAATCGCCGGCATGTTCGAACGCCGGCCCAGCGCCAGGACAATCCCCAGCGGCAACGCACCGGCGATGCCGACAGTGGCGATCACCAAAGTCAGCATCAGACCGCCCCACTGGCTGGTCGCCACGGTGTCGAGGCCGAAGACGCCGCCATGCAGCAGGCACCAGGCAACGATCGGGTAGACCACCAGGAAGCTCAGGCCGTACACCGCCTTGTGCGCCACGCGCTTGATGAACAGTGGCGCCACGCCGATGACCGCCAGCCACACGGTCAGGTCTACGCGCCAGCGCAGTTCCGGCGGGTAGTAGCCGTACATGAACTGGCCGAAACGCTGCTGGATGAAGACCCAGCAGGCGCCATCCTTGGTGCAGTCGGCGCGGGTGGTGCCGACCCAGTTGGCGTCGAGGATCGCCCAGCTGAGGATCGGCGGTACCACCAGGTAGATCAGGTAGAACGCGAACAGGGTCAGCAGGGTGTTGAGCCAGCTGGAGAACATGTTCGCGCGGATCCACGCCATCGGGCCGAAGACCTTGGCCGGCGGTGGCATGTCGGGTTTGAAAGTATGAGTACTCATGCGCTATTCCTTACCGCTCGATCAGCGCGATGCGCTTGTTGTACCAGTTCATCAGCAGGGAAATGCTGATACTGATCGCCAGGTACACGCTCATGGTGATGGCAATGACTTCGATCGCCTGACCGGTCTGGTTCAACACGGTGCCGGCGAACAGCGAAACCATTTCCGGATAACCGATACCGGCCGCCAGCGAGGAGTTCTTCGCCAGGTTCAGGTATTGGCTGGTCAGCGGCGGGATGATGACCCGCAGCGCTTGCGGAATGATCACCTTGCGCAGGGTCGGGCCGTTGCGCAGGCCGAGCGAATGCGCCGCCTCGGTCTGGCCATGGCTGACCGACTTGATGCCCGAACGCACGATCTCGGCGATGAACGCTGCGGTGTACACCGTCAACGCCAGGGTCAAGGCCAGCAGTTCCGGAATCAGCACCCAGCCACCGACGAAGTTGAAGCCTTGCAGCTTCGGCATTTCCCAGTGCACAGGTGCACCGAAGATCAGCGCGCACAGCGCCGGGATCACCAGGAACAGCGCCAGGCCTGCCCAGAACTTGTGGAATGGCTCGCCGGTGGCTTCAAAGCGCTTGTTGGCCCAGCGGCTCATCAGCACGATGGCGACGATGGCCACCACGATGCTGACCACAAACGCCCAGAAGCCGTCGGCCATTTGCGCGGCCGGCATGTTCAGGCCACGGCTGCTGACGAAGAAGGTATCGCCGAAGTTGTGGCTGTTGCGCGGCCCCGGCATGGTCAGGAACACCGCGAAGTACCAGAAAAGAATCTGCAGCAGTGGCGGGATGTTACGGAAAACCTCCACGTACACCGTTGCCAGTTTGGCAATGATCCAGTTCTTCGACAGACGTGCCACGCCGACGATGAAGCCGAGGATCGTGGCCAGGATCACACCGATGAACGTCACCAGCAGCGTGTTGAGCAGGCCGATGACAAACACCCGGGCATAACTGTCCGCTTCGGTGTAGGAGATCAGGTGTTGAGCGATGCCGAACCCGGCACTGCGCTCGAGAAAGTCGAACCCCGAAGTGATACCCCGGTGTTGCAGGTTGGTCTGGGTGTTATCGAACAGATACCAGCCCAGGGAGACCACCGCCACGATGGTGATGATCTGAAATACCCACGCACGCACTCGTGGATCGCTGAGGCTGAGCCTCTGCTTTGGTGCGCCGATTGAATTTTGCATGAAGTGCCCCGGAAATAATGGAACAGAACGTCACCCGGCAGTTGGCCTGCCGGGTGACAGAACCATCAGCGCACTGGTGGTGCGTATTGAATGCCGCCGTTGTTCCACAGCGCGTTCAGGCCGCGGTCGATTTCCAGCGGAGTGCTCTTGCCGAGGTTTTTCTCGAAGATTTCGCCGTAGTTGCCGACTTGCTTGACGATCTGTACGACCCAGTCCTTCGGCAGTTTCAGGTCTTTGCCGTATTCGCCGTCTGCGCCGAGCATACGAGCGACATCCGGGTTCTTGGTGGATTTGGCTTCAGCTTCGACGTTCTTCGAAGAGATGCCGGCTTCTTCGGTGTTCAGCAGCGCGTAGCCAACCCAACGCACGATGGCCAGCCACTCGTCGTCGCCGTTACGCACGACCGGGCCCAGTGGTTCCTTGGAAATGGTTTCCGGCAGAACTACATAGTCCTTCGGCGAAGCCAGCTTGCTGCGCTGGGCGAACAGCTGGGACTTGTCGGAGGTCAGCACGTCGCAACGACCGGATTCCAGCGACTTGGCGCTTTCATCGGAGGTGTCGAAAGTGATCGGGGTGTATTTCAGACCGTTGCCGCGGAAGTAGTCGGAAACGTTCAACTCGGTGGTGGTACCGGCCTGGATGCAGATGGTTGCACCGTCCAGCTCTTTGGCACTCTTCACGCCGAGCTTGTTGTTTACCAGGAAGCCGATGCCGTCGTAGTAGGTAATGAAGCCCGGGAATTTCAGGCCCATGCCCGCGTCACGGGAGCTGGTCATGGTGGTGTTGCGCGACAGAATGTCGATCTCGCCGGACTGCAGCGCGGTGAAACGCTCCTTGGCGTTCAGCTGACTGAACTTGACCTTGGTCGCATCGCCGAACACGGCAGCGGCCACGGCGCGGCAGACGTCAGCATCGATACCCACGATCTTGCCGGTGGAATCCGGAACCGAGAAGCCTGGCAAGCCATCGCTGACGCCGCACTGCACGAATCCTTTCTTCTTCACTGCATCCAGGGTTGCACCCGCCTGAGCGAACCCGCTGACACCCAGTACTGCAGCAGCAGTCACGATCGCCAGCGTGGATTTCAACATCTTCATTCAAACCTCCAGTTTTGCTCTTGTTGTGTCGGAGCTTGAGTCCAGTCGCACCCTTTTGAGGCGTTGTTGACCCGTGTTGGCTTTTTTTGGGGTCAACCGACGCAGGACCTTCGCTATGAGTCTAGTAGGAGACAATCCACATCATGGACAACTCACTTCTCACCAGTCGGCCGAACGGGCGGTAGCCCTTTCACGTTCGCTAAGCCCGTTGCGGCCATTGGCGAACATCCATCATCGGATTCTTTGCTATCCCGTCGCCAGGCGTTCACTGATAGTGTTACCGCCAGGCGCGAGATCGATTGCACGACTACCTCATAGCAAAGCCCGTACCACACCGGCTGCTGAAGCGATTGAGTGACACGTCAATAGCAAAACTTGCAGCCTTGCGACATCTTCTTAACGGATCAACCGGGCGCGCACGCAAATCACGCACTCAATGAGAGCGCCCGCACACAATTGGAGCAGCCATGACCGAGCCCTTGATTCTTCAGCCTGTTAAGCCCGCAGACGCCTGCGTGATCTGGCTGCACGGCCTCGGCGCCGACCGCTACGACTTTCTGCCGGTGGCCGAAGCGCTTCAGGAAAGCCTGCTGAGCACGCGTTTCGTCCTGCCCCAGGCGCCGACCCGTCCGGTGACGATAAATGGCGGATATGCCATGCCGAGCTGGTACGACATCAAGGCGATGAGCCCGGCCCGGGCGATCGACCGCGATGAGCTGGAAGCGTCTGCCGATCGCATCATCGAATTGATCGAAGAACAGCGAAGCAGCGGAATAGACGCCTCGCGGATTTTCCTCGCCGGTTTTTCCCAGGGCGGCGCCGTGGTCTATCACACCGCATTCCTGAAATGGCAGGGGCCGTTGGGCGGGGTGCTGGCATTATCGACATACGCGCCGACGTTCAGCGATGAACTGGAGTTGTCCGCCAGCCAGCAGCGGATTCCGGTGCTGGCGCTGCACGGCCAGTTCGACAACGTGGTGCAGAACTCGATGGGACGCACGGCTTATGAGTATCTCAAGGCCCATGGTGTCACCGTGACATGGCAGGAATACCCAATGGAGCACGAAGTGTTACCCGAAGAAATTCGCGACATCGGCACATGGTTGAGCGAACGCCTGCGCTGACAATTGCGACAGGGGTCGCCCTTTGATCATCCCACTACGCCGCGCCCGTTTCTTGCATTACACTGGCCGGCGTACATTCCTTAACCAATTGATGAGATGACCGTGCTCAAAGCACTCAAGAAAATGTTCGGTAAAAGCGAGGCTGAGCAGCTCGCGCCAGTCCCCACTGCGCCGTCGCACGCCGCCGGTCATCGCAACGATGCCAGCCAGGCCGACCGCCAGACGCCCGCCACGCCCCCAAAGCAAGAACCGAAACCCGCTCCAGCTGCCGCGCCCGCCACCGAGCCGGCCCGCAGCGAAACACCGAAACCGGCCAGACCACGTCGCGAACCCAAGCCCAAGGCGCCGGTGATTCCCTGGAAACTCGAAGACTTCGTCGTCGAGCCCCAGGAAGGCAAGACCCGCTTCCACGATTTCAAACTCGCCCCGGAACTGATGCACGCCATCCACGACCTGGGTTTCCCGTATTGCACACCGATCCAGGCCCAGGTGCTGGGTTATACCCTCGCCGGCAAAGACGCCATCGGCCGCGCACAGACCGGCACCGGCAAGACCGCCGCGTTCCTGATCTCGATCATCACCCAGCTGCTGCAGACCCCGCCGCCGAAAGAGCGCTACATGGGCGAACCACGGGCGCTGATCATCGCGCCGACCCGCGAGCTGGTGGTGCAGATCGCCAAGGACGCCGCCGACCTGACCAAGTACACCGGTCTCAATGTCATGACCTTCGTCGGCGGGATGGACTTCGACAAGCAGCTCAAGCACCTCGAAGCGCGCCATTGCGACATCCTCGTCGCGACCCCGGGCCGCCTGCTTGACTTCAACCAGCGCGGTGACGTGCACCTGGACATGGTCGAAGTGATGGTGCTGGACGAAGCCGACCGCATGCTCGACATGGGCTTCATCCCGCAGGTCCGGCAGATCATTCGCCAGACCCCGCCGAAAAGCGAACGCCAGACTCTGCTGTTCTCCGCGACCTTCACCGATGACGTGATGAACCTCGCCAAGCAGTGGACCACCGATCCTGCGATCGTCGAAATCGAAGTCACCAACGTGGCCAACGAAAACGTCGAGCAGCACATCTACGCGGTGGCCGGTGCCGACAAATACAAACTGCTGTTCAACCTGGTCAACGACAACGGCTGGGAGCGGGTCATCGTGTTCGCCAACCGCAAGGACGAAGTGCGCCGCATCGAGGAACGCCTGGTGCGTGACGGCATCAACGCCGCGCAACTGTCCGGCGACGTGCCGCAGCACAAGCGGATCAAGACGCTGGAAGGCTTCCGCGAAGGCAAGATCCGGGTGCTGGTCGCCACCGACGTGGCCGGTCGCGGTATCCACATCGACGGCATCAGCCACGTGATCAACTTCACTCTGCCGGAAGTCCCGGACGACTACGTGCACCGCATCGGCCGTACCGGTCGCGCTGGCGCCGACGGTGTGTCGATCAGCTTCGCCGGTGAGGACGACTCCTATCAGTTGCCGTCCATCGAAGAAAAACTCGGTCGCAAGATCAGCTGTGAAACACCGCCGACCCATCTATTGCGGGCGGTTGAGCGCAAGCGTCCACAGTAAGCGCCGCCAAAACTAGAAGCGCAGCCGGCAACGGACTGCGCTTTTTTTTCGCCCGGATATTGTTCAATAATACTAAAAGTCCATAATAGACAAATTAGTTTATAAACAGTCTTCGGAGTCCGGCATGTCCAGTACGCCTTACGTGATCGACCAAACCCAGGCCCGCGAGCTGTTGGCCCGGATCGATGTGCCGCAGATCCTGCGCAAGCTGTTCCGTGATCTGGCGGCCGGGCATGCGGTGCAACCGGCGCAGCAACTGGTGGAATTTCCTCAGGGTGCCGGGGACTTCATCAACTATCTGGGCGTGCTGGCGGAAGACGGCGTGTACGGGGTCAAGACTTCGCCTTACATCGTTCGCGAACAAGGCCCGCTGGTGACGGCGTGGACATTGCTGATGTCGATGCAGACCGGCCAGCCGTTGCTGCTCTGCGATGCCCGCGAACTGACCACCGCCCGAACCGCTGCGACCACCGCCGTCGCAGTCGATGCCCTCGCCCCGTTGAAGGCCGCGCGTCTGGCAATCGTCGGCAGCGGCAAGGTCGCCCAGGCGCACCTGCATTACGTCAAAACGTTGCGCGACTGGCAGAGCATCAGCGTGTACTCGCCGACCTTGAGCGAAGACTCCGCAACCGCCCGCCAACTGCAAGCCCTCGATCCACGGGTGAACATCGCCGACAGCCGCGAAACCGCCATCGCCGAAGCCGACGTGATCATGCTCTGCACCTCGTCCGCCGGTCCCGTGATCGACCCGGCAACCTTGAGCAAACCGGCGCTGATCACCTCGATCAGCACCAACGCACCGCGCGCCCACGAAGTGCCCCCACAAAGCCTCAACGACATGCAGGTGTTCTGCGACTATCGTCTGACCACCCCGGGCTCGGCCGGCGAGATGCTGATCGCCAGCGAACGACATGGCTGGGACAACAACGCGATCATCGGTGACCTGGCGGATCTGCTCAGCGAAAAAGTGCAGCGCCCCGATTACAACCGTCACGTGTTTTTCCGCTCCATCGGTCTGGGCCTGGAAGACATCGCCCTGGCCAACGCCGTCTATCAATTGCAGCGCTGACACCGGAGATTTTCATGAGTCATGCAGATTTCATCATCATCGGCGGCGGGATTGCCGGCGCGTCCACCGGTTTCTGGCTATCGCAGCACGGCAAGGTCGTGGTGCTGGAGCGCGAGTCGCACCCGGCCTATCACTCCACCGGGCGTTCGGCTGCGCTGTTCACCGCCGCTTACGGCACTCCGCAGGTCCGGGCGCTGACCCAGGCCAGCCGCGAATTCTTCGACCATCCGCCCAGCGGCTTCTGCGAGCATCCGCTGCTGACTCCACGCGGCGAAATGACCGTGGACTTCACCGGCGACGCCGCCGAGCTGAACAATCAATACCTCAGCGCCAAGGCCACAGTGCCGGAGATGCAGTTGCTCAGCGCGGATGAAGCCTGCGCCCGGCTGCCGATCCTGCGCCGGGAAAAAGTCCATGGCGCGATCTACGACCCCACCGCCAGCGACATCGATACCGATGCCTTGCATCAGGGCTATCTGCGCGGTATCCGCCGCAACAACGGCCAGGTGCAGACCGATTGCGAAGTGCTCGGCCTGAGTCGCGACGCCGACGGCATCTGGCACGTGCAGACCAACGGCCAGACCTTCAGCGCTCCTGTTGTGATCAACGCGGCAGGCGCCTGGGCCGACAGGATCGGTGCCCTGGCCGGTGCTCCGCCTCTGGGCCTGCAACCGAAACGTCGCGCGGCGTTCATCTTCGCCGGCCCCGAAGGCGTGGACATTCATCACTGGCCGATGCTGGTCAGCCTCGACGAATCCTTCTACATGAAGCCCGACGCCGGGATGTTCCTCGGCTCACCGGCCAACGCCGACCCGGTCGAACCCCACGATGTGCAACCGGAAGAACTGGACATTGCCATGGGCATTTACCAGATCGAAGAAGCGACGACCCTGACCATCCGCCGCCCGACCCGCACTTGGGCCGGCCTGCGCAGTTTCGTCGCCGACGGTGATTTGCTGTCCGGCTTCGATCCGCAGGTGCCGGGGTTGTTCTGGGTCGCCGCCCAGGGCGGTTACGGTATCCAGACCTCACCAGCCATGGGCATGGCCAGCGCAGCGCTGGTGCGTGGCGAATCGCTGCCCGACCATCTCAAGCAGTTCGGCCTGACAGCCGCCATGCTCGCCCCTGCCCGCCTGGCCTGACCGTCCACCCGGATGACGCGCCCGACGGATTGCGGCACACTCGCAACGCCCCTGGATCACGGGGGCGTTGACGTTGCCTGGAGCTACACAGTTATGACCGCCCCCGAACACACGCCCGAGTTGCATGACGCCGCGCTGGATAACTACCACGCCATCGCCGATGCCATCGCTACGCTGTTCTTTCCCCACGCCGAAGTGGTGCTGCACGACCTGCGCACGCAGAAGGTCGACTACATCGCCAATAACCTGTCGAAACGGGTGATCGGCGATGAATCGTCGCTGGAAGACATGCTCAGCGACGACGTCAGCGAACGGAACATCGGTCCGTACGAAAAGCTCAACTGGGACGGCCAGAAGATTCGCAGCCTGAGCACCGTGCTGCGCGACAGCGAAGGTCATCCGCTGGCGGTGCTGTGCATCAATCTGAATATTTCGCTGTTCGAGAATGCCAAGGCTGCGCTAGACCTGTTCCTCTCGCCGAGCAAACTGATCCCGCAACCGGACTCGCTGTTTCGCGATGACTGGCAGGAGCGCATCAACACTTTCCTGCACGCCTGGCTACGCGAGCGGCAACTGAGCCTGAACCTGCTGACCCGCGATCACAAACGCGAATTGGTATTGGCGCTGCACGCCGAGGGGGCGTTCAAGGGCAAGAGCGCCTCGAACTATGTGGCCAATGTACTGAACATGGGGCGGGCCACGGTGTACAAGCATTTGAAGGAATTGAAGGGCTGAAACCGTGCAGCCTGCGAAGGCTGCACGGTTTTCAGATTCAGTCGCCGTAGATATCGGACTTGAAGTACTTCTCGGAAATCTTCTGGTACTCGCCACTGGCGCGAATACCGTCGATGGCAGTGTTCAACTGGCTGACCAGTTCTGTGTTGCCCTTGCGCACCGCAATCCCCGCGCCCTCGCCCACGTACTTCGGATCCTTCAGCTCAGGCCCGACAAACGCGTAACCCTTGCCGCGCGGCATCGACAGGAAGTCGGTCAACGGGATGGTGTCGGCGAAGATCGCATCGAGACGCCCGGCCGCCAGGTCCATGTAGATTTCTTCGTTGTTGCCGTAACGCTTGACGTTGATGCCCTTGGGCTCGAACACCTCGGTGGCGTAACGGTCGGTGGTGGTCGCACGCTGCACGCCGACGGTTTTGCCCTTGAGGCTGGCGTACTGGTCATCGACGCTCGCGCCTTCCTTCATCACCAGCCGCGACGAGGTGAAATAGTACTTGTGGGTGAAGTCCACCGACTTCTTGCGGTCTTCATTGATGGTCATGGACGACAGCGCCATGTCGATTTTCTTCACTTTCAGGGAAGGAATCAGACCGTCGAACTCGCCCTCGACCCACACGCACTTGACCTGCATCTGCGCGCACAGGGCATTGCCGATGTCGTAGTCAAAACCGACGATTTCACCCTTGTCGGTTTTCGAGGCGAAGGGCGGATACGCCGCTTCGATACCGATGCGCAGGGTTTTCTCGGCGGCGAACGCGCTGCTGCACGCCAACAGGCTCAGTGCCAGACCGGTGATGAGGGGGAATTTCTTCATGTTCGTTCTCTCGCGGGTTGTTGTTGGTTTGGCAAGACAGAAGAAAAAGCTGGAAACGGGGAAAGACTTTTTTGTACTTGTAAATCCATACTGGACTTTTACGTACAAACCGTCAATTGGACAAACGCCATCGGCGTCAGCCGATGGTCGGGAGTCGAGGGGAGATTGATTGGGAAAGGAATTACTGCTTCCAGCGATCCGCCGCCGCATGATCGCTGTCACGGCCTTCGACCCAGCGCGGGCCGTCGCTGGTGTTTTCTTTCTTCCAGAACGGTGCGCGGGTTTTCAGGTAATCCATGACGAAGGCGCAGGCGTCGAACGCCGCCTGGCGGTGGGCGCTGGCGGCGGCGACGAACACGATCGGCTCGCCCGGCTCCAGCGCGCCGATGCGGTGCAGCACTTCCAGTTTCAACAGCGGCCAGCGCTCCTCGGCTTCAACGGCGATCTTGCCGAGGGCCTTTTCGGTCATGCCCGGATAGTGTTCGAGGAACATCCCGGCGACATCCAGGCCGTCGTTGAAGTCGCGCACGTAGCCGACAAAGCTCACCACCGCGCCGACGCCGACATTGGCCGCGTGCATCGCGTTGACTTCTGCGCCAGGATCGAACGGTTCGGACTGCACCCGAATGCCCATGTCTCAGCCTCCGGTCACGGTAGGAAAAAACGCCACTTCGTCGCCATCGACCACCGGTTCGTCGAGCTGGCAGAGGTCTTCGTTGCGCGCGCACATCAGGTTCTGTTCGCTCAGCACCTCGGCGCCCTCACGCTGCGCCAGCAACGCACGAACGTCATCGACGGTGGCGAAATCACCTTCGACCTTCACCGAATCCACGCCCAGCGCCTCGCGGTAACGGGCGAAAAACTTCACGGTCAGGTTCATGGCTGCTCCGCCTGGAAATGCCCGCTCTTGCCGCCAACCTTTTCCAGCAGACGTACGCTTTCGATGGTCATGCCACGATCCACGGCCTTGCACATGTCGTAGATCGTCAGCGCGGCGACGCTGGCGGCGGTCAGCGCTTCCATCTCCACACCGGTCTGCCCGGACAATTTGCAGCGAGCCACGATGCGCACCGCGTCGTCACCTTCGGCACTGAGCTCGACCTTGACGCCGGTCAGCATCAACGGATGGCACAGGGGAATCAGGTCACTGGTTTTTTTCGCCGCCTGAATGCCGGCAATGCGCGCCACGGCGAACACGTCGCCCTTGGGATGGCCGCCGCTGACGATCATCTGCAGGGTGTCGGGCAGCATGCGCACCAGCGCTTGGGCCGTCGCTTCACGGAACGTCACGGCTTTTTCGGTGACGTCGACCATGTTGGCGCGACCTTGGGAATCGAGATGAGTCAGCACGGGATTACTCCTGATCAGGAGCACCGATTGTAAACCTGGGGGTCAGAATTGCGCACATAAAAAACCGGGCGACTTTGCAGTCGCCCGGTTCGGTTTGACGGTTACAGATGCGATTCGGCGTATTCGGCCAGGATCGAGCGAGGCACCCCTTGCAGGGTGATATGCACCCCGTTGGGGAAATCCTTGAAGCGTTCGGTCAGGTAGGTCAGCCCGGAGCTGGTCGCGGACAGGTAAGGGGTGTCGATCTGTGCCAGGTTGCCCAGGCACACCACTTTGGAACCGGCGCCGGCCCGGGTGATGATGGTTTTCATCTGGTGCGGCGTGAGGTTCTGGCATTCGTCGATCAGGATCAGGCTCTGCTGGAAGCTGCGACCGCGAATGTAGTTGAGCGATTTGAACTGCAACGGCACTTTGCTGAGGATGTAGTCGACGCTGCCATGGGTGTTTTCGTCATCCATGTGCAAGGCTTCGAGGTTGTCGGTGATGGCGCCCAGCCACGGCTCCATTTTTTCCGCTTCAGTGCCGGGCAGGAAGCCGATTTCCTGGTCCAGGCCCTGCACGCTGCGGGTGGCGATGATGCGGCGATAACGCTTGCTGACCATGGTCTGCTCGATCGCCGCGGCCAGCGCCAGAATGGTTTTACCCGAACCGGCGGCACCGGACAGGTTGACCAGGTGAATGTCCGGATCCAGCAGCGCATACAGCGCCAGGCTCTGATAGATGTCCCGTGGCTTGAGGCCCCAGGCTTCCTGATGCAACAGCGGTTCCTGGTGCAGGTCGAGGATCAGCAGCTTGTCTTCTTCGATCTCCTTGATCCAGCCGACGAAGCCCTGCTCATCAATGATGAATTCGTTGATGTGCACGGCAGGCAGGTTGTCGATCAGCTGTACCTGATGCCAGGTGCGGCCGTGGTCCTGACGGGTTTCGACCTTGCTCACGCGGTCCCAGAAAGAGCCGGTCATGTTGTGATAGCCGTTGGGCAGCAGGGACACGTCGTCGACCAGTTGGTCGGTGCTGTAGTCCTCGGCGTCGATCCCGCAGGCGCGCGCCTTGAGGCGCATGTTGATGTCTTTGGTGACCAGCACCACCGGTTTGCTCGGTTCGCGGGTGTGCAGGTCGATCAGCTGGTTGATGATTTTGTTGTCGTTCAGATGCTCGGGCAGAATCAGGTTCGATTCGGCCTGTTTGCTCATCAGAATCGACAGCAAGCCCTTCGGGCCGCCCTTGCCGCGCTGGATCGGCACGCCCTGTTCGACGTCATCGGGTGAGGCATCGCCCAGGGTCTTGTCGATCAGCCGGATCGCCTGACGGCACTCGGCGGCCACGCTGTGATGCCCGCTCTTGAGCTTGTCCAGCTCTTCAAGCACGGTCATCGGGATCGCGACGTGGTGTTCTTCGAAATTCAGCAGGGCGTTCGGATCGTGAATCAGTACGTTGGTATCGAGTACATAAAGGATTGGCTGGTTGGAGGAAGGGCTACGTCCGTGATCATCCATACTCGGTCACCTTTGTGGGAGCCATTCGACGCAATACCTCGGCGGTGCTGCGCCTCGAAGTGACTGCCGAATCCACCTGCACAGCTTTTGTCGGGATAGCAGGTGAACCGCACACAAAATGGGTCTTGGAAGACGCCACCTGTGTTGCAGGTTTCGGCGGTCTGACTTCGTAATACTCCAAAACCCGTGACAGAAAAAAGCACTTTGACGCTTTTTTGAAGTTTATTTTGCAAAGTGACGAAAAGCCCTTGGCGGACCGCCCTGCCCCCGTTAGAGTCGGAAGTCCGCCTGCATCAAATTCTGCAAAAAAATCACCCCAAGCCCAATGTTTCCGGGCTCTTGCCGTTTTTCAGCGAAATGCGTCCTGACAGTCTTCCCAGCCGATGCCGCTTTGCGCGGTTTGCGTGATCAGCCACGGCAACGCGGTCTTCACCGCATCCTGTTTCATGTTGAAATTGATCACCCCGTGCCGCCACAACAGCATCAGGGTCAGCACCCGCTGCGCGCTCGGAGCGCCCTTGAGCTTGCCGGCGCCGTCCTGGGCATCGATGTCCCACAGCGCCACTTGCAGGCCCTGACTGTTGAAGAAACTACGGGCATCGCTGCGACGTTGCCCTTCCGGCGGACGGAACAGCGGCACGTAGTTTTCCGGCAGCTTGTTGCGGACCAGATCGGCACTGCGCCGCACCGAATCCTGCCAGTCCTGCCAGTGGCTGTGGGAGCGGAACTCCCAGCCCTGCACGCCGACGCACTGCTGCGAAAACGCCGCTTGCAGACTGCTGACGGAACGTTCGGCCAGCCGCGCCTGAACATCCTTGCCCAGCATGAAAAAGGTGCCGCTCAGGTTCGACTTGCGCAGGTACTCGGCGAGCCAGTCGGTGTTGTCCGGTTGCAGGTTGGCGGCGCTGTCGAAACTCAGCAGAAACAAGCGATCGTGCATGTCGTCGCCGTTGCGCTCGTAGTCTCCGAAATGATCGAGTTCGCTGCTGGTCTGCGGCGACAGCGCAGCCTTGCGCATCAGCTCATCAAGGTATTGCAGGTGGAAGATCCGGCTCGGTTCAGCCCATCTGGTGTAATAGCTTTCGTCGCTGACCACGAATTTGGCAGCCTGCTCGCGCAGGGTCGGCAGGTCCTCGACAAGGAAGCAGAACGAGGCGTCCTGATCGCAGCTTTGCTGGGCAAAGTTGTAGTTGGCCAGCAGCCGCTGCCACAGCCGCTCGCGCAGACTGTTGATCGCGTCCAGATTCACCGTGCGCAGCCCCAGACGCTGGGCCAGCGCCGCTTCGTCCAGCGCTTCGGTACCGAGCAGGCCGCGGGCGAACATCAGGATTTCCGCCCGCGAGGCGACGTCGAACAGGGTCGGATTGTCGAGTTTTTCCGGCCAGGTGCTGCGATCCAGCGTCGCGATATCGCCCGGCGCCGCTACGGCACCGACGCTCAACAGCCACGCGGTGAAGAAAAGAACAATGCGCAAAGGGTGTCTCCATAACAAAACCCGCGCCGCACTATAGCCGATCCGGCTGGAAAACCGCCGATCACCTATGGACGCGATAGCTGGAGTCATCCGCCCCAACCCCCTAGAATCGCCCCCACGATTAAAGGAGACGACTTCATGCTGATGGTGATTTCCCCCGCCAAAACCCTCGATTACGAAACACCGCCGGCGACCCAGCGCTTCACCCAGCCGCAATACCTCGACCATTCCCAGGAACTGATCCAGCAACTGCGCGAACTGAGCCCGGCGCAGATCAGCGAACTGATGCACGTGTCCGACAAGATCGGCGGTCTCAACGCCGCGCGTTTCGGCAGCTGGACACCGGCGTTCACGCCGGAAAACGCCAAACAGGCGCTGCTCGCGTTCAAGGGTGACGTCTACACCGGCCTGGACGCGCAATCCTTCAGTGAAGCCAATTTCGATTACGCGCAAAAACACCTGCGCATGCTCTCCGGCCTCTATGGCCTGCTGCGCCCGCTCGACCTGATGCAGCCATATCGCCTGGAAATGGGCACCAAACTGGCCAACGCCCGTGGCAAGGACTTGTACGCCTTCTGGGGCACGCGCATCAGCGAATGGCTGAACGAAGCGCTGGCCGATCAGGGCGATGACGTGCTGCTGAACCTGGCGTCCAACGAATACTTCTCGGCGGTCAAGCGCACGGCCCTGAACGCGCGGATCATCAACACCGAATTCAAGGATCAGAAGAACGGCCAATACAAGATCATCAGCTTCTACGCGAAAAAGGCCCGAGGCCTGATGAGCCGTTTCGTGATCCAGGAAAAAATCAACGATCCGGCCCTGCTCAAACAGTTCGATGTGCAGGGTTATCGCTACAGCGCCGAGCAATCGAAACCGGATAATCTGGTTTTTCTACGCGATCACGCCCCCGAATAAAGCATGCCTAATGCACGACTCTTTATATGAAGAGTCGTGCAGCTCGCACGATGTCAAAAAACCCTCGCCACATTTCGCCATTTTACTGGCGCCAGAAAAACCTCCCTGTCTTTTCTAAGATTAGTTTCACTCGACACTGATCATTTTTTTCAGTAGTGGCACCTAAATTTTTTCACCGTAGTGGCACAAAACTATCTAACGTGATTTTTCGCCTGTTATTAAAGGTCGAAAACGAAATTGCTATCAAATTGATACTGGTGCCATCTCTGACAATATTTCAAGAAATTTCAGATTTCGCGATGAGCGGACAGGAACTTCGTCCGAATGCATAGCTCATACCACCGGTAACGATTCTCGCCGAGTTTGTACGAGATAACTTACGCGGAGCAGATAGCCATGTAACCAAGTTGTCACAGCAACTTGCCTAGATGACTAACTAGTCTCAAAACAGACGATGGACAGGAGATACGCACCATTAATATCCCCTACAAAGGCCATGGCCGCGCCCTTATAAACGTGCTCGCCTGAGCACCCAACCGCTTGATTTACGGGACTTTAATCCTGACATCGAGCGCGCAAGACGATTGCACAAGAGTCTTCTCCAAAGAAGATCGGCTGCATAACAGGGCACGTCATAATAACAAGGCCTGGTTACGCACATCTTGAGTGCACTTATTTAGACACTCGAAACTTAGTATGCCTGCACACGGCATTGTGGCGCCTGTATGCCGCACTTTCGAGTGCACTAATGAACGCTGAACACCATTAACTCCGGCCCTCTAAGGCCTGATATATACAGAGGTAATTGCGATGCGCATCAGCATATTTGGTTTGGGTTACGTTGGCGCAGTATGTGCCGGTTGCCTGTCTGCTCGGGGCCACGACGTGGTGGGCGTCGATGTTGCCAAAGACAAGATCGACATGATCAACGCTGGCAAATCTCCCATTGTTGAACCGGGCCTGGGTGAGTTGCTCGCACAAGGTATCCAGACCGGTCGTCTGCGCGGTACGACCAACTTCGCCGAAGCGATTCGCGACACCGACCTGTCGATGATCTGCGTCGGTACGCCGAGCAAGAAGAACGGCGACCTGGAACTGAACTACATCGAAGCGGTATGCCGCGAGATCGGTTTTGTCCTGCGTGAAAAGTCCACCCGTCACACCATCGTCGTGCGCAGCACCGTACTGCCGGGCACCGTGGCAAACGTTGTCATCCCGATTCTCGAAGACTGCTCCGGCAAGAAAGCCGGCGTCGATTTCGGCGTGGCGGTCAACCCAGAGTTCCTGCGTGAATCCACCGCGATCGCCGACTACGACCTGCCACCGATGACCGTCATCGGCGAGTTCGACAAGGCGTCGGGTGACGTTCTGCAATCGCTGTACGAAGAACTCGACGCACCGATCATCCGCAAGGACATCGCCGTCGCCGAGATGATCAAATACACCTGCAACGTCTGGCACGCCACCAAAGTGACCTTCGCCAACGAGATCGGCAACATCGCCAAAGCAGTGGGCGTCGATGGCCGCGAAGTGATGGACGTGGTCTGCCAGGACAAGACCCTCAACCTGTCCCAGTACTACATGCGCCCGGGCTTCGCTTTCGGCGGTTCGTGCCTGCCCAAAGACGTGCGCGCCCTGACCTACCGTGCCGGCTCGCTGGACGTGGAAGCGCCGCTGCTCAACTCGCTGATGCGCAGCAACGAATCGCAAGTACAGAACGCCTTCGACATCGTTGAAAGCCACGACAAACGCAAAGTCGCCCTGCTCGGCCTGAGCTTCAAGGCCGGCACCGACGACCTGCGCGAAAGTCCGTTGGTGGAACTGGCCGAGATGCTGATCGGCAAGGGTTACGACCTGAGCATCTACGACAGCAACGTCCAGTACGCCCGTGTCCACGGCGCGAACAAGGACTACATCGAGTCGAAGATCCCGCACGTATCGTCCCTGCTCAATTCGGACTTCGATTCGGTGATCGACAACTCCGACGTGATCATCCTCGGCAACCGCGACGAGAAGTTCCGCGCCCTCGCCGAAGAAGCGCCGCAGGGCAAGCAGGTGATCGACCTGGTGGGCTTCATGTCCAAGGCCACCAGTGCCGGTAGCCGCACCGAAGGGATCTGCTGGTAACGCAGCAGCAAGCCTCGAGCTTCAGGCCGCACGCCGTGAATCGGCGGGCGGCTTGAAGCCCCCATCACCTTCGGATGACGGTCATGTCCAAGCTCAAACATTTTTTTCTGCAATCCGCCGGCTGGCTTTTGTTTCTGAGCCTGCTGATGGGCCTGGCCCTGATGCTGCCCACGTCCACATTCGACTCTGAGTCGAAGGACTTCATTTTCCTGATTGGCGCCGTGGGTATCTGGCGCTATTCGATGGGTGCCACGCACTTTGTGCGCGGCATGATTTTTCTCTACATCGTCTACCCGCACCTGCGCCGCAAGGTTCGCAAGCTGGGTAAGGCGGCGGATCCGTCCCATGTGTTTCTGATGGTCACCAGCTTCCGCATCGACGCGTTGACCACCGCGCAGGTCTACAGCTCGGTGATCCGCGAAGCCATCGACTGCGAACTGCCGACCACCGTGGTCTGCTCCATCGTCGAAATGTCCGATGAGCTGCTGGTCAAGGCACTGTGGGCGCGGATGAATCCGCCAGACCGGGTGAAACTCGACTTCGTGCGCATTCCCGGCACCGGCAAGCGCGATGGCCTGGCGTTTGGTTTCCGCGCGATCTCCCGTCACCTGCCGGACGACCGCGCCGTGGTGGCCGTGATCGATGGCGACACCGTGCTCGGCGAAGGCGTCGTGCGCAAAACCGTGCCATGGTTCCAGATGTTCGGCAACGTCGGCGGCCTGACCACCAACGAGTTCTGCGAAGTGCGCGGCGGCTACATCATGAGCGAATGGCACAAGCTGCGTTTCGCCCAGCGCCACATCAACATGTGCTCGATGGCCCTGTCCAAGCGCGTGCTGACCATGACCGGGCGCATGTCGGTGTTCCGCGCCACCGTGGTCACCAACCCGGAATTCATCGCCGACGTCGAAAGCGACTCGCTGCAACACTGGCGTCTGGGTCGTTTCAAGTTCCTGACCGGCGACGACAAGTCGAGCTGGTTCAGCCTGATGCGTCTGGGCTACGACACCTTCTACGTGCCGGACGCGGCGATCAACACCGTTGAACACCCGCCGGAAAAGAGCTTCATCAAGGCCAGCCGCAAACTGATGTTCCGCTGGTACGGCAACAACCTGCGCCAGAACTCGCGAGCGCTGGGCCTGGGTGTGAAACGCCTCGGCGCCTTCACCTCGGTGGTGCTGTTCGACCAGCGCGTATCGATGTGGACCTCGCTGCTCGGCCTGACCGTGGCCATCATCGCCAGCTTCAAGTACGGCACCGCGTTCATCCTGGTTTACCTGCTGTGGATCGGCATCACCCGTCTGATCCTGACGCTGCTGCTGTCCTGCTCAGGCCACCGGATCGGCCCGGCCTACCCGGCGATTCTCTATTACAACCAGATCGTCGGTGCGCTGGTGAAGATCTACGTGTTCTTCCGCCTCGATCAACAATCCTGGACTCGCCAACCCACTTCCCTGACCCGTGATCTCGCCAGCTTTCAACGTTGGTTCAACACCTGGTCGTCTCGGACCATGACCTTCTCCGCCGGCAGCATTTTCGTCGCCGTGCTGCTGATGATGGTCTGACCTGCCCCTATTGAATTAACAAGGAAATCGCCCCCATGAATACCGCCGTCAACGTCAACGTAGTGCATGAATCCGAAGCCCAGCGTCAGCACGCCCGGGTCAAAATCCCGGCCAAGCTGCGTTTCTTCGGCCCCGACCGGACTCCGGTTGAAGCGCGGGTCCTCGACCTGTCCGCCGGTGGTCTGGCGTTCAACGCCGGACAACTGCCGCTGACCGTCGGCGAGGTGTACAAGGCGCGTCTGCAGTTCGTCATCGACAACCTCGGCCTGGCCATGGACGTTGAACTGCAAGTGCGCTCCTACGACCGCCAGACGGGTCGTGCTGGCTGCCAGTTCCAGAACCTCGAGCCGCAGGACATTTCGACCCTGCGCCACCTGATCACTTCGCACCTGGCCGGCGACATCGTCAGCATCGGCGAAGTGCTGGCAACCCTGCAGCGCGACAACTTCACCAAAGCGCGCAAGGTCAAGGACGGCGACTCCGGCATGACCCCGTTCGGGCGCCTGAAAGCCGTGACCTTCAGCGCCGGTATCTTCGCGGTCGGCCTGGTGGCGGCGGGTTTCATTTTCAAATCGGTGTACAGCATGTACTTCGTCAGCCATGCGCAGGCCGGTCTGGTCAGCGTGCCGGGGATGAACATCACCATGCCGCGCGACGGTACCGTACAAAGCCTGGTGAAGTCCGACGGCGTCGCCGCCAAAGGCGCTCCACTGGCAACGTTCAGTACCAGCATGCTCGACGTACTCAAAGGTCACCTGGAAGAAGATCAACTGTCTCCGGCCAAGGTTGAAGAACTGTTCGGCAAGCAAATGACCGGCACCCTGACCTCGCCGTGCGATTGCACCGTGGCCCAGCAACTGGTGGCCGACGGTCAGTACGCGAGCAAGGGCGACGTGATCTTCCAACTGGTGCCGCGCAACACCCAGGCCACCGTCGATGCGCGCTTCTCCTATCGCCAGTTCGGCGACGTGCGTCCGGGCACCCCGGTGAGCTTCCAGATCGCCGGCGAAGACAAGACCCGCACCGGCAAGATTGTCAGCAGCACCAGCCTGAAAAGCGCTGACCTGTCCTCCGACATCCGCGTGCAGATCCAGCCTGACGAGCCGCTGGACAGCCGCTTCGCCGGCCGCCCGGTGGAGGTGAACAGCGACCGCGGTCCGAACCTGAACTGGCTGATCGACAAAGCCATGGCAGCCGGTCTTTAAGTCGAGGACATGCCCGTGACGAGCCCTATCAGAATCCTGCCGGTCCCGCTGACCCTGGCCATGGCAATCGCCCTGGCCGGTTGCGCCGGCCTGCCCGACCAGCGTCTGGCCAACGAAGCGCTCAAGCGCGGTGACACCGCAACCGCCGCGCAAAACTACCGTGCGCTGGCCGATCTGGGTTACAGCGAAGCCCAAGTGGGTCTCGCCGATATTCAGGTCGACAGCCGCGACCCGGAACAGATGAAACAGGCCGAAGCCACCTACCGCGCCGCTGCCAGTGTTTCGCCGCGTGCCCAGGCCCGACTCGGTCGTTTGCTGGTGGCCAAGCCCGGCTCCACCGAAGCTGAGCATCAGGAAGCCGAAAGCCTGCTGAAGAAAGCCGCCGCCAGTGGCGAAGGCAACACGCTGATCCCGCTAGCGATGCTGTACCTGCAATACCCGCACAGCTTCCCGAACATCAATGCCCAGCAGCAGATCGACCAGTGGCGCAAATCCGGTTACCCGGAAGCCGGTCTCGCGCAGGTGCTGCTGTATCGCACCCAGGGCACTTACGACCAGCATCTGGATGACGTGGAAAATATCTGCAAGGCCGCGCTCAACACCACCGACATCTGCTACGTCGAACTGGCCACGGTCTATCAGAAACGTGGCGCGCCGGAGCAGCAGGCCGAGCTGATCAAGCAACTGCAGGCCGGTTACAGCCGCGGCACCGTCAGTGCTCAACGGGTGGATTCCGTAGCCCGTGTGCTGGCCGATTCGACCCTGGGCAAGACCGACGAAAAAACCGCGCAGTCGCTGCTCGAACCGATCGCTCCGGGCTACCCGGCGTCGTGGGTCACCCTTGCGCAACTGCTATATGACTTCCCGGAACTGGGCGACATCGATCAGATGATGAAGTACCTGGACAACGGTCGCGCCGCCGACCAGCCGCGCGCCGAACTGTTGCTGGGCAAGCTCTACTACGAAGGCAAACTGGTCCCGGCCGACGCGAAAGTCGCCGAGGAACATTTCCAGAAAGCCGTCGGCCGCGAAGTCGCCGCCGATTACTACCTCGGCCAGATCTATCGCCGTGGCTACCTGGGCAAGGTCTATCCGCAGAAGGCCCTCGACCATCTGCTGACCGCTGCGCGCAACGGCCAGAACAGCGCCGACTTCGCCATCGCCCAGCTGTTTTCCCAAGGCAAGGGCACCAAGCCCGACCCGGTCAACGCCTACGTGTTCAGCCAGTTGGCCAAAGCACAAAACACCCCGCAAGCCGATGAGCTGGCGACCACCCTCGCCGCCCAGCTGCCGCCCGAGCGCCTGGCCGAAGCCCAGCGCCTGCTGCAACAGGAACAGGCGACCCGTGGCGCCCTGAGCCAGAACACGCTGCAACTGCACGCCCTGCAAGAAGAAGACGGCGAGGAAAAATTATGAAATTGAATCCCTTTGTGAAGGCCGGCATTGGCCTCACGTTCGCGTTGATCTGGTCTTGCCCGACCCTGGCCGCGATGACTGAATCGAAAAACTTCGGCCTCGAAGTGAAAATCACCGGTCAGTCCGAAGACGACCGCGACCTCGGCACCGCCAGCGGCGGCGACGTCAACGGCCTCGGCCTCGACCTGCGCCCGTGGGTCTACGGCGAAAGCGGCGCGTGGAGCGCCTATGCCATGGGCCAGGCCGTGACCTCGACTGACATCATCGAGACCGACACCCTGCAGCAGTCCGACGGTGAACAAACCACCGACAACGGCGACCGCAAGACCAAGAAAAACTACCTGGCGATGCGCGAGTTCTGGGTCGGCTACAGCGGCCTGACACCCTACCCCGGCGAGATCCTCAAGTTCGGTCGCCAGCGCCTGCGCAACGACGACGGCCAGTGGCGCGACACCAACATCGAAGCCTTGAACTGGACTTTCGACACCACCCTGCTGCGGGCCAACGCCGGTGTCGCCGAACGCTTCAGCGAATACCGCACCGACTTGAAAGAGCTGGCGCCGAAAGACAAGGATCGCCTGCACGCCTACGCCGATGCCGCTTACCAGTGGACACCGGGCAACTGGGTCGGGATTCGCGGCCACCACACCCATGACAACGGCAAGCTCGACTATCCGGAGCCGGGCGTGGCCGGCGACTCGCTGGACAAGAAAGAAAACGGCGACATCAGCTGGCTCGGCCTGACCGCCGACAGCGACGCCTACAACTGGCGCAACACCAACACCGTCAACTACTGGGGCAGCATCACCGGCATGAGCGGCGACCGCGACACGGTCAACGCCCTCAACGCCGATGGCACTCGTCCGGCGCAAGCCAAGCGCAGTGACAACGCCGACGGCTGGGCCACCGACATCGGTGTGCGTCTGCGCCTCGATCCGCAATGGCAGGTCGGTGCGGCATATGCCCGTGCCAGCGCCGATTACGAACAGAACGGCCTGGAAAGCAACCGCTCGAACTACACCGGTACTCGCTCCCGCGTTCACCGTTTCGGCGAGGCCTTCCGTGGCGAAATGAACAACATGCAGACCGCCACCCTGTTCGGTTCCTGGATGCTCAACGACCAGTACGACGCCAGCCTGATCTACCACAAGTTCTGGCGCGTGGACGGCAACAAGCCGGTTGGCAGCAACGGCATCAACGCCGTGGAAAACAACACCGACGACGTCACCGGCGCGATCCTCTCCAGCACCTCGCTGCCACTGCAGGACGGCAACAAGGATCTGGGCCAGGAAATGGATCTGGTGGTCACCAAGTACTTCAAGCAAGGCTTGCTGCCGGCGGCGCTGAGCCAGTCGATCGACGAGCCGTCGGCGCTGGTACGTTTCCGTGGCGGTGTGTTCAAGCCGGGTGATGCCTACGGCAGCCAGGTTGATTCTTACATGCACCGCGCGTTCATCGACGTGATCTGGCGCTTCTGATGCTGACCGCCAAGGGAGTGCCCGACATGAACAGTGCCCGCAAAGGCTCACTCAGCCTGCTGGCCGGCGCTATGCTGCTGGCCTCGGCCGGCGCCTTCGCCAGTGTGGAACCGGCCAAACCCGTGACCACCGCCAAGGAGCTGCAACAGGCCAAAACCTACACCGTCAGCAGCGCGCCGACCGAAGCGCTGGAACTGGCCAAGCCGAAATTGCCCGACCTCTCCGGCTACACCGCCGAAGCCGCCGCCGCGAAAATCGTGCGCAGCAAACCGGGCAAGATCAGCGTGCGCCGGATGATGCAGGAAGACGCCCTGAAGGACTTCATCGGCGGCGACAACAAGATGGCCGAATGGGTGGTGCGTCAGCACGGCATACCGCAGGCGATCTTCGTCGACGACGGCTACATGAACCTGAAAGAACTGGCGCAGAAACTGCCCAAGCAGTACTTCAGCGAAACCTCGCCGGGCGTCTACCTGGCGAAGTTGCCGATCGTGGTCGGCCGTAAAGGCATCCTCGAAATCGACGGCCAGACCCAGGAGCTGCGTCTCTCGCAAGAGGCTGGTTCGTTCCTGGTCAACGACGGCCAGCTGTTCGTGCGTGACACCAAAGTCACCGGCTGGCGCGAGAAGGAAAACGGCCCGGCGACGTTCCGTTCGCCGAAGGAATTCCGTCCGTTCCTGCTGGCCTGGGGCGGCACCGAGACCTACATCGTCAACAGCAAGATGGCCAGCTTCGGCTACGCCAACAGTAAGTCCTACGGCGTGAGTATTTCCCAGTACACGCCGAACATGGCCAAGGTGCTCAAGCGTCCCGAGCCGACCGGCTGGATCGTCGGTTCCGAGTTCTCGGACATGTGGTACGGCTTCTACTGCTACGAGACCCGCGACTTCGTGGTCAAGGGCAACACCTACAAGGACAACATCGTCTACGGCATCGACCCGCACGACCGTTCCCACGGTCTGATCATTGCCGAGAACACGGTGTACGGCACGAAGAAGAAGCACGGGATCATCATTTCCCGTGAGGTGAACGACAGCTTCATCTTCAACAACAAAAGCTACGACAACCACCTCTCGGGGCTGGTGATCGACCGTAACAGCGTCAACAACATCATTGCCTACAACGAGATCTACAAGAACCACACCGACGGCATCACCCTCTACGAGTCTGCCGACAACCTGCTGTGGGGCAACAAGGTCATCAGCAACAAGCGCCACGGCATCCGTATTCGTAACAGCGTGAACATCCGCCTCTACGAAAACGTCGCCATGGCCAACGGCCTGACCGGCGTCTACGGGCACATCAAGGACCTGACCGACACCGACCGTGACATCAAGCTCGACCCGTTCGACGCCCAGGTCTCGCTGATCGTGGTCGGCGGTGAACTGGCGGCCAACGGCAGCGGCCCGCTGTCGATCGATTCGCCCCTGAGTGTCGAGCTGTATCGCGTGTCGATGCTGGCGCCGACCAAATCCAGCGGCATCAGCTTCAACGGCATCCTCGGCGAGCGCCAGGATGAAATTCTCGACCTGCTGGTGCGCCAGCAGAAAGCCGTGCTGATCGACCCTGTCGAACGCCAGACCGAATTGCAGGACTGAGGATAATTTTATGCACCCACACCTGATCAAATTACTCAGCCTGTCGGCCCTGACCGTGGGCATCCTGGCGGCCAGCAACGGCGCCCGCGCAGATGAAGTCCAGCCGCCGAAATTCACGGCCGAGCCTTGCTGCAGCCTGTGCCCGGCCGCCCACGACGCGAAGAACTACACCACTCGCTACCAGCAGAACTTCACCACTCTGGTACAGGCCCAGGGCGACTGGCTGTTCCGGACCCAGGAAGATTTGCGCACCGAGTTCAACACCACCCCGGCCGGCTACAAACGCCTGCAACAGCTGCACGATGCGTTCAAGGCCAAAGGCGTTGAACTGGTGATCGTCTACCAGCCGACCCGAGGTCTGGTGAACCGCAACAAGCTCAACCCGGCAGAAAAAGCCGCGTTCGATTACGAGAAAGCGCTGGGCAACTACAAGACCATGCTCGGCCGTTTCGCCAAGATGGGTTACGTGGTGCCGGACCTGTCACCACTGACCAACGAATCGCTGCCGGACACCCTGCCCGCCCACGATTTCTACTTCCGCGGCGACCAGCACTGGACGCCGTACGGCGCCCAGCGCACGGCGAAAATCGTCGCCGAGAAGGTCAAGCAGATCCCGGCCTTCGCCGATATTCCCAAGCGTGAATTCGAAACCAAACGCTCCGGACGCATGGGCAAGACCGGCACCCTGCACAACATGGCCGGGCAACTGTGCGGCACCAGTTACGCGATCCAGTACATGGACCAGTTCACCACCGAGCCGAAAGGCGAGGCTGGCGACGGCGATCTGTTCGGTGATTCCGGCAATCCGCAAATCACCCTGGTCGGCACTTCGCACAGCGGCAAGAACTACAACTTCGCCGGCTTCCTCGAAGAAGCCATCGGCGCCGACATTCTCAACGTCGCCTTCCCCGGCGGCGGTCTGGAAGGTTCGATGCTGCAGTACCTGGGCAGCGACGAATTCCAGAAGACGCCGCCGAAAATCCTTATCTGGGAATTCTCGCCGCTGTACCGCCTCGACCAGGAAACCATCTATCGCCAGATGATGGCGCTGCTGGACAACGGCTGCGAAGGCAAAGAGGCGCAAATGTCCGCCAGCACCACGCTCAAGCCGGGCGGCAAACAAGAACTGCTGGTCAACAGCAAGAACCTGAACCTGCAGAACAGCAGCCATCAGGTCGACATCCGCTTCGCCGACACCTCGGTGAAAACCCTGCAAGCCACCCTCTGGTACATGAACGGTCGCCACGAGGACATCAAGATCGAGAAACCGGAAACCTCCGACACCGACGGTCGTTTCGCCTTTGAGTTGCGCACGGACGAAGACTGGGCCTCGCAGAACCTGCTGGCGGTCGAAGTCCAGGGCCCGGAAGCGGGCACCGCGCCACAGAAAGTCGAAGCGAAAATCTGCAAACGCAACGTATTCCCGGGCGCTGGGCCACAAACCGCTCAGGTCGGGCAATGAGGTCTGCTATGCGAAATCCGAAACTGAAAACTCTTTTGGCGCCGACACTGCTCGGGCTGGCGATCTTCGCCGGCACCGCGCAGGCCGCCGCACCACTGCGTCCTCCTCAGGGCTACTTTGCGCCTGTGGATAAATTCAAGACCGGTGACAAAAGCGAAGGCTGCGATGCGATGCCGACGCCATACACCGGGCCACTGCAATTTCGCAGCAAATACGAAGGCTCGGACAAGGCCCGCGCAACGCTGAACGTGCAGTCGGAAAAAGCCTTTCGCGACACCACCAAAGACATCACCACACTTGAGCGCGGCACTGCCAAGCGGGTGATGCAGTTCATGCGCGACGGCCGTCCGGAACAACTGGATTGCACGCTGAATTGGTTGACCGCCTGGGCCAAGGCCGATGCGTTGATGTCGAAGGATTTCAACCACACCGGCAAGTCGATGCGCAAATGGGCGCTGGGCAGCATGGCCTCTTCGTACATTCGCCTGAAGTTCTCCGACTCTCATCCGCTGGCCCAGCACCAGCAGGAAGCCCAGGTGATCGAAGCCTGGTTCAGCAAAATGGCCGATCAGGTGGTCAGCGACTGGGACAACCTACCGCTGGAAAAAACCAACAACCATTCGTACTGGGCAGCCTGGTCGGTGATGGCGACAGCGGTCGCCACCAACCGCCGCGACCTGTTCGATTGGGCAGTCAAGGAATACAAGGTCGGCGTCAATCAGATCGATGCCGACGGCTATCTGCCGAACGAACTCAAGCGCCAGCAACGCGCCCTCGCCTACCACAACTACGCCCTGCCACCGCTGGCGATGATCGCCAGTTTCGCCCAGGTCAACGGTGTGGATCTGCGTCAGGAAAACAACGGCGCGCTGAAACGTCTGGGTGACCGGGTGTTGGCCGGGGTGAAAGACCCGGATCAGTTCGAGAAGAAGAACGGCAAAGAGCAGGACATGACCGACCTGAAACAGGACATGAAATTCGCCTGGCTTGAACCGTTCTGCACCCTCTACACCTGCTCGCCGGATGTGATCGAGAAGAAGCACGGCATGCAGCCGTTCAAGACCTTCCGCCTCGGCGGCGACCTGACCAAGGTCTACGACCCGTCCCATGAAAAGGGCAACAAGGGATCGTAAGGCAGAACACAAAACCCTGTGGGAGCTGCCTTGCCAGCGATTGCAATCCGACATTCAACACTGATGTCGACTGACCCGACGCTATCGCTGGCAAGCCAGTTCCCACAAGAGTTGTGGTGAATCTGGATGCAATACATCCCCCGGACTTTTCATGGGGGGTTTGGGGGGGCTTTGGCCCTTGACTGTTGGTTCAAACATGGAGAGATCGGGATGGTATTTTCATCCAACGTGTTCCTGTTTCTGTTCTTGCCGATCTTTCTCGGCTTGTACTACCTGAGCGGGCAACGCTATCGCAACCTGCTGCTGTTGATCGCCAGCTACGTGTTCTACGCGTGGTGGCGGGTGGACTTCCTGGCGCTGTTCGCCGGCGTCACCCTGTGGAACTACTGGATCGGCCTGAAAGTCGGCGCGGCCGGCGTGCGCAGCAAACCGGCCCAGCGCTGGCTGCTGCTCGGCGTGGCGGTCGACCTGTGCATCCTCGGCTACTTCAAGTACGCCAATTTCGGCGTCGACAGCATCAACGCGATCATGACCTCGATGGGGCTCGAGCCGTTCATCCTGACCCACGTGCTGCTGCCGATCGGTATCTCGTTCTACATCTTCGAGTCGATCAGCTACATCATCGACGTCTACCGCGGCGACACTCCGGCCACCCGCAACCTGATCGACTTTGCAGCGTTCGTGGCGATCTTCCCGCACCTGATCGCAGGTCCCGTGCTGCGTTTCCGTGACCTGGCCGACCAGTTCAACAACCGCACCCACACCCTCGACAAGTTCTCCGAGGGCTGCACGCGGTTCATGCAGGGTTTCATCAAGAAGGTATTCATCGCCGACACCCTCGCCGTGGTGGCCGACCATTGCTTCGCCCTGCAAAACCCGACCACGGGCGATGCCTGGCTCGGCGCGCTGGCCTATACCGCGCAGCTGTATTTCGACTTCTCCGGTTACAGCGACATGGCCATCGGCCTGGGCCTGATGATGGGTTTCCGCTTCATGGAAAACTTCAAGCAGCCGTACATCAGCCAGTCGATCACCGAGTTCTGGCGCCGCTGGCACATCAGCCTGTCGACCTGGCTGCGTGACTACCTGTACATCACGCTTGGCGGCAACCGCAAAGGCACGCTGATGACCTATCGCAACCTGTTCCTGACCATGCTGCTCGGTGGTCTGTGGCACGGCGCGAACATCACCTACATCGTCTGGGGTGCGTGGCACGGCATGTGGCTGGCGATCGAAAAAATGCTCGGCCTCAACACCGCGCCACGCAGCCTCAATCCGATCCGCTGGGCGCTGACCTTCCTGCTGGTGGTCATGGGCTGGGTGATCTTCCGTGCCGAAAACCTGCACGTTGCCGGCCGCATGTACGGCGCGATGTTCAGCTTCGGCGACTGGTCGCTGTCGGAACTCAATCAGGCCAGCCTCACCGGCCTGCAAGTGGCGACCCTCGTTGTGGCTTACGTGACCCTGGCGTTCTTCGGCCTGCGTGATCTGTACACAAACCAGCCGCCAGCCAAGAGCAAACCTGAGGTCAACGTCGAGGCCAACGGCCCGGCCACGGCGACGCCGGGAATGATCAAGGCAGCCCCGGGCGAAAACCCGGCGAGCATCCACGAGCCTGGCTACACCGTCGGCGTCGAGGCCCAGGTGCAACCGGCCTACTGGACCGCGGACTGGTCGCGCTACGTGATGCGCGGGTTGATCCTGCTGCTGTTCATCGCCTCGATTCTCAAACTCTCGGCGCAAAGCTTCTCGCCGTTCCTTTACTTCCAGTTCTGAGGGATCTGACATGACCCGCTCATTACGCATCTTCTACATCGCGCTGTTTCTGGTGACCCTGCTGGTGCTCGGTCTGTGGTCGGTGCGCAGCTTCTTCGGCTTCAGCACCAACGCCGACGCGACGGTGCTCAACGGCCACTGGACCAAAGCCGTGGAAACCCACTACGACGATGAATTCCCGATCAAGCGCCTGGGCACCAACCTCTGGGCCGCGCTGGATTTCAAACTGTTCAACGAAGGTCGTCCGGGCGTGGTGCTCGGTCGCGATCAGTGGTTGTACAGCGATGAGGAATTCAACCCGATCGTCAACGAAGAGCTGAACCTGCAAGGCAACTATGCGCTGGTCGAAGGCGTGCGCCAGACCCTGAAAGAGAAAGGCGTGAAACTGGTGATGGCGATCGTGCCGGCCAAGGCTCGCCTGTACCCGGAACACCTGGGTGAAGTGAAACCGGCGAGCATCCACGCCAATCTCTATCAGGACTTCCATGCCCGTGTCGCGGCGGACAAGATCCTCGCCCCCGACCTGCTCGGCCCGCTGCAAAAGGCCAAGCAGAACGGTCAGCAAGTGTTCCTGCGCACCGACACTCACTGGACACCTGAAGGCGCGGAAATCGCCGCCAACACCCTGGCCAGGACCATCTCCGACAAATTCCCGCTCAGCGGCGAGCCGCAAAACTTTGTCACCACACCGGCGGAGAAAGTCACGCACAAGGGCGACCTGCGTCTGTTCCTGCCGCTGGATCCGCTGTTCGAAAACCTGATGCCGGCCAAGGAACCGCTGCAAAAGCGCAACACCGTGGCCGTCGAGCAACCTGCCGGGGACGACGCGCTGTTCGCCAACAGCGAAGTGCCGGTGGCCCTGATCGGCACCAGCTACAGCGCCAACCCGAACTGGAACTTCGTCGGGGCGCTCAAGCAAGCGCTGCACAGCGACGTGGTCAATTACGCCGAAGACGGCCACGGCCCGATCCTGCCGATGCTCAGCTACCTGAAAAGCGATGACTTCAAGAACAGCCCGCCACAGGTGCTGATCTGGGAGTTTCCTGAACGATATCTGCCTGTGAACAACGAAATCGGCGACGCCGACCCGCAGTGGGTCGCAGAGCTTAAACAAGCCGGTGCTCGCCAACAAAACGTAGCCATCAACACTAAATCCGAGACGCCCGATCGGGCGCAAAACTGAAAGAGAGGTAACACCATGACTTTCACTACTACTCCTCGTCGTCTCGCCAAACGCTTCGCTCTGGTTGCGGGTCTGAGCGTGCTGTCGGTCCAGGCCTTCGCCGGTGGCGACGCTGCGCTGTACGGCCCGACTGCACCGAAAGGCTCGACCTTCGTACGGGTCTACAACGCCAGCAACGCTGAAGTCAGCGCCACCGTCGGCAGCACCAATCTGAGCGACGTCGCGCCGCTGGCCAGCAGCGACTTCAGCTTCATGCCGGGCGGTGACTACAGCGCCAAGGTCGGCAGCCAGACCCTGCCGGTCAAACTCGCCGGTGACCATTACTACACCCTGGTCAACAACGCCTCCGGCGCGCCGCAACTGATCGAAGAACCGCCGTTCAAGAACAAGCAGAAATCCCTGGTGCGCGTACAGAACCTCAGCGACAAACCGCTGACCCTGAAGACCGCCGACGGCAAGACCGAGGTGGTGCCGAACGTCGCCGCCAAGGGCCGTGGCGAGCGTGAAATCAACCCGGTGAAAGTCAGCCTGGCGCTGTACGAAGGCGACAAGAAAGTCGGCGACGTGAAACCGGTCGCCCTGGAGCGCGGTGAGGCAGCGGTGCTGTACGTCACCGGCAACGGCAGCAACCTGTCGCCAGTCTGGGTGAAACGCCCGGTGTCGACCCGCTAAGCACATGAAACCGGGCAGCCGTCGCTGCCCGGTACGGAACAACAACAAGAGTGAAACGACACAACGTTCGTGGCTCTGACCCAATCGATTTTATGGAGTAAACAATATGATTCCGGTGATCTTGTCAGGTGGTAGCGGCTCACGTCTTTGGCCGCTTTCGCGCAAGCAGTTTCCCAAGCAGTTCCTCGCCCTGACCGGCGAACACACACTGTTCCAGCAAACCCTCGAGCGTCTGGTGTTCGAAGGCATGGACACCCCGATCGTGGTCTGCAACAAGGATCACCGCTTCATCGTCAACGAGCAGTTGGCCAGCCGCAATCTGGAATGCCAACGCATCCTGATGGAACCGTTCGGGCGCAATACCGCGCCGGCCGTGGCGCTGACCGCGATGATGCTGGTCAATGAAGGTCGCGACGAACTGATGCTGGTGCTGCCGGCCGACCACGTTCTGGAGGACCAGAAAGCCCTGCAACGCGCCCTGGCCCTGGCCACCGTCGCCGCCGAAAACGGCGAGATGGTGCTGTTCGGCGTACCGGCCACCAAACCGGAAACCGGTTACGGCTACATCAAGTCCACCGGTGATTCGCTGCTGCCGGAAGGCGTCAGCCGTGTTTCGCACTTCGTGGAAAAACCCGACGTCAAACGCGCCACCGAGTACGTTGAGTCCGGCGGTTACTACTGGAACAGCGGCATGTTCCTGTTCCGCGCCAGCCGCTTCCTCGAAGAGCTGAAAAAGCACGATCCGGACATCTACGACACCTGCCTGCTGACCCTCGAGCGCAGCCAGCAGGATGCCGACACCGTCACCCTGGACGAAGCCACCTTCGCCTGCTGCCCGGACAACTCCATCGACTATTCCGTGATGGAAAAAACCCAGCGCGCCTGCGTGGTACCGCTGACCGCCGGCTGGAGCGATGTCGGTTGCTGGTCGTCGCTGTGGGAGGTCAACGAAAAGGACGCCAACGGCAACGTCAGCAAGGGCGACGTGGTGATCCAGGACAGCAAGAACTGCATGATCCACGGCAACGGCAAACTGGTGTCGGTGATCGGTCTGGAAAACATCGTCGTCGTCGAAACCAAGGACGCCATGATGATCGCCCACAAGGACAAGGTTCAGGGCGTGAAGCAGATGGTCAACACCCTCAACGCCCAGGGCCGCAGCGAAACCCAGAACCACTGCGAGGTGTACCGTCCGTGGGGCTCGTACGACTCGGTGGACATGGGCGGCCGCTTCCAGGTCAAGCACATCTCGGTCAAGCCGGGCGCGTGCCTGTCACTGCAGATGCACCACCACCGCGCCGAACACTGGATCGTGGTCAGCGGCACCGCCGAAGTGACCTGCGACGAGAACGTGTTTCTGCTCACTGAAAACCAGTCGACCTACATCCCGATCGCCTCGGTGCATCGCCTGCGCAACCCGGGCAAGATCCCGCTGGAAATCATCGAAGTGCAGTCGGGCTCGTACCTGGGTGAAGACGACATCGAGCGCTTCGAAGATATCTACGGGCGCTCGACCCCGATCGAACGCGGCGTGTCGGTGAAAACCATCGCGCAGTAAGCGTTCCGTAAAACAAGAAGCCCCCGTCCAGCCCGCTGTGTCCCCTATCCGCAGCGGGTTGGGCGGGGGCTTTTTTTACTTCAGCCAAACGACTGCTGCCTGGAAGGGGAAGACTTCGCTCCCGCCCCTCGTTTGAGCGAGTGCCGTTTGCCGGCATAGGGCGTCGGCGCAACCAGCGCGATGAAGTCCTGATTCCTGTTCAGCGCCTGAACAACGACCGGAGTTTGCGCCGACAGCTCGGAAACCTTTTCGAAGACCTCCGCCGTTGCATCATCGGATACCGCCACTTCGTCCTTGATCGCCTGTGTTCTGAATTCCAGCATGTCGATCACCGCTAGCGTATGTTCGTGGGCTTCACTCAGTGTCTCTGCATCCAATCCTTGCGAGGCATGGTAGAACTCAATCCCCGTTCTTATAAAGCCCGGCGCCTCCGAGCCCAGCTTGCCACCCACCTTGTCAATGGCTTTATCGACCACCACTCTCGCAAGTCGGGCGCGTCCTTCGGGTGTACGAGGATCCGATGCCGCGAGCTCGAATCCCAGCGTTGCCAGGCCCGGCCTCTTTTTCGGCTCGACGCTTTCGATGAAAGCCTTGGGATTCATTTCATTGCCTTTGAAATTGATCGCGCGATCCAGTTGATAGGCGTCCACCACTTTAGACACAAGGCGGTCTGCTGCCATTGACGCAGCCTTTTCCCCGGCAGCGGCACCCAATTTCGCACCACCCGGACCCAACAACCCGCCAATGCCGCCCCCAGCTGCGGAGCCTGCCGCGCTGGCGCCGGCGCTGAATGCGGAACTGCCCAACTGCGTGATGATGCGCCTGCCCAGTGCCTGAAAACGTTGACGGGCATACAGGTGATTCATGATGGAGTTGCGGGTGTTCGCAGCGGCCGATGAGACTGCTGACAACAAGGCCTGCTGTTTGTCCACGCTATTGTTCAATTCAGCGGCTTCGGTTTTGCCTCCACCGTCGCTGTCGAAAAATGTGACCGGTGAATTGGCGACCATACAGTACAGATTGAGCCCATCGATCATGCCTTTAGGGTCCGGATTCAACCAATGCTGCAACCACGGGATGTAGTAACGCAGATCAAAGTAGTCAAGCCCGGTCGCATCACGCTCCTTGCCTGAGTAACGGATGTATTTGTAGCTGAATTCGCCGTCCTGCCAGGCACTGGTACCGAAAGGGTGAAACGTTTCCCGGCTGATCATCGCACCGTCATCGGCGGTTTCCAGACTGACCGAGCCCAGGTGATCGACATGCTGGTATCGATATTGAATGTTGACTCCCCAGGGCGGTGGGCTTTCCCAACGCAGTACCCGAATACCGTCGGCCGTGATGACCTGCAACCGTTCGCCGGTGCCGTTGTCGGTGCGCAACTCCAGTCCAGGCAAATAGCGCACATCGGCAACCAGGGTCCGGGCATTGGTTAACAAGGAGCGGATCTTGCGTACCCGCTGACTGCTGCCATCGTAGAGATAGGTCTCGCTGTCATTGATACCGGAAACACGCTCCACCGGGCTGACCGATTGCAGTTGATTACGCAGGTTCCAGCTCAACAACCACCCCGGTTCCAGCTGCAGCAAGTTGCCTCTTCGATCGTATGCAGCTTCGATTTGTGCATCGGTAGGCGGCGTGACTTTGTATGGCAGACTGCGGTTGCTGTAGCTCGCCGGTCGCAGTTTGCGCCCATGATCTTGTGGGCCAAGGTGAATCAATTCGCACAGATTGCCGTCGGCGTCATATTTGTAAGTCTGCTGATAGTTGCTGATCGCCGCAGGATCGACTCGCCCCATGGATTGCGGGCCCTGACTGGCAGTGCCGGCTTCCCAGCCGCAAGCCTTGGTCAATCGGTAAAGACTGTCGTAGAAAAAGCGACTGACCGGCTCGATGCGCTGATTGGCGAAATAACGGGTCGGCAATGCCCTGTCTTCGATACTCAGGACATTGCCCGTGCTGTCGTATCCATACATCAGATGTTGCAGCACTCCACCGTCAGCATCTTCGGTTCGGCGGTCCAGCAGGCGACCGTCTTCAGGGCGGTACGTCCGGGTGGTTTGCACACCGTTGCCGGCGGTTTCCCGCGTGACACTGCCTTGCGCGTTGTAGCGGATGTCAGTGACCAGGGTTTGCTCAGGCTCATCCTTCAACTGCAAACGGCGCTCGCGCAAACGGCCATCAACGGTCAGCTCGAACGTATGCCGGTTGTCCCGGGCATCCGTCTGTTGCAGTACATCCCCCAGCGCACCATGGCGCCACCGCGATGTCGCACCAACACCAGGCTCCAGCAGCCGAAGACGATCCGCCTCCCGCTCCGGCCAGTCAGGTGCCAGCAGTTCCAGCGTGAAGTGGCGGGTGTCTTCGGTGCATGCGCCGATGATTGCAAACGCGGTGAACAGCACGCTGCCCGCCGGATGATCATGACGAATCAGCTGCCCGAACTGGTTTCGCGACTGATCCCCGCTGCCGGGATGACCGTAGGTCAGGCGCTCGACACAACGCCGAGGCACGCCTGTTCCTTCTTCGAATATCGCCACGGGGCGCAGCAAATTGTCGTGCTCGATCTCGCGCCGCGTCTGACGGCTGTCCCAACTGAACAGCGTTTGTGCAGCGAGTCCCTTCAGTTCGATTTGCGTACCGGCATCGACGCTGTCCGAGCGAATCACCGTGGCGTCCAGAGCAAACACCTGCGTCAGATTGGCCGGCGTCAGCCGGTCGTCGGCCTGCGACAGCCAAAGTCGCGGGTCCCACTGTTTCATCGCACGCCCGGCAGCGTCATGCAGGGTGCGGTTGATCCGGGACTCGACCGGTCCGTCCTCGATGTCTCGGCAATAGTCGACCGTGCGCACCGGCAAGCCGCGCGGGTCGAACACAGACATCCTCGGCGTATTGATGTGCACACTCATGGAGCCCGTTCCCCGCGCGACCGGCATTTCTTGCCTCGGGTAGCGGAGCATGCGCGGCGCTCGTGCGGCTACTGTCAGAAATTACAGTCCCGACCAACGGCACCTGCGCGCAACAAGCATTGAGCAAAACAGGAAGCCCTCGTCCAGCCCGCTGCGTTCCCTATCCGCAGTGGGTTGGGCGGTTTTTTTTTAATTCACTTTTCTGGCTCCCAGTCTTCGGGCGATAGCCGCTGATCGCGGATTGACCGCGGCCGTTCTGACTTTTTGAACATTGTGCGTGCGCACCATCCTGGCCAACGACTTGACGGTCAGGTAGGTCCCAATGCCACGCAATTTGAAAAGTCGGATGGCCCCGGTGGCCTCGGCCGATTCACCCAGGAAGTTGTCAACGCCCGGCTGCGACAGTGGGTGCGCAAGTACGTTGCTCACATGAACCGTGCTTTCTCCCCCCTTTTTTGACACGACACTCAACTCGGCGATGCCGTAAATCACTTTGTCCTGGCCCTTCTTTTCGACATCGTCGCGATTGATCAATGCGAAGAAGTGCTTGGTGACCGTTTGTTCTTCCGATACACGCGGTTCGCTTGAGTACTTCAGGGACGAGGATGTGATCTCGGCGATCTCTTTTCCCAATTCAAAGTTTTGCGCCACGCTGATATTCATGCTCTGCGGATCTTCTTGCCGCAACGAGTCGTGGTACATCTCACGGTACTGGCGCCGAAACGTCCTCAGGTGACTCAACAGTTCGCCCTTACTCACGGAAAACTCGGGGCCCTCGCCGACTTCAACCAGTTTGAAATCAGCAGACTTGCTGTATCGCCCCCCTGCCGGGTCAAGCTTGGACACATGTGCTTGAAGGGAAAGCAGCTTGAAGGCCAATCTCACTCGAATGCCCACCTCCGCTTCGTAGGTTCCGGTCTCGGCTTGCAGCCCCAGCGCGTCTCTCATCGTGAGCGGATTGTTGCGAACCATCCGGTACAGATTCAGTCCGTCGATGTCCCCTGCTGGATCAGGATTCAGCCAGTGCTGTAACCAAGGGATGTAGTAGCGGTAACGGTAGTAATCAAGCCCGCTGGCATCGCGCTCCTTGCCCGAGTAACGAATGTATTTGTAGCTGAATTCGCCATCCTGCCAGGCACTGGTACCGAAAGGGTGAAACGTTTCCCGGCTGATCATCGCACCGTCATCGGCGGTTTCCAGACTGACCGAGCCCAGGTGATCGACATGCTGGTATCGATATTGAATGTTGACTCCCCAGGGCGGTGGGCTTTCCCAACGCAGTACCCGAATACCGTCGGCCGTGATGACCTGCAACCGTTCGCCGGTGCCGTTGTCGGTGCGCAACTCCAGTCCAGGCAAATAGCGCACATCGGCAACCAGGGTCCGGGCATTGGTTAACAAGGAGCGGATCTTGCGTACCCGCTGACTGCTGCCATCGTAGAGATAGGTCTCGCTGTCATTGATACCGGAAGCACGCTCCACTGGGCTGACCGATTGCAGTTGATTACGCAGGTTCCAGCTCAACAACCACCCCGGTTCCAGCTGCAGCAAGTTGCCTCTTCGATCGTATGCAGCTTCGATTTGTGCATCGGTAGGCGGCGTGACTTTGTATGGCAGACTGCGGTTGCTGTAGCTCGCCGGTCGCAGTTTGCGCCCATGATCTTGTGGGCCAAGGTGAATCAATTCGCACAGATTGCCGTCGGCGTCATATTTGTAAGTCTGCTGATAGTTGCTGATCGCCGCAGGATCGACTCGCCCCATGGATTGCGGGCCCTGACTGGCAGTGCCGGCTTCCCAGCCGCAAGCCTTGGTCAATCGGTAAAGACTGTCGTAGAAAAAGTGACTGACCGGCTCGATGCGCTGATTGGCGAAGTAGCGGATGGGCAACGCCTTGTCTTCGATACTCAGGACATTGCGCATGCGGTCGTATTCATAAAGCAGGTGTTGCCGCACTCGACCGTCGGCATCTTCAGCCCGGCGGTCCAGCAGGCTACCGTCTTCGGAGCGATAGGTCCGGGTGGTGTGCACACCGTTGCCGGCGGTTTCCTGCGTGACATTGCCTTGCGCGTCATAGCGGATGTCAGTGACCAGAATCTGCTCGCGCTCCCCCTTCAACTGCAGTCGGTGTTCGCGCAAACGGCCATCAACGGTCAGCTCGAACGTATGCCGATTGTCCCGGGCATCGGTCTGTCCCAGCACCTCCCCCAACGCACCATGGCGCCACCGCGATGTTGCACCAACGCCTGGCTCCAGCAGCCGAAGACGATCCGCCTCCCGCTCCGGCCAGTCAGGTGCCAGCAGTTCCAGCGTGAAGTGGCGGGTGTCTTCGGTGCATGCGCCGATGATTGCAAACGCGGTGAACAACACGCTGCCCGCCGGATGATCATGACGAATCAGCTGCCCGAACTGGTTTCGCGACTGATCCCCGCTGCCGGGATGACCGTAGGTCAGGCGCTCGACACAACGCCGAGGCACGCCTGTTCCTTCTTCGAATATCGCCACGGGGCGCAGCAAATTGTCGTGCTCGATCTCGCGCCGCGTCTGACGGCTGTCCCAACTGAACAGCGTTTGTGCAGCGAGTCCCTTCAGTTCGACTTGCGTGCCGGCATCGACGCTGTCCGAGCGAATCACCGTGGCGTCAAGAGCAAACACCTGCGTCAGATTGGCCGGCGTCAGCCGGTCGTCGGCCTGCGACAGCCAAAGTCGCGGGGCCCACTGTTTCAACGCACGCCCGGCAGCGTCATGCAGGGTGCGGTTGATCCGGGACTCGACCGGTCCGTCCTCGATGTCTCGGCAATAGTCGACCGTGCGCACCGGCAAGCCGCGGGGGTCGACCACAGACATTCTCGGCGTATTGATGTGCAAGCTCATGGAGCGCGCGTCCCCGCAATCGGCATTCGGTGTGCCTCTGGCATCACAGCAAGCTCAGCGCTGTTTCGGCTACTGTCGGAAATGCCAGTCCCGACCAACGGCACCTGCGCGCAATCCGTGAATGTCCATTCCCGCGCCCCTTCGGTAGGATGGTCATCACGAGTTCAAGGAGTGTTAGAACATGTTTATCGGCGTCTTGCTGGTCATCACCTGGCTGATCCTGCTGTTGCGCTACCCGGCCAAGGCCTTGCCGGTGTCGATGGCTGCCGCTGTCGGCCTGGGGCTGGTGGCGATGTGGGTGGTGTGGCTGGACAACCGCGAGGTCAAGCAACTGGCGCGCCTCGAACTGCGCATCGTTTATGCCCCCGAACACTGCCCCGCCGACCGTCCGCTGTTGCTCAAGTTGAGCAATGGCAACGACGTGCCGCTGACCGAACTGCGCTGGCGCATTGCCGCGTACGCGCCGGGCGATACCGTGAACCTGGCCGACAATCAATACGCCGCCCCACGCTATCGCGGCCCAGGCGAATTGCAGGCGGGCGGCAACTGGGAAGACTGCCTGCCGATGCCGCCGTTGCGCCCCGGTTATCGCCCGCAAACCCTGGAGTTTCGCGCCGAGCGCTTGCAGGGCAGTTTCTCCGACTGATCCCCTCTCCCACTGTTTTGCACAAGGAATGCGCCATGCCCGTTGCGTTGATTACCGGTTGTTCCAGCGGCATCGGCCGCGCCCTCGCCGATGCCTTCAAAAATGCCGGCTACGAGGTCTGGGCCAGTGCACGCAAAGTTGAAGATGTCGCGACACTCGGCGCTGCCGGATTTACCGCCGTGCAGCTCGACGTCAATGACAATGCCGCGCTGGAACAGCTCGCCGAGCGAATCAATCAGCAACACGGCGGCCTCGATGTGCTGATCAACAATGCCGGTTACGGCGCCATGGGGCCGCTGCTCGACGGCGGTGTTTCAGCCATGCAGCGCCAGTTCGAAACCAACGTGTTTTCGATTGTCGGCGTGACCCGTGCGCTGTTCCCGGTGCTGCGCCGGGCCAAAGGCCTGGTGGTGAATGTCGGCAGTGTTTCCGGGGTGCTGGTCACGCCATTTGCCGGCGCCTATTGCGCCTCGAAAGCGGCGGTGCATGCGTTGAGCGATGCGTTGCGCATGGAGCTGGCGCCGTTCGGAATTCGCGTGATGGAAGTGCAGCCGGGGGCGATTCAGTCCAGCTTCGCCAAGAATGCCGGGCATGAGGCCGAACAACTGATCAACGAACAATCGCCGTGGTTTCCGTTGCGCGAAGGCATCCGGGCGCGGGCCAAAGCGTCCCAGGACAAACCGACGCCAGCCAGCGAATTTGCCGCCGAATTGCTCAAGGCTGTGCAGCAGAGCAAGCCACCGCGACTGATCCGCATCGGCAATGGCAGCCGGGCGTTGCCGTTGCTGGCGACGTTACTGCCGAAGGGGTTGCTGGAGTCGACATTGATGAAGCGCTTCGGCTTGCGCCGGCAACTCTGAGACAGAGTCAGCGCCGGCCCTTCATGAAATCAATGAACGCCCGCACCTTCAGTGGCAGGTGCCGGGTGTCCGGGTAAAGCGCATAAACCCCTTGCTGGGCGAAGCGGTAATCCGGCAGCAAGCGCTGCAATCGCCCGGCATCCAGGTCTTCCTGAATCAGCCACTGCGGCAGAATCGCGACGCCTTGCCCGGTCAGCGCAAAGGCGCGCAGGGTCGCCGAGTTGTCGGCGACGATGGCGGTGGTTCCCGGTTTTGGCTGGTAGATATGCTCGGTGCCGGCCGGGTCGCTGACCGTCATTTCCGGCACTCGACCATGCCCCAGCGTCGGCATCGACTCCAGCACCGCCAGCGTATCGACCGGCGCAAAACGCTCGATCAGTCCCGGCGCCGCCACGGCAAACACCTCGAATGTCGACAACTGCACCGCGCGCAGATTGGAGTCGAGCATGCGTCCCAAACGGATCGCCAGGTCGAACCGTTCGGAGATCAGATCGGCGTGGGTCGAGGATGTGGATAAGTGAATATTCAGTTGCGGCTGCTGTTGTCGAAACACTTCCAGCGCCGGCACCACCTGCGCCAGCGCGAACTCCACGGTCGTGGTGATGCGCAGGGTGCCTTTGAGTTGTGAGTGTTCCGAGCGCGCTTCCTCGACGGCCAGCCGTGCTTCGTCCAGCGTGCGCAGGCAGCGCCGATAAAAACGCTCTCCGGCATCGGTCAGGGCCAGTTGCCGGGTGTTGCGGGTGAGCAAGGTGACGCCCAACTCTTCCTCAAGACGTTTGAGGTTGAAGCTCACCACCGCCCGCGTTTGCCCCAGCGTGTCAGCGGCTGCGGTCAGCGAGCCGGCCTCGACCACGGCTTTGAAGGTATCGAATCGATCCAGGCTGACCATGTTCGCAGCGCTCCGGTGTCAAAATAATTTTGACAAACTAGCAGCCAAACCAGCGTATTTCTATTACCGCCAGCGCCCTACCCTGCACGCCTCATCACAGGGAAGCTGCCATGGCCTATCGCTCGAAAGTCGCGCTGGTGTATCTGTTGGGGTTCGCCCTCGACCTGCTGAACATGTTCGCCGCGAGCATCGCCTACCCGGACATCGCCGCGCAGTTGCGCGCTTCGGTGACGCAACTGGCGTGGATCACCAACGCCTACATGCTCGGGCTGACGCTGATCATTCCGATGAGCGTTTGGCTCGCGGCAAAGGTTGGCGAGCGGCGGCTGATCCTCGGTTCGCTGCTGGTGTTCGGGATTGCCTCCGGGCTTATCGCTCAGGCGAGCTCGATTGAAAGTCTGATCGGCTGGCGACTGCTGCAAGGGCTGGGTGGCGGGTTGCTGCTTCCGGTTGGTCAGGCGCTGGCCTATCGAGAGTTTCCGGCGACACAACGCGCGCACTTCACCGGTGTGGTGTTGCTGGTGGCGCTGATGGTGCCGGCGCTGTCGCCGGCGGCTGGAGGCTTGATCGTTGAGGCATTGTCGTGGCGCTGGATTTTCCTTCTGAACATGCCGGTGGCGCTTTTCGCTTTCGGTCTGGGCCTGCGCTGGTTGAAAGCGGATCAGGCTGCGAGTGAGCGCCCGAAACTGGACGCTCGCGGCCTGCTGCTGGCGGTGGCCGCGCTGAGTCTGTTGCTGATGGCCGTCAGTCTGGCGAGCGCCCCCGCAACCCGACATCTCGCCGGCGGTGTCCTGCTGCTCAGCGTCATCACCTTGTGGATCTACCTGCGCGATGGCTGGAGCAAACCGGGTGCCGTCCTTGATCTGCAACTGATCAGGAACCCGTCATTGCGCCTGGCGATGCTGATCTACCTGTTCGTGCCCGGCATCTTTACCGGCACCAACATGATTGCCGTGTTGTACCTGCACGATCTCGGTTTCGGCGCAGCACAAACCGGGGCGCTGATGCTGGCCTGGGCGGCGGCCTCGGGCGTGGCGATCATGCTGGGCAAACGCCGCTTCAACCGGATCGGCCCCAAGCCATTGCTGATCGCCGGCATGTTGCTGCAATGCCTTGGCATCGTTGTACTGATGCAGATCGATCAACCCGCCAGCGGCCCGTTGATCCTCGCCTATGCCCTGATGGGTTTGGGCGGCAGCCTGTGCAGCGTCACCGCACAAACTCTGGCATTTGTCGGCATCACGCCGGAAAAAATGGGTCACTCCAGCGCTCTGTGGAATATCAATCGCCAACTCGGTTTCTGCCTCGGCGCGGCACTGCTCAGCTCCCTGTTGGACGCTTTGGGCGCCAACGGATTCAAATACTGCTTTCTCGCCGCTGCACTGCTCACGCTGTTGCCGATGGCCGCCGTGTTGCGTTTCGACTCGACAAAAGTGCTAGCCCTTCTGCGCTCACCTCACCTTCAGGAAAAATCCACATGACTGACTACGCCGACTATTTTGACGAAGTGATCCAGGCCCATGAGGCCATCGAACGATGGTTTGCCGTTGACGAGGAAGAGGCAGCGCTTGAACGATTGCTGGCGCGTTTTTCGTCACGGTTTTCCATGGTGACGCCGCTGGGGCGTGTGCTGGATTTCGAGGCCTTGCGTGCGCTGTTTCAAATGGCGGGCGGCAAGAAGAGCGGGTTCAGGATCGAGCTCGGCGAGCTTCAAGGGATTGCCTTGCATGAGCACGGCGCGACAGTGAGTTATCGCGAGCAGCAGACCGATGCGAGCGGCTTGCACACGGATCGACGTTCAACCGTGGTGTTCGAAAAAGCCGAATCCGGACGGGTGATCTGGCGGCATTTGCACGAAACGTTTTGCCAGGGCTGACACCCTCCGGTTCTGGCGAGGGAGCCTGCTCCCTCGCCATCGGATTACTCGACAACGTCCTGCTTCACAACAACGGTGCAGGTAATCCCCGCCGCCAGCAACACACCCTCCGGCACTTCATCGATGTGAATCCGCACCGGCACCCGTTGCGCCAGGCGCACCCAATTGAAGGTCGGGTTCACATCGGCAATCAGCTCGCGGCTTTCAGGGTTGTCACGGTCGTAGATGCCGCGGGAAATACTTTCCACATGGCCCTTGAGGACTTCGCCGCTCATCAGCTGCATGTCGGCTTTATCGCCGACCCGCACGTGAGGCAGTTTGGTTTCTTCGAAGAAGCCATAGACCCAGAACGAGTTCATGTCGACCACGGCCATTTTCGCTTCGCCAATACGAGCGTAATCGCCGCGATGGACGTTGAGGTTGGTCACGTAGCCGTCCACCGCCGCGCGCACTTCGGTGCGTTTGAGGTTGAGTTCGGCCGCTTCCAGTTGCGCCTGGGCCTGTTGGTAATCGGCCAGTGCGGAGTCGGCGATGTTGCTGGCGTCGTCGCGGTTTTCCTTGGAGATCACCAGGTTATCGAGGTCGGCGCGGCGATGGGCGTTGACCTTGCGCATCTCCCACGTGGCCTTGCGCGAAGCGACCAGCGACTGCGCCTGTTTCACCGCCAGGCGGTAGTGCTCGGGGTCGATCTGCATCAGCAGATCACCTTTCTTCACCAACTGGTTGTCGCGGACCGGCACGTCGACCACTTCACCGGTGACGTCGGCGGCAACATTGATGATGTCGGCGCGCACCCGGCCGTCGCGGGTCCACGGGGTGTTCATGTAGTGCTCCCACAACGTGCGGCCGATCCACAGCGCCAGGGCCAGCACCAGCAGGGTCGCGAGCAGGCTGAAAAACTTTTTCATCGGGACAATTCTCAGACTCAACGGTAGACAGTCAGCGCCATCGCGCCGAACAGACAGGTAAACAGACTCAGGCGCAGCAGCGCCGGGTGCCAGAAGAAGCGGTACAGATCGAAGCCCGACAGGAACCGGTCCAGCGCCCAGGCCAGTGCCGCGGCGACGAAAAACATCAGGGTCATGGTCGGCATGTACACGCCGTGGAAGGCGATTTCACGAGGCATGGGCAAGTCCTTCGGGCTTGGCGATGGCGTAGGCAGCAAGGGGCGATTGCGGGTCGAGCAACGAGGTGCGGATGAAGTGCAGGTAGCTTTTCACCCGCCGCAGCGCCGAGGTATCGAAGTGCGGTGCGAACGGTTCGTCAGTGGCGGCGACCCGGCTGATGGCGTGATCCACCGCGACCAGTGCGCGTTCCAGATTGCTCGAATTCGGCTGCAGGAACAGCCGCACCAGCGAGCGCCCCATGACCCGGATTGCCTGGCGCCACGGCTGGGATTCGGCATACGCCGGATGCACCGGCAGGATCGCCTGTTCCTTGCGCAACTCGATGATCGCGTGGCCGACTTCCAGCACCACGAACATCCAGCGAAGCAGGTTCTTCTGCACCAACGGCTGACCGGCCGCGAGCCCGTAAGCCTGATGCATCAAATCGCGCGTGCGGCTTTCGAAACTCGACGCCAGCCCCTTGAGCTTGCCGCTGATCGCGTACACCACTTGCCCGCGCAGGTCCTGCTCCAGGCGCTGCCACAACCAGCGGCTGTTCGGCGGCAGAATGATCGCCCCCGCCGCCGCGCAGACCAGCATGCCCATGACCATGGCGATGTAGTCGTTGATGAAGGTGTAGGGGTTGTAGATCGTCAGGTTGTCCGGCACCGAACCGGTGCTGAAAAAGATCAGCAGGCCGAGACCGACACCGGCGTATTGCGGCCGCGAGGTGAGGAACGAGCCGAGCACGATCACCGGCGCGAGCATCACGCACAACAGTGGAAAACCGTCGATCCACGGGAAGATGAAAAACATCTCGACGAAGCCGATCAGCGCTCCGAGGAACGTGCCGCAGGCCATCTGGAACGCCATGCGTTTCGGGTTCGGCGTCGCCGCCGACAGGCCCACGGTGGCGGCGGCGATCAGGGTCATGGTCGCGCCGCTCGGCCACGCGGTGGCGACCCAGTAACTGCCGAGCACGATCAGGATGAATGACGCGCGAATCCCCGAAGCCGCTGCGGCCCACCAACTGGTTTGCGGGGTGAACGGCTCGTCCCAGCGCTCGCGTTCGTGGTGGTGATCGGCCAGCGACGCGTGGGTCTGTGCATAACTGTGCAGGTCATCGACGAAGCGATAGAGCAGTTCATACGCGGTGTGGAAATCCAGTTGCTCGGCGTCGCTCGGCTCGCTCTCCTGAAAGATCGCCCGCAGGCTGCGCACCCGCGCCGGCAAGGCTTCCTTGTAGACAGCGAGCGCCTGCACCAGACGCGCCGCGTCCGGGCTGGTCAGGGCGCGGCCGCTGAAGCCGTCGAGCACTTCGGCCAGATCCTGCAGACCCGGTTTGATCGCCGCTTCCACATGGTCGGCACCGTTGCGGCGCAGGCGCTCGAGCAACTGATGCAAGGCGTTGAACCGGGTGGTAATGCCCATGAACTCGCTGTTCAGGCGACTGAGGCGACCGTTGCGCCGGCGCATGTGCGGGTCTTCGAACACGGTCACGCTGCGCAGCCCTTCCAGCCCGACCGCTTCGGCGATGAAGCGCACGTTGCTGGCCTCGAACGCCTCCGGCTTGCTGCGTCCGCGCAGGCCATCGGTGACGAACAACGCGAACACACCAAAGCGCTGATACAAGGCGTTGCGCATCGCGGCGCTGGCGGTTTGCGGCAGGATCGCGGCGCTGACCAGGGTCGAGCAGAGAATCCCCAGCGAAATTTCCAGCACCCGCCACACCGCCGCCATGAACGCACCGTCGGGATGGGCGAGCGCCGGCAAACCGACCATCGCCGCCGTGTAGCCGGCCAGCACAAAACCGTAGGCGCGGAAGTTGCGGCAACGGGCGGCGCCGGCCGAGCAGATGCCGACCCAGATCGCCAGCGAGCCGAGGAACAGTTCAGTGTTCTGGGCGAACAGCGAAATCAGCGTGACCATCATCGCCGACCCGGCCAGGGTGCCGAGGAAGCGATAGAAGCTCTTGGCGAACACCTGGCCGCTCTGCGGCTGCATGACGATGAACACGGTGATCATCGCCGTGCGCGGTTGCGGCAGTTCCAGGCGCATCGCCAGCCACAGGGTCAGGAATGCGGCAATCAACACCTTGAAGATGTAGACCCAGGTCACGCCGTCGCTGCGCGCCCAGTCGAAGAAACCCCGGCGCCATTCCAGGGAGTAGAGCCAGCGCAAAGGTGCGGGCAAGGGAGTCATTAAGGCTTGCTCAGTGGTCGAGGGCTTGAAGAAGGGCCGGGGTTTTCGGGGCGGCGGTCTGCTCAGAAGTCGGCACGTCTTTACCCGCACCAAGGCCACCGCCCAATGCCGTCACCAGTTCCGCGTGGGCACTCAACCGCGCCGCCTGCACCTGCTGTTGAACCTGCTGCTGTTTGAACAGCAGGGTCTGGGCGTTGAGCACGTTGAGGTAATCGGTGAGCCCGCGCTGGTAGGCGATCATCGCGATGTCGTAGGTCTTCTGCGCCGTGGCCACGGATTCGGCGGCGAATGTCTGCTGCTTGTCCATCGACTCGCGGCGGATCAACTGATCCGAGATGTTCTTCAGCGCATTGACCAGGGTCTGGTTGTAATGCGCGACGGCAATGTCATAACCCGCCGAGGCTTCACCCAATTCGGCGCGCAGTCGCCCGCCGTCGAAGATCGGCAGCGAGATCGCCGGCCCGACGTTGTAGTTGAGCTTCTTGCCGGTCAGGAACTCCAGCGCCCCGCCGCCGGTGGCCATGTAGCCGAGGCTGCCGACCAGATCGACGTTGGGGTAGAACCCGGCATGCGCGACATCGATCCCGCGCGCCTGCGCCGCCACTTGCCAGCGACTGGCGACCACGTCGGGACGCTGGCCGAGCAATTCGGCGGGCAATGCCGACGGCAGTTTCAGCGCCGCACCAAGCGACAAGGACGGCCGCTGCAATTGCGCGCCGGCACCCGGGCCTTTACCGGCCAGTGCGGCAATCTGGTTGCGGCTCAGGGCGATCTCTTCGTCCAGTGCATCCAGTTGCCGATGGGTTTCCGGCAGCGGGGTTTCGGCCTGGCTGACTTCAAAGTGGGTGCCGATCCCGCCGTCCAGGCGTTTCTGCGCCAGCTCAAGAATCTGCTGTTGCTGCTTGAGCGTCGCCGCGACGATGTCGCGCTGAGCGTAATGCAGCGACAGCTCGATGTAGGCGCGCACGATGTTGTTCTGCAATTCGAGCTGCGCCTGACGCGCCTCGGCCGCGCTCATGTGTGCCATATCGACGGCTCGCTCAGTGCTGTTGCTTTCACGGCCCCAAAGGTCGAGGGCGTAACTGAAACCCAGCGCGGCGTTGTTGTCCCAGGTGGTGCTGTTGGCCAGCTCACCGGGGCCGTAGAACGGGTCGGTCGGCCAGTTGTGGCGCTTGAGGGTCGACTCGCCATTGATCTGCAACGACTCGGCGGCTTCGGCGACACCGGCCAGTGACCGGGCCTGACGCACGCGTGCGGCGGCCATGGCCAGGGTCGGGCTGCCTTGCACGGCGAGGTCGATCCAATGGTTGAGTTGCGGGTCACCGTAGGCTTGCCACCATTGGGCGGTGGGCCAGTTTGCGTCACGGGCGGCGTGGGCGATGGCCTCGTCGGTGGCCAGTTCATTAGCCTCCAGAGCCTTGCCCTGCGGGGCAATTCCTCCGGTTCCAATGCAGCCGCCGAGACCTAACGAAAGAGCCAGAACACTGAGCGGCAAAAGCGCTCTGTTGATGCGACGCGGCACTGCTGCGAATTCCTGAGGTGGGAGATGTTTCGAGGTGGGCGCAATTCTAGGGGGGCGTCATTACGGCGATAAGCTGGGAATCCTGTGAATCTTTGTTACCGTTAACGAGATAATCCCTTGGTCGGGGGTCTCAGCCCCTGAAACTTCGTGTCACAATTTGCCATCTCCCTTGAGAGCACCCCATGGACACTTTGCAAAACATGCGCGCCTTCAGTTGTGTAGCGGAAGCCGGCAGCTTCACCGCCGCTGCCGTGCAGCTCGACACCACCACCGCCAACGTCTCGCGCGCGGTCTCCAACCTTGAGGCCCACCTGCAAACCCGCCTGCTGAATCGCACGACCCGCCGCATCGCGCTCACCGAAGCCGGCAAGCGCTACCTGCTGCGCTGCGAGCAGATCCTCGCCTACGTCGAAGAGGCCGAAGCCGAAGCCAGCGAAGCCCACGCGCGCCCGGCCGGACAATTGAAAGTGCACACCATGACCGGCATCGGCCAGCACTTCGTGATCGACGCCATCGCCCGTTATCGCAAGACCCACCCGGACGTGACCTTCGACCTGACCATGGCCAACCGCGTGCCGGACCTGCTCGACGAAGGCTACGACGTGTCCATCGTCCTGGCCCGCGAATTGCCGGACTCGGGCTTCGTCTCGCAACGTCTGGGCATCACCTACAGCATCGTCTGCGCCTCCCCGGCCTACGTAAAAGCCAACGGCTGCGCACAAAAACCCAGCGACCTGCTGAACCACGCCTGCCTGCGCCTGGTGAGCCCGGTGATCCCCCTGGAAAAATGGGCCTTCGACGGCCCTGACGGCCAGGAAATGGTCACCATCAACAGCTCGCCTTTCCTGGTGAACTCCGCCGACGCGATGAAAAGCGCGATCACCAGTGGCATGGGCGTCGGCGTTTTGCCGGTGTACGCCGCGATTGAAGGCTTGCGCAACGGCTCGTTGGTGCGGGTCATGCCGAACTATCGCTCGCAGGAACTGAACCTGTACGCGATCTATCCGTCGCGGCAGTATCTGGATGCGAAGATCAAGACCTGGGTTGAATACCTGCGTGGGTCGTTGCCGGAGATATTGGCGGGGCATCAGGCGGAGTTGGCGGCTTATGAGCTGAGTGGGAGCCTGGCGGGGGTGCGAGTGGCGAATTGAGTTGGCCGGTCTGAAAAATGGGGGAATACGGAGGGCGCCAACCCCTCACCCTAGCCCTCTCCCAAGGGAGAGGGGACCGACCGAGTTGTTTGGGAGAGGTACGCCGACGTGAAATACCGAGGTGAACTCAGGTTCTAAAACGCACATAACTCCGCTTCCGCGTCCCCCACTCAACACAATGAGCGTTAGCTCGAGTACCGCTTTTGACGTGCCGGCCCCTTCGGCAGGCTGAGTGGAGGGATTCATCCGGGGGGTGGGAGCGCAGCGACCGTGCGGCGCAGCCGCATGCATCGAGAGGAGGTGCAGCGAAGCAAACCGTAGGCGATGCCCCCGGATGAATCCCGGAACGAAGGAACACCGAGCCAAAGCGAGGTGCCGAACGCCGGGGCCCAGCGTTTTTGGTTACTTTTTTGGCGTTTGAAAAAAGTGACTCGCCGTAAGGGCGAAACCCTAAGAAGCCGTTACCGCAGCAACGGATATTCACCCAAAACCCCAAGAGCCTGGTCGGCCCAGAGGCCGCCAAGACAACCTCAAACAGAAAATGTTAGCTTGCTTGGCAATCACATCAGCCGCCAAGCCCGAGCCCAATGCCAATGAAAAAAACAGTCCTGGCCTTCAGCCGCATCACCCCGCCCATGATCGAACGCCTGCAACAGGACTTCGACGTCATCGTCCCCAACCCGAAAAACGGCGACATCAACGCCCAGTTCAACGAAGCCCTGCCCCACGCCCACGGCCTGATCGGCGTCGGTCGCAAACTCGGCAAGGCCCAACTGGAAAACGCCGCGAAACTCGAAGTGGTCTCCAGCGTCTCCGTCGGCTACGACAACTACGACCTCGCCTACTTCAACGAACGCGGGATCATGCTCACCAACACCCCGGACGTCCTGACCGAAAGCACCGCTGACCTGGCCTTCGCCCTGATCATGAGCAGCGCCCGCCGCGTCGCCGAACTGGACGCCTGGACCAAGGCCGGCCAATGGCAGGCCAGCGTCGGCGCACCACTGTTCGGTTGCGACGTACACGGCAAGACCCTGGGCATCGTCGGCATGGGCAACATCGGCGCCGCCGTCGCCCGTCGCGGACGTTTCGGTTTCAACATGCCGATTATCTACAGCGGCAACAGCCGCAAGACCGAACTGGAACAGGAACTCGGCGCGCAATTTCGCAGCCTTGACCAACTGCTGGCCGAAGCCGATTTCGTCTGCCTGGTGGTGCCGCTCAGCGACAAGACCCGCCACCTGATCAGCCATCGCGAACTGGCGCTGATGAAACCTGACGCGATTCTGGTGAACATCTCCCGTGGCCCGGTAGTCGACGAGCCGGCACTGATCGAAGCCCTGCAAAACAACCGCATTCGCGGTGCCGGCCTCGACGTCTACGAGAAAGAACCGCTGGCCGAGTCGCCGCTGTTTCAGTTGAAAAACGCTGTCACCCTGCCACACATCGGCTCGGCGACGAATGAAACCCGCGAAGCCATGGCCAACCGCGCACTGACCAACCTGCGCAGCGCGCTGCTCGGCGAACGGCCGCAGGATCTGGTCAATCCACAAGTCTGGCGCGGATAAAAAAGTACGGGCAAGTGCATGACTGCACTTGCCCGTTAGTTACGCCATACACAAATTGAAATTGAACAGCAAACCAATTCAAACAACAGCATTATAAGCTCTCCCTGGCTGCCGAATTATCGACAAACGCTATGGAGAACTTAAATCATGAACATCCTGACGACCGACAAAATCATCCGCTACAGCAAAGTCATATTAATGGCTTACATCAGTTTCTTTGGCGTACTGGTGATGATCCACAATTTCACCGACTATGACTCAAACTACACTTACGTTTCCCATATCCTGAGCATGGACACGACCACCAGCAGTGAAAACATCAAGTATCGAGCCATTGACTCGCCAATGATTCACCACCGGATCTACTGGTTCATCATCACGATGGAAGTCACCTATACGGTGCTGTGCCTGATAGGCACCTATCAGCTATATCGAAACATCAACGCCTCGGCAGAGTTATTTCACGAGGCAAAAAGTTTCTCGATCATGGGAATACTGGCAGCAATATTCATTTACTACGTCTGCCTGCAAACTGTAGGTGTGGAATGGTTTGACATGGACACCTCTCAATCCTGGAATGCCAAGGACTGGGCACGGCATATTGTTGACTTTATATTCCCGGTGATGATCTACATCACATTGAAAGTCGAGCGCTGAAGTTCAGCGCTCGTTTATCTCACGCCAACTTTCCTTGTACCGGCGACACTAGCGCCTTCGGTTTACGAAACACCAACACATTGCCCAGCATCACCAGCACCAGTCCAGCCAACGCCGGCGCCGTCCATTGATAGCCTTCGGCAAAGGCCGATACGTTCAGCGCCACCACCGGGAACAGCACCGTGCAATAAGCCGCGCGCTCTGGTCCCATACGACCGACCAGTGTCAGGTACGCGGTGAAGCCGATCACCGACCCGGGAATGACCAGGTACAGCAAGGCGCCGATGTAGCGCGACGTCCATTCCATCTCGAACGGAATGCCCTTGACCAGGCACCACACCGACAGCATCGCTGCACCGTAAGCCATACCCCACGCATTGGTCGTCAGCGGCTTGAGGCCAGCCTTCTGTTGCAGGCTCGAGAGCATGTTGCCCGCCGAGAAACACAAGGTGCCGCAGAGTGCCAGGCCAAGGCCGAGCAGAGTTTGCGGACTGGCGTGATGCCCGGCCAGCTCAGGCCAGAACAACAGGCCCAGACCGCCAAGTCCCAGCGCCCCGCCCATCAGCACATTACGCGCGATACGCTGGCCGAAGAACACTCGCGCATTCAGCGCATTCCACAAGGTCGCAGTAGAGAACACCACCGCCACCAGACCGCTGGGAATCCATTGGCTGGCAGTCAGAAAGCACATGAAATTGACGCAGAACAGGCACAAGCCCTGCGCGACACAGATCAGATGCCCGCGCCGGTTCATCGGTTGCAGGCGCCGGCTGATCAGCAACAGCGCAAACAGGACCAGCGCGGCGAGACCGAAGCGATAGACGATCGACACCGGAATCGCCACCACGCCCAGCTGCCACTTCAAGGCGATCCAGGTGGTGCCCCAGATCAGCACGGTCAACAAATACAACGACAGGTTCATGGCAGACACTCCTCGATTGGGTTTCAGTGTCTGCTGAGGACGACCTTTCACGCTTGCAAAAAATTGCTCTTTTTAACTACCCGCACTGCACGAAGTATTCAAGACTGCGGAGATGTGAGAACAGGCGGTGAGTCTCAACGAGAACATCACCAGAAAGCCCGGTACCAATACAATTTGCGCAACAACGTTGCAGACCGACTGGATCTGCAACGTTCTGGGCCATCCGAAAAACTATACTTTCCACGTATAACCTTCAAAACCATCGACAGTGGGGCCGGAATAATCGAGTGTGTAAAACATAGACAACCAACCAATGCTGTCCCACTGACTATCACGAATTGAGTAGTCGAACTGACCGTCACTCACGTTGATTTCATCCACAAATCGACCATCCTGATTGAAAATCTGGACAACTGCGTTGAACGTGGAAATCAATTTGCATCTGATGCGCAGAATTCGCTCCTCCGATTTCAGGGTAACCTTCATTTGTGCGCGCACACCTTCGGACATGGGGTCACCAGAAAACTCAAGCACATTGCCTAGGAATCCAGCGGCAGTTTCCGTCGGTGTAGCATTACGACAGTTCAATGGAACATCTGCAGCTCCCCATGTCGTTTTTAGTTCAATATCAAAATGGGCAAGCTTGAGGATCTGATGCCGGCCTGGAGTCACGCCTTCAAATCCTTCCTCCCACAATTTTTCTTCCGCCATGATGTTTCACCTTTTAGACCTGGATCGTGAACCCACATCTAATGCTTATTCACCGCATCTACCAACTGTCAGTTCTGACAGTCTTAAAGTACTAAATGCACTAAAAAACCAACCGTTGATACTTTTTTCATGACTTGCGAAAACTTGCGGTTTTTAAGAGGCACAGGCTGGCAGCGCAGAATCTACGGAGTAGGATGCAAGGCGTTGAAGAGAACCGACTATGGCCGCCATCGATACCCTGCAAGTCTTTCAAGCCCTCAACAATTCGCTCAATGCACGCCTGGTGCACAGCGCCGAGTTGGGTGACGGCCTGTCTGCAGCTTTGTGGACCAATCACCACGACGCCCAGGAATACGAAGCGCCGAGCCATCACACCCTCTCCTGCTACATCGCCGGCGGCACCGGCACCTTCCGTCGTGGCGAACCCGGCCACAAGGGCGGCCCGGACAAGCTGTGCATCCTGCCGGCCGACCACGAATCGGGTTGGGTCATTAACGGCGACATTCGTCTGGCTCACCTGTATTTCAGCGCCGAACAATTTGCCCTGGGGTGCGTCACGCTGCTGGATCGCGAGCCCCGGGAAATGCAGCTTCGCGAACAGACGTTTCTGGAAGATCCACAACAGGCCCAACGGTTTCGCCAGTTACTGACCTTGAACTGGGACGAACCCGGCGAACGTCTGCTGACCAGCAGCCTGGCCCACGAACTGATCAGCCATACCCTGTTGAGTCAGGTCGGGGTACGTCAGGGCTTGCGTCTCAAGGGTGGACTGGCGCCGCATCAACGTCGGCAACTGGTGGAATTCATCGACAGCCAACTGGCCGAGCCGATCAGCCTCGGGCAACTGGCCGGGTTGTGTGCGTTGTCGGAATACCACTTTGCGCGGATGTTCCGGGTGAGCTTCGGTCTACCGCCGCATCAGTATGTATTGGCACGGCGTTTGAGCCGGGCGCGGGAGTTGTTGCGCAGGACAGCGTTGCCGTTGGGCGAGATTGCCCTAGCGTGCGGATTTGCCAGCGCCAGCCACTTCACCAATCGCTTCCGTCAGGTGCTGGGGGGAACGCCCGGCGAGTATCGCCAGGCGTTTTTGCGCTGATCAGAACTCCAGCGTGCTCGACAACAAAATCTGCCGCGAGTCGCCCATCGACACAAAGAACCGGCTCGCCGCCGAGGTGTAGTAGGTGCGGTCGAACAGGTTCTTCACGTTGAGCTGGAACTTGACCTTCTGCCCCTCAACCTTGGTGTCGTAGGTGGCGAACGCATCGGCCACGGTGTAGCTCGGCAGATCGAAATCATTCACTGCGTTACCCGCTCGTTCACCGACATAGCGCGCACCGGCGCCGACCCGAAGTTGATCGCCACCGATCACGCTGCCGAAGTCGTAGACTGCCGACAGCGAGCCGGTATTTTTCGCCACGTTCTGCAGCCTGTTGCCTTTGTAGTCCGGATCTTCCGTAACCTCGGCGTCGGTGTAGGCGTAACTGCCGATCATGCTCCAGCGGTCGCTGAGCTGGCCGGTCAGATCCACTTCCAGGCCACGGGAGCGCACTTCACCGGCGGCGCTGTAGATCGTGGTCGGGCCTTCGGCGTTGGCCACCAGCACGTTGCGTTTCTTGATGTCGAACAGCGCGATGTTGCCGGTGATGCGACCCGGCATGTCGAGGCGTGCGCCCAGCTCCCAGGACTTGGCCTCTTCCGGCGCAATGCTGCCGTCGAGCACGGTGCTGCTACCACTCAACGGAGCGATGGTCGAGTTCGGTTTGAACGATTCGGTGTAGCTGCCGTAGAACGACAGTTCGTCGGTGTAGCGATACACCAGACCCGCGCGCGGCACCCACTTCTGGCCGTTGCTGTCGGTGTTGGCCTTGAACGGCACGCCTTTTCCGGCGTACTGGTCGTACTCCTGGAAGCGCCCGCCGGCCACCAGAATCCACTGGTCATTGAGGTGGATCGAGTCCTGCAGGAACACCGAATCACTGCGCAGCAGATCGGTTTGCGCACTGTCCGCCGGGCTGACGGTGGTGCCTTCGACTTCGCGGCCGTAGACCGGATTGACGTAGCTGAAGGTGCTCAGGCTTTTCTGGCGGATCAGGTCGGCGCGGTAGATCTTGCGGTATTCGTCGTCGACGCCGAACACCAGGTCATGCTGCATGCCCAGCACGTTGACCTTGCCTTCGAGGCTGGCGGTGGTGAAGCGGTCGGTGCTGATCGCGCCCTGGGTGCCGTCCATGCTGCGGGTCAAGGTGCCTTTTTTGGTGTCGATCGCGGTTACACGGACCTGGCTGGCGTCGTAGGTTTCGCGGTTCCAGCTGTAGCCGAAATGGGCTTTCCAGTCGTCGTTGAGTTCGTGGTCGGCCTCGAAGTGATACAGATCCGAACGCCCTTCCATGTCGTTGAATTTCTCGTCGAGACGTTCGTTGCGCGAGATATCCAGCGGATGGTTGGTGCGCGGATCGATCAGGGTTCCACGATCGAATGGGGTCAGGAATTCACGGTGCTCGTAGGCAAACAACAGCTTGGTGCGCTCGCCATACCAGGCCAGCGACGGCGCAATCAGCGATTCACGGTGAGTACCGAAGTTGCGCCAGTAATCTTCGTCTTCGTGGTCCAGCACCATGCGATACGCGAGACCGGAATCCCCCAGCGCACCGGTGCTGTCGAAGGAGCCGCCGCTGCCATTCTTGCCGTCACCGTAGGTCGAGCCGCGCAGGGTCAGCGCGTTGTACTGAGTCAGCTCAGGCTTCTTGCTGACCATGTTGACCACGCCGCCCGGGTCCTGAATCCCGTAAAGCAGCGAGGCCGGGCCCTTGAACACTTCGACGCGATCCACGGTCGCGTTCATGCCACGGCCCTGCACCACCGGCATGCCGTCGCGCATGATCGAGCCGTTGCGGTTGTCGCCGAAGCCGCGGGTCATCACCGAATCCTGGGTGCTGCCCAAGGTGTTGCCCTGGGTGATGCCGCTGACGTTGGCCAGTGCATCATCGAGATTACGCGGAGCCTGATCGCGAATGACCTGGGCCGCAATCACGTTGACGGTCTGGGGGATTTCCTGAAGCGAAGCGGAAGAGCGCATCACCGAACTGGTTTCCGGTGGCTGGTAGCTCATCGGCTGGTTGGCCACCGAGGTGATGGTGGTCGCACCGAGGTTCAATGCGCCTGCGGTCGGTTGCGGTTCGAGCGCCAGGGTATGGCTGTCGGTGCGGCGGAAGGTCAGGCCGGAGCCGGTGAGCAGACGTTGCAGCGCCTGTTCGGCACTCATCTGGCCGTTGATCGGCGGTGCGGTCAGGCCGTAAGGGGCTTCATCGGTGTAGACCACGCTCTGCCCGGTCACGCGACTGAAGTCGCTCAGGGCTTGCGGCAGCGGTTTGGCAGCCAGAGAAAAACTGAATTGCTTTTGCAGCTGACTGCTGACGGATTCAGCGGCCAGCGCCACGCTCAGCGGCAACGGGGCCAATGCCGAAAAACTCAAGGCCGAAACGCCTAACCACTGTTTGACCGAACCCGATTTTGCCCTGGACTTCATTGCTCATGACCTGTGTAGAACCGCAACGGATGCGAATGACTCGCAGTTTCAGTCACTACACGGATGGCGTCGGGATTTACCTCACCACAAATTTGAAAATATTTTCAGCGCAGGATGATCAGCTTGCCCAACACCTGATGCTGCTCTAATCCCAACACCCCTTGCAGCGAATTCAGCACGGCTTGCGGATCCTTGCTCGGAAAGCTGCCGCTGACCTTGCGCGCGCCCAGTTCGTCGTTGAGCAACACGATGCGCCCGGGGTAATAACGCCGCAGATCCTGCACCACATCGGCCAGTGTCGACTTGTAGTAAGTCAGCCAGCCCTGACGCCATGCCAGTTGCGCTTCACTGTCCACGGCGTGGAGTTTTTCCGCGGTGCCTGCGCCGTACGCCACTTGCTGGCCAGCGGTCAGAACCTGCTGTTGGCCATCGCGGGATGCCGTCACGCCGACGCGTCCGGACAGCACTGTCACTTGGGCACCTTGCGGTTGCAGGCGCACTTCGAACTGCGTGCCCAACACTCGCGCCTGGCCTTTCTCGGCCTCCACCACAAAAGGATCGCCCGTGTGAGTCACGCTGAAAAATCCGGCGCCCCGGCGCAGTTGCACATGCCGCTCGCCGTGACTGAAATCCACGGCGATGGCGCTGTCGGCGTCCAGCGTCACCTGCGATTGATCGGCGAGGATCACGGTGCGGATCTCGCCCGGTGCCGACACGTAATCGGCGCCCAGATCATCGATCCAGCGCTGCGGCTGCCAACCTGTGCCGAGGCTGATCATCAACAACAGACAGGCCGCCATGGCCAGCGCGCCGGCCCAGCGTCGAACCGGTACACGGCGCGGTTGGTCCATCGCATTGAGCAAACCCTGCAACGCCAGCGCGTCTTCATCGGCCAGAGTGCGCGCCGGCCCTTCGCTCAATTCCCAAACCACCTGCGCCTGGGCGTAGGCCTCGGCGTGAGCCGGGTCAGCGTGCAGCCACTGGCTGAAGGTCAGTTGATCACCGGTGCTCGGGCGGTCGTGCAGCAGGCTCAGCCAGGCAAAAGCGGCCTGTTCCTGCGCGGGCGTCGGTACGACGCGTTCGGTGTTGTTCACGGTGCTTTCCCTGGCATGCGTGGCGCGGGTTCGCGCAGGCTGGCCTTGCAGGCCTCGAGGGCGCGCATCATATGTTTTTCCACAGCGCTTTGGGACAGGCCCATGGCCTTGGCGATCTCGGCGTACTTGCGCCCGTGGATGCGATTGAGCAAAAAGATCTGCCGCGTGCGCTCGGGCAGCGCGCGCAACGCCGCCTCGACGTGGCGCAAATCGTTGCCCGCTTCGAGCGCCGCCTGCGGTTCGCTGGCGCTGCTGTCCGGCTCGTCCGGTTGCCAGCCTTCGGTGACTCGAACTCGCGCGCCTTCGCTGCGCAAATGGTCGATGGCGATATTGCCGGCGCAGCGCAAAAGATAAGTGCTGAGTTCTTCGACCTGCACCAGCGGCCGACGCCAGAAACGCAGGAACAGGTCCTGCACCAGATCCGCCGCGGTCGCCCGGCAACCGACGCGCCGGCTCACCAGCGCTTCCATCTGCGAACGCTGGGACAGGAACACCTGAAGAAAATGCGCACGGGCGCCATGGGGCTCGTCGTCACGGTGTTCGGGAGGATGGCCGATCAGCATGTCACCACCACGCCCATGCGGCGACGGGCGCAGCCAACAGGCTCAACGCCGCCAGCGACAATGCCAGTTTTGGTCGGTACGGCATCAGCAGCACCAGCAACAATGCGCTGAACATCGACACGGCGAACCAGTCGACCAGACCAAATCCCCAGTCTTTGGCAGCCACGGCGGCCCAGAGTGAAAGGCACAGCAGCAACCAACCGGCGAGCTTCAGATTTCTAACTCGTCGGGATGAGGGCTTGCGACCCAGCAGCTCATCGTGATGCCGTGGCATCGACAGGCACAACGCTGTGAATCCGACGTAACACAGCAACAGCGCCAGCAACATCAGCGCGTCCCCTGCTCAAGCGTGATCGGCCGGGTCGTTTCACGACGTGTTTTTTCCACTCGGACGGTGTGAGCGGCACGCTGCATTTTCCAGGCAGCCCACGCCAGAAGCAGACCGGCAGCAAGACAGGTCAGGTCGAAACCGGCCAATGCCCAGTCCTTCTGCGCCAGCGTGACGCCGAGGTGATGCGCAGTGGTCAACGCGTTGAGCAACGGCACCGTGGTGAACAGCAGCGCTGCCAGCGTCAATTGTTCGACCCAGGCTTTGCGACCGGGCCGGAGCAACGCATGCACCAGGCTCAATGTCCAAGCGATGAAGAATGTGTTCACTTCCCAGTTGGCTCGGCCGTCGAGACTCAGTGGCAACAGACGGTTGGCCCAGAAGAACGCCGCCACCGCACCGATCAGCCCGGCCATGCTGGCGATGTTCAGCACTTCGACCAGCCGCAGTTCGAACGGCATCACCCCGGTTTTGGCGTGTTTGAGCTGACGCTTGCCGAGCCAGATCACCAGTCCGGTGCCGATCATTGCCGTGCCGGCCAGGCCGCAGATGAAATACAGCCAGCGCAGCACCGGGCCGGCGAAGTGGCCGATGTGCAGACCATAAAAACTGCCGGCAATCGCCATCGGCAGCGGCTTGGCCGGAGTCGCATCGAGGATTTGCCCGCTCACTCCATTGAAGGTCACGTCGTTACCGTATTCGTAGGTGATCCTGTCGGAGCTGGCACGCGCCACCTGCACGGAGGCATTGGCGTCGCCGGGGTTGATCACGGTCACCCGCGCAACATTACCACCGCCCAATTGTTCGCTCGCACGCGCCAGCAGCGGCGCCATTGCAGGTAATGTGGCGGGTATGCCTGCGCGCTCCGGTGTGGGCGCTTCGGGAAACACTTCGTCGTAAAACGCACTGCGATCGCTGCCATAGGACACCAGGAGGCTCGCCGGCATCACCATCGCCATGAAGATCACCAGACTGCTGTAGGTGATCATCAGGTGAAAAGGCAGCACCAGCACGCCCACCGCGTTATGTCCGTCGAGCCAGGAGCGCTGGCCTTTGCGCGGACGGAAGGTAAAGAAGTCCTTGAAGATTTTCTTGTGGGTAATGATGCCGGTGATCAGTGCGATGAACATCACCATCGCAGCGCTGGTCGCCAGCCAGCGACCCCACGGATAAGGCATTTGCAGCTGGAAGTGAAAGCGGTAGAAGAACTCGCCGCCAAAGCTTTTGCGCACGGGCACTTCGGCACCGGTCTGAGCGTCGAGGATCTTTTCGGTGAATCTGCCGCGCTCGCCGGGTCTGGCCGGGGCTTGCTGCCAACTTACAGATATTCCGGGATCGCGCGCATCGGGAAGCGTGATCTGCCAGCTCGGCGCGTCGGGTGCACGCTGCTGCAGATAGGTTTGAGCAAGCGTCAGGCTCGCGGCGGCATCGAGCGGGCGTGACGGGATTTCCGGCTGCATCCAGTGATTGATCTCGTCCTTGAAATAGGCCAGCGTCCCGGTCAGGAAAATCGCGAACAACAGCCAGCCGAAGACCAGCCCGGTCCATGTATGCAGCCAGGCCATCGCCTGCCGAAAACCCTCTTTCATGCCAGACCCAGACCGCGCGCAGCCCCGGAAACAGTCGCCAGAATCACGCTCGGCACCAGCAGACCGACCCACGCCGACCACGCCGTGCGACAGGCGAAACACCAGAGCACCGCCACCAGATAGACCAGAAACGAAACGGTCATGCCGGTCACCACCGCCTCGGCACGGTTCAGCGGCAGCCACAGCGTCAGCGTGACACTGGCCAGCGCCGCGACCAGATAGCCGCCAAACACCGCCGCGAGCACCCGCGAAGTGACGGCCAGACGATAGGACATGGGGAGTGCGGCGAGTTTGGCTTTCATGTTTCGACCCTGAAACGATTAACGTCCGACCAAGACGCCGAACGACAGGTGAGCAATATTAATGATAAATATTCTCATACGCAAAAGAGTCTGATTGCCGGGCATCCCTGACAGCCCTACAATGCGAACCATTCTTGTTCTCTAACGCATCCCGCATGCGCCCGGAGTGATGCCGTTGTCGTCCGCCCATCCTGTCGAATCGCTCTACCAGGCCCACCACAGCTGGCTCACCGGCTGGCTGCGGCGCAGACTCGGCTGCCCGGACAGCGCCGCCGACCTGGCCCAGGACACCTTCATTCGGCTGCTGACCGCCCGCGAGCCGGCGGTGATCATCGAGCCGCGCGCATTCCTCACCACCTTGGCCAAGCGCGTGCTGTTCAACCATTACCGCCGCCAGGACCTGGAGCGCGCCTATCTCGACACCCTCGCGCAGATGCCGGAAATGGTCGCGCCTTCAGAAGAAGAGAAAGCGATCATCCTGCAAACCCTGATGGAGCTGGATCAGTTGCTCGATGGTCTGCCGCGCGCCGTCAAACGCGCATTTCTGCTGGCGCAGGTCGATGGCCTGACCTATCCGCAGATCGCCACCGAACTGGGCATTTCCGTCGCCACGGTCAAACGTCATCTGAATAAAGCGGCGATGCGCTGCTACTTCGCCCTGTGAACCCGCCGATGGATTTTTCCGCGCAGGTCGCCGAACAGGCGGTGCACTGGTTGCTGGAAATGCAGCAGGGCCCCTTGAACCCGCGTCAGCAACAAGCCTGGCAGCAATGGATCGACGCCCACAGCGAACACCGCCGCGCTTGGGAGCACATTCAGCGAGTCAATTCGCGGTTGCGCGGGTTGTCGTCGCCACTGGCCCACGCCGCGTTGAATGCGCCGAAGTCCGGCAGCCGTCGTCAGGCACTCAAATTTTTGCTGATTCTCGGCGCTGGCTCGGCGGTGACCTGGGGCATGCGCGAGCACAATCCTCTGCCATCGCTGCTGGCCGATTACCGCAGCCCGATCGGTCAGCGACGCAAGATCTCGCTCGGCGCCGGCGGCCAATTGCAGCTCAACACCGCCAGCGCGGCGGATGTCCGGGGCGATGGCCTGATCCGCCTGCTCGAAGGCGAAATGCTGCTGACCGCCACTCAATCCTTCGAAGTGCAAACCGCCCAAGGCCTGTTGAAAACCCAGGGTGCGCGGATCAACGTGCGGCAGTTTGCCGACCGTACACAGATCGCACTGTTTGAAGGTCGGGTCGAATTGAACGCGCAAGGTCGCGCGCCGATGCTGCTGCCGGTCGCCCGACAACTGAGTTTCAGCGCCACCTCCATCATTGACGCCAAACCACTGGACGCCAACAGCGGTGCCTGGGCCGACGGCATGCTGGTGGCCGCACACATGCGCCTTGGCGATTTCCTCGATGAACTCGGTCGCTACCGTCGCGGGCAGCTCCATTGCGATGCGAAAGTCGCTGATTTACTGATCTCCGGGACTTATCCACTGGACGACAGCGAGCGGATTCTCGACCTGCTGGAAATCAGCCTGCCCGTGAAAGTGAAGCGTTTTACTCGCTATTGGGTGACGGTCGAAGCCAGAGCCTGATCGCTCCCACGCTCTGCGTGGGAACGCAGCCCCGGGACGCTCCGCGTCCCCCGTAAAAATAAATGAGCCGTTTTTCAGATCTGGCGTGACAGAGAAGGAAAGCCCCCTTGATTCAACCTTCTCAGGACTGTCCTTCATGCAACCCACCCGCCTCACGCCGCTGGCCCGAACCCTGCGTAACCTCGTCCTCGGCGCCAGCCTGAGCTTCAGCGCCCTGCCCCTTGCGCAGGCTGCCGACACCAAGGCTTATCACATCGCCCCGTCGTCGTTGGAGAACGCCCTCAACCAGTTCGGCCGTGAAGCCGGTGTGCTGATTTCGTTCGGCTCGCAAGTCACCAGCGGCGTGCAGAGCCGTGGCCTAGAAGGCAGCTACACAGCCGAGCAAGGTCTGAACGCGCTGCTCGAAGGCACTGGTCTGCAAGCCCGCGCCGAAGGTGGCAATGCCTTCAGCCTGCAACCGTCGAACGACGGCGCACTGGAGCTGGACACCTCGAGAGTGGTCGGCGACTGGTTGGGTGAAGCGGCGCAGGTCAACGTCTTCGAACATCCCGGTGCCCGTGACGTGATCCGCCGCGAAGAATTCGAACGCCAGGGCGCGACTCAGGCCCGCGATGTGCTCAACCGCATTCCCGGGGTCAACGCGCCGGAAAACAACGGCACCGGCAGCCACGACATGGCGCTGAACTTCGGTATTCGCGGTCTCAACCCGCGCCTGGCCGCACGTTCGACGGTGTTGATGGACGGCATTCCGGTGCCGTTCGCGCCTTACGGTCAGCCGCAGTTGTCGTTCGCGCCGATCAGCATGGGCAACATGGATGCGGTGGACGTGGTGCGCGGCGGCGGCGCCGTGCGTTACGGCCCGCAGAACGTCGGCGGCGTGGTCAACTTTGTGACCCGGGCGATTCCGGACGAGCCGACCGTCAAGGGCGGCTTCCAGACCGAAACCAGCCCATCGTCCAGCCACGACGGCTTCAAGACCAGCGCCAACCTGCTGGCCGGCGGCACCAATGCCAACGGCCTGGGCGGCGCCCTGCTGTACTCCGGCACTCGAGGCGGCGACTGGCGCGAACACAGCGACACGGAAATCGACGACCTGATCCTCAAGGGCAAATACCAGCTCGACGAAGCCAACAGCTTCAACGCCATGGCCCAGTATTACGAAGGCAAGGCCGACATGCCGGGCGGCCTGAACGTCGCCGATTACGATGCCGACCCGTATCAGTCGACCCGGCCGAAAGACCAGTTCTGGGGCCGTCGCACGATGTTCAATGTCGGCTACCGCTATCAGGAAGACCGCCGCGAATTCACCGCCAATACTTTCTTCACCAAGACCCTGCGCAGCGGTTATCTGGACCAGGGCACCTTCCTCTCCCTGTCGCCGCGCGAGTATTGGGTTCGCGGTCTGGAAACCCGTTTCGCTCAAGGCTTCGACCTCGGCGCCACCAGCCATGAAGTCGGCGTCGGCTATCGCTATATCAACGAGGCCGGCCACGAACTGCGCTATCGCACGCCGATCAGCAGCAATGAGTACCCGACCACCAATAGCCGCAATGACCGCGACACGCGCGGCGGCACCGAAGCCAATGCGTTTTTCGTCGATGACCGGATCGACATCGGCAAGTGGACGATCACCCCGGGTGTGCGCTACGAGATGATCGAATCGCAACAGACCAACAACCTGACCAACGTCAAATACAAGGGTGACTACAACACCGCGCTGCCGGCGCTGAACGTGCTGTATCACCTGTCCGACAGCTGGAACCTGTACGCCAACACCGAAGGTTCGTTCGGTAGCGTGCAATACAGCCAGATGCCCAACCGCGTCAGCAGCGGCGAAGTAAAACCGGAGAAGGCCCGCACCTGGGAAGTCGGCACCCGTTACGACAACGGTGCCCTGCGAGCGGAAATCGGCGCGTTCCTGATCAACTTCGACAACCAGTACGAAAGCAACCAGACCAATGATTCGGTGATCGCCCGTGGCGAAACCCGGCATCAGGGCATCGAGACCAGCATCAATTATGCTCTCGACGACTTGAGCCCGGCGCTGGCCGGCTTCGATGTTTACGCCACTTACGCCTATGTGAACGCGACCATCCGCGAAGACGGGCCGAACAAGGGCAATCGTGTGCCGTTCTCGTCGAAACACAAAGGCACGATCGGCGTCGGTTACACCGAAGGGCCATGGAAACTCAACCTGGACAGCAGCTTCCAGAGCGACCAGTTCGCCGACAACGCCAACACCTCGAAAGAAAGCGCCGACGGCAGCACCGGCAAGATCCCCGGCTACATGCTGTTCAGCAGCCGTGCCGGTTATGACTTCGGCCCGCAGCTGTCGGACCTGAACGTGGCGGTGGGGGTGAAGAACATCTTCAACACGCAATACTTCACCCGCTCGTTCGATGACAACAACAAGGGCAAGTATGTCGGCGAGCCGCGCACGGTGTACGTGCAGACCTCCGTGGCTTTCTGATCCTGTTGAAAACAGAAAGGGCCTGCAATTGCAGGCCCTTTCTCATTGGGTGGCTTGGAAAATCAGCGCATCAACTGTTGATCGCTGCCTGTTCGTTCTCGTCAAACTCCTCCGCCAACAGCTTGTCATTGGCTTTGCTTGTGAATGGCACCACAGCGGCTCGCGGTTTGCCGCGCAGTTTGCCAAACAGGTGCTCCAGCGCGTGCTCCAGTTTTTCGGCTGCACCATCGATCGCCTGTTCCAGCGAATCGGCTTTGTGGGTGACGGAAATCGGTTGATGGCCTTTTGGCCGCGCTTCCAGTTGGCAGCGCAAATCATGAGGACCTGGTTTGTCACCGTTCTCGTCGCTCAGGTGGACTTCGACACGGGTCAGGTCTTCCTCATAACGGTCGAGCGTGCTCTCAATTGTGGTGCGTACCCACTCCTCCAGTCGTTTGCTGCTTTGAATATGGTTGTCGCTGTTGACTTGGATTTGCATAGTTCATCCCTTATTTCAGCTAGCTCGCAAGAGGCCTGGAACAGGATTTCGTGACCTCTTGATTACAACAATCGGCCCGCCGGACGAACATTTCAACCCCTGAAAAAAGATAAATATTCATTCGCAAAAAAAGCCGGACAACCGAGTAAAGCGCTGGTAAGGTCGGGAGTTGGGTTGCCCCGCCACCCCGAAAAATCTGCTCACAATTGGCCATCACCCAACGGGTGCAGGCTGCGAAAAATCCCCGCCTCTTCCACCAGCCAGTCATGCACCGCCCGCACCCCCGGATGGCTCAGGGCCCCCGGCGCATAAAGCAAGACATAGCGCTTGTGATTGGGCACCGAAATCCCGAACGGCACGATCAACGTCCCTCGCTCCAGCTCGTCGTTGAGCAGCGTGCGCCGGGCAATCGCCACGCCCATGCCGGCAATCGCCGCTTCGATGGTCAGGTGGTTGCGATTGAACGTGTGCCCGCGCCGCACATCGGCACCCTCGAAACCGATGGCATTCAGATAAAACTCCCACTCCGCGTATTCATAGCTGCCGCGCCAAGCGGTGATGTCATGCAACAGCGGGAAGTGCACCAGATCCGCCGGCCCGTGCAGCGGCGGCCGTCCGCGCAACAGGCCCGGTGCGCACACCGGAAATATCTGCTCGTCGAGCAAGGCTGTGGATAACAGTCCCGGATAACTGCCGTCGTTCAGGTCGATCGCCAGGTCGAAATCCCCCTCATGCAACGGCACGCTGCTGTCCTCGGCCACCAGCCGCAGCTGGATGTCCGGGTAACGCTGTTGCAGGCGCGGCAGGCGCGGGGTCAGCCATTTGCTGAGGAACGATGGAATCGAGCGCACCCGCAGAATCCCGCTGATCATCCCCGCATCCAGCCGACGCAATTCCGCGTCGATGCTGCCGTAAGCCTCGTTGACCGTGATCGCCAGTCGCTGCCCTTCCGCGCTCAACTCCACGCCTCGCGCACGGCGATGAAACAGGCGAAATCCCAGCCGCTCTTCCAGCTGTCGGATTTGCTGACTCACCGCCCCCGGCGTGATGTGCAGTTCTTCGGCACAACGGGTGAATGACAGGTGCCGCGCGGCACAGGAAAACACCTGCAGCCAGACGTAAGTCTGGGCATGCAATTGACGACTCATGGTTTAGTCCTGCTAAAGGCTTACTTAGGAAGTTTCGTTAGTCACGTCGAAGCGAGGTAGGCAGTATCGCCGACATTGCGCTTGTCCTACAAAAAATGGCAGCGATTCCTACTCCATTGCTTGTAAGGGTTTAGCATGGCTATCAGTGTTTTCGATCTATTCAAAGTCGGCATCGGCCCGTCCAGTTCCCACACCGTCGGCCCGATGCGCGCCGCCGCGACCTTCGCCCAGGCGCTGATCGACCAGCATTTGCTGAACGATGTGCAGCGGGTGGAAATCCGTTTGTACGGCTCGCTTTCGGCCACCGGTGTCGGCCATGCCACTGACCGCGCGACGGTCATGGGTTTGATGGGCGAATGGCCGGACAGCATTGATCCGTCGACCATCGAGCCTCGTATCCAGCAACTGCGCGAGACCGGCCAACTGTTTCTGGTCGGTGAACGTTCAATTGCCTTCAACTGGCAGCACGATCTCCTGCTGCTGGACGAGAGCCTGCCCTACCACCCGAACGCCATGTCGCTGACGGCCTTCGGTGCATCCGGCCAACTGTTCGAGCAAACGTACTACTCCGTCGGCGGCGGTTTCATCATCGAAGCGGCCGAAGCCGAATCCGGCGTAGCGCCGGCCGGCGACGTCGAGTTGCCTTACGAATTCTCCAGCGCCGTCGAACTGCTGGCGCTGTGCAAGCAACACAACCTGCGGGTGTCCGAACTGATGATGGCCAACGAACGGGCCTGGCGCAGCGACGCCGAGATCCGTCAGGGCCTGCTGCACATCTGGTCGGTGATGCGCGAATGCGTCGAGCAAGGCCTGCGTCACGAAGGCATCCTGCCTGGCGGTCTGAATGTTCCCCGCCGCGCTGCGAAATTGCACCGTAGCCTGCTGGAAATCGGCAAGCCGAACGTCATCAGTTCGACCCTGTCGGCGATGGAGTGGGTCAACCTGTTCGCCCTCGCCGTCAACGAAGAAAACGCTGCCGGCGGGCGCATGGTGACCGCGCCGACCAACGGCGCTGCCGGGATCATTCCGGCCGTTCTGCACTACTACATGAAATTCAATCCGGACGCGTCCGACGACGACGTGGTCGCGTTCTTTCTGGGCGCGGCAGCGGTCGGCATCCTGTGCAAGAAAAACGCCTCGATCTCCGGCGCCGAAGTCGGCTGCCAGGGCGAAGTCGGCTCTGCCTGCGCCATGGCCGCTGCGGGTCTGGCCGATGTGCTGGGCGCTACGCCCGAGCAACTGGAAAACGCCGCCGAAATCGGCCTGGAACACAACCTCGGCCTGACCTGCGACCCGGTCGGCGGCCTTGTGCAGGTGCCGTGCATCGAGCGCAACGCCATCGCTGCGGTGAAGGCGATCAACGCCACGCAAATGGCCCTGCGCGGCGACGGCAAACACTTCATTTCCCTGGACCGGGTGATCCGCACCATGCGCGATACCGGCGCCGACATGCATGACAAATACAAAGAGACTTCACGGGGCGGCCTGGCCGTGAGCTGGGTGGAGTGCTGAGGAGCACTCCCTGACCGCCCGTAACACGTGAGCCCGAGCAAGAATAATAACGAGGCAAAAACGATGACCGATGTACGCACACCTGCTGCCGAAAATCCCGCTGTAGACCGCACACGCAATAACGAAACAGCCCACAAGGGCTGGAGCAAATTCGACACCACCTGGATGCTCGGCCTGTACGGCACGGCCATTGGTGCCGGCACCTTGTTCCTGCCGATCAACGCCGGTGTTGGCGGCTTCTGGCCGTTGCTGATCCTGGCGTTGCTGGCGTTCCCGATGACCTTCTTCGCGCACCGTGGCCTGACCCGCTTCGTGCTGTCCGGCCGCTCCGGTGACATCACCGAAGTGGTGGAAGAACACTTCGGCATCGGTGCCGGCAAGCTGATCACGCTGCTGTATTTCTTCGCGATCTTCCCGATCCTGCTGGTGTACAGCGTGGCGCTGACCAACACCCTCAGCAGCTTCCTCGAACATCAATTGCACATCGCCCCGCCACCGCGAGCGGTACTGTCGCTGGCGTTGATCCTCGGTCTGATGGCCATCGTCCGCTGCGGTCAGAGCGTGATCGTCAAAGCCATGAGCGTGCTGGTGTATCCGTTCGTCGCCGCGCTGCTGTTGCTCGGCTTCAGCCTGATTCCGAACTGGAACGGCGCGTTCTTCGCCAGTGCTCAAGAACCGATGGAAATGTCGGTGTTCCTCAAGACCCTGTGGCTGGCGATCCCCGTGATGGTGTTCTCGTTCAACCATTCGCCGATCATCTCTGCGTTCGCCGTCGAGCAGAAACAACGCTACGGCGACCAGGCCGAGCGCAAGAGCAGCGGCATCCTCGCCATGGCCCACGGCATGATGGTGGTGACCGTGATGTTCTTCTGCTTCAGTTGCGTGCTGGCGCTGTCGCCGGCGAACCTGGCAGCGGCCAAGGCGCAAAACATCTCGATCCTGTCGTACCTGGCCAACCACTTCCAGACTCCGGTCATCGCTTACGCCGCGCCGCTGATTGCGCTGGTGGCGATCACCAAATCCTTCCTCGGCCATTACATCGGCGCCAGCGAAGGCTTTCAGGGCATGATCGTCAAAAGCCTGCGCAGCCGTGGCCGGGTGATGTCGGCGAGCTGGCTGAACCGTGCGACCGCACTGTTCATGATTCTCAGCTGCTGGGCCGTGGCGACCTTCAACCCGAGCATCCTCGGCATGATCGAAACTCTTGGCGGGCCGGTGATTGCCTGCCTGTTGTTCCTGATGCCGATGTACGCAATCCGCCGTGTGCCAGCCTTGCGCCAGTATTCGGGCCAGGTGTCGAACGTGTTCGTGGTGCTGATCGGCCTGATTGCACTGTCAGCGATCATCTACTCGGTTCTGCCCTGAAACGGGCCGTAAACGAAGAAGGCGAGCCATGGGCTCGCCTTCTTTTTGGCCGGTTTCATTGTTCGACAATATTCCCGGCATGTCCCTTGCTACATCGCTGAAGGAGACAGGACCACGGAAGGGCCGATGGTCAGGTTTGGCGAACCAACCCGATCAAGGCCGGTCAACAACTGCACGTTCAATCAGGCGGTGACGCATCATGGACAATCCTTTTCAGATCATTACCGATGCCTTTGCGCCGGACTATCAGATCAACCTGAGCATTCAGGGCCTCGACGGCAGCATCATGCTGACCCTCTCCAATGGCGGCCGGATCGTCGCCAAACGGATGATCAGCGCCGAACAGCGCAATGATCCCAAGCGCCTGAAGCGCCTGGTGCAAAGCATTCAGTTCGGCATCGCCATCGAGCAGGGCCACAGCGCCATGGCGGTACTCGACGCCATGACCCGCGGTGACGCAATCACTCCGCCACCGCGTCAGGCCAAACATCAGCCCCGGCCAACGGCCGGCCTTTAGAGTTCGCCCTTCTCCACTTCCGGATGTTCACTGGAGCCCGTGCCGATCTTGCGGTGCGGGTTCTCGATTTTCACCGAAGGAAACTGCGAGGAGGCGTAACGCACCACCAGAATCGAGAATGCGAGCAGCAGAATCCCGCCGCACAGGTAAATGATCCCCATGTCCGGCGGATTGTGGTGCGAGACGTTGGAGATCAGCAGGCGCGTCAGTGCCGTAATCGCCACGTAGATCAGGAAGCGCACCGGCATGTGGTTGGTCTTGAAGTAAATCCCGACCATCGCCCCCAGTTCCAGATAGATGAACAGCAACAGAATGTCATCGATCTTGATGTGCCCTTCCTCGAGCATCCCGAGAAATTCCATCACCGCCGCCCAGGCGGTTACCGCACCAATGGCGAACAGCGCCAGGTAATGGAAGGTCTCGACGAACAGGTTGCCCAGGGACTCGGCCAGTTGATGCACGTTTTGCCGCAGTTTCTCGGCCCAGTTGATTTTCACGATGAAGGTTCCTTAGCCCGGTTCGAGCGGATGTTGCTTGCTGGACGTGACGGTTATTGCGCACGTACGCAGATGCATGCAGAAAAGAGGCCACGCCATCATGGCGAGCCGCCGCGAAACCCGCGCCGTGGCGTTTGGTCGCACCTGTGCGCAGGCGTCGGGCTGACAAAATCCGAATCCGGTCTACATTGAAAAGCCACTACCCAAAGCGCAGGGATTCGCTTATCCTTTTCGCTGTATATAGATACAGTAGTCGCGAAGACAACTTAATGTGAAGGCATGTGAGGTGGTGAATGGCCGTCGAAGTGGTATACCGCAGCAGCCGAGATCTGGAGCGCTTGTTCATGGATAAAGCCGAAGCTGACCGTCATGACAAAATGCTCGAACTGGCCGAACTATTGGCCGAAGTGCTGGAAAAAGCCGTTCCATCGTTGAGCGAGCAGCAAGTGGAAGAAGTTGGGATCTTCATGGCGAAGAACCGCGATGTATTCGCCCGGGCGTTCAAGAGCCAGCCTGATGCCCTGTCGGAGCTAATCAACGCACCGGCTGCACCGGTTGTGGCAACCGAGCCAGCAGACGTGGCTGAACCGGTAGAAGCGCCAGCCAAACCTGCCAAAGCGGCAAAGGCTGCGAAGTAATTGAAGCCTCTGAATTGAATAGCCCCTGAGTTGAAAGACTCAGGGGCTTTTTCATGCCCGGACGAATCTCAGCGGTACAACACCTTTTCCGCCAGTTCGTCAGCCACCCGCGCGGGTGAACGTTTTTCCGCCTGGGCGTGGGCGAAGACTTCGGTAAGGCGCGAGCTGATCTTCGACAGGTGCGCAGTGATGGTCGTCAGCTCTTCGCCCCGATGCTTGAGGGAAACGTAGATCAGCCCGCCGGCATTGATCACGTAATCCGGCGCATACAGGATGCCGCGCCGTTCCAGTTGATCGGCGACGTCCAGGTGCGTCAGCTGATTGTTGGCCGAACCCGCCACCGCCGAGCAGCGCAACTGGGTGACCGTGTGGCTGTTGAGCACACCGCCCAAACCGCACGGCGCGAGAATGTCGCATGGCGTGCTGAGCAACGCGTCGTTGGCGATCGGATGGGCGTTGAGCTGCTCCATCGCCAGTTGCACTTTGCCGTGGTCGATGTCGCTGACCAATAGTTCGGCACCGGCAGCGTGCAGCTGTTCAGCGAGGGCATAACCGACGTTGCCCAGCCCCTGAATCGCCACGCGCAAGCCTTCGAGATTGTCGCTGCCCAACCGCGCCATGGCCGTGGCGCGAATCCCGGTGAACACGCCCATCGCCGCATGCGGTGCAGGGTCGCCGGCCGAGGTGGTACTGGTGACATGCTGGGTCTGCTGGGCGATGCAATCCATGTCCGCCACCGAAGTGCCGCTGTCGATGGCGGTGATGTAGCGCCCGTCGAGCTGATCGATGCAACGGCCGAAGGCTTCGAACAGTGCGGCGCGGTTTTCCACGTGGGCCGGCCGCACGATCACGGCCACCCCACCGCCTTGGGCGAGACCAGCCAATGCGGCCTTGTAGCTCATGCCCTGGGCCAGGCGTATGGCATCCTCGACTGCGGATTCGTCGTTCGGATAGGCAAGATAACGACACCCGCCCAGGGCTGGCCCGAGGCGACTGTTATGGATGGCAATGACCGCCTTCAATCCGGACACCGGATCAACGCTAAGGTGCAGCGATTCCAGGCGAGTGCTTTGCATGAGAGCGAACATCGGCAGGCTCCCGAATCACTTCTGGTAGACGCCAGTATAGGCTTGCGCCCGAAAATTGCTGAAGCGCACCGGAATAAGCGCCGCCACCGATTACAGGGTTGTGGCATAACCCGATGGCAGCGCGGCCCGGCACTGGACGAATGGCAAAGACGGGGCTAAAACGAGGCATGCCCCGGAGATTTAGATGAGTCCGCGCCAACGTTTCTTCGATTGTCTGCACCGTTCACCGCCCGCGCTGTTCGAAGCGGCGTTGTGGATGGCCGCCGAGCACGACAAACAAGCCGATCCCGAAGCGCTGTTGCAGGAATTCAAGGAACTGCAGCAGCGGGTCAGCTATGGCTTGCCGTTGCTGCCGGTCAGCGAGCTGGCGCAACCGCTGCTGCGGCGCATGACCGATCTGGGGTTTGCCCAGGATGATTTCGTACCGTTGCGCCCACAGGCAGCGATGGTGCACAAAGTCATGCAGACCAAACGCGGCCAGCCGCTGGCGCTGGCACTGATCGCTCTGGAACTGGCCCGTGGTCTGGAGATTCCGCTGGTTGGCGTGAACTTCCCCGGGCATTTCCTGCTCAAGGTTCCCGGGGCCGATCACCTGCTCGATCCGTGCGGCGGACGACGTCTGTATCCGAACGATTGCCGCGAACTGCTGCATCGCCAGTACGGCCATCAGATGAAACTCAACGCCGACCACCTGCTGACTGCCACTCCTCTGCAAATGCTTCAGCGTCTGTCACGCAACCTGCGCCAGTTGCACCTGACCCACGACGACTTCATCGCGGCGCTGATCGATGCCGAGCGCGTGCTCGAGCTGGGCAACGCCAGCGCCGCCGACTACCTGGCGCGGGCCAGTCTGTACCAGCGTCTCGATTGCCCGAACGCCGAGCGTTTCGATCTGGAGCATGCGCTATTGCTCAGCGACGACCCGATTCAGCGACTTCGCCTGACGGAACGGCTGGGCCATCTGCCACCGAACGCGGTTGTCCACTGAAAAGCGCAGTGGCTGGCGAACGCACCTGAATGATCAGCAACGCCGCAATCACCGCCGGAATCGCGCAGAAGAAGAAAATCTGCTCCACCGGAATGTGCGTTGCCAGCAACAGGCTGCCGAACAGCGGCCCGAGAATCGAGCCGAACCGCCCTACTCCCAATGCCCAGCCGGTGCCGGTAGCGCGCACGTGGGCCGGATAGAAATTGCTGGCGAACGCATTGAGCGTCAGTTGCCCGCCAATGATGCAAAACCCCGCCGTAAACACACAGGCCACCAGATAACGCGGATTGTCGTGGTTCAGGCCCAGCAGGATCGTGCACACCGCCGCGCCGGCCAACACGCCGGACAGCAGTCGCACCTTGCTTTTCAAGCGGTCGGCGAACCACGCCATGCAGATCGCGCCGAGCGTGCCGGCGAACAGGAACATCGACGTCACCAGGTTCGCTTCATTGAGTTTCAGCCCGCTTTCGAGCAGCAGCGACGGCAGCCAGCTGATCATGAAATACAGCAGGATCAGGCTGACGAAAAACGTCGCCCAGATCAGCAAGGTCGGACGGGCGTAACCATTGCGGAACAACTCCACCACGGTCAGTTTGCTGCCCTGCTCGCGCTCATTCTGCTCAACCGATGCGGCGGGCGGTTGCCAGTCTGGCAGCATTCGCGCGGTGACTTTGCGCAGGCGCGCATAGGGTGGTGCGTCACGCAGCAGTCGTGGCAAGGATTCCGGCAGCATCCACCAGAGAAACGGGAACAACAGCAACGGCGTGACACCGCCGGCGAGGAACACCGCTTGCCAACCGAAACGGTCAATGAAACCGGCCGCGACAAAACCACCCGCCGCACCGCCGAAAGAAAAACCGCAGGCCGCCAGCGTCACCATCAGCGTACGCAGGCGTGGCGGTGAATATTCCGACATCAACGCCATGGCGCTGGGCATCGCGCCGCCCATGCCGATGCCGCAGATGAAACGCGCGATCATCAGGGTATTCAGGGAATCGGCGAACACCATCAGCACGGTGAGGCTGGCGTAGATCAGCACGCAGGCGAGCAGAATCCGTCGAACGCCGAAGCGATCGGCCAGCGGCGTCACGGCGAGCGAACCGAGGGTCAGGCCCAGAAGGTTGGCGCTGAATACCGGACCGAATGCGGATTTTTCCAGGCCCCAGTCCTGCGCCAGTGCCGGCACCACGTAACCGAGCACCTGGGCGTCATAGCCGTCGGTGACCAGCAGCAAGGCGAGAAGAATCAGGAGCAACCACTGAAAGCGGGACACAGGACGGGCGTCGAGTGCCGCCCGAAAGCTGGCAATCTGGTTATGCATCGCAAGGTACCTGTTTTGTTTTTATGATTTTTTGCGGGTAACCGTAATGGCTCCCGTGCGCTGCACGGGAGCCATCAAATGCTACTTCGGCGTGTCCGGCTGATTCGCCGGATGCGCCGCAATGAACGCCGGATGTTCAGCAGCCAACGCAGCCACCCGACGAATCCGTGGATACGCCTCCAGCGAAACATTGAAACGCTCGGCCGCGTACAACTGCGGAATCAGGTACACGTCCGCCACACACGGCCACTCGCCGAAACAGAAGCCGCTGTCGCCGATCAACTGCTCCACCGTCGCCAGCCCCTGACTGATCCAGTGGCCGATCCACTCGTTGACCTGCGGCTCGTCATGCCCCAGACCGCGCAGGCGATTGAGCACGCTGACGTTGTGCAGCGGATGCACGTCGCAGCCGATCACCGCCGCCACACCGCGCACCCGGGCGCGGGCAACGAGGTCTTCGGGCAACAACGGCACCTGTGGATAACGCTCCTCCAGATACTCGATGATCGCCGGCGACTGAATCAGCAACTTGCCATCGTCAGTGCGCAGCGCCGGCACCCGGCCCTGGGGATTGATCGCCAGGTACGCCGGTTGCCGATGCTCGCCACCGGGCGGTGCGATCAGGTTGACCGGCAACGCCTGATAGTCGAGGCCCTTGAGCGCCAGCGCAATCCGCACCCGGTACGACGAGGTGGAACGGTAATAGGTGTAGAGATCCATGAGCCGCTCCTGTCAGCGCGCCGCCAGCACGGTGCCACGGCATTCGCCGAAACCGATGGAGGCAAAACCTTCGCGGGCGCAGCGGGCGCGCAGGATGATTTCGTCGCCGTCCTCAAGGAATTTGCGCACCTCACCGGAGGCCAGTTCGATCGGCTTTTTGCCGCCCTCGGTGATTTCCAGCAGGCTGCCGAACTGACCGTTCTCAGGGCCGGACAAAGTGCCCGAACCGAACAGGTCACCGGCCTGCAACTGGCAGCCATTGACGCTGTGGTGCGCGACCATTTGCGCGACGGTCCAGTACATGTAACGGGTGTTGCTCAGGGTCAGGCGATGGGCCGGCAGGTTCTGCTCGCGCATTTTCTCGGTGAGCAGCAGCACTTCCAGCTCGATGTCAAAGCCACCACCCTCCTGATCGCGCTTGTCGAGCAGGTACGGCAGCGGCTGCGGGTCACCTTGCGGACGCGCCGGCTGCGCGGTACGGAATGGCGCCAGCGCTTCGGCGGTCACCACCCATGGCGAGACGCTGGTGATGAAGCTCTTGGACAGGAACGGGCCGAGCGGCTGGTATTCCCAGGCCTGGATGTCACGGGCCGACCAGTCGTTGAGCAGGCAGAAACCGGCGATGTGTTCGGCGGCATCACCAATGGCGATCGGCTCGCCCATCTCGTTGCCCTGACCGATCCAGATCCCCAGTTCCAGCTCATAGTCCAGCCGCGCGCACGGGCCGAAGGTCGGCTCGGTCGCACCGGCCGGCAGGGTCTGGCCTTTAGGGCGGCGCACGTCGGCACCGGAAGCGCGCACAGTGGACGCGCGACCGTGGTAGCCGATCGGCACGTGTTTGTAGTTCGGCAGCAACGGGTTGTCCGGACGGAACAGTTTGCCGACGTTCTGCGCGTGTTCGATGCCGACGTAGAAGTCGGTGTAGTCACTGATGCGCGCCGGCAGGTGCAGCTGGCAATCGGCGGCCAGTGGCAGCAGTTTTGCGCCCTGGGCTTCAATGTTGCCGCGGTGAGTGCTGCCTTCGCTGAACAGTTCCAGCAGACGCTCGCGCAAGGCAGCGCGGGCGTCGCGGCCGAGTTCGAAGAACGCGTTCAACTGACCGCCGCGCATGGCTTCGACTGCACTGCGCGCGGCGCCGTCGAACAGACCGGATTCCAGCGCCACTTGCAGATCGAAGATGTGTTCGCCAATCGCCACGCCCGCGCGCGGTGCCGAACCGTTGGTGCTGAATACGCCCAGCGGCAGGTTCTGCAATGGGAAATCCGCGTGACCGTTGGCCGAGGCGACCCAACTGCGGGTGATGGAATTCTGAGTCATGGGTTATCTCCGGGTCGGATCGAACGTGGCGGGCAGCGTGGCCCAGCAGGCGTCGTAAGTGGATTGCAATTGCGGGCAGTCGAGGGCGAAGCGGCTTGGGCGCAGCACCTGGCTGGTCTCGAACATGAAGGCCATGGTGTTGTCGATCTTCGCCGGTTTGAGGTCCGCGTTGATAGCTTTGGTGCAGGTCTCGCCGTCCGGGCCGTGGGCGCTCATGCAGCTGTGCAGGGACGCGCCGCCGGGCAAGAAACCTTCGGCCTTGGCGTCGTATTCGCCCTGGATCAGGCCCATGAATTCATTCATCAGGTTGCGGTGGAACCACGGCGGACGGAAGGTGTTCTCGGCCACCATCCAGCGCGGCGGGAAGATCACGAAGTCGAGGTTGGCCAGACCGTGGACGCTGGTCGGCGAGGTCAGCACGGTGAAGATCGATGGGTCAGGGTGATCGAAACTGACGGTGCCGATGGTGTTGAAGCGGCGCAGGTCATACTTGTACGGCACGTTGTTGCCGTGCCAGGCGACCACGTTCAGCGGCGAGTGATTGAGTTCGGTACCCCACAACTGGCCGAGGAATTTCTGCACCAGGGTGGTCGGTTGTTGCAGGTTTTCGTAGGCGGCGACCGGGGTCAGGAAATCCCGTGGATTGGCCAGGCCGTTGCTGCCGATCGGCCCCAGGTCCGGCAGGCGCAGTGGCGCGCCATGGTTCTCGGCGACGTACCCGCGTGCTTGCGGGTCGAGCAGTTCGACGCGGAATTTCAGGCCCCGTGGCAACACGGCGATTTCCAGCGGCGCCACGTCCAGCACACCCAGTTCGGTGGCGATGCGCAAGCGACCCAGTTGCGGTACCAGCAGCAGCTCGCCGTCGGCGTTGAAGAACACGCGCTCCATCGAACGGTTGGCGCCATAGTGATAGATGCTGATGCCGGCCGGTTTGTCGGCGCCGGAGTTGGCCGCCATGCTCACCAGACCGTCGATGAAGTCGGTCGGTTCGGTCGGGAGGTCCAGCGGGTTCCAGCGCAGGCGATTGGGGGTCACTTCACCCAACGGGCCGCCCGCCAGTTGCCGCTCCAGTTTGACGAATGCCGGGTGATTGGCCGACGGCTGGATCCGGTACATCCACGTACGCCGCGCTTCGCTGCGGGTCATGGTGAACGCGGTGCCGGAGAACAGTTCGGTGTACAGACCGTACGGGGCTTTCTGCGGGGAGTTCTGGCCGACGGGCAGTGCGCCGGGCAACGCTTCGGAGCTGAATTCGTTGCCGAAACCGGACTGGTAAGCCAGGGCTGAATCGAGGTTCATGGAGCCTCCTGAACAGGGCGTCGGCATGGCCGGACGCTCTGGATCAGAGGTCTTGGCACGCCGGGGTTATTTTTATCGTAATTCAATTACGCATAACGTAATTTGCTCGCTATCCAGCGTCAAGCTATAAAGACGCCCATTCGTTCCGGGACACGGCAGCACCATGGAAAAGACCAGCGACAGCAACGGCAAACAGAAAGTCCGCTCCGCCGAAGTCGGCACCGACATCCTCAAGGCCCTGGCCGAGTTGTCGCCGTCCACTTCGCTGTCGCGTCTGGCCGAACATGTGCAGATGCCGGCGAGCAAGGTTCACCGTTATCTGCAGGCCTTGATCGCCAGCGGTTTCGCCGAACAGAACACCGCCACCAACCATTACGGCCTCGGCCGCGAAGCGCTGCGCGTGGGCCTGGCCGCACTCAACAGTATGGACGTGCTGAAAGTCGCCGCCCTGCCGCTGGCCGAGTTGCGCGACGAACTCAACGAAACCTGTTTCCTCGCGGTGTGGGGCAATCAGGGCGCGACCGTGGTGCACATCGAACCGGCGGTGCGCGCGGTAACGGTAGTGACGCAACTGGGCTCGGTATTGCCGCTGCTCAGTTCCTCCACCGGTCTGGTCTTCGCCGCGTACCTGCCGCACCGGGAAACCGATGAATTGCGCGAACAGGAAATCGCCAGCGGCGGCCAACCGCTGGCGGACGAAAAAGCTTATGAGGCGTTGTGCGAACAGATCCGCGAACGCGGTCTGCATCATGTCCACGGCTTGCTGATGCCCGGTGTGGATGCCTTGTCGGCACCGGTGTTCAACGCCCTCGGACAGGTCGCTGCGGTGTTGACCATCGTCGGCCCGACCTCGCTGTTTCATGCCGACGAAAACGGCCCGGCGGCGCAGCGGTTATTGGCTGCGACGCGGGCCGTGAGCTGGCGGATGGGTCATGAGCCTCAAGCACTAGACGCTTGAGGCTCGATCCGCCTGTCACAGGACGGTGGTCTGACTCCTGCGGCTCTGATGATCCTTCATCAATTGCTCGATGATTTCGATCAGGCGCTTTTCTCCCAACTTCTGCCCTGTGGCCTGGGCCATCCAGCCCACCACGGTCCTGGCATCCTTGCCCAGGTCAAACAAACTCTTCTGAGCCTGTGTCACCTTGACCGGTTTGCCGGCTGCGGCTGCCTTTCCGAGACTCACCAATCCGATCAGCGCGGATTTTCCGTGGCCAAAGGCGGATGAGTAATCACCCTGCTCATACGCTCTGGCACCGTCATAAAGGCTCTTGAACACTTCCACGGCGGTGACCACTACCCCAACGGGAGGAATCACAAGACTGATAATGTTGGCGGCAAAAATCACATTGTCATACACCAGACCGGCTATGACCTCATTCAGACTTGTGGTTCGTGCGTCAATATCGCTGAGAACGCGATAGATACTGTCGTCATGAAGCATAGAGAGACCCAGCAACCGTACCTGGCCTTCGGGTTGAGGTGGTGCGACGGCATTGACCGTGGCAACAAGGTTGTCGAAGTAATCATCCACAACCTTGCGGTCGTCAATCTTCACCCTCGCCGTGTAGTAATCACGGAAAGGCCCATAACGGTAACGAATGGAGCCGACAAACTCGTTGAGCGAACGGAAACTCACACCGTCAGGCGCATTGGGCGTGTAAAGATAGTCATGGAATTTTCCATTAATGGACATCCGGAAAATATAAACACCTTCGACGATTCGCCGGCTCAGCAGGCGGAACTTGTAGATCCCCTCGTTTGTATTCGATGGAAACGGAGAGCCATCCGTGCCGGCGGTCTCGCTCAGGTTGTCGACCAGGCGTTGAATCCCTTTGAAGACTTCCGTAGAGAGGTTCCCGGAGAAATACTGATGACAGGCGTCGAAGTGCATCTCGCAGCGGATTTTTGTGGCATGCACAGCCCGCTTGAACTCATAGCCCGGATGTTTCCGGTCCAGATAGTCGTTTTGCAAAAGACGGGTGTAGTGATTCCCAGGACGCAAGGTTTCCGACCAGCTGGAAAGATCCCTGATATCCAGTTTTTCAATCGAAGGGTGTCCACCGGTCACGTAGAACTTCGGATTCTCATCAGGCGTCCGACCGGGCGTCTCGGGGACGTCGAAGTTATGGCCTTCAATCAGGACAGTGGTCAGATCCAGATGAAAATCGTCGGTCTGAATCATGATTTTATCGGGATCGACTTGAACCGTCTGACCACGAGAAAGCAGTAATTCTTCAATCCTTTGTTTGATCAGGGCACGGGTAAATTGCTCAAAAGTCGGAAAGCCATTATCCCGGGAGTTCACCATCGACAATGCCCTGAGTTCAGTACTGAGGCGCACATATCTTTGCCGCGCCGCTATTCCCGCATAGGTGTAGGCTGGAGGTGCCAGCGCTCGAACACGGCCTGCTTCATTCGCATAAGCCACTTCGCTATAACCGAATAACGGCTCACCCGCCTTCAGAGCCATGTAACCCGGCAAAGGATCCAGTTCATACATGTAATGCAGTGCGGTAGATCCTCCTCCCATCAGTTGGCCGGCAGTGGCCAGGTCGTCAGGCGGGATCAATGATTCGGCATACGCGCGATTATCCGACAACATAGACTCCAGCCAGCGATTGAACTGGTAAATGTCGGCAAACTTCACGAATTCGAATTGACCATGGGGCATTTTCATCAACGCGTAACGAGTACTTGTTGTGCGCGAAACGAACAACAGCACGTCTTGCAAAATCGAAGGTCGAGATTTCAGTTTCACTCCGCGAATTTCCACGGAAGGGTCACCCTGCAACGTGCGTTTGATCAATGCAGCATCTGCTTCATTGAAAACTGCAGAATGTTGGGCAACGAACAGTGCGAACTCCGCCTGACTGTGCAGATAATTGAAGTAGGACTCGCGAAACATTTGCGGACTGTCGGACGGCAGGGAATTGCTGAACTCCACGCGCAGGTCCCGATTGGATAACCAGCCTTCCAGTCTGGCGACGGTCAACCCGCTATCTGCCGGAGCACCCTCTATGCGCAGGCTCGCGCGGTTGCCGGCATCCTGCAGGCCGATAACGATGAACTCGGTCAGGGTGCAAGTGTCCTCCTGCTCGATCGTGCGTCCGCCGACCTTGATCCGGTGCAGGCTGTGGACCTTGATCGCATCCGGGTCCAGACGCATGCCCAATGCGCTTTCACACCAGGCACCGAAATGTTCTACGGCGAAATGACGCAGTGAGAACAGCGTATCGAATACCTGGGCGTGCTCGAATTCATACCCTTCTTTCGAAGCCTCCAGGGTTTCGTAAGCATGACCTACAGACTCACCGGCCGATTTTAACCAGTCTGGCCACGTCAGACGCTTGACGAGTACGCGCAGAGCGCCGATCCGTTGGTTCAGATCCGAATGCATCGCAAAGACCTGATGAATTTTTTCCAGTTCCTGGACAAATCCTTCCTGGCGTTGCTCACCGGATCTGAGCCGTGCAGCAAAGTGTGTCTCCTGCTCCTTGAGCCTGCTGTCCACGCAGTGTGTGAACAGGCTGACTGACAATGCCGGATACCTGATGGCATCAGGCGCGACTGCCAGTCGGCTGCACAGTGCTGCATGCAAGTCGGAACTGCTGGAGAAATATTCGAAACCCTTGTCCGGGGTATAAAGGAACCAGCCATAAGCATCGCTGGACAGCTTGACCTCAGAATCTGCGATGCTGGAATAGGACATGACAAAGCCAGACGCCAGATCCCGCGCAATACCGGATGTCGCGCGAATACTGATTTTATACGCACCGGGCGAGTCCATCCTCAACATCTCCCTGGCACGCAGTGCCTGATAACTCTTGAGCGAACCTGCTACTTCCGTCAGAGCCAACTCGGCCCGCAATGCTTCGGCAAACGCCGCTTCCAACAATACTTTGTGAGTTGTCAACTCCCCGGACTGGCTGCGAATTGAACTGCTCCAATATTGACGCGAGGCGCTCGCCTGATCACTGGCCAACTGTTGTAACGCCTGAGTCAAAACGTCCTCGACGTCGACAATCTTTAAACTCTCGATTTTCAAGCGCGCATCTGTTGTACCCGGGCTCAAATAGACAAAGTCATGATTCTGGATATAAGACGGATAAACAGCACGCTTCAGGAGATCAAAAAAAACATCAAGTATGGAACCGGACGGCCTGCTCTCGATTTCATATTGATCAGAACCGGCATTGATATACAAACGCTCCACATCAAGAGACTTCCCCAATCGTTCGAATCGTTCCGAAAGCCTTTTTCGTACAACTTCTCTCAGGGAAGGAGAACGTTCCAGCATCCCCCTCAACTCTTCCCCCGCACGCCGTGCGTCATCCAGCGCAACTTGCCCATCCGGATTATCCAAAACAGCGTCAACCATTGATTCTTTAAACATCATCCCCATTGGGCACATCCTGTATGTCATACAAAACGAAAGCAACTCAATGTCACTTTCACTGTAGCGAAAATGCCCCATCCAATTAAAAAATCAAAGACGCCATATATTTCAACAAGTCTAAATATCAAGGCGAGACTTAAACAACTCAACACAAATTCAGCAACTTGGCCTTCGCCACCGCCTGAGTTCGGCGCTCAACACCCAATTTGCTATGTATACGACGGACATGAGTTTTTACTGTATGCAATGAGATGAACAACTTCTCGGCAATTTGTAGATTGGAATCGCCGAAGGCAATCAGTTGCAGGACTTTAAGTTCTCGCTGACTGAGAGGGTTGATCGTCGTAGATTGTTCGTCCACCTGTTCCGCTGCTTCATCAATGCGCCAGCGCGAGGGCATCTCCACGCATCGGATATAGAGCTCAGCCAGCATTTGCTGCAGGCTGCAGCGCGTTATGATCTGGCAACCCTGATCGAAGAAACTCCTGGCTTGATCTGGCTCGCCCAGGATCAGCGCCACTTCGGTCAGCGTCAACAGTAACTCCGCCTCCAGCCTCACCATTCCTCGAGCCTGTGCCGACGTCAGCAAGGCACGCAGGCGAACCAGAGAGGTTTGCATCTGATGCAAGCGGGTCTCGGACAGAATCAACAAACACTCGATGCGCGGAACCAGTTCCAGCGTCGCCGGCGGGGCCTGCCGTGCGCGCGGGCCACGATAGTGCCTGAGCACGCGACTCAATGCTTCGCGAGCCAGTTCTGGTCGCCCTTGTTGCAACCAGAATTCGCTGCTGACCTGCAGCAGAACGCCGCGATAAACCGTGTCGGGAATCTGCCGCTGTTGCATGAGCCGCTCTGCATCACGCAGACGCATGAATGCCCGCGGATAATCGCCCTGATCGGCGGCCAGTTGTGCCTGTCCCAGAAAGCCGTACAGCACTCGTTTGTCATAGCTGCGCAGGCAGTCGTCGAGCCCTTGTTGAAAGAACACGGCCGCCCGGCCTTGCTGCCCCATGGTCAGTGCCAGCCGCCCTCGACGCAGGGCGATGCGCCCCAGCATCGGCGTCGGTCGCTCGACGGACGCGCCGAGCATTTCGCAAAGACCGGCCAGCAAGTCTTCGGCGCGAGCCGTCGCCCCCCGTTGCTCCAGCAGCTGGGCGTGATCCAGCTCCAGCAACGCCTCGAACAGCAATGCCCCCTCGGCCCGGGCCAGGCACAACGCTTCACGATTGATCGAATGCGCCAGCTCCAGATCACCGCACAGCAACGCTTGCTGAGTGCGGCCCGACAGGCACAGCAGGCGCGCCGTCCAGGCCTGCGGCGAAAGATCGTTCAAGGCTTGCTCGAAATGCGCGCGCGCCTCGTCCATGTGCCCCTGCAAATGCAACAGCCAGCCTTGCTGAGCCTGCCAGCGCGCGATCAATTGCCGTTGCTGACTCGCCGACGGCGGCGGAAGAAAACGCGACAGTTGCCCGATGCAATCCGCCGCCTGGGCAAAACGCCCGGCAAACAACAGCGCTGCCGTGATCAGCCCGACCAGTTGCGCCGAACCCAGCAGCAACTCCTCGCCTCGCTGCTCGTAGAGGCGCAACAACAGCACAACCGTCTGCTCCTCGAACAGATGCTCGAAAGTAAAGTGCTGCAGCAGGCTCACCGCAACTTCGTACTCTTCGGCCAGCAACGCCTGTTCGAAGGCGCATTTCCAATGCTGGCCGGCAGCAAACCACTGGCAGGCCAGGCGATGCCAGGAACGTCCGGCCGACCAGGGTTCGTCGCGCATCAAACGCGACAGCGGAGCACACACCTGCAACCAGTCCGGCGACCCTTGCCAGGGTTCGATAAAACACCCGAGGGTTTGTAGCGTGCGCATCCACTGCGCTCCTTCGCCGGCACCGAACAGGTGATCGCACAGGCTGGCGTTGAACCGCGGCAAATGCGCCAGCACCCGCCAGGCGTCGGCCAGCTCCGGGCTCAAACCGTTGAACAGTTCGTGTTGCAGATAGTCCAGCAGGGTATCCATGCGTTGCTGCGGCAAGGTCTTTTGCGACCAGTCGCATTTTTGCATCAACAGTATCCGCACCCCGGCGCACCAGCCACCGCTGCGCTGGAGGATCCGCCCGGCCACGTCGCCGGCCTGGGCTGGCGGCAGGTGCCGCAACAGTTGTGCAATCTCGCCGCGACTCAACGCCAGCGCCGCGCTTTCGCACTCGTACACGGCGTCATCAAGCAGCAGGCGCGGCCAGTTGCATTGCGGGCGTCGACGGGTGCCGATCCACCAGGTGACGGCGGGACTGGCAAGCGCCAGCATCCGGTCGAGCAATGCATCCAGCGCGGGTTCTTCAACACGGCAGTAATCGTCGAGAAACACCCACACCGGCGAGGACCGGCGCGCCAGCTCATGCAGCAGCGACGACTCATCCGCCGCTGCCAGCCCCAATGCCTGCGCCAGCCGCTCGCAAAATGCCGCGACACTCATCGACAGGCCCGCCAGCGGCAGCCAGCACACCGTACATTCGGCGGGCGCCTGCAGCAGGCATTCGGTCAACAGCGTGCTTTTGCCACTGCCGGCCGGTGCACAGATCAGCCGGACCCGTGCCGCAGACTCGAGCAGTGATGCAGTCAGATGTGGACGTGGAAGATGATGAGCTGAGAGTCTGGGCAGAAATCCCGGGCGATCCGGAGCGTGGGTCATGGCGGTCATCGGGTACGCCTTTTTATCGTTGTACGCTCACCCTAGCCCTCTCCCCGGCGCTTGTTGACGAGTATTCAGTACGCTGATTGGTGCCCATAAAAAAGGCGACCGTACGGTCGCCCTTTGCCTTGCAAATGTATCGAAACCCTTACCGTACGCCCTCGGCACGCAGGGCCGACGGGGTGTAGTCGGCGGCCTTGGCTTCGAAGCCGAACTCGAAGCTGTGCTTCTCTTCGTTCTTCATCCCCAGAGCAATGTAGCGGCCGGCGATGATGTCGTAGAGCGCCTCAAGGGTGTAGGCCTGCGCCTGGTGATCGTAGTAGTACTGAGCGTGTCCTTCGGCCACTCGCCACAGTTGCCCGCGACCGTCGTAGTGGTCGGCCAGTGCCACTTGCCAGCTGTCCTCGTCGATGTACATGTGGCGTTTGGCGTAGATGTGCCGCTCGTTCGGTTTGACCGTACCGACCACTTCCCAGACCCGGTGCAGTTCATAGCGGGTCAGGTCCTGGTTGATGTGCCCGGCCTTGACGATGTCGTCGTACTTGAGGCTCGGCGAGTCGAGCTTGTAGCTGTTGTACGGAATGTACATTTCCTTCTTGCCGATCAGTTTCCAGTCGTAGCGATCCGGCGCGCCGGAGAACATGTCGAAGTTGTCCGAGGTGCGCAGGCCGTCGGCGGCGGTGCCCGGCCCGTCATAGGCAACCTGCGGCGCACGCCGTACCCGGCGCTGGCCGGCGTTGTAGATCCACGCCAGGCGCGGCTCTTTCACCTGATCGAGGGTCTCGTGCACCAGCAGCACGTTACCGGCCAGACGCGCCGGGGCGGTCACCGACTGTTTGAAAAAGGTCAGGACGTTGGCGGCTTTTTCCGGATCGAGATCCTTCATCAGTTGCGGCACCGCGATCTCTTCTTCGAAGCGGATCGGCGTGTAGCTGCCGTTGGTCTGCGGGGTCACCTGAGTGATGATCCGTCGCAGATTGCCGCCGTGATAGCGGGTGATGTGATTCCACAGAACCTCAACGCCATTCTTCGGAATCGGGAAGGCGTAGTAGCGATTGCCGGTGAAGTTGGCCAGACCGTTGCCGTCGTTGATCGTGGTGACGTTGAGCGCACTGCGCTTGGCCGACTCGTAGATTTCCGGTGGCACGGCCACGGTGCGGTGGGTCGGGTAGACCGGAATCTTGTAGGTTTCGGGATAGCGCTTGAACATCGCCACCTGCCCGTCGGACAGCTTGTCCTTGTACTTGTCGACGTTGGCGGCGGTGATGGTGAACAGCGGTTTTTCGCTGGCGAACGGGTCAGCCAGGAAGCCCTTGCTGTCGACCGCCCCGGCGTTTTTCGGGATACCGCCGGTCCAGGCCGGAATCGACCCGTCGGCATTGCCGGCCTTCTCGGCCCCCAGCGGTGTCAGGCTGGTGCCGAGCTTGTTGGCTTCGTCCGGCGACACCGCCGCGATCACGTTGGCGGCCAGCAGGCTCAGGGCCAGGACACCGCATTGCAGAATCATCTTGCGCATTGCACTCATCCTTCTCGGGCAGATCAGAAGTTCACACCGAAGCTCAGGGCCACGAAGTCACGGTCTTCGAGGGTGTTGTAGTCACCGCCGAAAAAGTCGGTGTAACTCAGGCTCGCGGTATAGGTGTTGCGGTAGTCGGCATCGACCCCGACGCTGACGGCCTTGGCGCCTTCGTTGAACAGACCGTTGGGGCCATAACCGGCGACGTCGTGGGACCAGGACAGGTTGGGCTTGAGGTTGATCCCGCCGATCACGTTGGCGTAATCGAGGATCGCCCGTGCGCGATAGCCCCAGGAGGTGGAGGTGACGAAGCCGTCGGTGTCACCGCCGAAACCGTACTGGCCGTAGACCGAATCGCGGCCGTAACGCAGCTTGCTGCGCGACTCCAGCCCACCGACCCGGACCACCGCCGCTTCACCGACCAGGGTCAAACGTTGAGCGCCCCAGACCTGATCGAAAAAGTGCGTCAGCGTGCTCTGGATCTGCGTCACTTCCTTGCGCCGGTAGCCCTTGTTGTCGGCCCCTGGCGAGGTGACCAGCGGCGACGCAGCACCGCCGGCAATCGGATTGAGCAGCGCCAGGGTCAGGTCGTTGGTGTTGACCTGCACCGGCGCATTGGGCCGATAGCTGATCTCGCCGGTCCAGGCGGTGCCGGTCGGCAACGTGGTGGAGAAACTCGCGCCGTACAGGCGAATGTCTTCCGGGTATTCGAGGTAGTACTGACCACGCCCGAGCATCACGCTTTGCGCCAGTCCCGAACCACTGCCGGGTGCCAGCCGGTTGGCGATCCCGACCATGCCCGGCAATGACGCCAGGGTCGACAGGCCGGCGGTGCTGGTGCCAACGGTCGGCGTGCGGCTGTGGTAGTTCATGAAGTAGAGGCCGTACTCGGTGTCATCGCCGAGCCAGCGCAGTGCCGTACCCCATTGTCCGGAATCCCGCGCATCGCGGTCGCCGCCACGGGGCACGATCACACCTTCGCGGGTGACCTGGATCGGCTGACCGAAGGCTGCCGTCAGCGGCGCCAACGGAGCGATCGCCGGGCTGCCGACGGTGTAGCCGTTGTTGCAACCGTCCGCCGCCACGTCGACACCGAAGAAGGTGCCGCAGTTGTCGAGGACGGTCTGATCCCATTCCAGTTGATAGAAGCCCTCGACCGTCAGTTGATCGGTGAGCCCCTGAGAGGCGAACAACATGTTCACCGGAATCAGCCCCTCCTTGATCTCCGCACCCGGCCGACGGAACGCCGAAACGTCGATCGGGTTGATGCTGTTGATCGAGTTGCCGATGAAGGTGCTTTCGCCCCAGCTCACCACCTGTTTACCGGCGCGAACCGTGCCCGGCAGATCGGCGATGGAATAGTTGTGATAGACGAACGCATCGAGAATCTGCGCGCCCGAAGACTTCGCGCCCTCCTTGCGGCCCTTGTCGCTGATCGGTTTGAACTCGCGGTCTTCGTCCTTGAGTTCGAAGTCGTACCAGTACTTGCCGCGCACGAACACACCGGTGTCGCCGTACTTCAGTTCGAGGTCGTGGATGCCTTTGAAGATCTTGGAAAAGGTCTCGCCCTTCTTGAAGTTCAAACGCCCGTCATCACCGGTGGACGACTGGCCCGTCCCGCCGTTGACCGTACCCACCAGCGACTTGTCGGCATCGCGCATGCCCCAGCTCGCACCGACCGACAGCGACGAGTCGAACGTGCCTTCGATTTCCCCGATATTGAAAGCGACCGCGTGCGCCTGGGCACAGCAACCCAAAGCCACCGCAGCGGCAAGCGCCTGCGGAGTGAAGATGGCGCGCATTGTTGTTTTTGTCATGCGTCTTCCCCGGTGAGTGACAGAAGGCCTCACCCTACTGCCGCCACACGGGGACGATAAGCGCACCAAGGAGGTATTCACGCTGTCGCTCGAAAGGATGAATCCCCGCCTGCGACAAGGGTTTGCGCCCACCATGAACAGGCTGGATGGACCACTATCAACGCAGCGGATAATGACCACCCCGGTGCGCGCCACTGTTACACGCCCCGTAACAGTGCATGTCCGGAATCGCTATTTTTCCCCGAGGCGCCAGCCCGTATTCTGAGCGGGCTTTCACGGCAGACCGCCAGAAAGCCCGAAGTCCGCGACCTAGTCGTCGGCAACCGATTTCTGATGGACCGAAGCGTTTTTCGACCCATCGCCCCGGTGTTCACTGACGTTGATTTGTAGCTCCTTGATCCAACGTCTTACCTTGGCCGCTGCGTTTGCAGCGGCCTTTTTTATGGGCGCTGGTTTACCGCATTGAGCCAGTAATCAGTCACTCCCCCGCCACTGTCAGATGCTTCCTGAATCCTTTTCGGAAACTTCCTTATTGAAATAACGAACAACTTCTATTCGTTATTTATCACCGAATTTTCTGCCGCGCTCCTCTGTAACTGCCTACAGGACTCTCGGACCCGCGCCCGGCGTTTCACCTGTAACTTTAAATGGCAGAACAACTCATCACTTTTAAACAACGCACATTCAAAAGGATATGAATATGCAAAGGCCTCCAGCATTGGAGCTGACTGAACCTGTCCACACGACAGCGGTAGCGCCTCCCGGCTACAACCCGTTACCGGCAACTACATTTGATGTCAGCAGCAGCGGCGCCTTTCAAAGGCCGCCTGCCTTTGCGGGCAACGTACATATCGTGAAAGGCACCGCTCAAGTGCTGGATCAGGAGTTTCAGGCCAGAGCCAGTCAACTTGCACAAACCCTCGAACATGAACTTGCCGCCGCCAGACTCGAAGTTTCAACTCACCCTCTGCCGCCCGCCGAGGCAATCATTCGTGAACTCGGTGTTCGCAATACGCTGATGGCGCGCAAGACTGCCGAGTTTCATCGCCAGACCGCCTTGGGCAACACGTTTTATGGCAGCGATCCCCTGAACCGGCCGTTGAACGATTTCACCGCGCGAGCGCGAATGATGGAGCGCCCTCTCAAGCCTGATGGCATTGCCTTTCAGACCTGGTCGTTCTCATACCGGGCCGCTCACGAAGCGAGGCTGTTGTCGCAATCGCTGCAGTTGCTCAACCAGCAGCAAGTCAATGTGCTCAACTGGCTGGCGACCGTTCAGGCCAACGATCAAGCGCGAATCGCCGCCGAGCAACAAGCGCAGAGAGCTGCTGCCGAACTGGCGCGGATCAATGAACAAGCTCGACTTGAAGCGCTGGCACAAGCTGCACGTGTAGTGGCCGAGCGAGAGCGCGTTGCCGCCGAACAACACCGTCAGCAAGCACTCGCAGAGGCGGCACGGCAGCAAAAGGAACAAGAGGAAATCCAGGCTCGTGAAGAGGCGCGCCTTGCAGCGCTGGCTGAAGCACAACGGCTTGCTGCTGAGCAGGCGCAAATCGCCGCCGACGCTGCAGCGCAACAGATTGCTGCCGAACAGGCACGTCTGCAAGCGCAAGCCGATGCTCAGCGCCGCAATGAAGAGCGCTGGCTGCTGGCTGAAAAAACACGGCAGGAAAAACAGCAGAAAGCGCTGCGAAAGGCACAGAAAAAACGCCGTAAAAAAGCGCGCAAGATCGCCAGGGAACAGGCCCGACGGCAAGCAGAAAACGCCCTGAGCGGACAATCTCCCGTCTTTGCCAATGCCGGATCGATGGCTGCAATCGGCCCGACCTTTACCGGGCCTCTCGGTGTTTTTGGCAACAACCCGGCAACCACGCTGGCACTCAGAACATCGCTGCGAACGGCGGTGTCCCTGGCGCTGGCGGCCATATCCACAGCGGCGGCGCCGGTGATAGTCGGGTTCGCCGCTTTGCTCGTTCCCTCGGAACTTGGGAACGGCGACCTGTTTGCTGCAAGTGTCCCGCTATCAGAACTTGCGCCTGATTTGGACACCGACCTGTACGAACTGGCGACGACCGGCGGTGAAGTCGATCTGCCGGTCAGGCTTGGCTCCAGAACGTTCGGTAACACAGTCGAAGTTGTCGTCGTCAGCACCGATGGCGTGACAGTCCCCAGCAAAGTGCCGGTGGTACTCGCACGCTTTGACGTACAGAAAAACACTTACATTTCCACTGCTAATGCAAGCGACTCCAAAGGCCCTGTCGTCACTTGGACGCCGTTGGTAAAACCGCTGAATCCTTCGACAGATTTGCCAGTCGCCGACACAGACTTGCCGAACTACGAAGGCGCCGATGTCACGCCTGACAGCGGACGGATCGATCCATTTCCTCAGCTTGATCAGTATGGGTTTGATGGGTGGGTTACGGTTTTCCCGATCGACTCTGGAATACCGCCGATTTTCACGATGTTTCGGGATCGGCGGCAGGATCCCGGTATCGCCAGTGGGATAGGGCAAACGGTTTCAGGCAATTGGTTGGGAACAGCTGCGACGCAGCAAGGTGCGCCGATTCCGACGCAAATTGCGGATAAGCTCAGAGGTAGGGAGTTTTCGAGTTTCAGGGCATTTCGCAAGGCGTTTTGGAAGGCGGTAGGGGATGATCAAGCGTTGTTTGAACAATTCACCACTTTCAGTAAATTTGACATAAAAAAGGGTCTTTCACCAACAGCTCCCAGGTCAGAACAAGTGGGTGGAAAAACAAAACTGGATATACATCATGTCGTACCTATCGCTGAAGGTGGTTCGGTTTACGATCTAGACAATCTTCGTGTATTAACTCCAAAACGACACATTGAAACCCATTCCGAAATGAGAAAACAAAAAAATGAAATTCAAGAATAAATTTGAGGAATATACGGAAGCCGAATATGTAGCACTTATTAATCGGCTGGTCGAAGGTGATTACTCATCAGAAAAAGAGCATGACGCTATCGTCGACAACATTGTAAAAACCTCGGAGCACCCAAATGGAACGGACGTTCTTTACTACCCGGAAGAGGGTACGGACGACAGTCCGGCAGGAGTTTTAGAAACCATCAAGGCTTGGCGCGCTGCCAACGGAAAACCCGGATTTAAAAACGAAGAATAGAAAGCAAACAACGAGCAGGCAACTCATGCCTGCTCGTCTCTTTATGTATTACAACGAATACTTCTGCAAATTCCCCATCATTTCCTTCAGCGCCTCGATATTGTCCTTCGGATGCGCCGCACCTTCGAAATCACAGATCTGCTGCCAGTGCGCCGCGACGTCTTCCGGGGAAAACCCGACGCGTGGATCGAAGCCGGCGCCCAGGCTGCGCTCCCAGCGCACCTTGCCCATCCAGCCGCCGCCGACTTCGAACAGGCCCGAGGTTTCCTGGCACTGTTCACTGGCCAGGTACACCACCAGCGGGCTGACCAGTTCAGGCTTGAGTTGTTCGAACACTTGCGGCGGAATCAGGCCTTCGGTCATGCGGGTGCCGCCGGTGGGAGCGATGGCGTTGACCAGGATGTTGTTCTTGCGACCTTCGATGGCCAGGGTGCGGGTCAGGCCGTAGAGGCCGAGTTTGGCCATGCCGTAGTTGGACTGGCCGAAATTGCCGTAGATGCCCGAGGTCGAGGCGGTGAAGATCACCCGGCCGTAATTTTGCTCGCGCAGATGGGGCCAGGCGGCGCGGGTCACTTTATAGGCGCCTTCGACGTGGACGCGGTAGACCAGATCCCAGTCGGCGTCTTCCATTTTATGGAAGGTCTTGTCGCGCAGGATCCCGGCGTTGTTGACCACGACATCGACGCGACCGAACACGTCGAGGGCGTTCTGTACCAGTTTGTCGCCGTCGGTAACCGAATCGTGGTTGGCTTCGGCGATGCCGCCGGCCTCGCGGATTTCCGCCACCACGCGGTCGGCGGCCGAAGCGTTGGCGCCTTCGCCCTGAGTCGAGCCGCCGAGGTCGTTGACCAGCACTTTGGCGCCCTGTTTGGCGAACAGCAAAGCGTGAGCGCGTCCCAGGCCACCACCGGCTCCGGTGACGATCACGACTTTATCTTCGAAACGCACAGACTCATTCATCGGGGCAACTCCAGCAGACCTGAGGGACAGTGTCCCTGAGTGTCAGGCACAGAGCGTGCGGTCACAACGAACACGGCTGGGGCTGAATGGTGCGCGATAAGGCTGAAGGATGATGAAAACGTGCCGAGGCGCCAAGCGCGTTCGGCACGAACTCAGGAACACGCTACCTTGCGCGGAGGCAGCACGAAGTGATCGCGAAATTCGAGGTAGTGCCTGAGCACCTGCACCGGCGCTTCTATTTGCGGGTAGTGACCGATGCCCGGCAACTGCACCGTGTCGGCGTCAGGGATCAGCTCGCGATACCGTTCAACCATGTGCGCCCCGGAAATCGGATCGACTTCGCCATCGATCACCCGCAACGGCACCTCGCCACGCTGCATTGCCGCGACCCAGCGATCACGCTGAACCCGTCGTTCGGGAATGTAGTGAATCAGCTTGTGCATGACCCGTTGCCCGCGATTGCATTCGATCAGGCTCCAGAAATCATCCATCTCGCTTTCACTGGGCCGAGTGTCCGGGCCGAAAATCTGCTGGAAACTCTTCACCAGCGCATCGCGGGTGAATGCCCGGCCGATCATCCAGCCCAAAGGGCTTAGCAGCAGCTTTTGCGCCAGCAGCGGCCGATGGGTTTCCGGGAACAGACCACCGTTGAGGAATACGCAACTGGCGACCTCGATCCGATCTTCGTAATGCCGGGCCAGCAGTTCCTGGGCAACACTGTCGCCGTAGTCATGGGCCAGAATGTGCACCGGTTGTTCGACCTGCAGATGCGACAGCAAGGCCTGTTGCAGATCGGCCTGCTCCAGCAGGCTGTAGGTGTGATTCAGCGGTTTGGCCGAGTCGCCAAAGCCGAGCATGTCGCAGGCAATCACCCGGTAGCGCTGGGACAGCGGCTGCCACAGGTAATGCCAGTCCCAACTGGCCGTCGGAAAGCCGTGGATCAGCAGCAGCGGATCGCCCTGCCCGGCCGTCCAGTAGCGGATCGGCTGACCACGGAAGACAAACGTCTGGCTGCGCTTGCGCCAGACACTCAGAGGGATCTCGGCGAGAGGCATTAGAGTCTGTACCCCGGGTCTTGTTTATCGAGTTTGCGCAGCAGCGCCGGCCAGGCCAGCGCGCCCCCCATGCCTTGAGCACTTTTCGTGACGCCGGCAATCATTGCCTTGGCACCCGCCAGTATCTGCGGTTCGATGGCGATCAGTTCGGCCCCGCCGGTCTGCGCCATGACCTGAATGTCGCAGGCACGCTGGAAGGTGAACATCATCAGAAACGTGTCGGCGATGGTGCCGCCACAGGTCAGCAAACCGTGGTTGTGCAGCATCAGGAAATTGTTGTCACCCAGGTCCGCCTGCAACCGCGCTTTCTCTTCATGGTTGAGGGCCACCCCTTCATAGGCGTGAAAGGCCAGGCTCGACAGTACGAACAGCGATTGCTGACTGATCGGCAACACGCCCTGCTTCTGCGCCGACACCGCGACACCCGAAGCGGTGTGGGTGTGCAGCACGCAGGCCACGTCGTGCCGCACTTCGTGCACGGCGCTGTGGATCGTGTAGCCGGCGGGATTGATCTCGTAGGGGCTGTCCATGAGTTTGTTGCCGGCCTGGTCGACCTTCACCAGACTGGACGCGGTGATCTCATGGAACATCAGGCCGAACGGGTTAATCAGGAAATCTTCGGTGCCGGGGACCTTGGCGGAAATGTGCGTGAAGATCAGATCGTCCCAGCCATGCAGCGCGACCAGACGATAACAGGCGGCCAGATCGACCCGGGTCTGCCATTCCGCGGCACTGACCTGGTCTTTGACATTCACGGACGAGGGGACGGGGGCTACGCTCACTGTATGCACCTCTGCGTTCTTATTGTTTTTGCGTGTGTCAGCAGTCTAGTCAGCCCCGGACGGTCGCGTAGTTGCATTGGCAGCCAGCTTGATGACTGAACGAGTCAGCAACGCAAACAGCTTGGATCCATGTCAAAGCACCGCCGCCAACAAAGGCGCGGCGAACAGATTGAGCAACCCCGTCAGCACCATCACCAACCCCGCCACCGAACCTTCTTCGCCGCCCACTTCATGGGCCCGGCTGACCCCGGCACCGTGCGCACCGACGCCGAACAATGCACCGCGCGCCAGGGCGCTGCGCAAAGGCAGCCACTTGAGCAGCACACCACCGAGCATCGCGCCGAACACACCGGTGAACATCACGAACACCGCTGTCAGCTCAGGCACACCACCCAGGTCCTGCGCCAGCGGCATGGCGAACGGCGTGGTGATCGAACGCGGCACCAGCGACAGCGTCACCGAACTGTCCAGCGCCAGCGCTTTCGCGAGGCCGAACGAGGTGGCGATCGACGCCGCACTGCCAGCCAGCATGCCCAGCAGCAACGCTGACCAATGCCGCACCAGCAAACGCCGCTGTTGCCAGATCGGCACCGCAAACGCCACGGTGACCGGGCCGAGTACCCGCATCAGCCAATGGGTGTTGCTCGAATATTCGGCGTAAGCGGTGTGCAGCGGCACGGCCAGCGCCAGCAGCAACGCGGGGACCAGAATCAGTGGCGACAGCACGTAGCGCCCGGTCCGGCGATACAGCCAGCGACTGAACAGATAAGCCAGTAACGTGAACGCCAGCCAGAACATCGGCATCAGCTCAAGCTTCATGGGACCGCCTCAGGCGCACGGCCAGTTCCACGGTGAACGCGGTCACCAGCATCACCATCAGCGTACTGGCCACGATCACCAACAAGATCCGCCAGCCGTCATCGCGCAGCAATGCGCCGTAATCCAGCAGGCTCATCAGCGCCGGAATGAAGAACAGCAGCATCTCGGCCATCAACAATCCTGCGCCCATTTGCAGCGCCGCCGGTTTAATCCAGCCGAACGCAAAGCCCAGCAGTAATAGCGCCATGCCGATCACGCCGCCGGGAATCGGCCAGGCCAGCCACGCTGCGATCTGGCAGCCGAGCAGGTAAAGAGCGAGCAGCACGGCCAGTTCGGCCAGCAGGCGAGAGAGGTATTTGAGGGTCGAGGCTTTCATCGATGGGCTCCTTTCAGGTGGCTATCTTACGAACCCGGCTACCATCTCCGAAGCGAATTGTTAGACTCAAAGCCATTCCAATCTGGAATCAGGCCATGGAATTCAAACAACTCAGAAGTTTCGTCGAAGTCATGCATCAGGGCGGTTTCACTCAAGCTGCGAAGACCCTGCACATCAGTCAGTCCGCCGTGAGCAAGCAGATCGCCCAGCTCGAACAGAGTCTCGGCACCCCGCTTCTCGAACGGCTCGGCTCGCAGATACGCCTGACCGCCGCCGGCAGTGTGGTGTTGCATCGGGCCGAAGGCATGCTGCGCTTGCGCAATGAATTGCTCAGCGAACTGGATGACCTCAGCCAACTGGCACGGGGCGAGTTACGTCTCGGGCTGCCCTTGCTGGGCAGCGATGCATTGTTTGCCGGGCTGTTTGCCGAATACCGACGGCGCTATCCGAACATCAGCGTGCAGTTGCTTGAAGGTGGCAGCCGCAATATCGAACAGGCGGTGCTCAGCGGGGAGCTGGAGTTGGGTGGCAGTCTGCTGCCGAAGGATCCGCAATTCGACTTTCAGCCGTTCTGTGATGAACCGCTGGATGCGCTGCTTCCGGTGGATCACCCGCTGGCGGCAAAAGGCGAAATCGGTCTGGAGGAACTGGCCGATACGCCGTTCCTTTTGTATCAGCGCAGTTTCGTGCTCAACGATCGTTTGCTTCAGGCGTGCCAGCAAATGGGCTTCACGCCGAAAGAAGGCGGGCGCAGTGGTCAGGCGGATTTTCTCGCGGCGCTGGTCGCCGCCGGGCAGGGCGTGGTGTTGCTGCCCAGCGTGGTGGCGCGCGGTCTGGTGCGGCCAGGCGTGGTGCGCCTGACCTTGAACGCGCCGGACTACCTGCGCTGGGACATCGCTTTCATCTGGCGCCGGGGCGCCTATCTGTCGAAGGCTGCGCAGGCCTGGCTGGCGCTGCTGCGTGAACGCGGGATCAGCCCTTGAGCGTGGCGATCAACTGTTGCAGCCAAGGCTCGGCGTCGGTTTCCGGGGTGACGCTTTCGCTGGCGTCGATGCGCAGCATGTCCTGCACCTCGCGTACGCCCAGTTCGCCGAACAACTCGCGCAGTTGCTCGCCGCCGCCGCAGAAAGTGTCGCCGTAACTGGCGTCACCCAAGGCGATTACCGCGCCGGGCAAGCCCCGCCAGGCCGCCGGTAACTGATCGCGAATGGCCGAATACAAAGGTTGCAGGTTATCCGGAAGCTCACCCATGCCGGTGGTCGAGGTCACGCCCAGCAGGGCTTCAGGGCCAAAAGCCTGGAGATCGGCAAGGCTGGCGCGCGAGTTGTAGAAGGTTTCAAAACCGGCGGCGTTCAACAGGCTCTGAGCGTGGCGAGCGACTTCTTCGGCCGTGCCGTACACCGAGCCGGAGAGGATGGCGACTTTCATCAATCTGATCCTGAAACTGAAAAAAAGAGCGCCGATAGTAACAGCCGGCGACGTCATGTTGCGATTGGCTCTCGATAAGCGCTGATGGCCAGTAGACAGCGCCGGGCGATCTTCTAGAATGCCTTCGGTCGATAACCTTGAAAGGATTCAAAGATGATCAATGCCAGTCTCATGCAAATGGTGATCAACGCGTCGAACGATGGAATCGTGGTGGCCGAACGGGAGGGTAAGGATGACAACATCCTGATTTACGTGAACCCGGCCTTCGAACGCCTGACCGGCTACACCAGCGAAGAAATCCTTTATCAGGATTGCCGTTTCCTGCAGTCGGGCGATCGCGATCAGGAGAACCTGGCCCTGATTCGCGATGCCCTGCGCAACAACGGCTCATGCCGGGAAATTCTGCGTAACTACCGCAAGGACGGCACGCCGTTCTGGAACGAGCTGTCTCTTTCAACGGTTAAAAATGTGGACGACGGGCAGACCTACTTCGTCGGCGTGCAAAAGGACGTCACCGTTCAGGTCAAGGCTCAGCAGCGGGTTGCGCAACTGGAAGCCCAGGTGGCGGCACTGGAAGCAGAACTTGCAGCCTTGAAAGCGACGAACGGCGCAAACAAAACTGCGAACTAAGTGTCAGTAACTACAATCACCAATGACTTTGTAATTATTCATTTCGAGTTAACCAATGCAGCGCGACGCCCTCCTCACTCAGGATGAGCTGGATTTCATCCAGACCATGCAACACAACCCGCAACTCAATGTGCGGGATGCGACGTCGAGCCTGCTGGTCAATGGTGGTTCGCAGATCCGTGACCTGCTAACGCGTCTGGCGGCCCATGAGCAAGTCACCATCCAGGCCAACTTCGAAAATCAGCAGATGACTTTCCCGCTGCATCTGGTGGAGGACGAATTTCACGCCCTGCACCTGCGCCTGGGTGTACCGAGCATCTATGAAGACGGGCCGATGGTGCGTCCATGGCGCCTGACTCTGGAAGAGCCAGTGGCACTGGAAAATGCCAAGGGCCAGCCAGGTACGTTGTGGGTGCACGAGGTTTCCCACAAGGGTGTGCTGCTGGAAGTGCGCAACAAGACCAAACCGCCGAAGCATTTTGCCTTGTGGTTCAGCCCCTCGGGCTACGAGCGGATCTCCCTGCGCGGGACGTTCGAGCGGGAAACCGAAAGCGGCTTTTACGCTTACGAGCTGAGCCAGAGCGATGCCGACGAAACCGAGCGTCTGCGCCAGTTCATTCTGCAACAGCATCGTCTGACCCACCCTGCCCTGCACACCTGATACTCAGGTATCCAGCGTCCCCGCCAGAAACTGATTCATTCGCTGGCGCATTGTCGAACCTTCATTGCCCAGACAGCCGACCGATGATCCCGCCAGGCTGTCCTGGGCCAGATCGGCCGCATCGCCCGCCAGCAGCAACTGACAATCCAGACTCAGCGCCAACCGGTTCAGCCGCCTTGGAAGCTCGGCAGTCGGTGCGTGATTGGAAAAAAGCACGAGGGCTTGAGGTTTGATCTTTTCGCACACCAGCGTCAGCTCATCGAACGGCTGACCGGTCGTGAGCACACGAACGCCCGCGTCATTGCCACTGAGGAACAGCGCCGCCACCAGCAATTCGAGCTCGCGACATTGACCGGCCAGCGCGCTGACAATTACCTTGCGCGGTTGCGAGCCACGCAGCACGACAATGCGCTGCAGCACCTTGGCTCTCAGAAAACCATCGAAGAACAACCACTCACTGGTTTGCCCGAATGCATCCTGACGCTGCAGCATTTGCAGCCACAGCGGCATCAGGATGTCCTGAAACACCACGGGCAAAGCATAGGAAGAGAAAATCTGACCGTAGACCCGATCAAGCAACTGATCGTCGAAAGTGCTGACCGCCTGCTTAACCTGCTCCTGCCACTGGATATAGTCCGCGTGCACCAGGTCATCGGGAATCAGATGAGCCAGCACCTTCATCGGCTCGGTCTTGGCCAGGATCTTGCCCACCTTGCTCACGGCAACACCCCGGTCGATCCAGTCGACGATGCTGCGAACACGCTCGATATCGGTCATCGAATACAGGCGATGCCCACTCTCGGTGCGCGTTGGCTGGATCAATCCGTATCGCCGCTCCCATGCGCGCAATGTCACCGGGTTCACCCCGGTCAGGCGCGCCACTTCACGTATAGGGAAAAGATCCTCGCGCTCCAGCGCAACAGATTCCTGCGAAGCAGGGCGAACGTCTGTGATCACAGGCATTGGTGCGGACACGTCCTTGTTGGCAAAGTTGGATCCATTCTACTCCTGATGCCCCATGAAGGTTCAAGCGATCAAATGGAACGAAAGTCTCGGGTTCGTCACGGAAATAAGGAATAATCCTTGCTTGTCAAAAAACGCAGCCCTCTACCCCGGCGCTGCGTCAGGCGAAACTCCTACCCGGAGCGACGCACATGCAATACGGAGATACACAATGTCTACTTCCCCCGTCACGCTGATGGTCGCGCGTCGTGTCGCCAATGGTCGTTATCAGGACCTGATCGCTTGGTTGCGAGAAGGCGAACAACTGGCCACCGACTTCCCCGGTTATCTCGGCTCCGGCGTACTGGCTCCGCCTCCCGGCGACGATGAATTCCAGATCATTTTCCGCTTCGTCGACGAACAGACCCTGCACGCCTGGGAACACTCGGCATCGCGCACTGCATGGTTGGCCCGCGGCAGCGATCTGTTCGCCCACCCGACGGAACATCGGGTCAGCGGGATCGAAGGCTGGTTCGGAGCCGCCGGGCATCGCCCGCCGCGCTGGAAACAAGCTGTGGCGATCTGGCTCGCGTTCTTCCCGGTGTCGCTGCTGTTCAATTTAGTGCTGGGCCCGATGCTCGCGGAAATGAGCCTGTTGCCGAGGGTCTTCATCAGCACGCTGTGCTTGACCCCGTTGATGGTCTATTTTTTCATTCCGCTGTCGACCCGCCTGCTGGCCGGCTGGCTCAACCCGGCGCCTGCACGCCCGCTGCCTGCCGCACCCTCCACGCAAAATCGCTGAAACCGTCGCTCGCGTCGCTGTTATAGTTTTTGCTCTGACTTCGACGCGAGCCGTACATGACTTCTCCCACCGCTCCCATCCTTATCACCGGCGCCGGCCAGCGGGTCGGCCTGCATTGTGCGCAGCGTCTGCTGGAAGATGGTCATCGGGTGATCTTCACTTACCGCAGCGAACGGCCGGGTGTGAAGACCTTGCGGGATCTGGGCGCCCTAGGGCTGCACGCGGACTTTTCCAGCGAAGCTTCGATCCTCGCCTTCATCACCGAGCTGAAGTCACACACCGACAGCCTGCGCGCGATCGTGCACAACGCCTCGGAGTGGCTGGCGGAAACCGCTGACGGCGAAGCCGAAGCCTTCAGCCGCATGTTCAACATTCACATGCTGGCGCCGTACCTGATCAATCTGCATTGCGCTGAATTGCTGCAACGTTCGAGTCCTGCCGACATCATCCACATCAGCGATGACGTCACCCGCAAGGGCAGCAGCAAACACATCGGCTATTGCGCCAGCAAGGCCGGGCTCGACAGTCTCACGCTGTCCTTCGCCGCGCGCTACGCGCCGTCAATCAAGGTCAACGGCATCGCACCGGCCCTGCTATTGTTCAATCCCGACGACGACGCGGAGTACCGTGCCAAGGCGCTGGCCAAGTCCGCGCTGGGCATCGAACCCGGCAGCGAAGTGATTTATCAGAGCCTGCGTTATCTGCTCGACAACCCGTATGTCACCGGCACCACCCTGACCGTCAACGGCGGGCGGCACGTCAAGTAATACGCCCCCGCGAGGATGCTCCATGACCCGTTCCCTGCCCGAGAATTACCGCGAGATCCTGATCGGCCTCGGTGAAGATCCCGACCGTGAAGGCTTGCTCGACACACCGGTGCGCGCGGCCAAGGCCATGCAGTATCTGTGTCACGGCTACGAACAGAGCGTCGACGAGATCGTCAATGGCGCGCTGTTTGCCTCCGACAGCGACGAGATGATCATCGTCGCCGACATCGAGCTCTATTCGTTGTGCGAACATCACCTGCTGCCCTTCATCGGCAAGGCCCATGTGGCTTATATTCCGACGGGCAAGGTGCTGGGGCTGTCGAAGATCGCGCGGCTGGTGGACATGTTCGCCCGCCGCCTGCAGATCCAGGAAAACCTCACCCGCCAGATCGCCGAGGCGGTCCGGCAAGTCACCGATGCCGCCGGTGTCGCGGTGGTCATCGAAGCCCGGCACATGTGCATGATGATGCGCGGTGTCGAGAAACAGAATTCGACCATGAACACCTCGGTCATGCTCGGCGCCTTCCGCGAGTCGAGCAACACCCGTCAGGAGTTCCTGCAATTGATTGGACGGAGCAAGTAAATGCCACAACTTCAACCGGGAATGGCGCGCATCCGGGTCAAGGATCTGCGCCTGCGCACCTTTATCGGGATCAACGAGGACGAAATCCTCAACAAGCAGGATGTGCTGATCAACCTGACCATCCTGTACGCCGCACAGGAAGCGGTGCGTGACAACGACATCGACCACGCGCTGAACTACCGCACCATCACCAAGGCGATCATCGCCCACGTGGAGGGCAACCGTTTTGCCCTGCTCGAACGCCTGACCCAGGAGCTGCTGGATCTGGTAATGGCCAACGAATCGGTGCTGTACGCCGAAGTCGAAGTCGACAAGCCGCATGCCTTGCGATTTGCCGAATCGGTGTCGATCACCCTCGCGGCCAGCCGCTGAACGTGTCTGGCGCTCCGGGCGTCAGACTTTTATCATCCGCGCCACGATTTGACTGCACAGAGCCCATCATGACCGAGCAACAACGCCTCGAACTCGAAGCCGCCGCCTTCCGCCGACTGGTTGCCCACCTGGACAGCCGCAAGGACGTGCAGAACATCGACCTGATGAACCTTGCCGGGTTCTGCCGCAACTGCCTGTCCAAGTGGTACAAGGCCGAGGCCGACGAGCGCCGGATCGAGGTCAGCCTCGACGATGCCCGTGAAGTGGTTTACGGCATGCCGTACGCCGAGTGGAAAGCCCAATATCAGCAAGAAGCCAGCGCCGAACAGCAAGCGGCGTTCGCCAAAGGAAAACCCCATGAGTGATCTGAACACCCTGCGCGCCAGCCTCAAGAGCGGCGAACACGTTTTTGCCGACACCCTGTCCTTCATCGCCGCCGGTTACGACTACCAGCCGCAGGCGTTCAACAACGGCGGCGTGGAAAACGCCGCCGGGCAGAACGAAGGCTCGTGCAAGACCCTGGGTCTGGCGTTGCTGGAAGGCCTGAGCGATGAAGAAGCGCTGCTGGCGTTCGGCGAGCACTACCGCTCGGTCGTGGCAACGCCTGAAGGCAGCGATCACGGTAATATCCGTGCGCTGATCCAGCACGGTCTGGCGGGCGTGAAATTCGAAGCGCAACCGCTGACCCGCCGCTGATTCCCCAGCGAATCGCAGGCATGAAAAAACCGGCCACGTGGCCGGTTTTTTCGTTTCCGCGATCTTAGAACGAAGCGTTCTGCAAACCGTCCAGGTAACGCTCGGTGTCCAGTGCCGCCATGCAGCCGGCGCCGGCCGAGGTGATGGCCTGACGGTAAACGTGGTCGGCCACGTCACCGGCAGCGAAGATGCCTTCGACGCTGGTCGCAGTGGCGTTACCTTCACGGCCACCCTGAACGACCAAGTAGCCGTCTTTCAATTCCAGCTGACCTTCGAACAGCGAGGTGTTCGGAGTGTGGCCGATCGCGATGAACACGCCGTCGACCTTGATTTCGTCGAAGCTGCCGTCGTTGTTCTTCAGACGCGCACCGGTCACGCCCATGTTGTCGCCCAGCACTTCGTCCAGGGTCGCGTTCAGTTTCAGCTCGATCTTGCCTTCGGCCACACGGGCGTTGAGCTTGTCGATCAGGATCTTCTCGGCGCGGAAGGTTTCGCGACGGTGGATCAGGGTGACCTTGCTGGCGATATTGGCCAGGTACAGGGCTTCCTCGACAGCGGTGTTGCCGCCACCGACCACGGCCACCGGCTTGTTGCGATAGAAGAAACCGTCGCAGGTCGCACAGGCGGAAACGCCTTTGCCCATGAACGCTTCTTCCGAAGGCAGGCCCAGGTAACGAGCGCTTGCGCCAGTGGCGATGATCAGCGCGTCGCAGGTGTAGGTGCCGCTGTCGCCGGTCAGGCTGTATGGCTTGGAAGCGAAGTCCACAGCATTGATGTGATCGAACACGATCTCGGTTTCAAAACGCTCGGCGTGCTCGCGCATGCGCTCCATCAGCACCGGGCCGGTCAGACCATGGACGTCGCCCGGCCAGTTGTCGACTTCGGTGGTGGTGGTCAGTTGACCGCCGGCCTGCATGCCGGTGATCAGCAGCGGCTTGAGGTTGGCGCGGGCAGCGTAGACGGCAGCGCTGTAACCGGCAGGGCCGGAACCGAGGATGATCACTCGCGAATGACGGACTTCAGACATGAACCTGCTCCTGTTGACCGGCCAAGACACCTGGCCGGACGCCGGACTGCCGGCGGGAATAAAAAAGGACTGTGGATAACCTTGGGGAAGGCGTGAGCTCGACAGTCCTGTAAAAAGTTGGGTGCAGCGTATCGAGGGGGGCAAGATTAAGGAAATACGGTTTAACAATCCAGCTCATAGGTGGTCTCTATGCCGACACACTGACGAGACGGACGTCTTTGTTACAGTGAATGTCGATCTCGCCGCCGCGCTTTCACAGGTTCTGCAAAGTCGGTAAGGTCGGCGCGTTTTCCCTTGTTCGGAGCACCTTATGCCCGCCCCTGTTCTGTCCGGCCCGCAATACCTGCGCGAAGGCCTCAAACTGGTCTTGAGCCCGGGCCTGCGCCTGTTCGTGCTGCTGCCGCTGGCCATCAACCTGGTGCTGTTCGTCGGATTGATCTATCTGGCCGGCCACCAGTTCAGCCTGTGGGTTGATACGCTGATGCCGTCGCTGCCCGAATGGCTGAGCTTTCTCAGTTACATCCTGTGGCCACTGTTCGTGGTACTGGTGGCATTGATGGTGTTCTTCACCTTCACCATGCTGGCCAACGTGATCGCTGCGCCCTTCAACGGCTTCCTCGCGGAAAAAGTCGAAGTCGTAGTGCGCGGCACCGACGACTTCCCGGCCTTCAGCTGGGGTGAACTGATCGCGATGATCCCGCGCACCCTGGCCCGGGAAATGCGCAAGCTCGGTTATTTCCTGCCCCGGGCGATCGGCCTGTTCATCCTCTCGTTCATCCCGGTGGTGAACATCGTCGCCGCACCGCTGTGGCTGCTGTTCGGGGTGTGGATGATGGCGATCCAGTACATCGACTACCCGGCGGACAACCACAAACTGGGCTGGAACGAAATGCTCGCCTGGCTGCGCCAGAAGCGCTGGCAGAGCATGAGCTTTGGCGGGATCGTTTATCTGGTGTTGCTGATTCCGGTGGTCAATATCCTGATGATGCCGGCCGCGGTGGCCGGGGCTACATTGTTCTGGGTCCGCGAACGCGGGGCCGAGAATCTGGTGACGCAACGCTGAGGCCGCGTCACAAATCCATCATCCGAACGTCACAACCGCGACATGGCCTCAGCCGACACTGAGGTCATGACGACAGCTCTACATATCACCCTCATCAGCGAAACCTTCCCACCGGAAATCAACGGCGTGGCCAATACCCTTGGCCGTTTGTGCGACGGTTTGCGCGCACGCGGGCATCGGGTGGAACTGGTCCGACCGCGTCAGGCTGACGATCCGCAGCGCACTGAAGACGACTCCCTGCTGTTGTGCCGGGGCTGGCCGTTGCCGGGTTATCCGGGGTTGCAATGGGGTCAGTCGTCGATGCACAAACTGTTGCGGCGCTGGACCCGCCAGCGCCCGGATGTGCTCTATATCGCCACCGAAGGTCCGCTCGGGCTGTCGGCATTGCGCGCAGCACGGCATCTGGGGATTGCCGTGGTCAGCGGATTTCATACCAATTTTCAGCAATACACCCACCAGTACGGGCTGGGATTGCTGACCCGTTTGCTCACCCATTACCTGCGCTGGTTTCACAACCGTTCGGCGCTAACGCTGGTTCCGAGCGTCAGCCAGCGCCTGGAACTGGAGCGTCGGCACTTTGAACGCCTGGCGCTTCTGTCGCGGGGTGTCGACAGTCAGTTGTTTCACCCGGCGAAACGCCTGAATGCCTTGCGTGAGCAATGGGGTCTCGGCGAGCAGGACATTGCGGTCATTCACGTAGGACGCCTGGCGCCGGAGAAGAACCTCGGCCTGCTCAAGCGCAGTTTCGACAAGCTCGCCGGCACTTATCCACAACGCAATCTGAAGCTGATCGTGGTCGGCGACGGGCCGCAACGGTTGGCACTGGAAAAGGAACTGCCCAAGGCAGTTTTTTGCGGCTCGCGACGGGGCGAAGCACTGGCGGCGCACTATGCGTCGGGGGATGTGTTTCTGTTTCCGAGCCTGACCGAAACCTTCGGCAACGTCGTGCTGGAAGCGCTGGCTTCGGGCCTTGGGGTGGTGGCTTACGATCAGGCCGCGGCGGCCCAGCATATTCGCCATGGCTACAACGGCGTGCTGGCGATGCCCGGGGATGAAGAGGCGTTCTGCGAGGCAGCGGTGTGGCTGCTGGAAGAGGATGAAAGGCTGCGCTGCGTACGCCTGAACGCACGCCAACACGCCAGCCGCCAGGGTTGGGCGGCTATCGTCGAACAGTTTGAAAACCATTTGGTGGGGGCTTGCCGCGACCTGCGCGACAAGCCTCCCACAACGATCAAACCAGCGTCATCAACGCCTCACGGCTGAACGGCAGAATGTCCTGCTCGCGGCCTTCGCGCACTTTCTGCGCCCAGTCCGGATCGACCAGCAGCGCACGTCCCACCGCCACCAGATCGAACTCGTCGTTGTTCAGACGCTCAAGCAGTTTTTCCAGACTGGCCGGTTGCGCGACCTTGTCGGTGTTGACCATGAACTGCAGGAACTCGCCATCGAGGCCGACGCTGCCGACGGTGATGGTCGGTTTGCCCGTCAGTTTGCGTGTCCAGCCGGCCAGGTTCAGGTCGGAACCGTCGAATTCCGGCTCCCAGAAACGCCGCGTCGAGCAGTGGAAAATGTCCACGCCGGCGTCGGACAACGGCTTGAGGAATTCGCCCAGCGCTTCGGCGGTTTGCACCAGACGCGCGGCGTAGTCCTGCTGTTTCCACTGCGAGAAGCGGAAGATGATCGGGAAGCCTTCGCCAACAGCGGCGCGTACGGCCTGGATCAGCTCGATGGCGAAACGCGAACGGTTGGCCAGGCTGCCACCGTATTCGTCAGTGCGCTGATTGCTGCCTTCCCAGAAGAACTGGTCGATCAGGTAACCGTGGGCGCCGTGGATTTCCACGCCGTCCATGCCGATGCTTTGGGCATCTTTCGCCGCTTGGGCGAAGGCTGCGATCACGTCCTGGATGTCCTGCTTGGTCATGCCGTGCACCACGACCTGACCGTCCTTGAGTTTTTCCGACGGGCCGTAACCCGGCACGCTCGCATCCGGCTCGGTGCCCAGACGGCGCACATTGCCGACGTGCCACAGCTGCGGAACGATCTTGCCGCCTTCGGCGTGTACCGCCTCGACGACTTTTTTCCAGCCGGCCAACGCCGCTTCACCGTAGAAGTGCGGCACGTTCGGGTAACCGTTGGAAGCCTGGTGGCCAACGGTGGTGCCTTCAGTGATGATCAGGCCGACACCGGCCGCCGCACGACGACGGTAGTATTCGATCACTTTGGAATTGGGTACGCCACCCGGGGAAAACGAACGGGTCATCGGCGCCATGACCACGCGGGTCGGCAGTTCGAGGGCACCGAGCTGGAACGGTTTGAACAGGGCTTGCACGGGCATGGGAGGCTCCACGAAAAGGTTATCGACGGGCATGCGATTCATATGACGGCGATAATATGTTTAGTTCCACCCAGCTGCTAGCACTATTGATCTGAATGATTAAGGGTCAAAAGGCAGGCGAAAAAAATCGCAGCTCGAGGGCTGCGATTTTGGTGTTTCAGCTCAGGGCTTTTTCAATCGCCGTAATCACCGAAGGATCATCCGGCGCCGTGCGCGGCGAGAACCGGGCCAGTACCCGACCGTCCTTGCCGAGCAGGAATTTCTCGAAATTCCAGGTGATGTCACCGGGAAACTCCGCGCCCTCGCCCGCCAGCAGACGGTACAGCTGATGACGGTCGTGGCCATTGACTTCGAGCTTTTTCGACAACGGAAAACTCACGCCATAGTTGAGGCTGCAGAATTCCTGGATCTCCTGCTCACTGCCCGGTTCCTGACCGGCAAACTGGTTGCACGGCAGGCCCAGCACACTGAAGCCTTTGCCTTTGTATTGCTGATAAAGGTTTTCCAGCGCCGCGTACTGTGGGGTCAAGCCGCATTTGGAGGCGACGTTGACCACCAGCACGACTTGGCCCTTGAAGGGTGCCAGCGGTAGCTCCTGACCATCCAGGGCTGTCAACTTAAGGTCGTGAAAAGCACTCATGACGAACTCCAGATTCCCGTGTTCTACTCGAAACAGCCACTTGGCGAGGCCACCAAGGACAGCCGCGGACTAAAAAGGCGCCCTCGGGCGCCTCTCCAGTACTCGAAAGCTTAGCGCAGAAAATCAGTGGTGATGGCCACCTTCGCCATGGACGTGACCATGAGCGATTTCTTCCTGGCTGGCGTCACGGATGGCAACGACTTTCACTTTGAAGTTCAGGCGCTGACCGGCCAGCGGGTGGTTGCCGTCGACGGTGACGTCGTCGCCGTCCAGGTCACGAATGGTGACGATCTGCATCTGGCCGTCCGGCGCCGAAGCGTGGAACTGCATGCCGACTTCCAGCTCGTCAACGCCTTCGAACATGCTGCGGCTCAGGGTGCTGACCAGTTCAGCGGCGTATTCGCCGTAGGCATCTTCCGGCTCGACGGAAACTTCCAGATCGTTGCCGACTTCTTTACCTTCCAGGGCTTTTTCCAGGCCCGGGATGATGTTGCCTGCGCCATGCAGGTAGACCAGCGGAGCGCCGCCGGCGGAGCTGTCGATGACCTCACCAGCGTCGTTGGTCAGGGTATAGTCGATGGAGACAGCCTTATTGGCGGCGATCAGCATGGGGCGAGACCTTTTGCATAAGAATGAAGAACGGACAAGTCTAAACAAGGATTTGCCCGAAAGCGAACAGAACCCGGACAGACGGGATCGATTGGCGCCCGTGACCGTCACCGGATTCCATCAGGACGAGGACGGCCACTGGGTCGCCGAGCTGTCCTGCGGCCACACCCAGCACCTGCGCCACCTCCCGCCCTGGCAGTCCAGGGCATGGGTCCTGGACGCAACGCAACGTATTGAAAAAATAGGCCAACCCTTTGCTTGCGGTTGGTGCGCTCAAGGCTCGGTTAGCGATAACCTTGGCGACTGAATTGCGGCAGATCGGCACACAGAGACGATCGCCATTGCCATGCACCCTTAGAGAATCCGCATGCAAACTTTTTTTATCGCGCCCACCGACTTTGGTGTGGGTCTGACCTCCATCAGCCTCGGGCTGGTGCGTACGCTGGAACGGGCCGGGCTGAAAGTCGGCTTCTTCAAACCGATTGCCCAGCCGCATCCGGGCGACACCGGCCCTGAGCGCTCCACCGAGCTGGTTGCCCGCACCCACGGCCTGAAACCGCCGCAGCCACTGGGCCTGGCCCACGTCGAGCGGATGCTCGGCGACGGCCAGCTCGACGAGTTGCTCGAAGAAATCATCACCCTCTACCAGCAGGCTGCCATCGGCAAAGACGTGCTGGTCGTCGAAGGCATGGTGCCGACCCGCAGCGCCAGCTACGCCGCGCGGGTCAACCTGCACCTGGCCAAGAGCCTGGATGCCGAGGTGATTCTGGTCTCGGCCCCGGAAAACGAAGTGCTGACCGAACTGTCGGGCCGCGTCGAGTTGCAGGCGCAACTGTTCGGCGGGCCGAAAGACCCGAAAGTCCTCGGCGTGATCCTCAACAAGGTCAAGACCGACGAGAGCATGGACGCCTTCGCCGCGCGCCTGAAAGAGCATTCGCCGTTGCTGCGTACTGGCGACTTCCGTCTGCTCGGCTGCATTCCGTTCCAGCCGGAACTCAACGCTCCGCGCACCCGCGATGTGGCCGATCTGATGGGCGCCCAGGTGCTCAACGCCGGCGACTACGAAACCCGGCGCATGACCAAGACCATCATTTGCGCACGCACCATGCGCAACACCGTGGATCTGCTCAAGCCCGGCGTGCTGGTGGTGACCCCCGGCGATCGCGACGACATCATCCTCGCCGTCAGTCTCGCCGCTATCAACGGCGTGCCGCTGGCCGGCCTGCTGCTGACCAGCGATACCCTGCCGGATCCGCGCATCATGGACTTGTGCCGTGGCGCGTTGCAGGCCGGTCTGCCTGTGCTGTCGGTGAGCACCGGCTCCTACGACACGGCCAACCTGCTCAACGGCCTGAACAAGGAAATCCCCGTCGATGACCGCGAACGCGCGGAGATCATCACCGACTTCGTCGCCAGCCATCTGGACGCCAACTGGCTGCACCAGCGCTGCGGCACGCCACGGGAAATGCGCCTGTCGCCGGCGGTGTTCCGTTATCAATTGATTCAACGCGCGCAGGCCGCCAACAAACGCATCGTCCTGCCCGAAGGCAGCGAGCCGTTCACCGTGCAAGCGGCGGCGATCTGTCAGGAACGCGGGATTGCCCGTTGCGTGCTGCTGGCCAAACCGGCAGACGTTGAAGCCGTGGCCAGAGCCCAGGGCATCACGCTGCCGCCGGGGCTGGAAATCCTCGACCCGGACCTGATCCGCGAACGCTACGTCGAACCGATGGTCGCCCTGCGCAAGAGCAAAAGCCTCAACGCGCCGATGGCCGAGCAGCAACTGGAAGACACCGTGGTGATCGGCACCATGATGCTCGCGCTGGATGAAGTCGACGGCCTGGTCTCCGGCATCATCAACACCACCGCCAACACCATCCGCCCGGCGCTTCAACTGATCAAGACCGCGCCGGGCTGCACGCTGGTGTCGTCGGTGTTCTTCATGCTGTTCCCCGAGGAAGTGCTGGTCTATGGCGACTGCGTGATGAACCCGCACCCGAGCGCCAGCGAACTGGCCGAAATCGCCCTGCAAAGCGCCGACTCGGCCGCCGCGTTCGGCATCACCCCGCGCGTGGCGATGATCAGCTACTCCAGCGGCGAATCGGCCACCGGCGAGGAAGTCGAAAAGGTCCGCGAAGCCACCCTGCTCGCCCACGAACAACAGCACTCTTTGCTGATCGACGGCCCGTTGCAATACGACGCCGCCGCCAACGAAACCGTGGCCCGCCAACTGGCGCCGAACAGCCAGGTGGCCGGTCGCGCCACAGTGTTCGTGTTCCCCGACCTGAACACCGGCAACACCACCCACAAAGCCGTGCAGCGCAGCGCCGATTGCGTCAGCCTCGGCCCGATGCTGCAAGGCCTGCGCAAACCGGTGAACGATCTGCCGCGCGGCGCGCAGGTCGACGACATCGTCTACACCATCGCCCTGACCGCGATTCAGGCTGCCAACCGACCTCTGGATATCTGACCCGATGCTGGCTTTTCTCCCTGCCACCCTGCGCGGCGTGATCGCCGCGCTGCTGCTGGCGCTGAACACGATCCTGCTGTGCTCGTTCCTGTTTCTCGTGGCGCTGATCAAAGTGCTGCCGTTCGACCTCGCACGCCGCGCTTCGCGCTGGCTGATGAGCCACACCCACGAAGCCTGGATCAGCAACAACAAAGGCTGGATGAACCTGGTCCGCCGCACCCGCTGGCACCTCAGCGGCCTGCAAGGCCTGGACTATCAACACTCGTACCTGATCACCAGCAACCACCAGAGCTGGGTCGATATTCTGGTGCTGCAATACGTGCTCAACCGACGCATCCAGCCGCTGAAGTTCTTCCTCAAACAGGAACTGATCTGGGTCCCGGTCATCGGCCTGGCTTGGTGGACACTCGGCTTCCCGTTCATGAAGCGCTATTCGAAAGCCTATCTGGAAAAACACCCGGAAAAGAAAGGCAAAGACCTCGAAACCACCCGCAAGACCTGCGCTAAATTCCGCGACAACCCGGTAGGCATCTTCAACTTCGTCGAAGGCACACGCTTCACCGAAGGCAAACACGCGCAGCAGCAATCACCGTTCAAATACTTGCTCAAACCAAAGGCCGGCGGCATCGCATTCGTACTGGATGCGATGGGCGAACAGCTGGAATCGATCGTCAACGTGACCATCCACTACCCGGGCGGACGCCCTGGCTTCTGGGACCTGCTGTGCGGCAACGTCCGAGACGTAGTGGTGCACTTTGAAGAGCTGAAGATCCCGCCGCAGTTCATCGGCAAGAACTACGACCAGGACGGCGAGTACCGCCTGCAATTCCAGGGCTGGATCAATCAGCTGTGGCAAGACAAGGATGCACTGCTGGAACAGATGCACCGCGAATATCCAACGAAGTAATCAGGTGTCTGTAATACCCTCATCGCGGGCTTGCCTGCGATGACAACTTCAAGGACACAAAAAAACCGCCGATGATCCCTCATCGGCGGTTTTTTCATTTCCAGTCAGCGCTTAAATCGCGCCACGCTTACGCAACAGATCCAACACCTGCTTCACGCTTTCATCAAGCGACAACGATTGAGTGTCGATCACCAGATCAGCATCCAGCGGCACGTCATACGGGAAAGACTCACCCGGAATGTTATCGCCACCCGCAGCGTACAAACCTTGCGGATCACGCTCGGCGCACACAGTCGGCGAGGCCTGGACATAAACCGTCAACAGACGCTCCCTGCCAATCAGATCCTTCGCCTGCTCACGACCTTCGGCACTCGGCGCCACAAACGCAGCAAGCGTCAACAGACCCGCTTCGTTGAACTGACGCGCCACGTGTGCAGCACGACGCCAGTTCTCGGTGCGACCGGCGCGATCCTGCGGCAGACCTTTGTTGAGGTCATGACGCAGATTCTGACCATCCAGCACAAACACCGCACGACCCAGATCGAACAGCTTGCGCTCGACCGCGTACGCCAAGGTGCTCTTGCCAGCGCCCGACAAGCCGCTGAACAACACAGTGGCCGGTTGCTGACCGAAACGCTGAGCGCGCTCTTCGGTCGCTACATGGGCCAGTTTGCCGTGGTGCGTAGCCGTGCCATGGGTCACCGGCTGAGCGACGATCATACCGGCGCCTACAGTGCCGTTGGTCAAACGGTCGATGACGATGAACGCGCCGGTGGTGCGGTTGCTGTCGTAACCGTCGAGGGCGATCGGCGCGTCGAGCGCGATCTTCACCTTGCCGATTTCGTTGAGCTGCAACGCGCTCGCCGGGCCTTCTTCGAGGGTGTTGACGTCGACCTTGTTGACGATGCTGGCGATGGAGCCCGGCACGTAACTGGTGGCACGCTTGATGTCGTATTTCTTGCCCGGCAGCATCGGCTCTTCAGCCATCCACACCAGCATCGCTTCGAAGCTGTCGGTCACCGGCGGAACGTTGTCGGCGTGTACCAGCAGGTCGCCACGGGAGATGTCGATCTCGTCTTCCATGGTCAGCGTTACCGCCTGGCCAGGACCTGCGTGTTCCAGTTCACCCTCGAAAGTGACGATGGATTTCACGCGGCTGCTCTTGCCCGACGGCAGGACCACGACTTCGTCGCCCTTCTTGACGATGCCGCTGGCCAGGGTACCGGCGAAACCGCGGAAGTTCAGGTTCGGACGGTTGACGTACTGCACCGGGAAACGCAGATCGGTGAAGTTGCGGTCGCCCGCCACTTCCACGGTCTCGAGTATTTCCATCAGCGACTGCCCGGTGTACCACGGCGAGCGCTCGGACTTGTTCACCACGTTGTCGCCCTTGAGAGCGGACATCGGCACGAAGTGCATGCTCGTCGGCTTCATCTTCAAGCCTTCGGCGAACTTCAGGTAGTCGGCCTTGATCGACTCGAACACGCCCTGATCGAAGCCCTTGAGGTCCATCTTGTTGATGGCGACGACGATGTGCTTGATGCCCAGCAACGAGGCAATGAAGCTGTGGCGACGGGTCTGGGTCTGCACGCCGTAACGGGCGTCGACCAGGATAATCGCCAGGTCACAGGTGGAGGCACCGGTGGCCATGTTGCGGGTGTACTGCTCATGGCCGGGGGTGTCGGCGATGATGAATTTGCGCTTGGCGGTAGAGAAATAGCGGTAGGCGACATCGATGGTGATGCCCTGCTCGCGCTCGGCCTGCAGGCCGTCGACCAGCAATGCCAGGTCGATGTCGTCACCGGTGGTGCCGACTTTCTTCGAATCGCGGGTGATGGCTTCCAGGTGATCTTCGTAGATCATCTTCGAGTCGTGCAGCAGGCGCCCGATCAGGGTGCTCTTGCCGTCATCGACGTTACCGCAGGTCAAAAAGCGCAGCAGCTCTTTACGTTCGTGCTGGCCCAGGTAGGCGAGGATGTCCTCGCTGATCAAATCAGATGCGTGCGACATGACAACCCCTTAGAAATAACCCTGACGTTTCTTGTCTTCCATCGAGCCTGCGCCATCGTGGTCGATGACCCGGCCCTGGCGCTCGGAAGTTCGCGTCAGGAGCATTTCCTGAATGATGTCCGTCAGGCTTTCGGCCTCGGACTCCACCGCGCCCGTCAACGGGTAGCAGCCAAGGGTACGGAAACGCACTTTCTTTTTGACGATGCGCGCCTTGTCCTCGTCGGACAGGTGCTCGAGGATGCGCTCGTCGTCGATCATGATCAGCGTGCCGTTCTTCTCGATCACTTCGCGCTCGGCGGCGAAGTACAGCGGTACGATCGGGATGCCTTCGAGGTAGATGTACTGCCAGATGTCCAGCTCGGTCCAGTTCGACAGCGGGAATACACGAATGGATTCGCCCTTGTTGACCTTGCCGTTGTAGACGTTCCACAGCTCGGGACGCTGGTTCTTCGGGTCCCAGCGGTGTTTGCTGTCGCGGAACGAGTAGACGCGCTCCTTGGCGCGGGACTTCTCTTCATCGCGACGGGCACCGCCGAAGGCTGCGTCGAAACCATGCTTGTCGAGTGCCTGCTTCAGGCCCTCGGTCTTCATGATGTCGGTGTGCTTGGCGCTGCCGTGGGTGAACGGGTTGATGTTCTGCGCCACGCCGTCGGGGTTGATGTGAGTGATGAGGTCCAGGCCAAGCTCTTCGACCATCTTGTCGCGGAACTTGTACATTTCCTGGAATTTCCAGCGGGTGTCGACGTGCATCACCGGAAACGGCAGTTTGCCCGGGAAGAACGCCTTGCGTGCCAGATGCAGCATCACGGCGGAGTCTTTACCGATGGAGTACAGCATCACCGGGTTGTCGAACTCGGCGGCCACCTCGCGGATGATGTGGATGCTTTCCGCCTCCAGCTGTTTCAGATGCGTCAGTTTGTCGACCATGGCTACTCACGAAAGCTTTCTTATGAACGGCCAGCGGGCCGTGTTCGAGCGAGGAATCCTAGCACAGCGACCTCTTCTAATCAGGACGCCAACTAGATCGAAAGGGTATATGAATATGCCTGCCCGTTCGGGTGCTTCCAGGCAAAAGTCAGATCGGATTCGGGCAGTCGATGAAGATGTGCTCGAGGGCAAAACGCTTCGCCAGGTAGTCGCCCAGCGCCTGCACGCCATAGCGTTCGGTGGCGTGGTGGCCGGCGGCGATGAAGCTGATGTCGTTTTCCCGGGCGCTGTGGAATGTCTGCTCGGAAGCTTCACCGCTGAGGAACAGATCGACGCCGGCCGCGATCGCATTGTCGATGTAACCCTGGCCGCCGCCGGTACACCAGCCGACTAGACGGATCATCGCGCTGCCTTCGACCAGCAGCGGTTCGCGGCCCATGACCTCCTGCACTTTGCGGGCGAAGTCGCGCGGGGTCATCGGCTCGCTCAGCGAACCGACCAGACCGACGATCTTCAGATTGTCCGGGTCCAGCGGCCCTTCGACGGTGATGTCCAGTTGCCGGGCCAGCTGCACGTTATTGCCGACGTCCGGGTGCAGATCCAGCGGCAGGTGGTAACCGAGCAGGCTGATGTCGTGCTTGAGCAGCGTCTTCAGACGGCGCTGCTTCATGCCGGTGATGCACGGGTTCTCGCCCTTCCAGAAATAACCGTGATGCACCAGCACCAGATCAGCTTCGGCCTCGACGGCGGCATCCAGCAGCGCCTGGCTGGCGGTGACGCCGCTGACGATGCGCATCACCTGCGGACGGCCCTCGACCTGCAGGCCGTTGGGACAATAATCGGCAATTTTCGCACTGCCGAGGTAACGGTCGGCTTCTTCGACCAGGGTGCTCAGGGCGACGGCCATGAAAGACTCCTAAATATCCCGTTCAGAGGCGCGCGCGGCCTCGTATAATGCGCGACATTATGGGCGGTCTGACCCCGCCTGCAACTTTTCCAGGACGTGCTTAATGCTCAAGGCGCTGCGTTTTTTCGGCTGGCCGCTGTTGGCCGGTGTGCTTATCGCTCTGTTGATTATTCAGCGTTACCCGCAGTGGGTCGGGCTTCCGAGCCTCGACGTCAACCTGCAACAGGCCCCGCAGACCACAAGCGTGCAGCAGGGGCCGGTGTCCTATGCCGACGCGGTGACCATCGCCGCGCCGTCGGTGGTCAACCTCTACACCACCAAAGTCATCAACAAGCCAAGCCATCCGCTGTTCGAAGACCCGCAGTTCCGCCGTTTCTTCGGTGACAATTCGCCGAAGCAGAAGCGCATGGAATCAAGCCTCGGCTCCGGCGTGATCATGAGCCCGGAAGGCTACATCCTGACCAACAACCACGTCACCAGCGGCGCCGACCAGATCGTCGTGGCGCTCAAGGACGGTCGCGAAACCCTGGCCCGAGTGATCGGCAGCGATCCGGAAACCGACCTCGCCGTCCTGAAGATCGACCTGAAGAACCTGCCGGCGATCACCGTCGGACGCTCCGACAATATCCGCATTGGCGACGTCGCACTGGCGATCGGCAACCCGTTCGGGGTCGGCCAGACCGTGACCATGGGCATCATCAGCGCCACCGGCCGCAACCAGTTGGGCCTGAACAACTACGAAGACTTCATCCAGACCGACGCGGCGATCAATCCGGGCAACTCCGGTGGTGCGCTGGTCGACGCCAACGGCAACCTCACCGGCATCAACACTGCGATTTTCTCCAAGTCCGGCGGCTCGCAAGGCATCGGCTTCGCGATCCCGGTGAAACTGGCGATGGAAGTGATGAAGTCGATCATCGAGCACGGCCAGGTGATTCGCGGCTGGCTGGGCATTGAAGTGCAACCGCTGACCCAGGAACTGGCCGAGTCGTTTGGCCTGTCCGGGCGTCCGGGAATTGTAGTGGCGGGGATTTTCCGCGATGGCCCGGCCCAGAAGGCCGGCCTGCAACTGGGTGACGTGATTCTCAGCATCGACGGCGAACCGGCCGGTGATGGCCGCAAGTCGATGAACCAGGTGGCGCGGATCAAGCCGACCGACAAGGTCACGATTCAGGTGATGCGCAACGGCAAGGAGTTGAAGCTGACCGCTGAAATCGGTCTGCGTCCACCGCCGGCGCCGGTGAAGGAAAAAGAAGAGTAAGACTTTGTTCGCGTCACTGACGCGAATAACAGACATTCTCAACAGGCATGTTATATTGTTTCAATTAGCACATTGGAACAACATAACATGTCGTCTCGAAAAAAGGCCTCCCTCCTCGGCCTGACCCTTGGCCTGCTGGGCGATCCCGCGTTTGCAGATGAACCGCAAACGCTTGAACTCGACGCCATCAGCGTCATCTCCGATTACGAATCCCCTGCCGGCCCGGTCAAAGGCTATCGCGCTACCCGCTCGTCCAGCGCCACCAAAACCGACACCGCGATCCGCGATATTCCGCAGGCCATCAGCGTGGTGCCCGCCAGCGTGCTCAAGGATCTGGGCAGCACCAGCGTAGAACGCGCGCTGGATTTCGCCGGTGGCGTGTCGAAGCAAAACAACTTCGGCGGCCTGACGCTTTACGAATACAGCGTGCGCGGCTTCACCACCTCTGAGTTTTACCAGGACGGTTTCAGCGCCAACCGTGGTTATCCGAGCACACCGGACGCCGCCAACATCGAGCGCATCGAAGTGCTAAAAGGACCGGCCGCCAGCCTGTATGGCCGAGGTGATCCGGGCGGCACGGTAAACATCGTCACCAAAAAACCGCAGCCAGCGGCCTTCACCACCCTGCAAACCAGCGCCGGCAGTTGGGATCGCTATCGCACCGCGCTGGACGTCAACACGCCGCTGGATGATCAGGGTGATGTGCTGTCGCGAATCAATCTCGCGGTCGAGGACAACAACAGCTTTCGCGACCACGTCGACAGTAAACGTGTATTCGTTGCCCCCTCTTTCAGTTGGCAGTTGAACCCGGACACCAGCCTGCTGGTGGAGAGCGAATTCGTGCGTCATAGCTCGACCTTCGACCGCGGCATCGTTGCACCTAACAATAAATGGAGCGGCGTCTCGCGCTCGACATTCCTGGGTGAGCCGAACGACGGCAACATCGACAACCACAACAACAGACTGCAAGCCACGCTTGAGCACCACCTCAACGATGCCTGGAAACTGCGCCTGGCCAGCCATTACAAGGAAGGCAAACTCTGGGGTTTCGCCTCCGAAAACCGTCCCTTGAATGCCGATGGCCACACCGTCAACCGCCGCTATCGCGAACGCGATACCAACTGGCACGACAGCATCACCCAACTGGAACTGCGCGGCCTGTTCGACCTCGGCACCTGGCAGCACGAACTGCTGATCGGCAGCGAGTACGAGAATTTCCGCAAGAACGAGCGCGTCACCACCATCGCCGGCGGGCCTTACGCCATCGATATCTATAACCCGGTGTACGGCCAGCCCAAACCCAACGGCGCACGCTCCGGTACAGACTTCTTCGAACACGTCGAAAGCCATGCGCTGAACCTGCAGGATCAAATCGTCTTCAGCGAAAAACTGCGCGGGATGATCGGGGCCCGATTCGAGCACTTCGAGCAAACCATCGATGACCACAGCCGCAACACCACCAGCCGCCAGACCCACGACGCGCTCACCCAACGTGCCGGCCTGCTCTATCAACTGACACCGGACACCGGCCTGTTCGCCAACGCCTCGACCTCATTCAAACCGAACAACGGCCTCGATGTGGCTGGCAAATCCTTCGATCCGGAAGAAGGCGTGGGTTACGAAATCGGGATCAAGAACGAGCTGTTCGACGAACGTTTAAGCAGCACCCTCGCCTTCTTCCATATCGACAAGGAAAACGTCCTCGCCCTCGACCCGGGCACCGATACCAGCCGCGCCATGGGCAAGGCCCGCAGCCGGGGTTTCGATCTGCAGGTCACCGGGCAAGTCACCGACGCCGTCAGGGTGATCGGCGCCTTCGCCTGGATCGACGCCGAAGTCACCAAGGGTGATGCCGCGATCCCCGCCGGTAGCCGCATCCTCGGGGTGGCCAAACGCAGCGGCAGCCTGCTGGGTGTCTACGAGTTTCAGGACGGCCGCTTGCGCGGCTCGGATATCGGCGCGGCGTTCACTTACGTCGGTGACCGCTCAGGTGAGTCCGGCAGCGATTTCGAGCTGCCGGCCTATCACACCGTCGACCTGCTGGCCCATTACAAGGCCAGCGACACCGTCACTCTCGGCCTGAACCTGAACAACCTGTTCGACGAAAAGTACTACGAGCGCTCGTACAGCAACTATTGGGTCAACCCCGGCGAGCCGCGCAATTTCACGGTCAGCCTGACATTCAACCTGTAAAAGGACGTCACCATGCATTTCGGCAAACTCTTATTGATCATCGCTGCGTTGTTCGCTGGCCAAGCATCAGCGCATGGTCTGTGGACCGAACAACGACGCGGCAATATCGAAGTGATCTACGGCCACGGCGCAGAAGACAACGCGTTCAAAGCGCAGAAAATCAGCGGTGCATGGGCATATGACGTCAGCGGCAAGATGATCCCGGTCAACGTGCAACGCCTGACCGATCATGCACGTCTGCAACCGCTGAAACCGCCGGCGGTAATGGCCGTGGCCCTGAACAATGGCATGTGGTCGCAAACCGCCGACAAGAAATGGGTCAACGAGGGGCGCAGCAAAGTCCCGGGCGCCATCGAGTCGACCGAGACCCTCAAGTACAGCCTGGCGATTTATCAGCCGGGAGCGAAGTTGCCCAAACTCGATCAGATCAAATTGCTGATTTTGCCGGAGGTCGATCCTCTGACCGTCGGCCCGGGGAAATCATTGCCGGTGCGGGTGTTGCTGGATGGCAAACCGGCAGCGGGCGTGAAGTTGATCGGTGACTACCGCAGCGCGCCGAATACCTTGAGCACTGAAACCGACAAGGACGGCCGCGCTCAGGTGCTGGTGCGTAACGAGGGATTGAATGTGATTGCAGCGCAGGTGGAGGTGCCGGTGAAGGACAATGCAGAGGTGAGCAGTCGGGGGTTATTCAGTTCGTTGACGTTCCTGGGCGAACCGCATCACGAATGAACCAACGCTGATCCCTGTGGGACGAAACCCACAGGGATCAGCGTCGTTTCAGAGTTCGCCCAGACCGTCGATCAACGCCTGATTCTGCTCCGGCGTGCCGATCGAGATCCGCAGGAACTGGGCAATCCGCTCCTGCTTGAAGTGGCGCACTATCACGCCCTGTTCACGCAGTTTGGCTGCCAGCCCCGCCGCATCGTGTTGCGGATGCCGGGCGAAGATGAAGTTCGCCGCTGACGGCAGCACTTCAAAGCCCTTGGCCTGCAACTGCGCAACCACCCATTCGCGACTCTCGATCACCAGTGCGCAGGTCTTGTCGAAGTATTCGCGATCCTCGAATGCCGCTGCAGCACCGACATTCGCCATGCGATCGATCGGGTAGGAGTTGAAGCTGTTCTTGATCCGCTCCAGCGCCTCGATCAGGTCCGGATGGCCGACCGCCAGACCGACCCGCAGGCCCGCCAGCGAACGGGACTTGGACAGGGTCTGAGTCACCAGCAGGTTCGGATAACGGTCCACCAGGCTGATCGCGGTTTCGCCGCCGAAGTCGATGTAGGCCTCGTCGACCACCACCACCGAATCCGGGCTGCCCTTGAGAATCTGCTCGACCGCTTCCAGCGCCAGCAGGCAACCGGTCGGTGCGTTCGGGTTGGGGAAAATGATCCCGCCGTTCGGCTTGGCGTAGTCAGCCGGGTTGATCCGGAACTGGGCATCCAGCGGCACCGCGTCGAACGTGATGCCGTAAAGGCCGCAGTAGACCGGATAGAAGCTGTAGCTGATGTCCGGGAACAGGATCGGCTGATCGTGTTGCAGCAGACCGTGGAAGATGTGCGCCAACACTTCATCCGAGCCGTTGCCGAGGAACACCTGATTGTTCTGTACGCCGTAGTACTTGGCGACGGCATTTTTCAACAGATCGCTGTTCGGATCCGGATACAGACGCAGGTTGTCGTTGAGTTCGGCCTGCATCGCCGCCAAGGCTTTTGGCGACGGGCCGTACGGGTTTTCGTTGGTATTGAGTTTGACCAGACGGGTCAACTTCGGCTGCTCGCCCGGCACGTAAGGCACCAGATCCTTGACGAACGGGCTCCAGAATTTGCTCATGTTCAGTTCTCCTTCACGTCGTCTTTGATGCGGTATTCGGCGCTGCGCGCGTGGGCGCTCAGCGATTCGCCACGGGCCAGGATCGATGCAGTCTTGCCAAGTTCCGAAGCACCGGCCTCGGAGCAGAAGATGATCGACGAACGTTTCTGGAAGTCATACACGCCCAGCGGCGAGGAGAAACGCGCGGTGCCGGAGGTCGGCAGCACGTGGTTCGGGCCTGCGCAGTAGTCGCCCAGCGCTTCGGAGGTGTGGCGACCCATGAAGATCGCGCCGGCGTGGCGGATCTGCGGCAGCCAGGCCTGAGGGTCGGCGACCGACAGCTCAAGGTGTTCCGGGGCAATGCGGTTGGCGACTTCGATGGCCTGGGCCATGTCGCGCACGTGAATCAGGGCACCACGGCCGTTGATCGAGGTTTCGATGATGGTTGCGCGATCCATGGTCGGCAGCAGCTTGTCGATGCTCGCGGCGACCTTGTCGAGGAACTCGGCGTCCGGGCTGACCAGAATCGCCTGGGCGTCTTCGTCGTGTTCGGCCTGGGAGAACAGGTCCATGGCGATCCAGTCCGGATCGGTCTGGCCGTCGCACACCACGAGGATTTCAGACGGGCCGGCAATCATGTCGATGCCGACCTGACCGAACACGTGACGCTTGGCAGTGGCGACATAGATGTTGCCCGGGCCGACGACCTTGTCCACCTGCGGCACGCTTTCGGTGCCATAGGCCAACGCAGCAACGGCTTGTGCGCCACCGATGGTGAACACCCGGTCGACGCCGGCAATGCACGCCGCCGCCAGCACCAGTTCGTTGACCTCGCCACGCGGGGTTGGCACCACCATGACCACTTCAGTCACGCCAGCGACCTTTGCCGGAATCGCATTCATCAATACCGACGACGGGTACGATGCCTTGCCGCCCGGCACATACAGACCGGCGCGATCCAGCGGCGTGACCTTCTGGCCCAGCACGGTGCCGTCGGCTTCGGTGTAGCTCCAGGAGTCCTGCTTCTGTTTTTCGTGATAGCTGCGCACACGGGCGGCGGCTTTTTCCAGCGCTTCGCGTTGAGCCACGGTGATACGGGTCAGGGCCAGTTCCAGACGCTCGCGCGGCAGGATCAGGTCTGCCATGGAGGCGACTTCGAGGCCGTCGAATTTCTGGGTGAACTCGACCAGCGCCGCGTCACCGCGCTCGCGCACAGCCTTGATGATGTCCAGCACCCGCTGATTGACCGAGTCGTCAGACACACTTTCCCAGCTCAGCAGATGATCCAGATGATGCGCGAAATCCGGGTCAGCAGCGTTGAGTCGGCGAATTGCAGTCGGTGCGGTCATAGCGAGAGCCTCATAGGAATGGCAAAAACTCAGGCGCCCTAACTTAGCAGTCGTTTCCGCTTGGGCACCTGAGATTCTGGCTATGAGGCGGATAGACGGGCGCGACTTAACGTCGCGCAGGTACATCAGCCGCGGTGTCGAGACTCCACTGCCTTGCGCAGGGTGTCGATCAACGCCTGGATTCGGGCGTGTTGCATTTTCATCGAAGCTTTATTGACCACCAGACGCGAGCTGATCGTGGCGATCAGTTCCTGGGGTTCCAGACCATTGGCACGCAGGGTGTTACCGGTGTCGACCACGTCGATGATCTTGTCGGCCAGACCGATCAGCGGTGCCAGCTCCATCGAGCCGTACAGCTTGATGATGTCGACCTGACGGCCCTGCTCGGCGTAATAACGCTTGGCGACATTGACGAATTTGGTGGCGACGCGCAGGCGGCCCTTGGGCTCGACCGCGCCGACCTTGCCGGCGGTCATCAGCTTGCACTGGGCAATCTGCAGGTCCAGCGGCTCGTACAGGCCCTGGCCGGTGTATTCCATCAGCACATCTTTACCGGCAACGCCGAGGTCGGCCGCGCCATGCTCGACATAGGTCGGCACGTCGGTGGCCCGCACGATCAACAGGCGAACGTCTTCCTGGGTCGTGGGGATGATCAGCTTGCGGCTCTTGTCCGGATTCTCGGTCGGCACGATGCCCGCTTCGGCGAGAAGCGGCAGGGTGTCGTCAAGGATGCGGCCCTTGGACAGTGCGATGGTCAACATGGGAAACGTCAGTCCTTATCAAGGTACTCATGTCCGGTCGCAATCGGCGCCGGACATACTTCGAGGGCGTTGCCACCCCCGATCAAAACGAATTCAACGGACACTTCCCTGTGTCCAGATGCAGCGATTAGCCCGGAACGCGACGGATCTTGGCGCCCAGCATCTGCAGTTTTTCCTCGATGCACTCGTAACCACGGTCGATGTGGTAGATGCGGTCGATCAGGGTATCGCCCTGTGCCACCAGCGCCGAAATCACCAGGCTCGCCGAAGCACGCAGGTCGGTTGCCATCACTGGCGCGCCCTTGAGTGTTTCGATACCGGTCACAATGGCGGTGTTGCCTTCGACCTGGATGTGCGCGCCCATGCGGTGCAGTTCGTACACGTGCATGAAGCGGTTTTCGAAGATCGTCTCGATCACGGCACCGGTGCCTTCGGCAATGGCGTTGAGCGAGATGAACTGCGCCTGCATGTCGGTCGGGAACGCCGGATACGGCGCAGTGCGCACGTTGACCGCTTTCGGGCGCTTGCCGTGCATGTTCAGCTCGATCCAGTCTTCACCACAGGTGATTTCTGCACCGGCTTCACGGAGTTTTTCCAGAACGGCTTCGAGGATGGTCGGATCGGTGTCCTTGACCTTCACGCGGCCACCGGTAACCGCAGCGGCCACCAGGTAGGTGCCGGTTTCGATACGGTCAGGCATGACCTTATAGAAGGCCGAGCCCAGACGCTCGACGCCGTCGATGGTGATGGTGTCGGTTCCGGCACCGGAAACCTTGGCACCCATGGCGTTGAGGAAGTTCGCCAGGTCGACCACTTCAGGTTCGCGAGCGGCGTTCTGCAACACGCTGCGGCCCTTGGCCAGAGCGGCAGCCATCATGATGTTCTCGGTACCGGTCACACTGACGGTATCGAAGAAGAAGTGCGCGCCGCGCAGGCCGCCTTCAGGCGCCTTGGCCTTGATGTAGCCGCCTTCGACATCGATGACTGCGCCCATGGCTTCCAGGCCACGGATGTGAAGGTCGACCGGACGCGAACCGATGGCGCAACCGCCAGGCAGTGCGACTTCGGCTTCACCGAAACGCGCAACCATCGGGCCCAGCACCAGGATCGACGCACGCATGGTTTTCACCAGTTCGTACGGGGCGATCAGGGTCTTGATGGTGCGCGGGTCGATTTCGACGCTGAGCTTCTCGTCGATCACAGGCTCGATGCCCATGCGACCGAACAGCTCGATCATGGTGGTGATGTCATGCAGGTGCGGCAGGTTGCCGACGGTAACCGGGCCATCGCACAGCAGGGTGGCGGCCAGGATCGGCAGGGCGGAGTTCTTCGCCCCGGAAATGCGGATCTCGCCATCAAGACGAGCGCCACCGGTAATAATCAATTTATCCATAAGAATCTCGACGCCCTAGGGCTCAGGTGCGCTCGGCCCAGGCCGCGCTGCTGAAAAATTTCATAGTGACCGCGTGGATGCTGCCATCGGCGATCCAAGGGTTCAAATGGGCATAGATGCTTTGCTGACGCTTGACCGGGCTCAACGCCGCCAGTTCATCACTAATCACGTTCAGCTGAAAGTTGCAGCCTTCGCCTTCAACTTCCACCTGCGTTCCTGGCAGCTTTCCTTCAAGGAAGCTCTTCACTTCTACGGCCTGCATGCTCAACCTCAATCGGCGCCCTGTGCGCACGGGTCGGACATCATACAAAAAAGCCCCGCGCCTGCGAACCCCGCTGCGCAGGACTCTGACGGGGGGCTTCTCTACTGATGCGGGTTCAGGGTTGCGCCAACAGCTCGGTCAGCTCGCTGACCTGAGCAATTTCGCGCATGTCTTCGGGCATCCCGCGAATGCTGACCGCCTTGCCGGCGGCCTTGGCATCGCGAATGAAGCACAGCAGCAGCGAAAGACCGACGCTGCTGGATTTCTCCACCGCCGAGCAATCGATCACCAATGCCGGGGCATTGCACGACTTGATCAGCGCCCGGCCCTGCTCGCGCAGATCAGGGCCGGTGCGGTAATCCAGCACACCGCTGAGCTGCAGCTCACTGGCTTCGTCCAGACGAATGGCCGACTCGGTCATTGGGCAGGCTTCTCGTTCTGCTCGGCCGACTGTTTGGCCTTGGCGACTTCCCCGGCCCAGCCGTTGATGGTCTTGTCCAGGTCGTTGCCATTGCGCTGCATTGCGTCGGCGAACTGATCACGGAACAGCTTGCCGATGTTGATGCCGTTGATGATCACGTTGCGCAGCTTCCACTCGCCGTTGATCTTCTCGAGGGTGTACGACACCGGATAGATCGCGCCATTGTTGCCCTTGACGGTCATGCCGACGCTGGTGCGGTCGCCCGACTCATCCTTGGGCGCATCCACGGTGATGCCCTGATTGTTGTACTCGAGCAAGGCGTTGCCGTAGAACTGGAACAGGCCGCGCTTGAAGTTTTCCTCGAAGGTCTTCATCTGCGCCGGGGTTGCCTTGCGCGAATACTTGACCGTCATGATGCTCTTGGAAATGCCCTCGGCATCCACGACCGGCCCGACGATGGTGTTCAGCGCCGTGTAGAAATCCTGCGGATCCTGCTTGTACTTCTCTTTATTGGCCGACAGATCGGCAAGCATCCGGTTTGTGGTGTCCTGAACCAGATCGTGCGCCGATTGTGCCGCCACGGCGTTAGCCACCAGCGGCAGCGTCGCAAGCAACACCAACAGGCCACGTCGCAAGGTAGAGATCATTCAAAAGCTCCTCATTTGGCGTCTTTGCTAACGGTATTGAGCAGGAATTTACCGATCAGGTCTTCCAGTACCAGAGACGACTGCGTGTCGTGGATGGTTCCACCATCCTTCAGGCGGGTGTCTTCCCCACCCACGCTGATACCGATGTATTTCTCGCCCAGCAGACCCGCAGTCAGGATAGATGCTGTGGAGTCGGTCGGCAGATTGTCGACGCTTTTATCCACTTGCAGGGTCACCCGACCGGTGAAGCTGTCGCGGTCCAGATCGATCGCGGTGACCTTGCCGATGGTCACACCCGCCATGGTCACTTTGGCTCTGACCGTCAAACCGGCGATATTGTCGAAATACGCGTAAAGCTTGTAGGTATCGGTGGTCGAAGTCGGAGACAGGCCACTGACCCGCAGGGCCAGCAGCAACAAAGCCAGGATCCCTGCCAGCAGGAACAGGCCGACACCGATTTCCAGGGTGCGGTTTTGCATCAGAAATCTCCAAACATCAAAGCGGTCAGAATAAAGTCCAGGCCGAGTACTGCCAGCGAGGCGTAAACCACGGTCTTGGTGGTGGCACGACTGATCCCCTCGGAAGTGGGTTCGCAGTCATAGCCTTGAAATACGGCGATCCAGGTGACGACAAAAGCGAATACTGCACTTTTGATGATGCCGTTGAGCACATCGTCACCGAAGCTCACGCTGTTCTGCATGTTCGACCAGTAGGAACCTTCGTAGACACCCAGCCAGTCGACGGCAACCCACGAACCGCCCCAGATGCCGACCACACTGAAGATCATCGCCAGTACCGGCAGGGAAATGAAGCCGGCCCACAGACGCGGAGCGATGATGTACTTGAGCGGGTCGACCCCGATCATTTCCAGGCTGGACAACTGCTCGGTGGATTTCATGTTGCCGATTTCCGCCGTCAGCGCCGAACCGGCACGACCGGCAAACAACAGCGCGGTCACCACCGGCCCCAGCTCACGTAACAGGGTCAGCGCCACCATCTGCCCGACAGCCTGCTCCGAGCCGTAGCTCGACAGGATGTTGAAGCCCTGCAGGGCCAGCACCATGCCGATGAAAATCCCCGACACCACGATGATCACCAGCGACATCACGCCGACGGAATGCAGCTGTTTGACCAGCAGGCCGAAACCGCCGCCGATGCCGCCACGACCCAGCAAGGCATGAAACAGGAACAGGGTCGAACGCCCGAACACTGCGACGCTGTCGATTCCGGCGAGGCCAAAGCGACGCACACGCTCCATTAATGTAATTCTGCGCATCAGCGGCGCTTCCCCAGAAGATCGGCGCGGTAATCCGGCGCTGGAAAGTGATACGGCACCGGGCCGTCGGGTTCACCGGTCATGAATTGACGGATACGCGGATCGTCCGAGCTCATCAGTTCGTCCGGCGTGCCCTGTCCCAAAACCTGGCCATCGCCGACCACATAGATGTAGTCGGCGATGCTCGCGGTTTCGGCGAGGTCGTGGGACACCACGATGCTGGTGATCCCCAGGGCATCGTTGAGCAGACGGATCAGGCGAACCAGAACGCCCATGGCGATCGGATCCTGGCCGACGAACGGTTCGTCGTACATGAGGATCTGCGGGTCGAGGGCAATGGCCCGGGCCAGGGCAACACGACGCTTCATCCCGCCGGACAGCTCGTCAGGCATCAGTTCGATCGCACCGCGCAGTCCTACCGCCTGCAACTTGAGCAGCACGATGTCGCGGATCATCTCGTCCGGCAGTTCGGTATGAACGCGCAGCGGAAAGGCGACGTTCTCGAATACATCGAGATCGGTGAACAGCGCACCGCTCTGAAACAGCACGCCCATGTGCTTGCGCGCATCGAACAGATCGCTGCGCGACAGCTTCGGCAGGTTCTGGCCGTTGACCCAGACCTCGCCCTTGGATGGCCGCAACTGGGCGCCCATCAGGCGCAACAGCGTGGTCTTGCCACACCCGGAAGGCCCCATGATGCCGGTGACCTTGCCGCGCGGGATGCGGATATCGACGTTATTGAAAATGCTCCGCGCACCGCGCTTGAAGGAGACTCCCTTCAGCTCGACCGCGTAGGCGTTATCGGCACTCATCTAAACTCCTTGCGATGCAGCCTCTCACTCGGACGCCTGGCTTTCTTGAGAAAGCCCCTACATCCCGGGCAGGCCGAACTGGCGGCGAACTATATCACTGCAAAGGGCAAGCGCCCAAGGCCTGCACCGGTCCGCATTCTGCGAGTTGAAGGGCTTGAAGCCTTATTTATGGAGTTTTGGTAACGAGGAATGACAAAGCACGACGAACTTGCGTGAGGCTTTTCAACATAACCGCTATAATCGCCGCCTTTTCATCGGGCTATACGATTTCTGACATGAGCCAAACCAGCGACCTGATTCAATCGGCACAACGCACTATCCGCCTCGAAGTGGAAGCCGTACAAGGCTTGTTGCCCCATATCGACGCCGATTTCGTACGCGCTTGCGAGATGATTCTGGCCAGCAAGGGCCGTGTTGTCGTGGTCGGCATGGGCAAGTCCGGGCACATCGGCAACAAGATTGCCGCGACCCTGGCCAGCACCGGCACCCCGGCGTTCTTCGTACACCCGGCCGAGGCGAGCCACGGCGACATGGGCATGATCACCCGTGACGACGTGATACTGGCCCTGTCGAACTCCGGCTCCACCAACGAAATCGTCACCCTGCTGCCACTGATCAAACGCCTGGGCATCCAGCTGATCAGCGTCACCGGCAACCCGCAATCGCCGCTGGCCAAGGCCGCCGAGGTCAACCTCAACGTTCACGTCGAACACGAAGCCTGCCCGCTGAACCTGGCACCGACCTCCTCGACCACCGCCGCGCTGGTCATGGGCGACGCCCTGGCCGTGGCGCTGCTGGAAGCGCGCGGTTTCACCGCCGAAGACTTCGCCTTTTCCCACCCGGGCGGCGCACTGGGCCGACGCCTGCTGCTGAAAGTGGAAAATGTCATGCACGCCGGCCAGGAACTGCCGCAGGTACAGCGCGGCACCCTGCTCAAGGACGCGCTGATGGAAATGACTCGCAAGGGTCTGGGCATGACCGTCATTCTTGAAGCGGACGGCAAACTGGCCGGAATCTTCACTGACGGCGACCTGCGTCGCACCCTGGATCGCAGCATCGATATCCACAGCGCTACCATCGACCAGGTGATGACCGTGCACGGCAAGACCGCCCGCGCCGAGATGCTCGCCGCCGAAGCGCTGAAAATCATGGAAGACCACCGAATCAACGCGCTGGTTGTCGTGGATGAGGAGGATCGCCCGATCGGCGCCTTCAACCTCTCCGACCTGCTGCGCGCAGGAGTGATGTAAATGAGCACCGATCTGCTGCAACGCGGCAAAGCCATCAAACTGGCGGTATTCGACGTCGACGGTGTTCTCACCGACGGGCGCCTGTACTTCCTTGAAGACGGCAGCGAGTTCAAGACTTTCAATACGCTCGATGGCCAGGGCATCAAGATGCTGATGAACGCCGGCGTTCAGACCGCCATCATCAGCGGTCGCAAGACCCCGGTGGTCGAGCGTCGGGCAAAAAACCTGGGGATCCCGCACCTGTTTCAGGGCCGCGAAGACAAACTGGTGGTTCTCGACGGTCTTCTGGAGCAACTGGGCCTAAGCTATGAACAAGTGGCTTACCTTGGTGATGACCTGCCCGACCTGCCGGTGATCCGCCGTGTGGGGCTGGGCATGGCCGTAGCCAACGCCGCTGCCTTCGTGCGCGAACACGCTCATGGCGTCACCCAGGCCCGCGGCGGCGAAGGTGCCGCCCGCGAATTCTGCGAACTGATCCTGCGCGCCCAAGGCAGCCTCGACGCCGCCAACAACGCGTACCTGTGAGTCCAACCATGTTTAGCAAAAAGTTTCGCAACATCCTGCTGTTCGGTTGCATCGCAGCGATTTTCGGTGCGGTGGGCTACTGGAACATCAGCCCTGAGCGCTTTCTCGACAAGCCCCCCGTCTCGGCGGCGGAGAGCCCGATCGACTGGTATGCGACCAATACTCACACGATCCAGTACCTTGAAGACGGCAAAGTGCAGTACGAAATGACGTCCGAGAAGGCAGAGCACGTCAAGGTGACCGACATTACACTGGTCACCAAGCCCGATCTGAACATGTTCCGCGGCACCGATTTCCCATGGCACGTGACCAGTGAACGCGGTGAAGTGAACTCCGGTGGCACCGAGGTCGAGTTGATCGACTCGGTACGCGTCAAGCGCACCGACGAAAAGAACCGCGACACCTTGATCACCTCCACTCGCATGACGGTGTTCCCGCAGCAGCAATATGCGCAGACCCAGCAACCCGTTAGAATCGACGGCGCTGGCGGTGTATCGACTGGCGTGGGAATGAAAGCGTATTTGAAGGAAAGCAGGATACACCTGCTATCGAACGTAAGAGGACAGTATGAGGCTCGTTAAAACCCTCCCTATTTTGCTCAGTCTGGGCGCAGCACTGGGAAGCGTGAGCGCCTGGGCTCTGCCGAACGATAGTCAGCAACCGATCCGCATCCAGGCTGACGATGCTCAGCTCGATGACAAGAATGGCATCGCGACCTACAAGGGCGACGTGATCATTACCCAGGGCTCGATGATCGTCAAAGGCAATACCGTGACCATGACCCGTGCGCCCAATGGCGATATCGATGTCGTGACCTCGGTGGGCAACCTGGCCTACTTCGAGCAATTGCAGACCCAGGGCGACGCCAAGCCGGTCCAGGGCTACGGCGTGACCATTCAGTACCACGCGCAGCAGAACCGCGTTGTGCTGATCGACAAGGCCAAGGTCGTCGACAAGGACAACAACGTCACTCAAGGCGAAAAAATCGTCTATGACACGGTGAAGAAACTGGCCAGTGCCGGTCGCGCCACCGGCAGCAAGGTCACCGAAGCGCGTCCGCGCATCGACATGGTGATCCAGCCGAAGAAGAAAACCGACGAGAAGACCCAGTAATGGCAACCCTGAAAGCTCAGCACCTGGCCAAGGCCTATAAAAGCCGCCAGGTCGTGCGTGACGTCAGCCTGTCGATCGACAGCGGCCAGATCGTCGGCCTGCTCGGTCCGAACGGTGCAGGCAAGACCACCTGCTTCTACATGATCGTCGGCCTGGTTCAGGCCGATCAAGGTCGCGTACTGATCGACGACCTGGACGTCAGCCACCAGCCGATGCATGGCCGTGCGAAGGCCGGTATCGGCTATCTGCCGCAAGAAGCGTCGATCTTCCGCAAACTGTCGGTGGCCGACAACATCATGGCCATCCTCGAGACCCGTCAGGAACTCGACAAGGCAGGTCGTCGCAAGGAGCTGGAAAGCCTGCTGCAGGAATTCCACATCAGCCACATCCGCGACAACCTCGGCATGAGCCTGTCCGGTGGTGAGCGCCGCCGCGTGGAAATCGCCCGAGCGTTGGCCACGGCACCGAAATTCATCCTGCTCGACGAACCGTTCGCCGGTGTCGACCCGATCTCGGTCGGCGACATCAAGCAGATCATCCATCACCTCAAGGCCAAGGGGATCGGCGTACTGATCACCGACCACAACGTCCGCGAGACGCTGGATATCTGCGAAACCGCCTACATCGTCAACGACGGCCAGTTGATCGCCGAAGGCGACTCAGAAACCATCCTCGCCAACAATCTGGTGAAGGAAGTCTATCTGGGTCACGAGTTCCGCCTGTAAGCGTGACAGCATTCGACCAGCCGTCCGGGTGCTGTAACATTGAAGCGCCTTTTTATACGCTTTTATTGTTACAGCGCTCTAGGCAAACACGACAGTTTCAGGCATATAATTTGCTTAAGTTTGGCGCTTCGGCGCCCTGTAGTGGATGGCGCATAGCGCCGGCGAATAAGGTGTTAAGCCCCTGCCATGAAACCATCGCTAGTCTTGAGAATGGGCCAGCAGCTGACGATGACACCGCAGCTGCAACAGGCCATCCGCCTGCTCCAATTGTCGACCCTGGATCTGCAACAGGAAATCCAGGAGGCTCTGGAATCCAATCCGATGCTCGAACGCCAGGAAGACGGCGACGACTTCGACAACTCCGATCCCATGGCCGACAACGCCGAACAGAAGCCCAACACCGAGATCCAGGAACCTTCCTATCAGGAGACCGCGCCGACAGTCGACAACCTCGAAGACGGCGAATGGAACGAGCGCATCCCCAACGAACTGCCCGTCGACACCGCTTGGGAAGACGTCTATCAGACCAGCGCCAGCAGCCTGCCGAGCAGCGATGATGACGAGTGGGACTTCACCACCCGCACCTCCGCCGGCGAGAGCCTGCAAAGTCACCTGCTGTGGCAGTTGAACCTTGCCCCGATGTCCGACACCGATCGCCTGATCGCTGTCACCCTGATCGATTGCATCAACAATCAGGGTTACCTCGACGAAACCCTCGAAGAAATTCTCGACGCCTTCGATCCGGAACTCGACATCGAGCTGGACGAAATCGAAGCCGTCCTGCACCGCATCCAGCAGTTCGAACCGGCCGGCATCGGCGCACGCAACCTGGGCGAATGCCTGTTGCTGCAATTGCGCCAGCTGTCGGCCAAGACCCCTTGGCTGGCAGAGGCCAAGCGTCTGGTCACCGATTACATCGACCTGCTCGGCAGCCGCGACTACAGCCAGCTGATGCGCCGCATGAAGCTCAAGGAAGACGAACTGCGCCAAGTCATCGAACTGGTGCAGAGCCTCAACCCGCGCCCCGGCTCTCAGATCGAATCCACCGAAGCCGAATACGTGGTACCTGACGTCATCGTACGCAAGGACAACGAGCGCTGGCTGGTCGAGCTGAACCAGGAATCGGTGCCGCGCCTGCGGGTCAACGCCCAGTACGCCGGTTTCGTGCGCCGCGCCGACACCAGCGCCGACAACACCTTCATGCGCAATCAGTTGCAGGAAGCCCGCTGGTTCATCAAGAGCCTGCAGAGCCGCAACGAAACCCTGATGAAAGTAGCGACCCAGATCGTCGAGCACCAGCGCGGCTTTCTGGAATACGGCGACGAAGCGATGAAGCCGCTGGTCCTGCATGACATCGCTGAAGCGGTGGGCATGCACGAGTCGACGATTTCCCGCGTGACCACGCAAAAGTTCATGCATACCCCGCGAGGCATATATGAACTGAAATACTTTTTCTCCAGCCATGTGAGCACTTCAGAAGGCGGTGAATGCTCGTCCACGGCGATCCGCGCGATCATCAAGAAACTGGTTGCCGCGGAAAATCAGAAAAAGCCGTTGAGTGACAGCAAGATCGCTGGTTTACTGGAGGCACAAGGCATTCAGGTGGCTCGCCGCACCGTCGCCAAGTACCGCGAATCCCTCGGGATCGCGCCTTCGAGCGAACGCAAGCGGTTGATGTAAGCCACGTTACAGCGTTCCAGTGGCAGGCTTTTCGGCCTGCCGCTTTATGCACTGGCAACGAAGGAGAAGCTGTATGCAAGTCAACATCAGTGGACACCAACTGGAAGTTACCCAGCCTCTGCGCGAGTACATCGAGCTCAAGCTCAAGAAGCTCGAAGGGCATTTCGACAAGATCACCAACGTACAGGTCACGATGTGCGTCGAAAAGCTGAAGCAGAAAATCGAAGCCACGCTGCATATTCCCGGCAATGAGGTCGTCGCAAACGCGGAACATACCGATATGTACGCTGCGATCGACGCGTTGACCGACAAGCTTGATAAACAACTCAAAAAGCATAAGGAAAAGACCCAGAGCCTGCTTCAGGGCGCTACCGGTCGATAACCCCCAACCCCATGATCCGACTTGAAAGTATCCTGACCCCCGGCCGTTCCCTGGTGAACGTGCCGGGCGGCAGTAAAAAGAAAGCCCTCGAACAAATTGCCAACCTGATCGCCCGGGAAGTTCCGGATCTGGAGATGCAAGATGTCTTCGAGGCATTGATTGCCCGTGAAAAACTGGGTTCCACCGGTTTTGGCAACGGCATCGCGATTCCCCACTGCCGCCTCAAGGGCTGCGAAGCGCCGATCAGTGCGCTGATGCACCTTGATGCCCCTATCGATTTCGACGCTATCGACGGCGCGCCTGTGGACCTGCTGTTCGTCCTGCTGGTGCCCGAAGCCGCCACCGATGCGCACCTGGAGCTGTTACGCCAGATCGCCAGCATGCTCGACCGCAAGGACGTGCGCGATCGACTGCGCAGCGCGCCAAGCAACGAAGCCCTGTACCAGGTTGTACTGGAAGAGCAGAACAGGCCGTAATCATGCGCTTGATCATTGTCAGCGGCCGTTCCGGCTCGGGTAAAAGTACCGCCCTGGATGTCCTTGAGGACAACGGTTACTACTGCATTGATAACCTGCCGGCCGGCCTGCTGCCGGAGCTGGCCGAACGTGCCCTGATTCACACCGAACTGGCGCAGCCACTGGTGGCGGTATCGATCGACGCACGCAATCTGCCGAGCCATCTGAGCCGATTTCCGGAATTGCTCGAGGACGTACGCGCCAAGCATATTCAATGCGATGTCCTGTACCTGGATGCCGACGAAGAAACCCTGCTCAAGCGTTTCTCCGAAACTCGCCGCCGCCACCCGCTGAGCAACGCCAATCGTTCACTGGCAGAAGCCATTCAGGATGAAAGCGCCCTGCTCGGCCCGATTGCCGATCTCGCCGATCTGAAGATCAACACCACCCATCTCAACCTGTACCAGCTACGTGACACCATCAAACTGCGCTTGTTGAACCAGCCGGAGCCGGGCACGGCGTTTCTGGTGGAGTCGTTCGGTTTCAAACGCGGCATGCCGGTGGATGCGGATCTGGTGTTCGATGTACGCTGCCTGCCGAACCCGTACTGGAAGCCGGAACTGCGCGCGCAATCCGGTCTCGATCAGCCGGTCGCCGAGTATCTGGCGGCCCAGCCCGAGGTCGAGGAGATGTACCAGGATATTTACACGTACCTGCACAAATGGCTGCCGCGCTTCGCCGCGAGCAACCGCGCTTACGTCACCATTGCCATCGGCTGCACCGGCGGGCATCACCGTTCCGTTTACCTGACCGAACGTCTGGGCCAGGCGCTGCAGAAGACCCTGAAGAACGTCCAGGTCCGCCACCGCGACCTCAGCTAAAGGATTCACACCGCGATGCCTGCTCGTGAAATCGAAATCATCAACAAGCTGGGCCTGCACGCCCGCGCATCGGCAAAATTCGTCGGAGTGGCGGGACAGTTTCCCGATTGCACGATCCGAGTGGGCCGCACCCCGGAAACCACGGTCGACGGTAAAAGCATCATGGCAATGATGATGCTCGCTGCGGGCAAGGGCACCAAAATCCACCTGAGTACCGACGGCCACCAGGAACAGGAAGCCATGGACGCGCTGGTGACCCTGATCAACAACTATTTCGACGAAGGTGGTTGAAACCGTTTCAGGCGAGGGAGCTCACTCCCTCTTCCCGGCTCAGCCCAACGCCGTATCCATCACCATCATCAGACAGAAACCGATCAACAATCCCAGGCTTGCAAGCTTCTCGTGACCATTGCGTCGCGACTCCGGGATGACCTCGTGAGTCACCACCAGCAGCATGGCACCCGCCGCCAACGCCAAGCCCAAGGGCAGCAACAACTCGGCAAGACTGACCAGCCAGGCACAGAGCAGCGCGAACACCGGCTCGACCAGACCTGACGCTGCGCCAATCAAGAATGCCTTGACCCGCGACATCCCGGCACCGGCCAGTACCAGTGCAATCACCAGCCCTTCCGGCACATCCTGCAAGGCAATGCCCATGGCCAGACTGTCTGCGTCCGGCATTCCACCACCCGCCGAGACACCGACCGCCATGCCTTCCGGGATGTTATGGGCAATGATGGCGAACACGAACAACCAGATCCGCGGCGGAATCACCGGATGCTCGACTGTGCCGATGAGCATTTCCGGCGAGGCGCCCGAGACCCGGCGATCAACCAGATAAAGGCCAAACGCCCCGAGCATGATGCCAAAGCAGATCAGGCCGCTGGCGCCCCAAGGGCTCAACCCCAGACCTTCGGCCGCGGCGATTCCCGGCACGATCAGCGAAAACGCGGTCGCTGCCAGCATCACGCCAGCGCCAAAACCCAACAGCGTATCCCCCAATGCCTGAGGCATGTTGCGAATCACCAGCACCGGAACAGCCCCGAGTGCGGTGCCGAGGGCGCAAATCGCCCCGCCCTGTAGAGCCCGCGACAACCTCGGCTCCAGGTTCAGCCATTCCAGTCCGTGGGCGATCAGCAAAGTCATACCCGCCAACAGCAGCAGCGATCCGATTGCGTAACGAAACATGCGCCCACTTCCGATCGCCAGTGTTTCAGTGCCCATAGTCAGCCTTGGATTGTTTTTATAGGAGACTCAAACCAGCGCGGCCTGATAACGCGCAGCGACTTGTGGCCAGTTGATCACGTTGTAGAACGCGCTGATGTATTCCGGCCGACGGTTCTGATAACGGAGGTAGTAAGCGTGTTCCCACACGTCGAGCCCGAGAATCGGCGTGTTGCCGTTCATCAGCGGGCTGTCCTGATTGCCGCTGCTTTCCACTACCAGTTTCTTGTCCGGCGTCACGCTGAGCCACGCCCAGCCACTGCCGAAGCGGGTCAGCGCGGCTTTGGTGAAGGCTTCCTTGAAGCTGTCGAGGCCACCCAGTTGCTCATCGATCGCCTTGGCCAGCGCGCCGTCCGGCTTGCCGCCACCGCCAGGCACCATCACTTCCCAGAACAGCGAATGGTTGGCGTGACCGCCGCCCTGGTTGATCACCGCCGCGCGAAGTTTTTCCGGGAGTTGCTGAACGCTGGCGACCAGTTTTTCCACCGGCCATTCCGCGAATTCGGTGCCCTCGACCGCAGCGTTCAGATTGTTGATGTAGGTCTGGTGATGCTTGGTGTAGTGGATCTCCATGGTTTGCGCATCGATGTGCGGCTCCAGTGCGTCGTAGGCGTAAGGCAAAGCTGGCAGGGTAAAAGCCATTTCAGTGGACTCCATGGTGATGTGGGGCAGGCGCGCGCCGCGCATTGCCGGTATCCGGATGCAGCAAACGCTGGGTGCGCGGGTATTCGCCGTGTTCGCTGATGAAATTGAGCAGCTCGACGTAGGTCTTGCTGCTCTGGCGCAGGGCCGCTTCACGCAGCGCCGGGCGCATGCGCTCGTCCTGCATGGTCTGCAACAGCCGTTGATGGATCGCGCACAGGTACTCGGCGCTCTCCTCCGGCTGATTCAGGCGCAGATGCAGATCCGCCAGGTTGTGATGGGAGATGACACAGGCCGCCACCGCTTCGTCGGCATCGGCCCAGCGCTCGAACAACACCTGCGCCAGGGCCAATGCTTGCAGGTAGGCCTCGCGGGCATCGATCAGCTCGCCAAGCATGAAGCAGCGATTGGCCCGTTCGATCGTGCGTTTCCAGTGCTCCATGGTGAACCTCCAAAGCGGTTGCGGTGCTTACACGCCGCCGGCGGTGAGCTTCTCGGGATTGAGCAACTCTTCCAGCTGGCTGCGCGACAGGTCGGTGTGCTCCAGCGCAACGTCGATCACCGGGCGACCCTGTTTGTAGGCCTGCTTGGCGATTTCGGCGGCTTTCTGGTAACCGATGATCGGGTTGAGTGCGGTGACCAGAATCGGGTTGCGCGACAGCGCTTCCTTGAGGCGCGACTCGTTGACCCTGAAGCTGGCGATGGCCTTGTCAGCCAGCAGACGGCTGGAGTTGGCCAGCAACTCGATGCTGCTCAACAGGTTCTGGGCGATGATCGGCAGCATCACGTTCAGCTCGAAATTGCCTGACTGCCCGGCGATGGTGATTACAGAGTCGTTGCCTATCACTTGCGCGGCCACCATGGCAGTGGCTTCCGGAATCACCGGATTGACCTTGCCCGGCATGATCGACGAGCCCGGTTGCAGGCCTTCGAGTTCGATCTCACCGAGGCCGGCGAGCGGGCCGGAGTTCATCCAGCGCAGGTCGTTGGCAATTTTCATCAGTGAAACGGCGGTGGCCTTGAGCTGACCCGATACGGCCACAGCGGTGTCTTGCGAGCCGATCAGGGCGAACAGATCCTTGCCTGGCGTGAACTGGACGTTGGTCAACTGGCTCAATTGGCGGCTGAAACGCGCAGCAAATTCCGGATGCGCATTGATCCCGGTACCGACTGCCGTGCCGCCCTGGGCCAGGGATTGCAGGCTTGGGAGCAAGTCCTGCAGGTGACCGATATTGGCTTTGAGCTGCTGCGCCCAACCGTTGAGCACCTGGCTCATGCGCACCGGCATGGCGTCCATCAGGTGGGTGCGGCCAGTCTTGACGTGGTGATGGACTTGCTCGGCCTTGCGTTCGATCACTTGCACCAGGTGCAGCAGCGCCGGCAGCAGTTGTTCGTGCAGGGCCAGCGCGGCGCTGACGTGAATAGTGGTTGGAATAATGTCGTTGCTGCTTTGCCCGCAGTTCACATGATCATTGGCGTTTAATGGCTCCTCGAGCAGACGACTGGCCAGTGTGGCGATCACCTCGTTGGCGTTCATGTTGGAGCTGGTGCCGGAACCGGTCTGGAAAATGTCCACCGGAAAATGCTGCATGAAGTCGCCTTCCAGCAGCCCTTGGGCGGCATCGCTGATGGCTTTGCCTTGCGCGGCGCTGATCTGGTTGAGTTCGACGTTGGCGCGGGCGGCGGCCGCTTTCGCCAGAATCAGGGCGCGGATGAACTGGGTTGGCATCGGCTTGCCGCTGATCGGGAAGTTATCCACTGCACGCTGGGTCTGCGCGCCGTAGAGAGCGTCCACCGGCACCTGCAGTTCGCCCATGCTGTCGCGCTCAATACGTGTCTTGGTCATCTGAAAATCCTTGCACCAGTTCTATGAGAGGAATCGAGGGAAGCAACTCGCAGGTCGCCAATTGCCAGGTGTAGCTTTGCCAGCGTTTGAGCCGGCACTTGCACAGCGAGAGGCGCTCCATTTCACGCAAGGGGCGCCAGGCTTGATCGAGACACAGGCTGCGCCAATGCCACGGCAGCGCGATATCAGTGGCCGTGTCGAGCAGCAGACGGAAAGAGGTTTCAGCGATCATCCAGCGCGAGGTCGCCGTGCAGCAGGCCAGGTATCGACCTTCGGCAAGGTAATGCTCGATCAGGCGCGGTTCGTCGGGATCCATCGCGCAACGGATCTGGCGACTCATCCAGCGCCAGCTTTCGAGGTACGGCTGCTCGTGCAAGGCAGAACTCATGATCCTGGGCTCATCCGATAATGAGATTTATTATTAGATGATAATGAGAACCAAAACAAGAGCAGCTTTTTTGCTGCCCTCATCAGCTCGAAAAATTTACAGACACAAAAAAGGCGCGCCTCCCAATCGGGTGGCGCGCCTTTTTTGTACCTGCCTGCTGCTTAGCTGCCCGCGACAGTCATCCTCTCGATCAACACCGAACCAGTGCGAATGTTGCTGCGCAGTTCCAGATCGTTACCGACTGCGACAATTTGTTTGAACATGTCGCGCATGTTGCCGGCGATGGTCACTTCCTGCACCGCGAACTGGATTTCACCGTTCTCGACCCAGAAACCCGCCGCACCGCGCGAGTAATCACCGGTCACCATGTTCAGACCATGGCCCATCAACTCGGTGACCAACAACCCACGCCCCATGCGTCGCAGCAAGGCCGCCTGATCTTCATCGCCATGGGTGACGAACAGGTTGTGCACGCCGCCCGCGTTGGCGGTACTCGGCATGCCGAGTTTGCGACCGGAATAAGTGCCAAGAATGTACGACACCAACTCGCCCTTCTCGACGAACGGTTTGGCATAGGTCGCCAGACCGTCACCATCGTAGGAAGCACTGCCCATGGCACGCATCAGGTGCGGACGCTCGTCGATGGTCAGCCACTCCGGGAACAGTTTCTGCCCCAGGGTGCCTTCGAGGAACGACGATTTGCGGTACAGGCTTCCGCCGGAAATCGCCGACAGAAAGCTGCCGAACAACCCGCCCGCCAGTTCCGCCGAAAACAAAACCGGCACTTCGCAGGTCGGCACCGGACGCGCGCCCAGGCGACTCGCCGCCCGCTGCGCAGCACGCTGGCCGATGCTCACCGGATCCGCCAGCAAACTGCCCTGGCGGTTCACGTCATACCAGTAGTCGCGCTGCATCTGGCCATCGGCCTCGGCGATCATTACGCAGCTCAGGCTGTGTCGGGTCGAAGCGTAACCGCCGATAAAACCGTGGCTGTTGCCGTACACGCGGCAACCCTGATGGGTACTCAACGTGGTGCCATCGGCATTCTTGATGCGCGCATCAGCGTCGAACGCGGCAGCTTCGCAGAGCAACGCCTTCTCGATGGCCTGCTCCGGAGTGATGTCCCACTGGTGGAACAGGTCGAAATCCTGAATATCCCTGGCCATCAGCGCGGCATCGGCCAGCCCCGAGGCTTCGTCCTCGGAGGTGTGTTTGGCAATGGCCAGCGCCGCAGCGACGGTCTCGCGAATCGCATCCGGCCCGGTGGCAGAGGTGCTGGCCGAGCCCTTGCGCTGGCCGACGTACAGCGTGATGCCAAAACCCTGATCGCGGTTGAACTCGACCGTTTCGACTTCACGTTGACGCACCGACGTCGACAGGCCCTGCTCCAGCGACACCGCTACTTCGCAGGCACTAGCACCCTGACGCCTGGCTTCGGCGATGATCTGCTCGACCTGTTCCTGCAGTGCCGGCAATGCCTGTGGGCCGACGCTTTCAACTGCACTCATGCTCATCTCCACTCAAATTCTGCTTTCGGCTGGGGCCTTCGAGCGACCGGGCCGGACAAGCGGCCCCCGACTGGTTATCATGGCGGCGTTTCTTTGCGGACTGCCACCATGGTTGATTCTTACGACGACTCCCTCGATACGGGAGAAAAAAGCAAATCCCAGGTCAAACGCGAGCTGCATGCTCTGGTTGACCTTGGCGAGCGCCTTACAACGCTCAAGCCCGACTTGCAGGCAAAACTGCCATTGACCGACGCCTTGCGCCGGGCCCTGGCCGATGCGCCCAAGCACACCGCGAACATCGCGCGTAAACGGCATTTGCAGTTCATCGGCAAACTGATGCGCGATCAGGACACTGACGCCATTCTCACCTTGCTCGATCAACTCGATGCCTCTACCCGTCAGTACAACGAGCGTTTCCACAACCTCGAACGCTGGCGTGACCGCCTGATCGCCGGTGACGATGCCGTGCTGGAGAAATTCGTCGTCGATTACCCGGACGCCGACCGCCAGCAACTGCGTTCCCTGATCCGTCAGGCCCAGCACGAGGTTGCGCAAAACAAACCTCCTGCCTCGAGCCGCAAGATCTTCAAGTACATCCGTGAGCTGGACGAGACTCAACGCGGTCTGCGTTGATATTCGTCACCGGGTGGCCGCACCGCGCGCCACCCGAAGCTCCATCCCTTCTTACGCGCCCGTGCCACCCACGGTGATCGCATCGATTTTCAGCGTCGGCTGACCGACACCCACCGGTACCGACTGCCCGTCCTTGCCGCATGTGCCCACACCGCTGTCCAGCGCCAGATCGTTACCGACCATCGACACTCGGCTCATCGCTTCCGGACCGTTGCCGATCAACGTTGCGCCTTTGACTGGCGCGGTGATCTTGCCGTCCTCGATCAGATAAGCCTCACTGGTGGAAAACACGAACTTGCCGCTGGTGATATCGACCTGACCGCCACCGAGGTTGGCGCAGTAGATACCCTTCTTCACCGACGCGATGATTTCCGCCGGATCGCTCTGGCCGCCGAGCATGTAGGTATTGGTCATCCGCGGCATCGGCAGGTGCGCGTAGGATTCGCGACGACCGTTGCCGGTGCGGGCCACGCCCATCAGCCGCGCATTCAGCTTGTCCTGCATGTAGCCCTTGAGCACACCGTTTTCGATCAGCGTGGTGCACTCGGTCGGAGTGCCTTCGTCGTCGACGCTAAGGGAACCGCGACGACCGCTCAGGGTGCCGTCATCGACTATGGTGCAGAGTTTCGAAGCAACCATTTCGCCCATGCGACCGCTGTAGGCAGAGCTGCCCTTGCGGTTGAAATCGCCTTCCAGACCGTGACCGACCGCTTCATGCAGCAACACGCCGGACCAGCCCGAGCCCAGAACCACCGGCAAGGTGCCGGCCGGTGCCGGAATCGCCTCCAGATTCACCAGCGCCTGACGCAACGCTTCACGGGCATAGCCCATGGCTCGGTCTTCGGCGAGGAAATAACGGTAGTCGGTACGCCCGCCGCCGCCATGACCACCGCGTTCGCGACGGCCGTTCTGTTCGACGATCACACTGACGTTGAAACGCACCAGCGGACGCACATCGGCAGCCAGGCCACCGTCAGTCGAGGCCACCAGAATTCGCTCCCAGACCCCGGCCATGCTTACGCTGACCTGCTGGATACGCGGGTCGAGGGCGCGGGTCGCCACGTCGATGCGTTTGAGCAGTTCGACTTTTTCAGCGCGGCTCAGGACTTCCAGCGGGTTGTCCGGCGCATACAACTGGGCGACGTCCTGGCTGCTGAAAGCCTGCACTGTGCCGTTCTGCCCGGCGCGGGAAATCGAACGGGCCGCACGGGCCGCTGCGCCGAGGGCTTCGAGGGTGATCGCGTTGCTGTAGGCGAAACCGGTTTTTTCGCCGGACTGCGCACGCACGCCGACGCCCTGGTCGAGGTTGAAACTGCCTTCCTTGACGATGCCGTCTTCCAGCGACCAGGACTCGGAAATCTGCCCCTGGAAATACAGGTCGGCCGCATCGATGCCTGGACCCGCCAGATCACCGAGCACGCCTTGCAGACTCTCGATCGTCACGCCGCCGGGCGCCAACAGGTGATCACTGACTGAGGACAACAACTCGCTCATAGGTTTTACGCCTTAAATTCGTGTTCTGAAGCAGGTCGCTGTGCGCCCTGCGAAAAAAACCGCCGATGACCCGTCACCGGCATTCGCGCCCGGATGGACGCTTGTTCATTGCTGTCGCGCTCGGCCAGCAGTACGGCTTCGCCCTGCTCCTGCTGTGCCAGCACGCGGCCCCACGGGTCGACAATCGCCCCGTGCCCAAAGGTTTCCCGCGGCCCCGGATGCGTCCCGCCCTGAGCGGCCGCCAGCACGTAGCACTGGGTTTCAATGGCCCGCGCGCGGATCAGTACATCCCAGTGCGCCGCACCGGTCACCGCGGTGAAGGCCGACGGTGCGGTAATCAGTTCAGCCCCGGCTGCGCGCAATTCGCTGTACAGCTCCGGGAAACGCAGGTCGTAGCACACCGTCAGGCCCAGTCGCCCGACCGGGGTGTCCGCGACCACCACGCCACTGCCATAAGCATAGTCATCGGATTCGCGGTAACGGCCGCGATTGTCCGCCACGTCGACATCGAACAGGTGCAACTTGTCATAGCGCGCAACGATTTCGCCCTGATCATTCACCAGCAGCGAGCAGGCATGGGACTTGGCCTCAGGCTGCCCCACCGGCGGCAACGGCAAGGTGCCGGCCACAATCCATAACTTGAGGTCACGGGCGGTCTGTTTCAACCACGGCAGAATCGGGCCTTCGCCGAGTGCTTCGGCGCGGCCGATATCGGCGATGTCGCGACGGCCCATGGCCGCGAAATTTTCCGGCAGCACCGCCAGCTTCGCACCGGCGTTAGATGCGTGTTCGAGCAAACGTCGGGCATCGCGCAGATTGGCCAGCACATCGCTCTGGCTGACCATTTGAATCACCGCTAAAGACATGGCGCACTCCGCAAGAGGTATGCGGCCATGCTACTCCATCGGTTCAGGGGCTGGCTGTTCAAAAAGGCTTGTCGAAGGTGATTTTCGGCTCTTTCCACGGGCCTTTGACGGTGTATTTGACGCTGGCGAACCGTGCCACGCGATCGCCGATCAGCTTGTCGATCAGGAACAAGGCACCGCCGACCGCCGGTGCGCCGACAATCAGCGCGGCAATCGGCAGATTATTGGTCACCGGCAAGGTCACCAGCAATTTGGCATCAACCTGATCGCCCACCAGATCCAGCGTGCCGTCCAGTTCCAGGTTGCTCGAAGGCCCGGTCAACTTGATCGGCTCTTTCGTCACATACACGCCATTGGTCGCCACCAGCAATCCCTTGACCCGGTCATAGCTCAAGCCTTTGCCGAACAGGTCGGAGAAGTCGAGGCGCAAACGCCGGCCAATCGAGTTGAAGTTGAGCAGACCAAATACCCGCAATGCCTGAGCGCCGCCCTCCACTTCAACAAACTGGCCTTTGTTGAGGGACGCATCGAGGGTGCCGGAGAAGCGCTTGGTCGCCAGCCACGCCGGCGAGCCCGGCCAGCGGCCGTCGACATCCATGTGGAATTCTTCGCTGGTCACGCTCGGTGCAAAGCCCCAGCCCTTGAGCACATCGGCGAGATTCTTGCCGCCGATCCGGCCCTTGTACCAACTGCTCGTAGCACCGGGCGCGCCTTCCCAGCCGCCGCTGCCCTGCAAAAGAATGCCCTTGAGGCCCAGATCGAGATTGTTCAGGGCGATGCCTTTGGCGGTCGGGCGAACCTTGAGCGACCAGCCGCCGACCAGATCCTGGCCCTGGAACAATTGATTGATGGTGATATCCAGCGCCGGAATCTTGCTCGGATCGACCGAAGCCAGTGGGTCCGGCGCGTTCTCGTCGGCCTGCACCGTCGGGTCCGCTGCCGGCAACCGCACATATTGCAGGTTCACCGCAATCGGCGCGCCCTTGGCGTCGGGAATGCCGGCGGTGCCTTTGGCCTGCTGACTGTCGAGGGCCAGAGCCCAGGCACCGGGCTTGCGATTCACCTGCACGGCTGCCTGATCCAGTGTGGTGCCGAAGGCGGTGAGTTTGCCAATCTTGAAGTCCGCACTGCTGAGCAACTGCTTGGCGCTGCCACCCGGATCCTGACCAGCGTACTTGTCCAGCAGATCCTGCCAGGGTTTGACGTCCAGCTCGGACAACACGCCGCGCACCCGCAGGCCTTTGTTGCCCGGCAACACCGCTTCGCCGGTGCCGAGGAACAACTCGCCCCGACCATCGACAAAATTGCCCGGTGGCGCGGCGAAGGTAAAGTTGGCCAGTTGATCGTAATTGACCCAGTAACGCCGCTCTTGCCCCTGCAACGTCATGCGGAACACCGTGTCACGCCCGACATCGGCCGCCATGCCGAACGGCGCCGGCAGATCCACCGCCACACCTTTCAGACTGGAACTGACCATCAATTGACTGTCGGCGCCGTCCAGATTCACCTGCAGCTGGTAAGGGATGGTTCCGGATACCGGCAACGGTTGAGTCACGCCTAGCCAGTCGGTGAGTTTCTTGACTTCGACCTGCCCCAACGCCGCCACCCGGGTCTTGAGTCTGCCGGGGCCGCCGTCGGCGAAGATCTGCGCCGAGACCGGTTTATCGAAGGCCCTGGCGCTGATGTTCTGACCGCTCAGCCCCTTGTCGCTGTCGAAGCGGAAATCACCCTTGAGCTGGCTCAGTTCCAGCTTCGGCTCGGCAAGCTTCAATCGCGCATTGGCGGTTTTGAAGTCGACGAGGATTTTCGGCTGATCGCCCTTGGCCAACGGCACATCGAGCTTGAGCTTGCCCTGCAGATCACCCTCGCCTTCCCAACCGGCAAAGGTGTCGGCAGTGCCGATCGGCGCCTCCTGAAGAATCTTCAGGCCATCGCCCAACCCACCCGCGAACGCGCCGTCGAGGAACATATGGCTGTGCTCGCCGCTCGGCACATGGGGAATATTGACGAAAACATCACTGACCTGGGTGTCGAGCAATTGGCCCTTGCTCGCGAGAATGCGCACGCCGCTGTCTTCGATGAACACGTCACCGCTGACCTTGCTCACGTGCGGCCAGCCCGGCTGGAACGCCAGCTCGGCGTCGTGCACCTTGAAGAACAGACTGATGCTGCGATCCGCTTCCCCGGCGTTCTTGTTCAGCGAACCCTGATACTGAAAGAAGCCCTGATCCACCGCGCCTTTGAGAATTGCCGTGCGCAGCCATTCATCGAGGGCCGGGCTCAGGACTTGCGGCAGATACTTGGCGGTGTAGCGTCCATCGCCATCCACCAGACCGACCCGCAGGTCCATGTAGTCTTCCTGGCTGTGATCGAAGTGCAGGCGGATCAGGAAGTCGCCGGCGATCTTGCCTTCCTCGCCGAGCACCTTCAGGTACGGCGCGATCAGGGTGAAACCTTCTTTGTCGAGCTTCCAGGTCAACCGGGCGTTGGCCTGAATGTACTGCCATGGCTTGGCGAAAATCGGATCGAGGTGCAGAACGAAGTCCTTGCTGTCCATGCGCAGCTCGCCGCCGCCGAGATTGCCGGTAAGGCTGCCGCTGACATTCCGTGCCGCCGGCGCGCCGTGGTAGGCGTCGAAGCCGACTTGATCGAGATTGGCGGCGAAGCTGAATTTGCTGTCGTCGGTGGCGTTCGGCCGGAAATCCAGCAGTACGTTACGCAGGCCGCCGGTCACTTTCAGGCGCTCGACCACGGTGGCGAAACCTTGGGGCAATGGGCCGAGGGCATTTAGTAAAGGTGTGATCGGCGTCAGGTCAAGCCGGTCGGCCTGCAGATGCCAGAGCTCTTGCGCTTTGTCGGTGGCGGCCGTCTGTTTGATCTGGACATGGGATTCGAAGCGGGTTTCGCCGACATTCATCGCCAGCGAATCAAGCGTGATTGTGGCCCCTTCGGAGCCGCGCTGAAAATAGCCGTTGAGCGCCAGATTGTGGATCTGGATCGGCTTGCGCTCGGCGTAGGCACCGGTCAGTTGCGGCGCGTTGAGACGGATCGCAGCACTCTGCAACGCCCCCTCGCGCCAGTTGACCCACAGCTCGCCACCGGCCTTGATTTCGGAGAAATTCCATTGCTGGGTGACGCGCTCGGGCAGCCATTTCGACCAATCGCTCTGCGGCAGGCTGACATAACCTTCCACTTCGCTGCTCTGCCACTGACTCGGACGAATCCGCGTGCGCAGACTCAGCGCCACGGGCTGGCCGTCAGGCAGGGTCAATCGGGCATCGAGGCGCTGACGGCTGGTGCCGGTCTTGAGATTGAGGCCGACATACGTGAGCGTCAGCGGCGCCTGCTCCCGCGGTTGCAAGGTCACCTGACTGTCGAGAACCGACAGTTGTTGAATCATTTGCATGCGGTTGAACAGTTGCTCGGGATCCATGGGCTGGTCCTGCTGCACCGGCAAGCCTTCCAGCGCCCACTTGCCGTCTTCGCCTTCCTTGAGGCTGATCTTCAGACCGTTGAGTTCCAGATGGGCGATGCGCACTTCCCGGGCCAGCAAACTGGCCCAAAGATCCGGCACCGCGCGCACCCGATCCAGGCGCAAGGCGTTGGCGCCGCTGCCGACCATCACGTCGTGAGCCAGCAGGATCGGGGCAAATCCGCTCCAGTTGCCTTCCAGCTCGCCGATCTGCAGCGGCATGCCCAGGGCGTCACTGGCCTTGTCTTCGATATCGGTGCGGTATTCGGCCACCAGTGGCGTGAGTTCCCGGCCGAGGCTGACGTACAACGCCATCAATACCAGAACCAACGCGCACAGGCCCAGACCCCAGCGGGTCAGCGCAGCCAAAATGCGTGTCAGACGTTCCATGTCAGTTGGCTCCCATGGCAAAAATACTGCAAAAAGCTGAGGCCAGCCGTTTCAGGAAAAGGGTGATGCAGGGATTCAGAGCAGCACCACGTCATATTGTTCCTGGGAATACATGGTTTCCACCTGGAAGCGTATGGTGCGCCCGATGAAACCTTCAAGTTCGGCCACGTTACCGGACTCTTCATCGAGCAGGCGATCCACCACTTTCTGGTTCGCCAGCACCCGATACCCCTCGGCCTGATAGGCCCGGGCTTCACGCAGGATCTCGCGAAAAATCTCGTAGCAAATGGTTTCCGGGGTTTTCAGCTTGCCCCGGCCCTGACAGCTGCTGCACGGTTCGCACAGCACCTGCTCGAGACTTTCGCGGGTGCGCTTGCGCGTCATCTGCACCAGGCCCAACTCGGTGATGCCGATGATGTTGGTCTTGGCGTGATCGCGCTCCAGTTGTTTTTCCAGGGTACGCAGCACCTGACGCTGGTGCTCTTCGTCTTCCATGTCGATGAAGTCGATGATGATGATCCCGCCCAGATTGCGCAGGCGCATCTGCCGGGCAATCGCGGTCGCGGCTTCGAGGTTGGTCTTGAAGATGGTTTCTTCGAGGTTGCGATGACCGACAAACGCTCCAGTGTTCACATCGATGGTGGTCATGGCTTCGGCCGGATCGATCACCAGATAACCGCCAGACTTCAGCGGCACCTTGCGCTCCAGGGCCTTCTGGATTTCGTCTTCGACGCCATACAGGTCGAAAATCGGTCGTTCACCCGGGTAGTGTTCCAGACGATCGGCGATTTCCGGCATCAGTTCGGCGACGAACTGCGTGGTCTTCTGGAAAGTTTCTCGGGAGTCGATGCGGATCTTCTCGATCTTCGGGCTGACCAGATCGCGCAGGGTGCGCAGTGCCAGGCCGAGGTCTTCGTAAATCACGCTCGGTGCGCCGATGGTCTTGATCTGTTCGTTGATCTGATCCCACAGGCGGCGCAGATAGCGGATGTCCATCAGGATCTCATCGGCCCCGGCACCTTCGGCGGCGGTGCGCAAAATAAAGCCGCCAGCCTCCTTGATGCCTTCTTTGGCCACGCAATCGCTGACCACCTGCTTGAGGCGTTCGCGCTCGGCTTCGTCTTCGATCTTCAGGGAAATGCCGACGTGGGCGGTTCGCGGCATGTACACCAGATAGCGCGACGGGATCGACAGTTGCGTGGTCAGCCGCGCGCCCTTGGAACCGATCGGGTCCTTGGTGACCTGCACCACCAGGCTCTGGCCTTCGTGCACCAGAGCGCTGATGCTTTCTACTGCCGGGCCTTCACGCAGTGAAATTTCCGATGCATGAATGAAGGCTGCGCGATCCAGACCGATGTCGACGAAGGCCGCCTGCATGCCCGGCAGGACTCGCACCACCTTGCCTTTATAGATGTTGCCGACGATCCCGCGTTTTTGCGTACGCTCGACGTGCACTTCTTGCAGCACACCGTTTTCGACCACCGCCACGCGCGATTCCATCGGCGTGATGTTGATCAGAATCTCTTCACTCATGGCAGGGTCTCGTTCAGGCATGTTCACGATAATGGCCGCATCTTGTCCGTTCGACGCTCATTGCGCGTTCAGGGTTTGCCAACAGGGTATGCCGAAATGGCCGAGCAGTTCTGCGCTTTCGCACACCGGCAAGCCGACGACCGCCGAGTAACTGCCATTGAGGCCGGCGACGAACAACGCGCCGAGCCCTTGAATGCCGTAGCCACCCGCCTTGTCCCGGGGTTCGCCGCTGGCCCAGTAGGCGGCGGCTTCTTCGCGGCTGATCGAGCGGAACCGCACCAGACTGCGCACCACCCGCGACTCGCAACGCTCGCCGTCGAGCACGGCAATCGCCGTCAGCACTTCATGCTCCTTGCCGGACAACATCATCAGCATGGCGCATGCATCGGCTTCGTCCACCGGTTTGCCAAGAATTTTGCCGTCCAGCACCACGGCGGTGTCGGCGCCGAGTACGCAAAACGGTGGCTCGGAGGTGACGATGCGCCGCCCGGCCTCGGCCTTGCCGCGCGCCAGGCGCTCGACGTAGGCCGATGGGGATTCATTGGCGAGAGGGGTTTCATCGATATCCGCGCTGATGGCGGTAAACGGGATGCCGATCTGCGTGAGCAATTCACGCCGACGCGGCGATCCTGAGGCGAGGTAAAGCTTTTTCATCAAGACATCTCCCTGTCGAGGTGCGGGCAAATGCCTGACCGAATCAGTTGATTTTGTAGCGCCGACGCAATCCACGCAAAGCGAAGCTGACCCAAGGCCAGAGCAAGGCACTGACCAGTGCCGGCAGGACCAGTGCGAGGGTCGGCTGACGGTTGCCGGTCAAGGCACTGAGCCAGAGTTGTACGAGCTGGGCCAAGCCGAAGATCACCAGAATCACCAGGCTCTGCTGCCACATCGGGAACATTCGCAGGCGTTGTTGCAACGACAGCACCAGGAACGTGATCAGGGTCAGGATCAGGGCATTCTGACCGAGCAGATCGCCTTGCAGCACATCTTCGGCCAGTCCCAGGCAGAAGGCCGTGACCATGCCGACCGTATGCGGCAGATACAAAGCCCAGAAGGTCAGGAGCAAGGCCAGCCAGAGCGGACGCAGGATTTCCATGAAAATGGGCAGTGGCGACACACTGAGCAGAATGCCGACGATGAACGTCAGCCAGACGATCCAGCCGTTACGCGATGCGGTAGCTCCGACCATTATTCTTGCCTCCCGGTGGTCGCCGGCGCAGTGACAGGCGGCTTGGCCGCTGGTCGAGCCGCCGGCTGATTGGCCGGTGGCTTGCTGGCCGCGGGTGTGGCTGCAGGCGGTTTGCTCGCAGCGGGTTTGGCCGGCGCGGTGTCGGCAGCAGGCGCAGCCGACGGAGTCGTCGTGGCAGGAGTTGCGGCTGCGGCTGGCGGGGTGACGATTTTCGGCACCGTGGATGGAATCACCGGACCACCACCAAAGGCATCGAGGTTTTCCTGAGCCTGCGCGGCATCGTTGGCACGCTCTTCGGCCGTGCGGTTGTCACTGAACACCAGCAGCAGGTAACGGCTGCGGTTCAGCGCGGCGGTCGGCACGGCGCGAACAATGGCGAAAGGCTGGCCGGAATCGTGGATGACTTCCTTGACCGTCGCCACCGGATAACCGGCCGGGAAACGCTGACCCAGGCCGGAGCTGACCAGCAGATCGCCTTCCTTGACGTCGGCAGTGTCCGCCACGTGGCGCAGTTCCAGACGCTCAGGGTTACCGGTGCCGCTGGCAATCGCCCGCAGACCGTTACGGTTCACCTGCACGGGAATGCTGTGGGTCGAGTCGGTCAGCAGCAGCACACGGGAAGTGTACGGCATCAGTTCGACCACCTGCCCCATCAGGCCGCGAGCATCGAGCACCGGCTGACCGAGCACCACGCCATCACGCTCACCTTTATTGATGATGATGCGATGGGTGAAAGGGTTGGGGTCCATGCCGATCAGCTCGGCCACTTCGACCTTCTCGTTGACCAGCGCGGAGGAATTGAGCAACTCGCGCAGGCGGACGTTCTGCTCGGTGAGGGCGGCAAGCTTCTGCATGCGACCCTGCAACAGCAGGTTCTCCGACTTGAGTTTTTCATTTTCGGCGACGAGCTCGGTGCGACTGCCGAACTGGCTGGCGATACCTTCCCACAATCGTCCGGGCAGGTCAGTAATCCAGTAGGCGTCCATCAGCACCAGCGAGGCCTGGCTGCGTACGGGTTTAAGCAGGCTGAAGCGCGCGTCAACGACCATCAGCGCGACCGACAGTACGGCCAGCACCAACAAGCGCACGCCCAGTGAGGGGCCCTTGGCGAAAAGCGGTTTAATAAGCCGCTCCTCCCAGGCAAATGTTCTGTTTATTCATACGGCATCAAACCGGCCTGGATGAAGACTGACAGAAGATAAACGCCAACAGGCAGCACTGCAAAGTGCTGCCTGTGCGCTCACCCACGTATTGCACCCGGCGATTATTCGCTGGAGAGCAGGTCCATGGTGTGCTTGTCCATCATTTCCAATGCACGGCCACCGCCGCGAGCGACGCAGGTCAGCGGATCTTCGGCAACGATCACCGGCAGACCGGTTTCCTGAGCCAGCAGCTTGTCGAGGTCACGCAGCAGCGCGCCACCACCGGTCAGCACCAGGCCACGCTCGGCGATGTCGGAAGCCAGTTCCGGCGGCGATTGCTCCAGAGCACTTTTCACCGCCTGAACGATGGTCGCCAGCGACTCTTGCAGAGCTTCCAGCACTTCGTTGGAGTTCAGGGTGAATGCACGTGGAACGCCTTCGGCCAGGTTGCGACCACGAACGTCGACTTCGCGAACTTCGCCGCCCGGGTAGGCCGTGCCGATTTCCTGCTTGATGCGTTCGGCGGTGGATTCGCCGATCAGGCTGCCGTAGTTGCGGCGCACGTAGGTGATGATCGCTTCGTCGAAGCGGTCGCCGCCAACACGTACGGACTCGGCATAGACCACACCGTTCAGGGAGATCAGCGCGATTTCGGTGGTACCACCACCGATATCCACGACCATCGAACCGCGAGCTTCTTCAACCGGCAGGCCGGCACCGATCGCTGCCGCCATCGGCTCTTCGATCAGGAACACTTCACGGGCACCGGCGCCAAGGGCCGATTCACGGATGGCACGACGCTCAACCTGGGTGGACTTGCATGGAACGCAGATCAGCACACGAGGGCTGGGCTGCAGAAAGCTGTTTTCGTGAACCTTGTTGATAAAGTATTGCAGCATCTTTTCGCAGACGCTGAAGTCGGCGATCACGCCGTCCTTCATCGGACGAATGGCAGCAATGTTGCCCGGCGTACGGCCGAGCATGCGCTTGGCCTCGGTGCCGACAGCGACGACACTTTTCTGGTTACCGTGTGTCCGAATGGCCACAACCGATGGCTCATTCAGGACGATACCGCGCTCGCGCACGTAAATAAGGGTGTTGGCAGTGCCCAGGTCAATGGAAAGATCGCTGGAAAACATGCCACGCAGTTTCTTGAACATGGGAAAGGGACCCTAGGCAACGCGTGGGTAAAAAAGTGCGGCAAACTCTAACAACGACAGGGATTTTGGGCAAGGCGCCAATATGTTAAATTGGCCGCTTTTCTGTGCACCAAGCCCCACAATCGCGGCCTTATGACCGTAGAAGTGCGGTAGTGTTCCGACAATCTAACACACGGACGCCGTCCGTCCTGTTTTCCACTGGAGAAACCCGATGGCGCTAGAACGCTCCGACGTGGAAAAAATCGCTCATCTGGCCAGCCTTGGCCTTAATGACGCCGATCTTCCACACATCACTTCGGCCCTCAACAGCATTCTCGGGCTGGTCGACGAAATGCAGGCGGTCAATACCGACGGTATCGAACCGCTGGCCCACCCGCTGGAAGCCAGTCAGCGCCTGCGCGCCGACGTCGTGACCGAAAGCAATAACCGCGAGGCTTATCAGTCCATCGCACCAGCGGTCGAAAACGGCCTGTACCTGGTTCCGAAAGTCATCGACTAAAGGGAAAGAGCCTGCAATGCATCAATTGACTCTGGCCGAGATCGCCCGCGGTCTCGCCGATAAAAAGTTTTCTTCCGAAGAGCTGACCAAAGTCCTGCTGGCGCGTATTACTCAGCTCGACCCGCAGCTCAACAGTTTCATCAGCCTCACCGAAGAGCTGGCCCTTGAGCAGGCGAAAGCCGCCGACGTGCGCCGGGCCAATGGTGAGAGTGGCGCCCTGCTCGGTGCGCCGATCGCCCACAAGGATCTGTTCTGCACCCAGGGCATCCGCACCAGCTGCGGCTCGAAGATGCTCGACAACTTCAAGGCTCCATACGACGCCACCGTGGTGTCGAAGCTGGCCGCCGCCGGCACCGTGACCCTGGGCAAGACCAACATGGACGAATTCGCCATGGGTTCGGCCAACGAGTCGAGCTGGTACGGCGCGGTGAAAAACCCGTGGAACCTGGAACACGTGCCGGGCGGTTCGTCCGGTGGTTCGGCTGCCGCGGTTGCCGCTCGTCTGTTGCCTGCCGCAACGGCCACCGACACCGGCGGTTCGATCCGTCAGCCAGCAGCATTCACCAACCTCACCGGCCTGAAACCGACCTACGGTCGCGTGTCGCGCTGGGGCATGATCGCTTACGCCTCCAGCCTCGATCAGGGCGGCCCGCTGGCTCGCACCGCCGAAGACTGCGCGATTTTGTTGCAAGGTATGGCCGGCTTCGATCCGAACGACTCCACCAGCATCGATGAGCCAGTGCCGGACTACGCCGCCGGCCTGAATGGTTCGCTGCAAGGACTGCGTATCGGCGTGCCGAAGGAATACTTCGGTGCCGGTCTCGACCCGCGCATCGCCGACCTGATCCAGAACAGCATCAAGGAGCTGCAGAAGCTCGGTGCTGTGATCAAGGAAATCAGCCTGCCGAACATGCAGCACGCGATCCCTGCGTACTACGTGATCGCCCCGGCAGAAGCCTCCTCCAACCTGTCGCGTTTCGACGGCGTGCGCTTCGGCCACCGCTGCGCAGACCCGAAGAACCTGGAAGACCTGTACAAGCGCTCCCGTGGCGAAGGCTTCGGGCCTGAAGTGCAGCGCCGGATCATGGTCGGTGCCTACGCGCTGTCCGCCGGTTACTACGACGCCTACTACCTGAAAGCGCAGAAGATCCGTCGCCTGGTGAAGAACGACTTCATGGCTGCCTTTAATGAAGTCGACATCATCCTCGGCCCGACCACGCCAAACCCGGCCTGGAAACTCGGTGCCAAGAACAGCGACCCGGTCGCCGCCTACCTGGAAGACGTCTACACCATCACCGCCAACCTCGCGGGCCTGCCGGGCCTGTCGATGCCGGCCGGTTTCGTCGACGGCCTGCCGGTCGGCGTGCAACTGCTCGCTCCGTATTTCCAGGAAGGCCGTTTGCTCAATGTTGCGCACCAGTATCAGTTGAACACTGACTGGCACACCCGCACCCCAACCGGCTTCTGAGGAGACACACATGCAATGGGAAGTCGTGATCGGGCTGGAGATTCACACCCAGCTCACCACCCGGTCGAAAATCTTTTCCGGTAGTTCCACCCAGTTCGGTTCCGAGCCGAACACCCAGGCCAGCCTGATCGACCTGGGCATGCCCGGCGTGCTGCCGGTGCTCAACCAGGAAGCGGTGCGCATGGCGGTGATGTTCGGTCTGGCGATTGACGCCGAGATCGGTCAGCACAACGTGTTCGCCCGTAAAAACTACTTCTACCCGGACCTGCCGAAGGGCTACCAGATCAGCCAGATGGAGTTGCCGATCGTCGGCAAGGGCCACTTGGACATCGCTCTGGAAGACGGCACGGTCAAACGCGTCGGCATCACCCGCGCGCACCTGGAAGAAGACGCCGGCAAGAGCCTGCACGAAGAATTCAGCGGTGCCACCGGCATCGACCTGAACCGTGCCGGCACGCCGCTGCTGGAAATCGTGTCCGAGCCTGACATGCGCAGCGCCAAGGAAGCCGTGGCCTACGTCAAGGCGATCCACGCGCTGGTACGTTACCTGGGCATCTGCGATGGCAACATGGCCGAAGGCTCGCTGCGTTGCGACTGCAACGTGTCGATCCGTCCGAAAGGCCAGGCCGAGTTCGGCACCCGCTGTGAAATCAAGAACGTCAACTCGTTCCGCTTCATCGAGAAGGCGATCAACTCCGAGATCCAGCGTCAGATCGACCTGATCGAAGACGGCGGCAAAGTGATCCAGCAGACCCGTCTGTACGATCCGAACAAGGACGAAACCCGTCCGATGCGCAGCAAAGAGGAAGCCAACGACTACCGTTACTTCCCCGATCCGGACCTGCTGCCGGTGGTCATCGAGGACTCGTTCCTCAATGACGTGCGCGCCACCCTGCCGGAACTGCCACCGCAGAAGCGCGAGCGCTTCCAGAGTGCGTTCGGTCTGTCGGCCTATGACGCCAACGTGCTGGCCACCAGCCGTGAGCAGGCGGACTACTTCGAGAAAGTCGCCAGCATCGGCGGCGACGCCAAACTGGCGGCGAACTGGGTGATGGTCGAGTTGGGCAGCCTGCTCAACAAGCAGAACCTGGACATCGAGGATTCGCCAGTTTCGGCCGAACAACTGGGCGGCATGCTGCAGCGCATCAAGGACAACACCATCTCCGGCAAGATCGCCAAGGTGGTGTTTGAAGCGATGGCCAACGGCGAAGGCAGCGCAGACGAGATCATCGAAAAGCGCGGCCTGAAGCAAGTGACCGACACCGGCGCAATCTCGGCGGTGCTGGACGAAATGCTCGCGGCCAATGCCGAGCAGGTCGAGCAATACCGTGCGGCAGACGAAGCCAAGCGCGGCAAGATGTTCGGCTTCTTCGTCGGCCAGGCCATGAAAGCCTCCAAAGGCAAGGCCAACCCGCAGCAAGTGAACGAACTGCTGAAAAGCAAGCTCGAAGGCTGACCACAATGGAGCCAGATCCAAAGCCTGGCTCCATTCCCTGTGGGAGCGAGCATGCTCGCGACAGCGCAATTTCAGACACTGCAAAAGTGACTGACGGATCGCCTTCGCCAGCAAGCTCGCTCCCACATTGTTATTTGGGAGCTTTCGAATGAAACGTCTGCTCGGCGCCTGCGCCCTGCTCTCCTTGCTGGCCGGTTGCGCCAGCACCGATGTCATCGACCCGCACGGTTACGACCAGACCGGCGTCGCCTCCTATTACGGTGCCAAGCACCACGGTAAACGCACCGCCAGCGGCGAAGCGTTCAACCAGAATTCTTTGACAGCCGCCCACCGCCAGTTGCCGTTCGGCACCCGGGTGAAGGTCACCAACCTGAAAAACGATGAATCCGTCGTGGTCCGCATCAACGACCGCGGCCCGCACACCCGTGGCCGCCTGATCGATGTTTCACGTGCGGCGGCCGAACAGCTCGGTATGCTGCGCAGTGGAACCGCCCGCGTTCGGGTCCAGGCCCTCGACGACTGATGGAGCGTCCACTATTTTCGGACTGACCGACTTACCCCTGATCAGTGTGATCGAATTGCTCAGCGGGCTGTTCCTGCTGATCGCCGGCGCCGAGCTGATGGTGCGCGCCGCCGTGCGCCTGGCCGCGCGTCTGCATGTCCGACCGCTGATCATCGGCCTGACCATCGTCGCCCTCGGCAGCAGCGCTCCGCAAATGGCCGTCAGCCTGCAAGCCGTACAGGCGCACACGCCGGACATCGCCGTCAGCAGCGTGATCGGCAGCAGCATTTTCAACATTCTCGTCACCCTCGGCCTGTCGGCGCTGATCATTCCGCTGCGGGTATCGCGGCAATTGGTGCGCCTCGACATTCCACTGATGATCGGTGCCAGCCTGCTGGTGTTCGTCCTGGCATGGAATGAAGAGCTCGGGCGCTTCGACGGCATTCTGTTGCTCGGCGCCCTCGCCCTGTATCTCGGATTATTGCTGCGCCAGTCGCGGCACTCGGCCCGCCCGCACTCCGATCAACCCCACGATCCGCAGGCCCCATGGTTCACCAGCCTGCTGATGATTGTCGGCGGTCTGGGCATGCTGGTGTTCGCCGGGCATCTGCTACTGGGGGCGGCCGTGGTGGTGGCCACCGACCTGGGGTTCTCCGAGCGGGTGATCGGCCTGACCGTGGTCGCGGTCGGCACCTCGCTGCCGGAACTCGCCACCTCGCTGATCGCTGCGTTGCGCGGTCAGCGGGACATCGCCGTGGGCAACGTGATCGGTGCCAACCTGTTCAACCTGCTTGGGGTGCTGGGCCTCACCGCACTGATCGCGCCGACGCCGCTGTCGGTCTCGCCGAACGCACTGGATTTCGACCTGCCGGTGATGCTCGGCGTCGCCGCGCTGTGCCTGCCGGTGTTCTATTCCGGTTACCGCGTGACCCGGGCCGAAGGCCTGTTGCTGCTGGGTTTGTACCTGGCGTACGGGCTGCACGTGGTGTCGTTCACCACCGGCATGCCACTGGCCGGCAAACTCGAGCGATTGATGCTGTTTTATGTGCTGCCGACGCTGCTGGCGTTTCTGTTTTTCACGTCCGTGCGCGCCTGGCGCCGCCAACACCACAAGAGGGATATGCCATGACCGAATCGAAGAAATCCGGGGTTGAAGTCCGCCGTCAGGTAATGGGCGACGCGTTTGTCGACCGCGCGCTGGGCAATGCCACGGAGTTCACTCAACCCTTGCAGGATTTCGTCAACGAACACGCCTGGGGCGGCGTGTGGAATCGAGAAGGTCTGCCGCTGAAAACCCGCAGCCTGATCACCCTCGCCGCGCTGACTGCGTTGAAGTGTCCGCAAGAGTTGAAGGGCCACGTGCGCGGTGCGCTGAACAATGGCTGCACGGTCGATGAGATCCGTGAAGCGCTGCTGCATTGCGCGGTGTACGCAGGCGTACCGGCGGCGATCGATGCGTTCCGCGCGGCGCAGGAAGTGATCGACAGTTACCAGAAGCCCGAGTAACCGCCGGCCTCAGATCCACCCGCCCCACTGCAGGAAGAAGATCCCGATATTGGTGGTGATCGCTGCCATCAATGTGGTCAGCACGATGATCGCCGCCGCCAGTTCATGGTTGCCCTGTGCCGCACGGGCCATGACGAAACTGGCGGCGGCGGTCGGGCTGCCGAAGTACAGAAACAGAATTCCCAGCTCCGCCCCGCGAAAGCCCCAGAGCCACGCGCCCAGCGTGGCGATCACCGGCAGACCGACCATCTTCACCAGACTCGAACTGAGCGCCATGTTGCCGCTCTTGCGCAGCGCCGCCAGCGACAGCGTACCGCCAATGCAGATCAGGGCCAGCGGCAGCGTGGTTTGCGCCAGGTACTGGCCGGAGGTTTCCAGCCACCCCGGCAGACCGATCTTGAAATAAGCGAACGGCGCCGCCGCGATCACGCTGATGATCAACGGATTGCTGACCACGCTTTTGCAGATGCTCCACGGATCGGACTTGATCACCGGGCTGTACACCGCCAGCACGATGGTCGACAGGGTGTTGTAGAACAGGATCACCAGCGCCGCGAGAATCGCCCCGAGGGAAATCCCGTAGTCGCCATACATGCTCGCCGCCAGCGCCAGGCCGATCACCCCGTTGTTGCCGCGAAACGCGCCTTGGGTGTAGATGCCCCGGTCTTCACGCGGGCAGCGGAAAATCGCCCAGCCCCAGGCCAGGGCAAAACTGACCAGCGTGGCAAGGGCGAAATAGATGAGCAGCGCCGGTTGCAGCGCGGCGTGCAGGTCGGCGTGCAGGATGCCGAGAAACAGCAGCGCCGGCATGGTGACGTTGAACACCAGCGACGAGGCCGTGTGGATAAAGTTGTCGTTGATCCAGTCGATGCGCTTGAGCAGCACCCCCAGAAACAGCATGGCAAACACCGGCGCGGTGATATTCAGGGTTTCGAGGAAGATTGCCAGCATGCCGGGGAGCCTTGGAGGTGAGCGTCGTTAGGGGGCTAATGATAAGCCACTTTCACCCCGTTCGTTCCCACGCTATGCGTGGGAACGATCAACAGACTCAGGTGATAGGCGCCGGATTGAACAACGTAATGTCGTTATGCAGCTTGTGCTTCTCCGCCCACGTCTGCTGCTTGCCGCTCGCCACATCCAGGTAGTAGTGGAACAACTCCCAGCCCAACTCCTCGATGGACGCACGCCCGGTAGCAATCCGCCCGGCATCGATGTCGATCAGATCCGGCCAGCGCTGCGCCAGCTCCGTACGGGTCGAAACCTTCACCACTGGCGCCATCGCCAACCCGTAAGGCGTGCCACGACCGGTCGTGAACACATGCAGGTTCATCCCCGCCGCCAGTTGCAACGTACCGCAGACAAAATCACTCGCCGGCGTCGCACAAAAAATCAAACCCTTCTGCTTGAAGCGCTCCCCGGGGCCGAGCACGCCGCTGATCGCACTGCTGCCGGACTTCACGATCGAGCCCAGCGACTTCTCGACGATGTTCGACAACCCGCCCTTCTTGTTGCCCGGCGTGGTGTTGGCGCTGCGATCCGCTTCACCCTTGGCCAGGTAACGGTCGTACCAGTCCATCTCGCGCACCAGTTCCTCGGCAACGGTTTTGGTCTGGGCCCGTGAGGTCAGCAGGTAAATCGCGTCGCGCACTTCGGTGACTTCGGAAAACATCACCGTCGCCCCCGCACGCAGCAGCAAGTCCGAGGCATAACCAAGCGCCGGGTTGGCGGTGATCCCGGAAAACGCATCGCTGCCGCCGCACTGCATGCCCAGGATCAACTCGGACGCCGGCACGGTTTCCCGGCGGCGCTGGTCGAGTTTCTTCAGTCGGACTTCAGCCAACTCCATGATCTGCTCGATCATCTCGGTGAAACCGTGACTGGAATCCTGCAAGCGATACAGCCATGGCTCGCTCAGATCCACCGAAGCATCGTCTTCATGCATCACCTGCCCGGCCTGCAATTTTTCGCAGCCCAGACTGATCACCAGCGCCTCGCCACCGAGGTTCGGGTTGCGCGCCAGATTGCGCACCGTGCGGATCGGGATGTAGGCGTCGGTGGCCGTGATGGCCACGCCGCAACCGTAACTGTGGGTCAGCGCCACCACGTCATCGACGTGCGGGTACTTCGGCAACAGTTCATCCTTGATCCGCTTCACCGCGTGATCCAGCACCCCGGTGACGCATTGCACGGTAGTGGTGATCCCGAGGATGTTGCGCGTGCCGACCGTACCGTCGGCGTTGCGGTAACCCTCGAACGTGAAGCCTTCCAGCGGAGCCTGGGCGGCCGGCACATCGGTGGACAGCGGCAGGCTGTCCAGCGGCGGCGCGGTCGGCATGCGCAGTTGATCTTCCTTGACCCAACTGCCACGGGGAATCGGCTGCAACGCGTAGCCGATGATCTGGCCGTAGCGAATCACCGTGCCGCCCTCGGGAATATCCACGAGGCTGACCTTGTGACTCTGCGGTACAAAATCCACCGTCACCAGGCCATCGGCAAATGCGGTGCCGGCCGGCACGCCCTGGTCGTTGACCACTACCACTACGTTGTCCCGCTCGTGCAGGCGGATGTAGCGCGGCGAGTCGGAATGTTCAATCAACTGCATGACGCCGCTCCTCAGGAATGCGCTTGAGACAATTTGCCGGTGGCTTCGGAACCGCCATTGGTTGGCGGCTCTTTAAGTACCACACGTTTGATCGGGCCGACGATCACCAGGTAGCTGAACACCGCCACGAGTGCGTTGGCGCCGACGAACACCAGTGCCCATTTGAACGAACCGGTGGAGCTGATGATGTAGCCTATGACGATCGGGGTGGTGATCGACGCGATGTTGCCGAAGGTGTTGAACAGGCCGCCACTCAGACCAGCAATCTGTTTCGGCGAGGTGTCGGAGACCACCGCCCAGCCCAGTGCACCCACGCCTTTGCCGAAGAATGCCAGGGCCATAAAGCCGACCACCATCCATTCAACGTCGACATAGTTGCAGGCCACGATGCTGCTCGAAACCAGCAGACCGGCAATGATCGGCGCCTTGCGGGCGAAGGTCAGCGAATGGCCCTTGCGCAGCAGGTAATCGGAAATCACCCCGCCGAGCACGCCACCGATAAAGCCGCAGATCGCCGGCAACGAGGCAATGAAACCGGCCTTGAGGATGGTCATGCCGCGCTCCTGCACCAGGTACACCGGGAACCAGGTCAGGAAGAAATAGGTGATGCCGTTGATGCAGTACTGGCCCAGGTAAACGCCGAGCATCATGCGATTGGTCAGCAACTGCCGGATGTAATCCCATTTCGGGCCGTCAGCCTTTTTGCCTTGTTTCTGGTCCATGTCGACCATGCCGCCGTTGTCGGCGATGAACTTCACTTCCGCTTCGTTGGCCATCGGGTGTTGGCGCGGGCTGTGGATAACCTTGAGCCAGACCAGCGAGAACACGATGCCGAGCAGGCCCATGACGATGAACACGTGCTCCCAGCCAAAGGAGAACACGATCCAGCCCATCAGCGGTGCGAACAGCACGGTGGCGAAGTATTGCGCCGAGTTGAAGATCGCCGAAGCGGTGCCGCGCTCAGCGGTCGGGAACCAGGCCGCGACGATGCGTGCGTTACCGGGGAACGATGGCGCCTCGGCCAGACCGACCAGAAAGCGCAGCATGAACAGCGCGACGATGGCCGTGGACATGCCGAACTCACCGACGAAGCCTTGCAGCACGGTGAACAGCGACCAGGTGAAGATGCTCAGGGCATAGACTTTTTTCGAGCCGAAGCGATCGAGCAGCCAGCCGCCGGGAATTTGCCCGGCCACGTAGGCCCAACCGAAAGCAGAGAAGATGTAGCCGAGGGTGACCGCGTCGATGCCGAGGTCTTTTTGCAAACTGGAACCGGCGATCGCGATGGTGGCACGGTCGGCGTAGTTGATCGTGGTCACCAGGAACAGCATGAGCAGGATCAAATAGCGGACGTGAGTCGGCTTGGACGATTGCATGTAGATGTACTCCCACTGATTATTTTTATGCGGGTAAAACACTCTTTGGTCTTGTGCCGCGCTGGGCCTCAGGCGAAGGCCCGGCGCGGGTGCAGCGATTTACGAACCGATGTAGCTGGTCTTCACGACCGTGTAGAACTCTTGTGCATAGCGGCCTTGCTCACGTGAGCCATAGGATGAACCCTTACGGCCACCGAACGGAACGTGATAATCGACACCGGCGGTCGGCAGGTTGACCATCACCATCCCGGCCTGGGAATGACGCTTGAAGTGGTTGGCGTACTTCAGCGACGTGGTGGCGATGCCCGCCGACAGACCGAATTCGGTGTCGTTGGCCATGGCCAGTGCAGCCTCGTAATCGGCCACGCGGACGATGTTGGCCACCGGGCCGAAGATCTCTTCGCGGCTGATGCGCATCGAGGCTTCGCTGTCGGCAAACAGGGTCGGCGCGAGGAAGTAACCCTCGGTGTCACACGTCACCAAACCACCGCCGCTGACCAGACGCGCACCTTCGGACTGACCGATGTCGATGTACTTCATGTCCTGCTCAAGCTGCGCTTGCGAGACCACCGGACCGATGTCGGTGCCGGCCTTCAGCGCGTGACCGACCTTGATCGACTTCATGCGCTCGGCCATGGCTTCGACGAACTTGTCGTGAATGCCGGCGGTGACGATCAGACGGCTCGATGCCGTGCAACGCTGGCCGGTGGAGTAGAACGCGCTCTGCACCGACAGCTCGACCGCCTGCTTGAGGTCGGCGTCGTCGAGAATGATCTGCGGGTTCTTGCCGCCCATCTCCAGCTGAACCTTGGCCTGACGCGACACGCAATTGACCGCGATCTGACGGCCCACACCGACGGAGCCGGTGAAGCTGATGCCGTCGACTTTCGGGCTGTTGACCAGTGCTTCACCGACCACGCGACCGCTGCCCATCACCAGGTTGAACACGCCGGCCGGGAAGCCTGCGCGGGAGATGATTTCGGCCAGCGCCCAGGCACAGCCCGGCACCAGATCCGCCGGCTTCAACACCACGCAGTTGCCGTAGGCCAGGGCCGGGGCGATTTTCCACGACGGGATGGCAATCGGGAAATTCCACGGGGTGATCAGACCGACCACGCCGAGGGCTTCGCGGGTGACTTCAACGTTGACGCCCGGACGCACCGACGGCACGTAGTCGCCGGACAGACGCAGGCATTCACCGGCGAAGAACTTGAAGATGTTGCCGGCGCGGGTCACTTCGCCGATGGCTTCGGGCAGGGTCTTGCCCTCTTCCCGGGCCAGTAAAGTGCCGAGCTCTTCGCGACGGGCGAGGATTTCAGTGCCGACTTTGTCCAGCGAGTCGTGACGGGCCTGAATGCCCGAAGTCGACCACGCCGGGAATGCAGCGCGAGCGGCGTCGATGGCGGCATTGACTTGAGCCAGGTCAGCCTTGGCGTAATCGCCGATGGTATCGCTCAGTTCGGACGGGTTGATGTTCGCCGAGTAATCGTTGCCGGCGACCCATTCACCGTTGATGTAGTTGTCATAGCGCTTGGTCACGAATCATTCTCCTGACGCAAAAAGCCGCTGATTGCTCAGCGGCCTTGTTTATAGAGGTGTGTTACTGCGCACCTTGCTTGTCGATCAGCGCAGCGAGCATTTCGTACTCTTCGCCGGTCAAGTCGGTCAGCGGCGCCCGCACCGGGCCGGCGTCATAACCGGCGATCTTGGCGCCAGCCTTGACGATGCTCACGGCGTAACCGGCCTTGCGGTTGCGGATGTCGAGGTACGGCAGGAAGAAGTCGTCGATGATCTTGCCGACGGTGGCGTGATCTTCGCGGGCAATGGCGTGGTAGAAGTCCATCGCGGTTTTCGGGATGAAGTTGAACACCGCCGACGAGTAGACCGGCACGCCCAGGGCCTTGTAGGCAGCGGCGTAGACTTCGGCGGTCGGCAGACCACCGAGGTAGCTGAAGCGATCGCCGAGGCGACGACGGATCGACACCATCAGTTCGATATCGCCCAGACCGTCCTTGTAACCGATCAGGTTCGGGCAGCGCTCGGCCAGACGCTCCAGCAGCGGCGCGGTCAGGCGGCAGACGTTGCGGTTGTAGACCACCACGCCGATGTTGACCGATTTGCACACCGCTTCAACGTGGGCGGCAACGCCGTCCTGGCTGGCTTCGGTCAGATAGTGCGGCAGCAACAACAGGCCTTTGGCGCCCAGACGCTCGGCTTCCTGAGCGTATTCGATGGCCTGACGGGTCGAACCGCCGACACCGGCGAGGATCGGCACGCTGCTGGCGCAAGTGTCGACGGCAGTCTTGATGATTTCCGAGTATTCGCTGGCAGCCAGGGAGAAGAATTCACCGGTGCCACCGGCGGCGAACAGGGCTGAAGCACCGTACGGGGCCAGCCATTCCAGGCGTTTGATGTAGCCAGCGCGGTTGAAATCGCCCTGGGCATTGAAATCGGTCACCGGGAACGACAGCAGGCCGGCGGAGAGGATGGACTTCAGTTCTTGTGGATTCATTATTCGAACACCCTGGTAGCAACGTTTTTTGTGAGTGGACCGTTCAGCCTTCGCCGAAGTTGTAGGTCATCGTACAACTTAAAATATAACCGTCAACTGCATTTCATCGTCTTCGCCTCCTCCTGCGTGGGACTCTGCTTACCTTGACGTAGGAAACTTCTGGGCTAGGCTGCCGATTACTGTATATAAGTACAGTTAAATATTTTTACGGATGGCATATCAAGGAGCAAGAAATGTCAGATCCACAAAACGATCCACAACAACCGCCGGTCCCGCTCATTGCCCGGTTCGAGGAGTTGTTTAGCGAAACGGGGATCGAGATCGACGGCGAACAGTCTCACCTCATATTGCTGGCGACCGATTCGCACATCGAGCCCCCGCCTCCCAACCCGGGTAAACCAAGGGCAAGCAAAGGGATCGGGCTGTATTACGAAATACTTGAACACACGGCCATCGGCGACAATGTGCTGCTGCGTCAGGACACAACAACGCCACCAAGACCGGCCAGCAAGGTTCCCCTGCATCTGCCCAATGGATTGGCACTGACCTACGGTCAGATATTGGGCTTGGGTGGCGATTTCTATGGGATCCCCGAGCAACCGATCTGCGACGGCGCGACAGCCGCCGAGCGCCTTCAGCGCTTTACTGCTGCGTTCAATTCCCTGGCAACCGCATCTTCTGCGAAAGCTGAGGCAGGCAAGATTCTCGAGGTCGCCAAACAAGAGGCTGCGGCGGTCGAACAAGCCATCCACGAGGGCAAGCCCGCGCATGAGGCGTACGAGAAACTGGGTGATACGTTGTCCGAAGAGTGGAATAAAATCACCGGCGGCGGAAGTTTTGTCTCCGCCCTTTTTCCACTGGGTCGCTATCTGAAACTCGCGGCCAACAACCCCGACCATTTTGGCAAATGGGCAAAACGCGCCTATATCGCCGGCCACTCGGCAGCACTCAAACAGGCCGTCGCCGCCCATGGGACGCAGGACACCGCGGCCCTGGAACTGGCCTACGCCATGAATGCCTTCGCCGATCATTTCCTCACCGACCTGTTTGCCTCCGGTCACCTGCGCGTTCCGCGCCGTGAGCTGGCGGCGGTGGTGACACCCGGCGATCTGGGTTCGCTGATTTCTCGTTTCATGCACGACGAAGACAACCAGTTTGGCCTCAAGGTGCGCAATAGCCTGAGCGAGCACTGGCGCACTTTTGGCGACAAACGCTACTTCGACCTCATCCCTGACGAGGAACAGTTCGCCAACCAGTCCCATGTCAAACAGGCTACCCAGGCCTCCGCCGACGAAGTGTTCGACGCCTACCTCAGTGGCAAGCGCCCTGATGAGTCCGATTTCGCCGCGCTGAAGCACCTGCCGGATCTCGATGATGTGCACAAAGTGGAGAACAACTTCTCACCACTGTTCCGCGTCCAGGGCAACAAAGTCCTGCGGCGCAAGGACGTCAACAACCTCAACGACACCGCCACCGTCGACGACTGGTGGGGCTGGAGCACTTACCTGCTGCTCAAGGACTATCACCCAGCCGGCAATACGAATTAAGGAGCGATTCGATGAGCATCAAATTGAAACTGGAACTGGCCTCGGGCCAATCGTTGAAAGGTGCGCCGCTGCAATTGCTGCGCGACGGTGTGGCCATCGCTCGGGCGTCGGTGGACGCTGAGGGCCACGCGACGTTCGACGTCAGCCCCGGCCCCGGCAAACTCGCGGTCAGGGTGGATCGTTCGATTCTGCCCCACAGCTGAAATGCCCGGACAAGATTGCCCCGGCGCGCCTCACGAATTCGCCGGGTAAAGTGCAACGACTGCCGCGAAGGATCGCGGCAGATCTTTCAAGGAGACGAACCATGACGTTTGCCGCTGCACACCTTTCGCAATTTCCCGATCACGCCAGCGACTCGATCATCCTGCGGTTATCGAGCCTGGATGACGACCTGATCGTTCGTGTACCCGATGGCCAGAACACACCGCCGAACTGGGATGTGTACCCGATCCTCGGTGACGATCCTGAAGAGCCTGAATGGCAGGGTTTGTCGGAGCCGACCGGCGTCTGGGATGACGCACTCGACGATATGGTCGGCCTGACCGGGATCGAACTGAGCATCCCCAGATTCGAGCTGGAAAAGTACCTGAACAACACCGTCGAACTGCGTTACAAGTTTGCTGATGAGGCCAGTCTGGAGCCGTGTTCGGAACCACTGAAACTCTACATCGAAGCCTGATTTCTCACCCCTGCGCCTGCGCCTCTTCATGCGCCTGACGCAGCCGTTCGCGGCTGTTGGTCAGGTGCAGGCGCATGGCCGCACGGGCGGCATCGGAATCCTGACGGGCGATGGCGTCGTAGATTTCTTCGTGTTCGCGGCTCAGGCGATTCATGTAGTGCTGCTGATCGTCATGGGCCAGGCGCGCCGAATTCAGGCGAGTGCGCGGAATGATGCTGGTGCCCAGGTGGGTCATGATGTCGGTGAAATAGCGGTTGCCGGTGGACAGCGCGATTTGCAGATGGAACTGGAAGTCCGACGCCACTGCATCGCTGGCGTGGGCCACGCTGTCATTCAGCGCATCAAGGGCCGCGCGCATCGCAGCAAGTTGCTCGGCGCTGCGGCGCTGTGCGGCGAGGCCGGCGGATTCGACTTCGAGGCTGATACGCAGTTCGAGAATGGCCAGCACGTCACGCAGGGTGACCACGGTGGCCGGGTCGATCCGGAAACCGCTCGGGCTCGGGGTGTCGAGCACGAAGGTGCCGATGCCATGACGGGTTTCCACCTGCCCCGCCGCCTGCAAACGGGAAATCGCCTCGCGCACCACGGTGCGGCTGACGCCATGGGCCTCCATGATCGCCGACTCGGTCGGCAACTTGTCGCCGCGCTTGAGCAGACCGTCGCGGATCTGCTCGGTCAGCACCGTCACCAGTTCCTGAGCCAGGCTGCGGCGCTTGCGAGGGAGACGCGGGGTGTCGATCGTGTTTTCCATGGTTTGCATCTTGTCTCGAAAATTCGGCTTGTGGGCATCATAGCTCAAGCGGGTTGTACGATCACTTTCCGTTTCCACACAAACCCTGTGGGAGGCGGCAAGCCAGCCCCCACAGGGTTTGTGTGGATATATCAGGCGGTCACGTTCTGCTCAACCAGGTGACCACTGTCGATCCGCACATGCCGTGGATGGAAGCGCTTGAGGCTGCTGCGATGGCCGACGCTGACAATGCTCAGGCCCGGCAACTGGTCGATCAACGCCTGATACAGCGTGGCTTCGTCTTCCTCATCCATCGCCGAGGTTGCTTCGTCCATGTACAGCCATTGCGGCGCGTAGAGCAGCGCTCGAGCGAAGGCCAGACGTTGTTGTTCACCCGGCGACAACATGCGCTGCCAGTGGTTGGCTTCGTCCAGTCGAGCCACCAGATGTGGCAAGCGGCAGGTTTCCAGCACTTGTGCATAACGCTCGGGCGCGTAGGTGTCGCCCGGTTGTGGATAACTCAAGGCGTCGCGCAGGGTGCCGATCGGCAGATACGGTTTCTGTGGCAGGAACAGATAACGCGAGGCCGGCAAGCGAATGCTGCCGTGCCCCGCCGGCCACAAATGTCCCATCGCCCGTAACAGAGTGGATTTACCGCTGCCGGAACGACCGCTGAGCATCACCCGCTCGCCCGCCTCCACGGTCATGTCGGCATTGGTCAGCAGGTGACGACCGTCGGCCAGATCAAGGCCGAGGTTGTGCACTGTCAGCTCATCGCCCTGATTCTGCACGTCGATGGCCGGTGCCCGTTCTTCGTTGTCGGTCATCGCCTGGCGGAAACTCAGCAGACGATCACACGTGGCGCGCCACGCGGCGAGGTCCGAATAGGCGTTGATGAACCAGCTGAAGTTCTCCTGCACGTTACCGAACGCCGAGTTGATCTGCATCAGCTCACCCAGCTCGATCTTGCCGGTCAGGTAACGCGGGGCCGCGACGATGAACGGAAAGATGATTGCGATCTGGCCGTAACCCGAGGTGAAGAACGTCAGGCGCTTGGACACCCGCATGATGTCCCAGAAGTTGTGCCAGACCAGACCGAAGCGATTGCTCAAACGACGATTCTCGTTCGGTTCGCCGTTGTACAACGCAATGCTCTCGGCATTCTCACGTACCCGCACCATGGAGAAACGCAGGTCGGCTTCGAAGCGTTGTTGCTGGTTGTTCAGGCCGATCAGGCGTCGACCGATCAGGTGCGTCAGCCAGCTGCCGACCGCCGCGTACAGCAGCGCACACCAGAACATGTAGCCGGGAATCTCGACGCCGAACACCTCGATGCTGCCCGACACGCCCCACAGAATGATCGAGAACGACACCAGGCTGACCACCGTGCGGATCAGGCCCAGGGCCAGACTCAAGGTGTTGCTGGTGAAGGTGTTGAGGTCTTCGGAAATCCGCTGGTCAGGGTTGTCGGTGTAACCGCCCTGCTCCAGTTGGTAATAGTTCTTGTGCCCGAGCCAGCGCTTGAAATGGTTCTCGGTGAGCCATGCCCGCCAGCGGATGGTCAGCATCTGCGTCAGGTACAGACGATACACCGCGCCGAGAATCGCCACCGCCGCAATGCCGCAGAAATACAGGATCAGTTGCCAGAACGCCGCCTCGTCCTTCTTCTGCAAGGCGTTGTAGAAGTCCTTGTACCAACTGTTGATCCACACCGAGATCGCCACGCTGAACAACGTCAGCGCAATCACGGCAATCAGCAACGTCCAGGCCTTGCCCTTCTCTTCGCTGCGCCAGTAAGGCGTGGTCATGGCCCACACCTTGCGAAAAAACTGCCCGCGCACAGTATCGTTGACCGCGGAATATTCAGCGTTCTGATTCATGAAAAAGGCTCGATAAAGAAAAGAACAGACACGCACCGATCATAGATGATCGGTGCGCTTTATCGCGAGGGCTGGCGATGGTCGTTCAGCGCAGGTTCAGCGACGAACCGGGCGCTTCTGCAGTTTGCGCTGCAGGGTGCGGCGGTGCATGCCCAGGGCGCGGGCCGTGGCGGAGATGTTGCCTTCGTGCTCGGTCAGCACGCGCTGGATGTGCTCCCACTGCAGGCGATCTACCGACATCGGGTTTTCCGGCACCAGGCTGTCGAGGTCGGCGTGTTCGGACAGCAGCGCTGCCAGCACATCGTCGGCGTCGGCCGGTTTGCACAGGTAATTGCAGGCGCCGCGCTTGATCGCTTCAACCGCCGTGGCGATGCTCGAGTAACCGGTGAGGATCACCACGCGCATTTCCGGGTCCAGCTCCAGCAGTTTTGGCAGCAGCACCAGACCGGAGTCGCCGTCCATTTTCAGGTCCAGCGCGGCGTAATCCGGCAGATCGGCCTGGGCGATGGTCAGGCCTTCTTCGGCGGAACCGGCGGTGCTGACGCGGAAACCACGGCGGGCCATGGCACGGGCCATCACCCGGGTGAAGGTCGCGTCATCGTCGACCAGCAGCAAATGCGGCAGTTCTTCGCCTTCGACTTGGATTTCGTCACTCATGTTGCTCTCCTCGGGCGCCGTGGGGCAGGCGCAGCTCGGTGAGCGTGCCGCCTTCCTCATGACTATAGAGTTTCACTGAGCCGCCGGCGCGTGTCACGCTGGCCTTGCTCAAAAACAGGCCCAGGCCGAAACCTTTGCCCTTGGTGGTAAAAAACGGTTTGCCGATCTGCTCGGCGATGGCCAGCGGCACACCGGCGCCATGATCGCGGATGCTGATGGTCAGGTCTTCGGCGGTCCAGTCCAGGGTCACCTGAAGGTTTTCCGGGCAGGCATCGGCGGCGTTGTTCAACAGATTCAACAAGGCCTGAGTCAGATCCGGTGGCGGCGCCACACGCGGCAACGGGCCCTGGCCCAGACGCTGGAAGCGGTAACTGGCTTCCGGGCGCATCAGGTGCCAGCGGTTGAGCGCTTCGTCGAGCCACTCGGTGACGTCCTGCATCTCCACCGCCATCCGGCGGTTGGCTTCGGCGGCGCGCACCAGTTGTTGGAGGGTCTCCTTGCAGAGCTTCACCTGATCCTTCAACACCTTCAGGTCTTCCTGAAGCATCGGGTCGTGATGATCCTGCTGCATTTCGTTGAGCAACACGCTCATGGTCGCCAGCGGCGTACCCAGTTCATGAGCGGCACCGGCGGCCTGAGTCGCCACGGCCAGCAATTGCTGATCGCGCAGGCCTTCTTCGCGGCGGATCGCACGCAACTCTTCCTGCCGGCGCAGCTCTTCAGCCATGCGCGCGGCGAAAAACGTAATCACCGCTGCTGCAAGAGCAAAACTCAGCCACATGCCGTAGATCTGCAGGTTCTCCCGGGCCACCGGCAGGGTTTCCAGTGGATAGAAGTGCGTCAGCATCAGCGTATACAAGGCCAGCGCAATGCCCGACAGCACCACCGAATAACGCCATGGCAGCGTCACCGCAGCGATGGTCAGCGGCACCAGATAATACGAAACGAACGGGTTGGTCGAACCACCGGAGAAATACAGCAAGGCGCTGTGGATAACCAGATCGCAGGCCAGTTGCAGCGCGTATTCGAGCTCGGTCACCGGCCACGAAGTGCGCAAACGCACGGCGGTGAACACACACAGCAGAATCGAACAGCCGAGGGTCATCACCAGTTGCACCCACGGCAACGGCAAGAGGTCCAGCCAGTAAGCCAGGCCCACGGAGCCGGCCTGCGCGGCGAGCACCAGGGTGCGGATGAAAGTCAGCCGCCAGAGGTTCTGGCGAGTGGCGGAAGTCAGTTGTACGGGGGCGAGCATGAGCTCTCCTGATGAGCGCTCCAGGCGGATCGCACGGAGTATAACCAAGGCGCGGGCTTGAGAGGCGAAAGTGCGGCAAACGACCACATGGCGCAAAGATTTTCTGCGGCTATAGGGGCGTCTTCGCTACGGGCGGTCACCGGCGTTGCGCACGGCGATCTGATACTCAAAAAACCGGCGATCTTCACGATTACCGGTTTTCACGATCAGTCGAATTCATATCCCGTATGTTTGTTGATTGATCAATCCCTGCACGCAATTCCACCCTTCATTCTCTGAACCAAAGGGGCCACCCACCTCATTGCTATTGAAGTAAACCCAATACGACCAACTGCCGGGAACCCGTTCCTGGAGCTGAACTGAATAACCTCGACTTGTTGCATCGGCTTGTTCTTGTGCGTTCATCTCAGATTTCCTTATTCGTAATTGTCGTGTGTGAAGCCGAGTGAAATGGCGATTCACAAACATGCTCAATCCGCCGACGAAATCCGTCTACTGTCAGAACCAACAGGTATCCCGTCCTATACGACGGACGGCGCACTCTCGTATCTGTATAGAAGTTGTAACTGGGCGAACCGGATCATAAAAGCTAGAGTCTGATGGTTTCACGCAGGCCCCCGAACCATCACCTGCGCCCTCATCAAGGAGCTTTCATGCACACATTTCGCCGCAGCGCCGCCCTTCTCGCCCTGACCGTCGGCAGCGTCGCCAGCCTTCCGGCCCTGGCCGCCGACGAGCTGCACTACAACCAGATTTCCCTGCGCGCCGAAGTCAGCCAGGAAGTGGCCCGCGACCTGATGATCGTGACTCTCTACACCGAAGAGCAAAACACTGACCCGGCCAAACTCGCCGCCGACGTCAGCACCACCATGAACAAGGCCCTGGCCCAGGCCAAGCAAGTCAAAGACATCACCCTGCGCCAGGGCAGCCGCAACAGCTACCCGATCTACGACACCAAAGGCCAGAAAATCACCGGCTGGCGCGAACGCGCCGAACTGCGCCTGGAAAGCGCCGACTTCGCCGCCCTGTCCAAACTCACCGGCGAGTTGCTGACCGACCTGAAAATGGGCGGCATGGACTTCGCCATCGCCGACCCGACCCGCAAGGCCAGCGAAGACAAACTGCTGAAAGAAGCCGTCACCGCCTTCAAGGCCCGCGCCCAACTGGCCACCGACGCCCTGGGCGGCAAGGGTTACAAAATCGTCAACCTGAACCTCAACAGCAACGGCTTCCCACAACCGTACATGCGCGCCCCGATGATGATGAAAGCTGCCGGCATGGATTCGGCACCCGTGACGCCTGAAGTCGAAGCCGGCACCAGCCAGGTCAGCCTGACGGCCGATGGCTCGATTGAAGTGTTGATGCCGTGATTGAGTAACGGCTGAATGAAAACCGGCGATCAGTGATGATCGCCGGTTTTTTTATGCTCGGGATTTGAGTTGTCAGCTCTGCCGTCATCGCTGGCAAGCCAGCTCCCACCAGTTCTGCGGATTTATTGAAATCGCGCACGACCCTGTGGGAGCGGGCTTGCCCGCGATGAACGATGACGCGGTCTCAAGCTTGCGGATCAACCCGATCCAGCGCGCGGTTCACTGCAAGCTCAGCCAGCATGACGATCTGCTGGATGCCGAGCGCCGTACTGCGCTGCGGGCCGCTGAGTTCGTTGGCGAAATTGCTGGCGATGGTATTGGCCGAGGCCAGGGATTCGCAGGCGTTGGCCAGCAGGCTTTCGGTGTCGACGTTGGGCGTGACCATATACATCGTGCTCGGGCGCGGTTTGGAAGGGTTGGGGCACAGGTAATAGTCGAGGGCGCGTTTGATGGCTTCGCGGTTGCGGGCGAGGTCTTCGGCGCGCATGGCTTCTTCGAGGGGCGTTGGTGATTCGAGGGGTGGGTCGGGTACGGGCTTGTTCATGGAGCATTTCCTTATGAATTTGCGCCACTCATTTCCGATCTCACTCGAGAAATGAGGTGGCAACTATGTACGGAGTGAGATTACCGGTAAGGAAACCAACCCGGCCGGACCGAAGTCCGCCCGTACATAGCCGCCATAAAGAACTGCCGACAGCATGAACTGGCGGCGATTATGGGGCGGCTTGCTCTGGTTTCCAAATTCAGTAACCGGGAATCTCACCTCCCGATCGCAGAGTCTTCTGCGACAACCAAAGACTAGGGATCGCGCTTCCGACGGACAACCTGAAAACCTTGTGGGAAGGTTCGGTGAATCCCACACATCTTTAAACATTCGAAAATGGAACGCGGAGCGTCCCGGCTACATTCCCACGCGGAGCGTGGGAACGATCAAAAGCTGCCCTCACCCTAGCCCTCTCCCGGAGGGAGAGGGGACTGACCGCGTCGTTTAAATGAAATACGCCGACGTGAGATATCGAAGGTGAATTCAAAATCCGAAAAGCACACAAACCGCTCTAGCTGTTGCCCCACCACCACTCAACAGGATGAGCGTTAGCTCGGCTGCAGCTTTTGATCTTGATCCACGGGCGACGTCGGAAGGCTGAGTGGAGGGATTTGTCCGGGGGTGGGAGCGCAGCGACCGTTTGGCGAAGCCAAACACATCGAGAGGAGGTGCAGCGAAGCAAACCGTAGGCGATGCCCCCCGGATAAATCCCGGAGCGAAGGAACCCCGAGCCTTAGCGAGGGGCCGAACGTAGGAGCAAGCGTTTTTGGTTACTTTTTAGGCGTTTGTAAAAAGTGACCCGCCGTAAGGGCGGAACCATAAGAAGCCGTTACCGCAGCATCGGATATGCACACAATCACCCCAGATATACCGAGATAGACACCTCACCTAGAAAAACGATATTTCCGCGCCCACCGAAACCCCGGCTACCCTCCTCCCCACAACTACCTCCAATACACCCGGGGACTCCATGGATCGATTCACCCTCAAACCACTTCTAATAACCCTGGCCCTGACCGCCATAACCCCAATCGCCAACGCAGCCACAACCCTCGTCTACTGCTCCGAAGCCAGCCCCGCAGGCTTCGACCCCAGCCAATACACCAGCGGCACCGACTTCGATGCCTCCGCCGAAACCGTCTTCAACCGCCTCACCCAATTCAAACGCGGCGGCACCGAAGTCGAACCCGGTCTGGCGACCAAATGGGACGTAAGCCCGGACGGCCTCCAGTACACCTTCCACCTACGCCAAAACGTAAAATTCCACACCACCGACTACTTCACTCCGACCCGAACCTTCAACGCCGACGATGTCCTCTTCACCTTCCAGCGCCTGCTCGACCCGGAGAACGCCTTCCGCAAAGCCTACCCCGCCGAATCCCCGTACTTCACCGACATGGGCCTGAACACCACGATCAAATCCGTGGAAAAACTCGACGACAACACCGTGCGCTTCAATCTCAACAACGTGGACGCCGCGTTCGTGCAAAACCTCGCCATGAGCTTCGCCTCGGTGCAATCGGCCGAATACGCAGCCCAACTGCTGAAGGAAGGCCACGCCGCCGACCTCAACCAGAAACCGGTCGGCACCGGCCCGTTCGTGTTCAAGCGCTACCAGAAGGACGCGCAGATCCGCTACGCGGCGAACAAGGACTACTGGAAACCCGAGGACGTGAAGCTCGATAACCTGGTGTTCTCGATCACCCCGGACGCCGCCGTACGCCTGCAAAAGCTCAAGACCGGCGAATGCCAGGTCAGCGGTTACCCGCGCCCCGCCGATATCGAAGTGATGGAAAAAGACCCGAACCTGCGGGTGTTGAAGCAGCCCGGTTTCAACCTCGGCTTCCTCGCCTACAACACCACCCATCCGCCGCTGGATCAGCTCAAAGTGCGCCAGGCGCTGGACATGGCCATCGACAAACCAGCGATCATCAAGGCGGTTTACCAGAGTGCCGGGCAGCTGGCGCAGAACGCCTTGCCGCCAGCGCAATGGTCATTTGATCCGAACATAAAAGACGCGCCGCACGACCCGGCAAAAGCCAAGGCGCTCCTCAAGGAAGCCGGGGTTGCACCGGGTACAACCATCAACCTCTGGGCCATGACCGTGCAGCGCGCCTCGAACCCGAATGCGCGGATGTCGGCACAGATGATCCAGCAGGATTGGGAGAAGATCGGCATCAAGGCCAACATCGTCAGCTATGAATGGGGCGAGTACATCAAGCGCGCCAAGAACGGCGAACACGACGCGATGATCTACGGCTGGACCGGTGACAACGGCGACCCGGACAACTGGCTGGGCGTGCTTTACAGCTGCGCGGCGGTGAACGGCAGCAACTACGCCAAATGGTGCGATCCGGCCTACGACAAGCTGGTACAGCAGGCCAAGGTGTCCACCGATAAATCGCAACGGGTAAAACTGTATCAACAGGCGCAACTGATCCTTAAACAGCAGGTGCCGATCACGCCGATCGCCAACTCCACGGTGTTCCAGCCACTGCGCAAGGAAGTCAGCGACTTCAAGATCAGCCCGTTCGGTCTAACCCCCTTCTATGGCGTGGGTATAAATAAGTAACACCCGGCCCCAATCCGGCGCGCACAGCGTGACCAACGCACCGTTTTGGGGCTCCATTTGCACCGTAAAAACCGGTCGCAAACGGTCAAATGCGTCAGAAGTTATACGGATGCGACATTAAGGTACGTTCGTGCCACGCTTTGAGGCCGCCGAGCGCTCTGGATCTTGCATTGGGTATGGGCCCTGCATAAGTATCCGCAGGCACGACTCACGAGGTCGTACCTCACTACTAAAAAATGACAACAAATCATGAGGCCAACATGCTTAAACACGCGGTCATTCCGTTTTTAGTCGGCGCAGGCTTGTTAGCCTCCGCACCTTTCGCCACCGCTGCGACTAACCTGGTGTTCTGCTCCGAAGGCAGCCCGGCCGGTTTCGATCCAGGCCAGTACACCACCGGAACCGACTTCGACGCCTCAGCCGAAACCATGTTCAACCGTCTGACCCAGTTCGAGCGTGGCGGTACCGCCGTGATTCCTGGGCTGGCGACCAAGTGGGACATCTCGGATGACGGCCTGACTTACACCTTCCACCTGCGCGAAGGCGTCAAGTTCCACACCACCCCGTATTTCAAGCCGACTCGTGAGTTCAACGCCGACGACGTGCTGTTCACCTTCAATCGCATGATTAACAAGGATGACCCGTTCCGTAAGGCGTACCCGACCGAATTCCCGTACTTCACCGACATGGGGATGGACACCAACATCACCAAGATCGATAAAGTCGACGACCACACCGTCAAGTTCACCCTGAAAGAAGTCGATGCCGCGTTCATCCAGAACATGGCCATGAGCTTCGCGTCGATCCAGTCCGCCGAGTACGCAGCCCAGCTGCTGAAAGAAGGCAAGGCTGCCGACATCAACCAGAAGCCGATCGGCACTGGTCCTTTCGTGTTCAAGAGCTACCAGAAAGACTCCAACATCCGCTATACCGGCAACAAGGACTACTGGAAGCCTGAAGACGTGAAGATCGACAACCTGATCTTCGCCATCACCACCGACCCGTCGGTACGTATCCAGAAGCTGAAGAAGAACGAGTGCCAGGTCACCCTGTTCCCGCGTCCGGCCGACCTCGCGGCACTGAAAGCCGATCCTGCGCTGAAGATGCCTGACCAGGCCGGCTTCAACCTGGGCTACATCGCCTACAACGTGATGGACAAGGTCAAGGGCAGCAACGAAGCCAACCCGCTGGCCGACCTGCGCGTTCGCCAGGCGCTGGACATGTCGGTCAACAAGCCACAGATCATCGATTCGGTTTACCAGGGCGCAGGCCAACTGGCCGTCAACGCCATGCCGCCGACCCAGTGGTCCTACGACACCACCATCAAGGACGCCAAGTACGATCCTGAGAAAGCCAAACAGCTGCTCAAGGAAGCCGGCGTCAAGGAAGGTACCGAGATCGTTCTGTGGGCGATGCCGGTTCAGCGTCCGTACAACCCGAACGCCAAACTGATGGCCGAAATGCTCCAGTCCGACTGGAAGAAAATCGGTCTGAACGTGAAGATTCAGAGCTACGAGTGGGGCGAGTACATCAAGCGCTCCAAAGGCGGCGAGAACCAGGCGATGATCATTGGCTGGAGCGGTGACAATGGTGATCCGGACAACTGGCTCAACGTGTTGTTTGGTTGCGACTCCCTGAGTGGCAACAACTTCTCCAAATGGTGCGACAAGAAATTCGACGGCCTCGTGAAAGAAGCCAAGCGCACCACTGACCAGGCCAAGCGCACCGAACTCTACAAAGAGGCGCAGCACGTCCTCAAAGATGCAGTCCCTATGACACCTATCGCTCACTCGACGGTGTATCAACCCATGCGCGCCAACGTGCAGGACTTCAAGATCAGCCCATTCGGCTTGAACTCCTTCTACGGCGTCAGCGTCAGCAAATAAAAGAAGCAGCGGCGACGTTTTCAGCGTCGCCGCTGTTTTTTTGCCGAGAAGTCAGGAATTTGCCTACAGCCCTTTCTAACCAGTCTTACTAGGTTGGGTTAGGACGCGTTGCCTTTTCCTACGAGTCTTTAGGACTCAGCGCATTTACTGCCAGACCCACGGCCCCTACCGTCGGGTTCTGACCAGTGACTGCGTGGGCTATCGGTTTGCTGTTGGTTTGAGCTCAATGCGGCCACAACGTCCCTGGACGGGATCGCGGCGCATTGAAAAACACTAAAAAAAGAGGGAGCGTCATGCGCCATACCTTGGTTTTTTCCGCATTGCTGGGCGCCGGCCTGTTGGCCGCCACGTCTGCCAGTTACGCCGCCAGCAACAGTCTGGTGTTCTGCTCCGAAGGCAGTCCGGCCGGTTTCGATACCGCGCAGTACACGACGGCGACCGATAACGACGCCGCCGAACCGTTGTACAACCGACTGGCCGAGTTTGAAAAAGGCGCGACCAATGTCGTACCGGGCCTGGCAACCAGCTGGGATATTTCCGAGGATGGTCTCAAGTACACCTTTCACCTGCGCGAAGGTGTGAAATTTCATACAACGCCGTACTTCAAACCTACGCGCGATTTCAACGCCGACGACGTGCTGTTCACGTTTAACCGCATGCTCGATCCGCAACAGCCATTCCGTAAGGCTTATCCGACCGAGTTTCCGTATTTCAATGGGATGAGCCTCAACAAGAACATCGCCAAGGTCGAAAAGACCGGGCCGCTGACCGTGCAGTTCACGCTCAACAGCGTCGACGCCGCGTTCATCCAGAACATTGCCATGAGCTTCGCCGCCATCCTGTCTGCCGAATACGCCGACAAGCTGCTGGCCGAAGGCAAGCCGAGCGACATCAACCAGAAGCCGATCGGCACTGGCCCGTTCGTGTTCAAGAGCTACCAGAAAGATTCGAACATCCGTTACACCGGCAACCCGCATTACTGGGATCCGAGCCGGGTGAAGCTGAAGAACCTGATTTTTGCGATCAATACCGACGCCTCGGTGCGCGTGCAAAAGCTCAAGGCCGGCGAATGCCAGATCACCCTGCACCCGCGCCCTGCCGATGTGCCGGCACTGAAGAACGATCCGAAACTGCAATTGATCGAGAAGCCGGGCTTCAACCTTGGCTACATCGCCTACAACGTCCGTCACAAGCCGTTCGACCAGCTCGAAGTGCGTCAGGCGCTGGATATGGCAGTAAATAAACAGGGGATTCTCAACGCTGTTTATCAAGGCGCCGGCCAACTGGCCGTCAACGCCATGCCGCCGACCCAATGGTCCTACGACGACACCATCAAGGACGCCGCCTACAACCCGGAAAAAGCCAAAGAGCTGCTCAAGGCTGCCGGCGTCAAGGAAGGCACCGAGATCACCTTATGGGCGATGCCGGTACAACGTCCGTACAACCCGAACGCCAAACTGATGGCCGAGATGCTCCAGGCGGACTGGGCCAAGATCGGTCTGAAAGTGAAGATCGTCAGCTACGAATGGGGCGAGTACATCAAGCGCACCAAGAATGGCGAGCACGACATCAGCCTGATCGGCTGGACCGGTGACAACGGGGACCCGGACAACTGGCTCGGCACGCTGTACAGCTGCGACGCCATCGGCGGCAACAACTACTCCATGTGGTGCGATCCGGCTTACGACAAGCTGATCAAACAGGCCAAGGTCGTCACCGACCGTGACCAGCGCACCGTGCTCTACAAACAGGCCCAGCAACTGCTCAAGCAGCAAGTGCCGATCACGCCTGTCGCCCACTCGACGGTCAACCAGCCGCTGAGCGCCAAAGTCGAAGGGTTCAAGGTGAGCCCGTTCGGTCGCAACGTGTTTTCGGGTGTCAGCATCGATTAAACAAACAACCGATTAGCCGCAATGCTGAGGGGGCCGTCTACCCCCTCACGCAAGCGCTTTGCCGAAATTCGCCAATCTGGCCTTTTGCAAACGTTTGCGATGTGTGAATGAGTTCTAAACCAATAACCGGCCAACCCAAAAAAGCCGGCATAAAAAGAAAGTAAAGGAGCTTCACCCATGAAACTGAGCAATACCGCGATACTGGCCTTGGCCATCAGCAGCATCACCGCCACGGCTTACGCGGAAACCCAAAGCCAGGCGTTCACTCCGGTGACCGTCAACGAGAAGAGCGCCCAGGCTGAAGCCACCGGCTTCCTCGAAGGTCAGTCGATCAGCGGCTCGACCCGTAACTGGTACGCCAACGAACAACTGAAACGCGGCGGCAAGTTCACCTATCGCAAGGATGGCGTGGCCACCCCGACCGATCGTCGTATCAACTGGGTGCAAGGCACCATCGTCAAGTACAACTCGGGCTTCACCGAAGGCACCGTCGGTTTCAGCACCGAAGTGGCGGCGTACAACGCCATCGCGCTGGAGCGTGACCGCGAGAACCTGGCGTCCAATAACGGTGGCGCACCGGGCACCCGTCCAGGCGCAGGCAACAACCGTACCCTGACCCGTGAAGGCGGCGAAGCCCAGGGCCAGTGGAGCAAAGTCGGCCTGGCCAACGTCAAGGCGCGCATCTCCAACACCACCCTGACCGCCGGCCGCATGAACTTCAGCAGCCCGCAGGTCGATGTGATCGGCAACCGTCCGCTGCCATCGAGCTTCGAAGGTATCGCGATCCACAGCGAAGAGCTGAACAACCTGTCCTTCGACCTGGCCTCGTTCGACCGCGTTTCGCCGCGTACCGAAGAAAGCCTGAGCAAGTTCCGCTCCGAATACGGCGCGATCGATGCCGAAGCCAACCACGTTCACACCGGCGGCATCTCGTACCAGCCGTTCGCCAGCCTGACCACCAGCCTGTGGGGCACCCAGGCCGAAGACCTGTGGAACCAGTACTACTTCGGCGCCACCCACGTGCTGGGTGACAGCTCGGTTCTGGCCCTGACCACCGGTCTGAACTACTACAAGACCGTGGACGAAGGTAAGAAAAAACTCGGTGAAATCGACAACGACACCTACTCCCTGTCGTTCGGCCTGACTCACCAGGCGCATACCCTGACCTTCTCCTACCAGGAAGTGAACGGTAACGAGTACTTCGACTACCTGCACGAAACCAACGGCATCTACCTGGCCAACTCCCTGCTGTCGGACTTCAACGGCCCGAACGAGAAATCCTTCCAGGTGGCCTACGGTCTGAACATGGCCGAATACGGCGTGCCAGGCCTGAAGTTCAACATCTACCAGGCCCGCGGCTGGGGCATCGACGGCACTCACTACAAGGGTGGCGGCTACGACGGCGTGCAGTCGATGGACGGCGAGCACCACTATGAATACGGCATCGGCGCCTCTTATGCCGTACAGAGCGGTCCTCTGAAAGCCACTACCGTTCGTGCGACCTACACCGCGCACCGCGCCAGCGAAAACCAGGCTGACGGCAGCATCAACGAGTTCCGTCTGGTGACCACCGTTCCGTTCAACATCCTGTAAAAACGCCAGCCGACGGCTGACTCAGTGACGAGTCGGCCGTTCGGCTTTTTGTCTTCAACCGATTGCAGAGGGTTCTTGATGAAAATGCTTCCCCTACGTGCGGCCATCGCGGCTGCGTTGCTGAGTGTCGCTGTCGGCGTCTCGGCCAAACCCTTGGTGGTCTGCACCGAAGCCAGTCCGGAAGGCTTCGATATGGTCCAGTACACGACTGCAGTCACTGCCGACGCGGTGGCCGAAACCATCTTCAACCGTCTGGCGGACTTCAAGCCCGGCACCACCGAAGTGATTCCGGCGCTGGCCGAGTCCTGGGACATCAGCGAAGACGGCCTGACCTACACGTTCCATCTGCGCAAAGGCGTCAAGTTTCACACCACCGAATATTTCAAGCCGACCCGCGACATGAACGCCGACGACGTGGTCTGGAGTTTCCAGCGTCAGCTGGACCCGAATCATCCTTGGCACAAGCTGTCGAGCGTTGGCTTCCCGTACTTTGAAAGCATGGGCTTCAAGGAACTGCTCAAAAGCGTCGAGAAAGTCGACGACAACACCGTCAAGTTCACCCTGACCCGCCGCGAAGCGCCGTTCCTGGCCGACATCGCCATGGCGTTCTCCTCGATCTATCCGGCCGAATACGCCGACCAGTTGCTCAAGGCCAACAAGACTGGCGACCTGAACAACAAACCGGTCGGCACCGGCCCGTTCATCTTCCAGCGTTACGCCAAGGACGCCCAGGTTCGCTTCAAGGCCAACCCGGACTACTTCCGCGGCAAGGCCCCGGCTGACGCGCTGATCCTGGCGATTGCCACCGACAACAACGTGCGTCTGCAGAAGCTCAAGGCCAACGAGTGCCAGATCGCGCTGTATCCGAAACCGGATGACATCCCGAGCATCAAGAAAGACAGCAACCTGAAAGTCGATGAACTGGATGCGATGACCGTCTCGTACATCGCCATGAACACCCAGCACAAGTACATCAGCGACGTGCGGGTGCGCAAAGCGATCGACATCGCCTTCGACAAGGAAGCCTACGTCAACGCCCTGTTCGGCAAAGGCAACGCGACCGTTGCGGTCAACCCGTACCCGCCGACCCTGCTGGGCTACAACCACGAGCTGAAAAACCCGCCACGTGACCTCGACAAGGCTCGCGCCCTGCTCAAGGAAGCCGGCGTACCGGAAGGCACCACCTTCACCCTGTTCACCCGCAACGGCGGCGGCCCGACCAACCCGAACCCGATGCTGGGTGCGCAGATGATGCAGGCTGATCTGGCGAAAGTCGGGATCAAGATCGACATCCGCGTGATGGAATGGGGCGAGATGCTCAAACGCGCCAAGGCCGGCGAGCACGACATGGTTTCGGCCGGATGGGCGGGCGACAACGGCGACCCGGACAACTTCCTGACGCCTATGCTCAGTTGCGAAGCCGCCAAGAACGGCGAAAACTACGCGCGCTGGTGCAACGAGAAATTCCAGGCCCTGCTCGACGAAGCACGGGCTAAAGTAGATCCGGCCGAACGCGCCAAACTGTATGAAGAAGCCCAGGTGATCTTCAATCAGGACCAACCGTGGATCAGCATGGCCCACACCCGCATGTTCACCGCAATGCGCAACAACGTAGAGGGTTATCACATCAGCCCTCTGACAACCAATAACTTCGCCACCACCCAGGTGAAGTAGATAAGAAACTCCCGGCGCCCCTGACCCCAGGGGCGCCGGGCACGCCTAACCGGCTGATGAGGTACCACACACGATGTTTAGTTTTATTGCCCGCCGACTGGGGTTATTGATCCCCACGTTTTTCGGCATCACCTTGCTGACTTTCGCGTTGATTCGCATGATTCCCGGCGACCCCGTGGAAGTGATGATGGGCGAACGTCGGGTCGACCCCGAAATGCACGCTCAGGCAATGGAACGCCTCGGTCTGAACAAACCGCTGTACGCCCAGTACCTGGACTACATCGGCAAACTGGCCCACGGCGACCTCGGCGAATCCCTGCGCACCCGTGAGAGCGTATGGACCGAGTTCACCTCCCTCTTCCCGGCGACCCTGGAACTGTCCATGGCCGCCCTGCTGTTCGCTGGCATCCTGGGCCTGCTGGCCGGGGTGATCGCGGCCCTCAAGCGAGGATCCCTGTTCGACCACGGGGTGATGGGCATCTCCCTCGCGGGTTATTCGATGCCGATCTTCTGGTGGGGCCTGATCCTCATCATGTTCTTCTCGGTAAGCCTGGGCTGGACCCCGGTGTCCGGGCGGATCGACCTGCTTTACGACATCGAGCCGCGCACCGGTTTCATGCTGATCGACACCCTGCTGGCCGATGACATGGGCGCGTTCCTCGATGCCCTGCACCACCTGATCCTGCCGGCCATCGTGCTGGGCACCATTCCGCTGGCGGTGATCGCGCGGATGACCCGTTCGTCGATGCTCGAAGTGCTGCGTGAGGACTACATCCGTACCGCCAAGGCCAAAGGCCTGTCGCCGTCGCGCGTGGTGTTCGTGCACGGCCTGCGCAACGCGCTGATCCCGGTGCTGACCGTGGTCGGCCTGCAAGTCGGCACCCTGCTGGCCGGTGCGGTCCTGACCGAAACCATCTTCTCCTGGCCCGGCATCGGTAAATGGCTGATCGAAGCCATCGGCGCCCGGGACTACCCGGTTGTGCAAAACGGCATCCTGTTAATCGCTTGCCTGGTGATTCTGGTCAACTTCGTGGTGGATATCCTCTACGGCTTTGCCAACCCACGCATCCGTCATCAGCGCTGAGGTCAATACCCATGAGCACTCCAACTTCCTCAGTAGCCACCGCTGCCACCGCCGTGGATCAAAGTCTGCTGTACCCGTCTCCGTACAAAGAGTTCTGGCAGGCCTTCGCCAAGAACAAGGGCGCCGTCGCCGGCCTGCTGTTCATGCTGCTGGTGATTTTCTGCGCGATCTTCGCGCCGTGGGTCGCCCCGCATAACCCGAGCGAGCAATACCGCGACTTCCTGCTGACGCCGCCGGCGTGGCTCGAAGGCGGGCAGATGCAATTCCTGCTCGGCACCGATGAACTGGGCCGCGACCTGCTGTCGCGTCTGATCCAGGGTTCGCGCCTGTCGCTGCTGATCGGCCTGTCGTCGGTGGTGATGTCGCTGATCCCGGGGATCCTGCTGGGTCTGTTCGCCGGTTTCTTCCCGAAAGTGGTCGGCCCGACCATCATGCGTCTGATGGACATCATGCTGGCCCTGCCGTCGCTGCTGCTGGCCGTGGCGATCGTCGCCATCCTCGGCCCAGGCCTGATCAACACCGTGATCGCGATTGCCGTGGTGTCCTTGCCGTCCTACGTGCGTCTGACCCGTGCCGCCGTGATGGGTGAACTGAACCGCGACTACGTGACCGCCGCGCGCCTGGCCGGTGCCGGTCTGCCACGTCTGATGTTCATCACCGTGCTGCCTAACTGCATGGCACCGCTGATCGTTCAGGCGACTTTGAGCTTCTCCTCGGCGATCCTCGATGCCGCCGCTCTGGGCTTCCTCGGCCTCGGCGTCCAGCCGCCAACCCCTGAGTGGGGCACCATGCTGGCTTCGGCCCGCGACTACATCGAACGCGCCTGGTGGGTGGTGAGTCTGCCTGGTTTGACCATTTTGCTCAGCGTGCTGGCAATCAACTTGATGGGCGACGGCCTGCGCGATGCGCTGGACCCGAAACTCAAGAACGCCGCCTGAGGAGATTCCCATGTCACTGTTAGAAATCAAGAATCTCAACGTTCGCTTCGGCGACAAGAACGCCACCCCGGTCGTCGACGGCCTCGACCTGAAAGTCGACAAGGGCGAAGTCCTGGCGATCGTGGGCGAGTCGGGTTCCGGCAAGTCCGTGACCATGATGGCGCTGATGGGCCTGATCGAGCACCCGGGGATCGTCACCGCCGACTCGCTGAGCTTCGACGGCAAGAACATGCTCAAGCTGAACAACCGCCAGCGTCGGCAGATCGTCGGCAAAGACCTGGCGATGGTGTTCCAGGACCCGATGACCGCGCTGAACCCGAGCTACACCGTCGGTTTCCAGATCGAAGAAGTGCTGCGCCTGCACCTGAAAATGTCCGGCAAGCAGGCGCGTAAACGTGCGATCGAACTGCTGGAAAAAGTCGAAATCCCGGGTGCCGCCAGCCGTATGGACGCCTACCCGCACCAACTGTCCGGCGGCATGAGCCAGCGTGTGGCGATTGCCATGGCGATTGCCGGCGAGCCGAAACTGCTGATCGCCGACGAACCGACCACCGCACTCGACGTGACGATTCAGGCGCAGATCATGGATCTGCTGCTGGCGTTGCAGAAAGAGCAGAACATGGGCCTGGTGCTGATCACCCACGACCTCGCCGTGGTGGCCGAAACCGCCCAGCGCGTGTGCGTGATGTACGCAGGTCAAGCCGTTGAAGTCGGTCAGGTGCCGCAACTGTTCGACATCCCGGCGCACCCGTACAGCGAAGCGCTGCTCAAGGCGATTCCGGAACACAGCCAAGGGGCCGAGCGTCTGGCCACTCTGCCGGGCATCGTTCCCGGCCGTTACGACCGCCCGCAAGGCTGCCTGCTGTCGCCGCGCTGCCCGTACGTGCAGGACAGCTGCCGCGCGCAACGTCCGACCCTTGACCCGAAAAGCCACAGCCTCGCCCGCTGCTTCTATCCGTTGAACCAGGAGGTGGCGTAATGGCCGTCGTACTTACCGCCCGCGACCTGACCCGTCACTACGAAGTCTCCCGTGGCCTGTTCAAGGGCCACGCCACCGTGCGCGCCCTCAACGGCGTGTCGTTCGAGCTGGAAGCCGGCAAGACCCTCGCCGTCGTCGGTGAATCCGGCTGCGGCAAATCCACCCTCGCCCGCGCCTTGACCCTGATCGAAGAGCCGTCGTCCGGCTCGCTGAAAATCGCCGGGCAAGAAGTGGCCGGCGCCGACAAGGCTCAGCGCAAACAACTGCGCAAAGACGTGCAGATGGTGTTCCAGAGCCCATACGCATCGTTGAACCCACGGCAGAAAATCGGCGATCAACTGGCCGAGCCGCTGCTGATCAACACCAACCTGTCGGCCGCCGAGCGTCGCGAGAAAGTCCAGGCGATGATGAAGCAGGTCGGCTTGCGTCCCGAGCACTACCAGCGTTATCCGCACATGTTCTCCGGCGGTCAGCGTCAGCGTATCGCACTGGCGCGCGCCATGATGCTGCAACCGAAAGTGCTGGTGGCGGACGAACCGACCTCGGCGCTGGACGTGTCGATCCAGGCGCAGGTGCTGAACCTGTTCATGGACATGCAGCAGGAGTTCAACACCGGTTACGTGTTCATCTCGCACAACCTGGCGGTGGTGCAGCACGTGGCGGATGACGTGATGGTGATGTACCTCGGTCGCCCGGTGGAAATCGGTCCGAAGCACGACATCTATGCCCGTCCTCTGCACCCGTACACCCAGGCGCTGTTGTCGGCGACCCCGACCATCCACCCGGATCCGGACAAGCCGAAAATCAAGATCGTCGGCGAGCTGCCCAACCCGCTGAACCCGCCACCTGGCTGCGCGTTCCACAAGCGCTGCCCGTACGCCACCGCACGTTGCAGCAGCGAGGAGCCGGCCCTGCGCCAGCTCGACACGCGTCAGGTTGCATGCCACTACGCCGAGCAATTCCTCGACGGCGCGGCATGAAAAAACCCGCCCCGTTTCCCGGGGCGGGTTGTTGATGTGTTGACCCAACCCCTTCTGCCCCGATTGCGCATCGATCGGGAAAGAAGGGGTTTTCTTTTGCGCGGAATCTACGTCTGGCTATCGCCTTCGTCCGCATCGTCGGAGTCCGGCTCATCGGTGGTCGAATCGTCATCGTCGGCGCTGCCACCCTGGCCCTGATCGCCCGGCTCGGACTCGGACTTGGCCAGCATCAGCGCGCTGTGCCCCTCCTGCCCGCTCGATGCCTGGGTATCGTGATCCTCGCACTCGGCCCAGGCCGTCGCGGTGCCGAGGGACAGCATCACCATCACTTTCAACAGCAGCAAAACCCGTAGCAACCTGTTTTTCATAGCCGAGTCCATCCTGTTCCAGGTGAGAAATTCATGCTGACCTGACGCTGATTGAAATCTAGTTCCGATCCGCCGGGTTCACCAGATAGGACGCTAACCACTGCCCGGAAATGCCATGCGTGGACAGACCGCTTTCGAATAACACTCATAACCGGATCGGCTAAGCGAGGTCGCCACTCTCGGACGCCTGGTGAGCAACCGTTTCTGCAGCCAACAAAAAGCCCCCGAGGCTTGCGCATCGGGGGCTTTGGATAGAGCAACTCAGCGCTTAGTGATGCTCGCGCGTCGCACGGAATTTCACGTCCGGCCAGCGCTCTTCCATCAGGGCCAGGTTGACCCGGGTCGGCGCGAGGTAGGTCAGGTGACCGCCACCGTCCAGTGCCAGGTTTTCCACCGCCTTGTTGGAGAATTCCTCGAGCTTCTTCTTGTCGTTGCATTCGATCCAGCGCGCGGAGTACACGGTGATTGGCTCGTAGGAGCACTCGACCTTGTATTCCTCTTTCAGGCGGCTGGCGACCACATCGAACTGCAGCACACCGACGGCGCCGAGGATGATGTCGTTGCTGCGCTCCGGGAAGAACACCTGGGTCGCGCCTTCTTCGGCGAGCTGTTGCAGGCCCTGGCGCAGTTGCTTGGATTTCAGCGGGTCGCGCAGGCGTACGCGGCGGAACAGTTCCGGGGCGAAGTGCGGGATACCGGTGAAGCCCAGGGTTTCGCCTTCGCTGAAGGTGTCGCCGATCTGGATCGTGCCGTGGTTGTGCAGACCGATGATGTCGCCGGCGTACGCTTCTTCCAGCTGTTCACGCTCGGAGGAGAAGAACGTCAGGGCGTCGCCGATACGCACATCCTTGCCGGTACGCACGTGGCGCATCTTCATGCCTTTCTCGTACTTGCCGGAGCAGATACGCATGAAGGCGATGCGGTCGCGGTGTTTCGGGTCCATGTTTGCCTGGATCTTGAAGATGAAGCCCGAGAACTTCTCTTCCACCGGCTCAACGGTGCGCTCGTTGGCTACGCGTGGCAGCGGGCGCGGGGCCCAGTCGACCACAGCGTCGAGTACGTGATCGACACCAAAGTTGCCCAGTGCGGTACCGAAGAACACCGGGGTCAGTTGACCGTCGAGGAACTCCTGCTGGTTGAACTCGTGGCAGGCGCCCTGCACCAGTTCCAGCTGTTCGAGGAAACGCTCGTACTCGTCGCCCAGGTGCGCGCGTGCTTCGTCGGAATCGAGCTTCTCGATGATCTTGGTTTCGGTGCGTTCGTGACCGTGACCGGCGGTGTAGACAATGATGTAGTCGTCCGCCAGGTGGTACACACCCTTGAAGTCGCGGTAGCAACCGATCGGCCAGGTGATCGGCGCAGCCTTGATCTTCAGGACGGCTTCGATCTCGTCGAGCAGTTCGATCGGGTCGCGGATGTCGCGGTCGAGTTTGTTGATGAAGCTGACGATCGGCGTGTCACGCAGACGGCAGACGTCCATCAGGGCGATGGTCCGTGGCTCTACACCTTTACCGCCGTCGAGGACCATCAATGCCGAGTCCACCGCAGTCAGAGTGCGGTAGGTGTCTTCGGAGAAGTCTTCGTGGCCCGGGGTGTCGAGCAGGTTGATCATGTGTTCGCGATACGGGAACTGCATGACCGACGTGGTGATCGAGATGCCCCGCTGCTTTTCCATCTCCATCCAGTCGGATGTCGCGTGGCGGTCGGATTTACGGGATTTCACCGTACCGGCCACGGCAATCGCCTTGCCCATCAGCAAGAGCTTTTCGGTGATGGTGGTTTTACCGGCATCGGGGTGGGAAATAATGGCGAAAGTGCGGCGTTTCGCGACTTCGGCGGCCTGTCTGGTCATGGGAAATCGCCTGGCGGTGATTCAAAAAAGGGCGGCGATTATAGCCCAACTCGATTCAATAACCGAACCGTTGAGCACATTAAGGGTGGCCAAATGCTGCCTCGGATGGGAACCTTTTAAAGCACGGAGACGTCCATCCCCTGTTACGACAATTCGTCAGGGGCTGAAAAATCAGCAAGTTAGCCTGACGAGGCTGCGCTCATGGCTCGCTTTCAGACCGCTTTTGCCGGGCTGAAAAAAAGCTGCTTCTCGCGAACGACTCTCCCGGCAGCCAAGGCTTGGCATGCCACACGGGACTGCGTTCGCCGACTAAAAAAAAGGAGTCCGCCTGTGGCTATCCGCTATGGCAAAGGGCTGATGGGAGGTGCGGTGGTGATCGCGCTCCTGGCCCTGCTGGTCCACTGGATCGGCATCAACACGATCGAACACTACCGCGACGATTTGTTGTTTTACCTGCAAGCTCATCTGATTCTCGTCCTCGCTTCAATGCTGGCCGCCCTGGTCGTGGGCATCCCCGCCGGTATCTTCCTGAGCCGCCCGACCATGGTCGGCCGCGCCGAACGCTTCATGCAGATCTTCAATATCGGCAACACCGTGCCGCCGCTGGCCGTGCTGGCGATTGCCCTGGGGGTTCTCGGCATCGGCAGCGGTCCGGCGATCTTCGCTTTGTTCCTCGCCTCGCTGTTGCCGATTGTGCGCAACACCTATGAAGGCCTGAAAAACGTCCAGGGCTCACTGAAAGAAGCCGCCGTCGGCATCGGCATGACCCCGCGTCAGGTGCTGTGGAAAGTCGAGTTGCCCAACGCCGTGCCGATCATCGTCGGCGGTGTGCGGGTGGCGCTGGCGATCAACGTCGGTACCGCGCCGCTGGCCTTCCTGATCGGCGCCAACAGCCTCGGCAGCCTGATCTTTCCCGGCATCGCCCTGAACAATCAGCCGCAACTGCTGCTCGGCGCCGCGTGCACCGCGCTCCTGGCCCTGCTGCTCGATGGCGTGGTCACCCTCGCCAGCCGTCTCTGGCTGGAACGCGGTTTGCGCCCGTCTTGAGGCTTTTGCGAAGGAATGAATATGAAACGACTTAGCTTGATTCTGGGCTGCGTGCTGCTCTTCGCAGGTATCGCCCAAGCCGCCGACAAACCGGTGATTCGCCTTGGCGCCCGGGTCTTCACCGAGCAGACCCTGCTCGCGGAAATCACCGCGCAATACCTGCGCAGCAAAGGCTACGACGCGCAGATCACCGGAGGCCTGGGCAGCAACCTGGCCCGCAGCGCCCACGAAACCGGACAACTGGACATGCTCTGGGAATACACCGGTGTGTCGCTGGTGGCCTACAACCACGTGACTGAAAAACTCGACAGCGCACAGTCCTACGCCCGGGTCAAAGAACTCGACGCGAAAAAAGGCCTGGTCTGGCTGACACCGTCGAAATTCAGCAACACCTACGCCCTCGCCCTGCCGAAAAAAGTGGCTGAGGAATATCCGCAAATCCACACCATCAGCCAGTTGAACGACGTGTTGAAGGCTGAAGCCAAAACCAATCACCTGGTCGCGCTGGACACCGAATTCGCCAACCGTTCCGACGGTCTGGACGGCATGGTCAAGCTCTACGACATGAACCTGACCCGCAAGAACATCCGGCAGATGGACGCGGGCCTGGTCTACACCGCGCTGCGTAACGGCCAGGTGTTCGCCGGTCTGGTCTACACCACCGACGGCCGCCTCAACGCGTTCGGTCTGAAGCTGCTGGAAGACGACAAGCATTACTTCCCGGATTACACCGCAGCGCCGGTCGTGCGTCAGGCCTACCTCGACGCGCACCCGCAACTGGCCGAGCAACTCAAGCCGCTGGCCGAGCTGTTCGATGACGAAACCATGCGCCAGCTCAATGCGCGGGTCGATGTCGATCACGAGAGCCCGTCGAAAGTCGCTGCCGATTTCCTGCGCCAGCATCCACTGAACTAAAGGAGGAAAAGTCATGGAATTTTTGAACGCCTTTTCCCACCTCGACTGGCAGCAGGTGATGCACCTGACCTGGCAGCACATCACCCTGGTCGGCATCGCCGTCAGCCTGGCGATTCTTATCGGCGTGCCGCTGGGCATTTTGATGACGCGCTTCCCGAGCCTCGCCGGTCCCTTGCAGGCCAGCGCCACGGTGCTGCTGACCGTGCCGTCGATTGCCCTGTTCGGCCTGCTGCTGCCGTTCTACTCGAAATTCGGCCAGGGCCTCGGCCCGATGCCGGCGATCACCGCCGTGTTCCTTTATTCATTGCTGCCGATCATGCGCAACACCTACCTCGCCCTGACCGGCGTCGAGCCGGGCATCCGTGAAGCCGCACGCGGCATCGGCATGACCTTCGGCCAGCGCCTGCGCATGGTCGAGTTGCCGATCGCCGTGCCGGTGATCCTCGCCGGCGTGCGCACTGCGGTGGTGATGAACATCGGTGTGATGACCATCGCCGCGACCATCGGCGCCGGTGGTCTCGGCGTGCTGATCCTCGCCTCCATCAGCCGCAGCGACATGTCGATGCTCATCGTCGGCGCGCTGCTGGTCAGTCTTCTGGCGATCTTCGCCGACCTCATTTTGCAGTGGCTGCAACGTTCGCTGACTCCAAAAGGACTCCTCAAATGATCGAACTTCAAAACCTCAGCAAGACCTTCCAAAGCAACGGCAAAGATGTGAAAGCCGTGGACTCGGTAAGCCTGACCGTCAATGAAGGCGAAATCTGTGTGTTCCTCGGGCCATCGGGCTGCGGCAAAAGCACCACGCTGAAAATGATCAACCGCCTGATCAAGCCGACCTCGGGCAAGATCCTGATCAACGGCGAAGACACCACCGACCTCGACGAAGTGACCCTGCGCCGCAACATCGGCTACGTGATCCAGCAGATCGGTCTGTTCCCGAACATGACCATCGAAGAGAACATCGTCGTCGTGCCGAAACTGCTCGGCTGGGACAAACAGAAATGCCACGACCGCGCCCGCGAACTGATGAGCATGATCAAGCTTGAGCCCAAGCAATATCTGCATCGCTATCCGCGTGAACTGTCCGGCGGCCAGCAGCAACGGATCGGCGTGATCCGCGCACTGGCGGCGGATGCACCGCTGTTGCTGATGGACGAACCGTTCGGCGCGGTGGACCCGATCAACCGCGAGATGATTCAGAACGAGTTCTTCGAGATGCAGCGCGCGCTGAACAAGACCGTGATCATGGTCAGCCACGACATCGACGAAGCGATCAAGCTCGGCGACAAGATCGCGATCTTCCGCGCCGGGAAGCTGCTGCAGATCGACCATCCGGACACTCTGCTCGCCCATCCGGCAGATGACTTCGTCAGCAACTTCGTCGGCCAGGACAGCACTCTCAAACGTCTGCTGCTGGTGAAAGCCGAGGACGCGGCGGACAATGCGCCGTCGGTGAGCCCGGAAACCCCGGTGGCCGATGCGCTGGAGTTGATGGATGAACATGACCGTCGTTATGTCGTCGTGACTGACGCTGAGAACAAGGCACTGGGTTATGTGCGCCGTCGAGACCTGCATCGTCAGACCGGCACCTGTGCGCAGTTCTTGCGCGAGTTCAACGCCACGGCGGCATACGACGAGCATTTGCGCATCCTGTTGTCGCGCATGTACGAGTTCAATCGTGCGTGGTTGCCGGTGATGGATGCCGAGCGAGTATTCCTCGGCGAGGTGACTCAGGAGTCGATTGCGGCTTACCTGAGTTCCGGTAAATCACGTGGCGTGGGAAAGACCAGTATTGTTTCCCCAGCCGACACTGCAATAGCCTGATATAGAAATATCGCCGCCACTTCGCCGAGTGAGCGGCGATACATTTAGAACATCCAAATTGGTTACGACCAAAGAAATATCTTCGGCGTATCGACACCGAAAAACCCCGCAACCCAGCAAATTACTTTAAACCTCAAATACAGGAAACCCCGAAAACTACAATAATTTCGTATACCCATAGTTCGATTGCTGATTGAAAATATCGGTCAACACCAGACTTACATAACACTCCTCTTGTGGTTTGCCCATAGCAAATGCAGCAGAGCGCTTTTCCGGAAAAAAGTCAGTATTACTTGCTATTACAGGACCTGTCGCACTGCCCGTATGCACCCGCAACAAGTGACTAAACTGTGGGGTTCGGCCATCATCAGTTACCCATTCGACATAAACTCCATCATTTTGATAGCGGGCATTCATCCCCATAACAGCAATTTTATTATCCACAGGAGCCGGCTTGTCACTGTGTGGCTGCACGTTGACCTTTTTGTAGTTTTCAGTATTTGAATTAGTCCCACCACATACCACCTGCACTCGACCTAGTGCCTGATCCCCATCAGGAACAATATCCCACGTCCAAGGCCTATTACCTCCTGCTGCCCCCTCGAAGTAAAGCGGTTTTTCCCACACCCCATCAGCACTCATGCGGTAGGACGGTCCCCAAAAGCCATCATAACGCGTAGCACTTCCACCAAACCGTTCTAGAAATCCCGCAGTAGTAGGATTCACAAATGACACATTTCCCTCTGGAATCTTAATAGTTGAAAAGTGCGTCCACTTCCCTGTTTCGTAGGAATACATAAACGTCGCAACTCGCGTAAAGCTGTCTCCTGGCCGATACCATCTGCGCAAAACTGTCGCATACACATAGCCAGCTTTCCAAGGCATCGCATGAGAAGTATGCAGACCTACTCCCTCCCCCGTAAAAATGTCACTGTACAATCCCTCAACCCCATACTCCAGCTCAGGATTGACCCCCCCCACACCCCAAACGGAACAAATATTATTATTATAATAAGGCACACCACCAATGACAGCACCACCATTAGTTTGCAACCCAAAATACCCTCCCCAGCGCCCTAACCTAAAGTTACTCCCACACCAATAAATGCCAGGATAATCTCTACCTGCCGCAACTTCCTGCTCCATATATATCAGCTCAGCCATAGGTGCTGAAAATACTGCACTGACATGTGGTCCATCATCTGGAAAGTCTGGATTGCGTTGCGCCGTTACTGTTTCATTTCCTTTCATATTCACGTTCATTATCTGAGTCTCCGAAGTAGCTGAGAACATAACGTACTCCACACCACCTCGACTGCCACCTGTCAACTCTGACAGTCGAAATCGCAGAAATATATAACTGCTTATTTATCAAGGATTATTTCTTGGTTGCCTGCACGGGCTCGAGGTCGCTGCCTGCTCGTGTATCCGAGTTCGAGTCGTTCACGTTGGACGAAGATCAATATCGTCTTGCCCGTGGAGACTGTGGAGAGGTAAAACGCGGCCCTATAGGAGCGAGCGCTTGCTCGCGAAGACGAAATGTCATTTAGCAATGACGCCGACGGTGAAAATATCTTCGCGAGCAAGCTCGCTTCCCCAAAGAACTGTCTGGTTTCGTTCCCCTCACAGAGCGGAAAAAAATCTCAACAGCAGCGCCCGCAGAACCTCCTCAAACGAGCCTTACCAAACTACCAAAAACCACCCCTGATCCTTCTCTAGCAGCCAACGTCGCCGATATTGAAGCGATCACACTTACCCTTGATTTGGCACTCATCAGCTTCGAACGTGCAGGTATTTTTAACACCTGAAATTTATTGCGGAACATCTGGCCGTCATCTCGGTCGGGTACAAAGAGTGATATCCGCGACGTACGTCAGAAGCGTGCAAAAACGCGACATTTTTAGTTGATCTCAGGCCCCTCACGCCCTAAAGTTCGCGCCGAACGTCCATGCTGGAAACGATCCATCCGGCTCAAGTACTGACGACGAGACAGCAAGGCCAAGGGAAAGAAAGACTACATTTCCCATGGCCTTTTTGCTTTCGGCGACATGCCTTGGGAAGTAGGCGAACCAAAGTGGGGATACGGAGGACGTTCATTTGCACCCATTGATTAACGACGTTTGCCACTAGGAGTCCCAAGTATGTCGATCCAGGTCGAAGACTATTTCGCGCGCGAAACCTTTCAGAAAATGAAGGCGTTCGCCGACAAACAGGAAACCCCGTTCGTGGTGATCGACACCGCGATGATCGCCCAGGCTTACGATGACCTGCGCGCCGGTTTCGAATTCGCCAAGGTCTACTACGCGGTCAAGGCCAACCCGGCCGTCGAGATCATCGACCTGCTCAAAGAGAAGGGTTCGAGCTTCGACATCGCCTCGATCTATGAGCTGGACAAAGTGCTGAGCCGTGGCGTCAGCGCGGATCAGATCAGCTACGGCAACACCATCAAGAAATCCAAGGACATTCGCTACTTCTATGAGAAGGGCGTGCGTCTGTTCGCCACCGACTCGGAAGCCGACCTGCGCAACATCGCCAAGGCCGCACCGGGCGCCAAAGTCTATGTGCGCATCCTGACCGAAGGCTCGACCACGGCCGACTGGCCACTGTCGCGCAAATTCGGCTGCCAGACCGACATGGCCATGGACCTGCTGATCCTCGCCCGTGACCTGGGCCTGGTGCCGTACGGCATCTCGTTCCACGTCGGTTCGCAACAGCGTGACATCAGCGTCTGGGACGCGGCGATCGCCAAGGTCAAAGTGATTTTCGAGCGCCTGAAAGAAGAAGACGGCATCCACCTGAAGCTGATCAACATGGGCGGAGGCTTCCCGGCCAACTACATCACCCGCACCAACAGCCTGGAAACCTACGCTGAAGAAATCATCCGCTTCCTCAAGGAAGACTTCGGTGATGACCTGCCGGAAATCATTCTGGAGCCAGGCCGTTCGCTGATCGCCAACGCCGGTATCCTGGTCAGTGAAGTGGTGCTGGTCGCCCGTAAATCCCGCACCGCCGTCGAACGTTGGGTTTATACCGATGTGGGCAAGTTCTCGGGCCTGATCGAAACCATGGACGAAGCGATCAAGTTCCCGATCTGGACCGAGAAGAAAGGCGAGATGGAAGAAGTCGTGATCGCCGGCCCGACCTGCGACAGCGCCGACATCATGTACGAAAACTACAAGTACGGCCTGCCGCTGAACCTGGCGATCGGTGATCGCCTGTACTGGCTGTCGACCGGTGCGTACACCACCAGCTACAGCGCCGTCGAGTTCAATGGCTTTCCGCCGCTGAAGTCGTTCTACGTGTAAGCGATGCTGGCGTAATGCAAAAAGCCCATGACGTGTCATGGGCTTTTTTGTGGCTGCGATTCAGGTGTTCTGTAACTCGGCGCAACGACGAGCGTAGGCCTGCGCCAGTGCCTGGATTCGCGGATCGGTTGCGCTTGCCAACGTCTGGCTGGCCACTCGCAGGAAGTTCAGGTTGCCGCCGGTCAGCGCTTTCTCCAGCCAGACCAACGCATCATCAACGCGCCCCTCCGCCGCCAGTACTGCCGCGTGGCTGAACTGCCCGCGAAAGTCTCCGCCTTCGGCCGAACGTCGATACCAGTCACGGGCCGCTGCCGGATCCGACGGGCACACTTGCCCTTCCTCCAGATAACGCCCGAGCAAGTTCATCGACTTGGCATGACCGGCCTCGGCAGCGCGTTGATACAACGCCATGGCCTGAAAATGATCGACCGCTACACCGCGTCCGGTTGCGAGCAGATTGGCGAAGTTGTACATCGCCCAATCCAGCCCTTCATCTGCTGCAACGCGATAATGCCTGGCGGCAACTGCTGCGTCCGCCACACAACCCCATCCGTGTTCATGGCAGCGACCGAGCATGTTGCGCGCCATCAGATGACCTTGCCCTGCAGCAATCTCAAACCAGCGCAATGCCAACGGCTGATCCTGAGCAATCCCGTGGCCATCGAGCAGGATCTGCCCGAGCAGCGCCTGCGCCTCCAGCACGCCCTCACCCGCCGCCAGCAGAATTGCCTGAGCCGCGCGGGCAGGACTTTCTTCGAGCATGGCCGTGAGGCGTTCGCCGTCGAGGACTTCTTCGCGACGCAACCGAAAGTCCGCCACTTACACCTCGACCCAGCGGCGCAAGAGGTTGTGATAGGTGCCGGTAAGGCGGATCAGCGAAGGGTGATCGGGCATGTCGTGGGTCAGTTGCTGGATCGCACCGTCCATCTCGAACAGCAAGGCGCGCTGGCTGTCCTCTCGCACCAGGCTCTGGGTCCAGAAGAACGAGGCATAACGCGCACCACGAGTGACCGCGTTGACCTTGTGCAGGCTGGTGCCGGGGTACAGCACCATGTCGCCGGCGGGCAGTTTCACCCGCTGGGTGCCGAAAGTGTCCTGGATTTCCAGTTCGCCGCCGTCGTAGTCCTCGGGCTCGCTGAAAAACAGCGTGGCGGACAGGTCGGTGCGTACGCGCTCGATACTGCCCTTGGGCTGGCGCACGGCGTTGTCGATGTGGAAATCGAAACTGCCGCCCGCCGTGTAGCAGTTGAGTAACGGCGGGAACACTTTGTGCGGCAGCGCGGCGGACATGAACAGCGGATTTTTCCACAGGCGCTCAAGCATCGCCGCGCCAATCTCTTTGGCCAGTGGATGGCCTTCCGGCAACTGCAGATTGTGCTTGGCCTTGGCCGATTGATAGCCGGCGGTGATCTTTCCATCAGCCCAGTCGGCTTGTTCCAGAGCCTCGCGGATGCGCCGCACTTCGTCTTTCTCAAACAGAGCGGGGATGTGCAGGAGCATGGCGACGTCACCAGATGACAAAAGGATGCCAATGGTATTGATTCTTATTGGCCGTGTAAAACGCGCTAGACGAATGAACTGGCAAAAACCGTAAGGTTAAATTGTAAAGAATGTAAATTCAGTGCGAATAACAATGTTTCGCAATTGATACGAATACCTGTTTACCCTATATTTCGCCGCCTCAAATCCTTGGGGAGGGGAATAAAAATGGCACGTCAACCCGCACAATTACCGGTCAGTTCACCGCGTCTGCTCGCTTCCGCCATCGGCGTGGCAATTACCGCCGGCTCCGCAGGCCACATGGTGTTCGCCGCCGAAAAAACCGACAGTAAAGCCACCGGCAATGCCATCGCCCTGGACGCCACCGCCATCACCGGCGAAGCCCAGGACTCGACGTCCTACCAGGTCGAGAAAGCCTCCTCGCCCAAGTACACCGCGCCGCTGGTCGACACGCCGCGCTCGGTCACCGTCATTCCGCAACAGGTACTCAAAGACACCGGCGCCCTGAACATGCAGGACGCACTGCGCACCGTGCCGGGCATCACCTTCGGTGCCGGTGAAGGCGGCAACCCGCAGGGCGACCGTCCGTTCATCCGCGGTTTCGACGCCCAGGGCGACACTTACCTCGACGGCGTGCGCGACACCGGCTCCCAGAGCCGCGAAATCTTCGCCGTGGAAAACATCGAAGTCAGCAAGGGCCCGAACTCCGCCATCGGCGGTCGCGGCGCGGCGGGCGGCAGCATCAACCTGGTGAGCAAGAAAGCGCACCTGGGCAATTCGTTCGACGGTGGCTTCACCTGGGGCTCCGACCAGACCCAGCGCTACACCATGGATGGCAACTACCAGTTCAGCGACACCGCTGCCGGTCGTCTGAACCTGATGAGCCACGAGAGCAACGTCGCCGGTCGCGACAAGGTCGACTACGACCGTTGGGGCATCGCGCCGTCCCTGGCCTTCGGCCTGGGCACCGACACCCGCGTCAACCTCGACTACTACCATCTCGAAAGCAATGACACCCCGGATTCGGGCATTCCTTACACCATCCCTGCCGGCGGCTCGGCGGTGCGCACCAAGTCCAACCCGGACAAGCCGTACGCCGGCGGCGATCACAGCAATTTCTACGGTCTGGACCGCGACTTCCGCAAGGGCCGCACCGACACCGCGACCTTCGCCATCGAGCATGACCTGAGCGACTCGCTGACCATCAAGAACACCCTGCGTCACGGCACCAGCATGCAGGATTACATCCTGACCCAGCCGGACGACAGCAAGGGCAACGTCAACAACGGCAGCGTCTGGCGTCGTGCGAACACTCGCGTGAGCAACACCGAGACCACCACCAACCAGACCGATCTGTTCGGCAACTTCTACGTCGCCGGTTTCAAGAACAGCTTCTCCACCGGTGTCGAATACACCCGTGAGGAAAGCAGCAAATCCTCGTACAACGTCAACACCGACACCACGCCGCGCACCTCGGCCGTGACCACCAACTGCAACCCGGGCCTGATCGGCGCCGCCAGCGGCTACAACTGCACCTCGCTGTCGAACCCGAACCCGAACGATCCGTGGAACGGCGCGATCTCGCGCAACTACGCCGGCACCGACACCCAGTCCGATACCTACGCGCTGTATGTGTTCGACACCCTGGAGCTGTCCGAGCAATGGCTGGTGAACATGGGCCTGCGTTACGACCACTTCGAAACCGGCTACAAGACTTACAACAACGCTGGCCGCACCACCTCCAAGGGTGCTGACACCAGCGAGTTCGTCACCGGTCAGTTCGGCATCGTCTACAAGCCGGCAGAGAACGGCAGCATCTACGCGTCCTACGCCACCTCCGCCACACCGCCGGGCAACACCCTGGGTGAAGGTCAGGAAGGCAACCCGCTGGGCGGCACCCCGGATCGCAATGGCAACCTGCTCAAGAGCGACATGGAGCCGGAAACCACCAAGAACTACGAAATCGGCACCAAGTGGGATCTGCTGAACGATCGCCTGTCGCTGACCGCCGACATCTTCCGTACCGAGAAAGAAAACGCGCGTGTCCAGGTTGATACCACCTCGTACGAAAACGCCGGCAAGACGCGTGTACAAGGTATCGAGTTGTCCGCCAGCGGCAAGATCACCGACAAGTGGCAAGTGTTCGCCGGTTATGCCTACATGGACAGCGAACAGGTTGACGGTGGCGACCTGCCGGCCAACAAGGCCAACAACGGCAACGAGCTGCCTAACACGCCGAAAAACAGCGCCAGCCTGTGGACCACTTACCAGGTCACGCCGAAGCTGACCATCGGTGGCGGTGCGTTCTACGTGGATGACGTGTTCGGCAACGTGGCCAACACCACCATGGTCGATTCCTACGTTCGCTACGACGCGATGGCGGCGTACAAGCTGAGCAAGAACGTCGACCTGCAACTGAACGTGCAGAACCTGACCAACGAGACCTACTACGACAAGGCCTTCTCGACCCACTTCGCCAACCAGGCGGCGGGCCGTACGGCATTGCTGAGCACCAACTTCCACTTCTGATAGAAGCCGGAAGCACCGGGCCCCGTTCATTCATTTGAGCGGGGCTTTTGTGCGTAATAAAGAACGTTTCTCGATAGGCCACGGCATAATGCACGCCGTGAACACAACCTCCGAACGGACAAGGCAAGCAACGTGTTGAAGAAAACCCTGTTCCAGTTGCACTGGTTTTTTGGCATCACTGCCGGGCTGGTGCTGGCCCTGATGGGCATCACCGGCGCTGCCTATTCGTTTCAGGACGAAATTCTCAAAGCCCTCAACCCCTCCGTGTTGCAGGTCGAGAAACAGGTCGCCGGCGTCCTGCCGCCCGCCGATCTGGTGGCACAGATCGAAGCAGCCTCGGGCAAGAAAGTCTCGATGCTCTCGGTCGAGACCGAAAGCGGCAGCGCCGGACGCGTCTGGTTCACCCCGCCCAAAGGCGAGCGCCGGGGCGAGATGCGCTACTTCGATCCCTACACCGCCGAGTTCAAGGGCGAGGCCACCGGCCAGGACTTCTTCGGCCTGATGCTGCAACTGCACAGGTTCCTCGCCATGGGCGATACCGGCCGCAACATCACCGGCGCCTGCACCCTGATGCTGCTGTTCTTCTGCCTGTCCGGCCTGTACCTTCGCTGGCCGCGCCAGTGGAACAGCTGGCGCGTGTGGCTGACCCTGGACTGGAAGAAAAAGGGTCGCAGCTTCAACTGGGATCTGCACTCGGTGTTCGGCACCTGGTGCATGCTGGTGTATCTGCTGCTGGCACTGACCGGACTGTCCTGGTCGTACGAGTGGTACAACAAGGGCCTGACCAAATTGCTTTCCGACGCGCCGCAAAACGAACGCGTGCGCGGCGGACGCGGCCCTGCCCCTGAAGGCCCGGCGCCGACCGCCGATTACGCCGCGATGTGGGTCAGCATCTACAGTTCCGCAGGTCCAGGCCTCGCCGCCTACAACATCCGCATGCCGCCAGTGGCCGGCCAACCGGCGACCGTGTTCTACCTGCTCGACAGCTCGCCCCATGACCGCGCGCTGAACCAGATCACCCTCGACCCGGCCACCGGCGTCGTCAAACGGGTCGACCGCTACGCCGACAAGAGCTTCAAGGCGCAATTGCTGACCAGCATTTACGCGCTGCACGTCGGCAGCTATTTCGGTCTGGTCGGACGGATCATCGTCACTGTCGCGGCCGTCTTGATGCCGCTGTTCTTCATCACCGGCTGGCTGCTGTACCTGGATCGCCGGCGCAAGAAAAAGCAGATCAAGGATGCCCGCAAAGGCCTCGATCAACCGGCCGGCGATACGCCGGCGTGGCTGATCGGTTTCGCCAGCCAGAGCGGTTTTGCCGAGCAACTGGCGTGGCAGACTGCGGGTCAATTGCAAGCCGCCGGATTGCCGGTGAAGGTGCAGCCGCTGGCGAATGTCAGCGAGCAGGATCTGCGCGAATCGAACAACGCGCTGTTCGTGGTCAGTACCTTCGGCGACGGCGAAGCACCGGACAGCGCTCGCGGTTTCGAGCGCAAGGTATTGAGCAACGCCTCGACCCTCGACAGCCTCAACTACGCGGTGCTCGGCCTTGGCGATCGGCAGTATCAACACTTCTGCGGTTTCGCCCGACGCCTGCATCAATGGCTGGGCGAACACGGCGGCAAGACCCTGTTCGCCCCGGTCGAAGTCGACAGTGGCGATCCTTACGCCCTGCGTCACTGGCAGACCCAGCTCGGCCTGATCACCGGGCAAGCGCCGGTCGACACCTGGCAGGCGCCGAGCTACGAGAACTGGACACTGGTGCGCCGCGAGCTGATGAACCCGGACAGCAGCGGCGCCCCTGTTTTCCTGCTCGGCCTGACCGCGCCGACTTCTCGCAGCTGGCTGGCCGGTGACCTGGTGGAAGTGCTGCCGCGCAACTGCCCGTGGGCCATCGAGCATTTCCTCGACGGTCTCGGCATCCGTGGCGAAACCAGCGTCAAGGTCAACGGCCTGCAAGAGCCGCTGGAAGTGGCCCTCGCCAGCCGCCAATTGCCCGAGCACCGCGCGCATCTGGTCGGCCTGCACGCTCAGGCGCTGGTCGATGCGATGGTGCCGCTGGCGATGCGCGAATACTCGATCGCCTCGATTGCCGCAGACGGCGTGCTGGAACTGATCGTGCGTCAGGAACAGCATGCCGACGGCAGCCTCGGCATCGGCTCCGGCTGGCTGACCGAGCATGCTCCGGTCGGCGGCAGCATCAGCCTGCGGGTCCGCCGCAACAGCGGTTTCCATCTGCCGAACGCTCCGGTGCCGATGATCCTGCTGGGCAACGGCACCGGCCTTGCCGGACTGCGCAGCTTGCTCAAGGCACGGATCGCCGATGGTCAACAGCGCCACTGGTTGCTGTTCGGCGAACGCAATCGCGAGCACGATTTCCTCTGTCGCGCGGAGCTGGAAGAGTGGTTGATCAATGGCGATCTGGAACGCCTGGATCTGGCGTTCTCGCGGGATCAGGCCGAAAAGATTTACGTGCAGGATCGCCTGCGCGAATCGGCCGCCGAGTTGAAGAAATGGCTGGCGGACGGTGCGGTGATCTACATCTGCGGCAGCCTTCAAGGCATGGCGTCGGGCGTGGATCAGGTGCTCAATGAAGTGCTGGGCGCCGCCGAAGTCGAACGCCTGATCGAACAGGGTCGCTATCGCCGCGACGTTTACTGACCACACATGACAAATGTGGGAGCGAGCTTGCTCGCGATAGCGGTTTTACATTCAACTCATTCGTTGTCTGTTATATCGCTATCGCGAGCAAGCTCGCTCCCACAGTTTTTTTTGCGGTGAACTCAAGTCGGTTGCAGCTTCTGCTCGAACACCGCAACCCCCTCCAGATCCCGCAGCACCACACTCATGTCCCCGCTCTGCCCGTCAATGTTCACCTCACCGAAAAACTGAAACCCGGCAAACGGCGATGCGTTCTGCGTCAGTGGTGCTTTCTGGAACACCACCTGCGGGCCAAAAGTCTTGTCCAGCGGATTGGGTCCGAAACTGCCGGCGTTCAACGGTCCTGCGACAAACTCCCAGAACGGTTCGAAATCCTGGAATGCCGCGCGATCCGGGTGGTAGTGATGCGCTGCGCAGTAATGCACGTCCGCCGTCAGGAACACGAAATTGCGCACCTGTTGCGCGCGCAAAAAGCCCAGCAGCTCGGCGACTTCCAGCTCACGTCCCTGCGCCGGGCCGGGGTCGCCGTTGGCCACCGCTTCCCAGCGCGCAACACCGGGACTGACCTCGCCATCCGGCACGCCGAGACCGATCGGCATGTCGGCGGCGATGACTTTCCACTGGGCTTTCGACGCCTTCAGTCCGCGCTTGAGCCAGTTCAATTGCTCACGCCCGAGGAACGGTTTTTCCGCCCCGAGATTGTCGTCGTTGGCGCCGCGATAACTGCGCATGTCGAGCACGAACACATCGAGCATCGGCCCGTAGCTCAGCTTGCGATAGATCCGCCCGCCGCCATCGGCCGCCTGCAAACGCATCGGCGAATATTCGAGCCAGGCCTGACGCGCACGGCCGACCAGGGTGTGGATATTTTTTTCCTGATAGCGCTCGTCGAGCTGCTTGCCCGGCGACCAGTTGTTGACCACTTCATGGTCGTCCCACTGCCAGATCTGTGGCACTTCGGCATTGAAGCGACGGACGTTTTCATCCATCAGGTTGTAGCGGTAATTGCCGCGATAATCGTCGAGGGTCTGGGCGACTTTGCTCTTGGCTTCGGTGGTGAGGTTGCGCCAGATCCGGCCACCTTCAGTGCTCAGTTGCGCCGGCACCGGGCCGTCGGCATAGATGGTGTCGCCGCTGTGGATAAAGAAGTCCGGCAGGCGCATGCGCATGGCTTCATAGATGCGCATGCCGCCGATATCGGGGTTGATGCCGAAGCCCTGGCCGACGGTATCGCCGCTCCAGACAAAACGGAGATTGCGCCGCGCCGTCGGTGCACTGCGCAAGTGGCCGAGCCACGGCTCGCTGGCAACGCCGGTGCGGGCGTCCTTGAAATACACGCGATAGAAAATCGCCTGATCGGCGGGCAGCCCGGTGAGTTCGACGCGGGCGGTGAAATCGCTGCGGGCATCGGCCAGCGCGGAGATGACGCGGCGCGGATGGCGGAACTGACTGCGGGTGTCCCACTCCACCACCATCTGCGCCGGGCGGTCGGCGCGGCTCCAGATCATCGCGCGGTCGCCCTGCAAGTCGCCGGATTGCACGCCGTCAGTGAGTTGCGGTCGATCCTTGACCGACGCGATCACGGCCGGCGCCAGCCCCGGCATCAGCAGTCCGGCACCGACGGCTTGCATCACGCGCCGGCGACCGGGATTGAAATCGCTCATGGTGTTCTCCCTGAAAAAAGGAAAACTTAAGCACTGCTAGATGAAAGGGGTGTGACACCTCACGCCTTCGCGGGCTCCAGCGCCAGTTCCACGGCTTCCGGTCGTTTGACCAGCGCGTACACCACCGCCGTCAGCAGGCTGCCCGCGACAATCGCCAGCAGGTACAACAGCGCATGGTTGATCGCATTCGGAATCGCCAGCACGAACAGGCCACCGTGGGGCGCCATCAGTTTGCAGCCGAAATACATCGACAACGCACCGGTCAACGCACCGCCGGCAATGCTCGCCGGGATCACCCGCAACGGGTCTTTCGCGGCAAACGGAATCGCCCCTTCGGAGATGAAGCACAACCCGAGCACCAGCGCCGCTTTACCGGCTTCGCGTTCGGTCTGGGCGAACTTGCGACGGGCGATGAAGGTGGCAATGCCCAGACCGATCGGCGGCACCATGCCGGCGGCCATGGTCGCGGCCATCGGTGCGTAACTCTGCGAGGCGAGCAGCCCCACCGAGAATGCATAGGCAGCCTTGTTGATCGGCCCGCCGAGGTCGACGCACATCATGCCGCCCAGCAGCACACCGAGCAGAATTGCGTTAGTGGTGCCCATGCTGTCGAGAAAATGCGTCAGCGCCGCGAGCATCCCGGCCACCGGTTTGCCGACCACGTAAATCATCACCAGCCCGGTGAACAGACTGGCGAACAACGGGATGATCAGAATCGGTTTCAGCGCTTCCAGGCTTTGCGGCAGCGCCACATACCGACTGATCGCCTTGGCCGCGTAGCCTGCGATAAACCCGGCAACGATCCCGCCGATGAAGCCGGCGCCCAGAGTGCTCGCCAGCAAACCGCCGATCATGCCCGGCGCGAGTCCAGGACGGTCGGCAATCGACCAGGCGATGTAACCGGCCAGCAAAGGCACCATCAATTTGAACGCGGTCTCGCCACCGATCTGCATCAGCGCCGCCGCCAGCGTGCCTTCTTCCTTGAACGCGGTGATGCCGAAGACGAACGACAAGGCGATCATCAGACCGCCCGCCACCACCATCGGCAGCATGAAAGAAACGCCAGTCAGCAGGTGTTTGTAGACGCCGCTTTTCTCTTGCTTGGCCGGGACTTTTGCATCGCCGGCAGCGTTTTCCACGACACCGTCGGCCAGGGCTTTTTTCAGCGTGGCTTCGGACTGCTTCAACGCAATCCCGGTGCCGCAGCGGTAGATTTTCTTGCCAGCGAAACGCTCGGTGGCGACTTCAATGTCAGCCGCCAGCAGCACCACGTCAGCCTCGGCAATCGCGGCTGCGCTCAGCGGATTGCGCGCGCCGACCGAGCCCTGGGTTTCGACTTGCAGGTCGTAGCCCAGACGCTTGGCAGCTTGCTGCAAGGCTTCGGCGGCCATGAAGGTGTGGGCGACGCCGGTCGGGCACGCGGTGACCGCGACCAGTCGCGGCGCTTGTGCGCTAGCAACTGTGGATGGCGTTTCGGCAGCGACGTAAACCTCGGCCTCGACTGCGCCACGTCGCAGCACGTCTTCGACATCCTGCAGGGCTTGCGCCGGTGCAATCCGAAAGACTTTCTTGCCGATGAACCGGGTCATGTCCACCGGTCCCGTGGCCACCAGCAATACCCATTCGGCGGCCTCGATGGTGGCCGCCGACAATTCACGTTCCGGGTGCGCGGCGTCTACCACTTCGACGCTGGTGCTCCAGCCCTGACGCTGGGCCGCGGCATCCAGCAACCGGGCGCACAGCACACTGGTGACCATGCCGTTCGGGCAGGACGTGACAATGGCTAACTTCATGACAAACCCTCTTATTGTTCTGTCAGGGGGCGCACGCGCACGCCCTGTTCGAGCCGCGCCAGTTGCGCAACATCGTGAATGCCGAAACCGATCTGGGTTACCGCCTGCGCCGCAATCGCCGTAGCAGTGCGCAGGGTTTGTTCCGGCGTGTCGGCGCTGAGCAGACCGTGGAGCATGCCGGCCAGCAACGAATCGCCGGCACCGACCGTACTGGCGACGCTGACCTTCGGCGGCGTCGCATGCAGCGCCGAGCCGACGCTGAACCAGTTCACACCGTCGGCGCCGTGGGAAATCACCACATGCTCGATGCCCTGGGCGTGCAGCCGATTGGCCGCTTCGGCCTGAGACGCGTGGGACACGACTTCACAGCCCAGCGCATCGGCCAGTTCTTCGGTATTCGGCTTGATCAGCCACGGACCGGCCTTGAGCGCTGCGCGCAAAGCTTCGCCGCTGGTGTCCAGGGCGACTTTCAAACCCAACGCCTTCAAACGCTCGACCAACTCGCGCAGCCACTGTGCAGTCACGCCGCGCGGCAAACTGCCGGCCACCACCACCGCGTCATGCCCCGGCGCGATCTGCACCAGACGCTCCAGCAATGCCTGTTGCGCCACCACGCCCACAACCGGGCCCGGGCCGTTGATGTCAGTGATGCGTCCGTCCTGCTCCGCGACCTTGATGTTGCTGCGGGTCTCGCCGGGCACCCGGATAAACGCATCGGTGAAACCGCGCTTGGCGAACAGGTTTTCGAACGCCTGCAAATTGTCTTCGCCGAGAAAGCCGCTGACCGTCAGTTGATGACCGAGGTCGGCCAGAACTTGTGCGACGTTCACGCCCTTGCCGGCGGCGTGGGTGTGCATCTCGTCGCTGCGATTGACCTGACCGGCCTCAAGACGTGGCAACTGCACCGTGAGGTCCAGCGCCGGGTTGAGGGTCAGGGTGAGAATCTTGGCCATTACAGGGCCTCCACTAATGCGCGCACTTCGTTGGCGCTGCCCACGGCCAGGGCTTGTTGAGCAAGGGTTTGCGTCTGGGTCAGGCTGAGTTCGCGGATGCGTGCCTTGACCTCGGCGATGCTGCGCCCGGAGACGCTCAGTTCATCCACACCGAGGCCGACCAGCACCGGTACCGCCAGCGGATCAGCCGCTAGCTCGCCGCAGACGCCGACCCATTTGCCGTGGGCGTGGGCCGCGCGCACGGTGATGTCGATCAGTTGCAGAACCGCCGGGTGCAAGCCGTCAGCCTGGGCGGACAGGGTCGGATGACCCCGGTCAATGGCCAGGGTGTATTGGGTCAGGTCGTTGGTGCCGACGCTGAAGAAATCCACTTCTTTGGCCAGCACCGGCGCGAGCAAGGCTGCGGACGGCACTTCGATCATGATCCCCAGTTGCAAGTCGGCAACCGGGATTTCCAGACGCAGGCGCTCGGTCATGTCGCGGGCCTGACGCCACTCTTCGACGCTGCCGACCATCGGGAACATGATCCGCAACGGACGGTGGTCCGCCGAACGCAGCAAGGCGCGCAACTGCGCTTCCATGATCTGCGGACGCTGCAAGGTCAGGCGAATCCCGCGCACGCCGAGGAACGGATTCTCTTCCTTGGCGATCGGCCAATAAGGCAGCGGTTTGTCGCCGCCGACATCGAGGGTGCGCACCACCAGCGGCCGACCGGCGAGGCCGTCGAGGACGCGGCGGTATTCGGCTTCCTGAGTCGCCTCGTCCGGCGCTTGCGGATGGGCCATGAAAATCAGCTCGGTGCGCAGCAGGCCGATGCCTTCGGCGCCCTGCTCCACCGCGCCGATGACGCCAGCGCTTTCACCGATGTTGGCGAACACTTCCACGGCGTGGCCGTCGGTGGTGTGCGCCGGTTGATGGCGTTGTTCGGCGGCGGCTTTCAGGCGTTGTTCGCGGGTGTCGCGTTCCTCGCTGGCGCGTTGCAGGGTCGCGCCATCCGCGTCCACGTGCAAGCGACCGCGCTGGCCGTCGAGCAGCAACGGCGTGCCCGGTTTCAGCAGCAACACTGCAGCGCCCGCACCGACCAGCGCCGGAATTCCCAGCGCGCGAGCCACGATGGCGCTGTGAGCGGTGGCGCCGCCACGGGCGGTAAGAATCCCCGCGACCCGCGCCGGATCCAGACGCGCCACGTCGGACGGGCCGACCTCGTCCATCACCAGAATGTACGGTTGCTCAGGCTCGGCGGGCGTCTGCACGCCACACAGTTGCGCCAGCACCCGGCGCCCGATATCACGCAGGTCGGCAGCACGTTCGGCGAGCAACGCGTCGTGCAACGCTTCCTGTTGTTTTGCAGCGGCCTCGATCACGGCCATCCAGGCTGCTTCGGCGCTTTCGCCCTGCTTGAGGCGAGTGTCGACTTCATCGGTGAGTTCCGGGTCGTCGAGCATTTCCTGGTGGGTGATGAAAATCTCGCGGATCGCCTTGGCCTTGCTGCGCTCGATCAGGCCTTGAATGTCCTGACGCACGTCGGCCAGCGCTTGCTTGAGACGCTCGCGCTCAATGGCGGCGGACTCGCCGCGCAACGGGTAATCGATGGTTTGCTGGACCTGAATGTGCGCCGGGCCGATGGCGATGCCGGGGGCGGCGGGAATCGCTTGCAGCAAGCTGCCGGAGGCCGGGGCGATGATAACTTCGGCTATGTCGGTGATCACTTCGGGTTGTTGGCTGACGGCCGGCAGCGGTTCGACTTCTTCGCCGAGGCCTTCTTCGATGGCGGCCAGCAAGGCCGGCAAGGCGTCGGCGGCGATGCTCGGTTCGGCGATGATTTCCAGCACCTGGCCACGACGGGCGCCGAGGCTCAGCAATTTGCTCAGGCTTTTCACCGATACGGCGCTGTCCTGACCGTCGACGATGCGCACACGGATTTCGCCGTCAAAACTTTTCGCCAGTTGCGCGAGGATCTTCGCCGGCCGCGCGTGCAGACCATGGGCGTTGGCCAATGCGATACGTGCGCTAGGCCAGTCGGCCGGCAACTCGCCGCCGAGCACTTCGAGGACTTTGCGGCTACTGGTGGCGCGACCCAATTCATGGCCGCGACCTTCGATCAGCAACGCGCACAGCCGTTCGAGCAACGCCTGATGCGCTTCACCGAGACTGGCCAGACAGAACAGACCGCTGAGGGGCTGACCGAGGTAGCGCATCGGTTTGTCCGGCGTGACGAAGGCCAGGCCCGGACGCTTCACGGTCTGCTCGCTGTGCAGCCACCACAGGCCATCGCCCAGCGGCAGCGCTTCGACCTGCTGTAACACGCCGGCGAAACCGTTGCTCACGCAATCGGCCTGGCGCAGCAGGCGTGCTCCGCGCCAGACCAGTTCTTCGAAATCGTCGGCCGATACGCCGAGGCCGATCATCTGCGCATCCAGCGCCAGCTCTTGCGGCGCGCCTTGCAGCAGTTTCAGCAGCGCTTCGGGCGAACTGGCGCGGCGCAGGGCCTGGCCCAGATCGGTCTCGCCGAGGGCGCGGGTCAGCAGTTGCAGCAGGCGCAAGTGTTCGTCGGATTTGGCGGCGATGCCGATGGCCAGATACACGATCTGGCCGTCGCCCCAGTCCACGCCGTCAGGAAACTGCATCAGGCGCACGCCGGTGGCGAATACCTGATCACGGGTTTCGGGCGTGCCGTGGGGGATCGCAATGCCTTGGCCGAGGAAGGTGGAGCCCTGAGCCTCCCGGGCCTGCAGGCCGGCGAGGTAGCCGTCGGCGACAAGTCCATCGGCGACCAGATGACTGGCCAGCAATTGCAAAGCGGCGGGTTTATCCACAGCCGACTGGCCCATGGATATCTGCTCTACAGTGAGCTCGAGCATGCGATCTCCTTTTTGGCGTCGTGTGACGCCAGGTATTGTTTTGAATGGTTGCAGCTTAGGCGCTGTAGGCCATCCTTTTCAGGAGGCAGTTTTGGCGGTTTCACGGCAGAACCGGCCAAAGGCGTCTAAAACGTAGAAAATACGCTTGCTGAAACGTTTAATCTAGATTGATCGGCACGTTACTCGATAATGTCCCATCCTTGAAGTCCAACTTGTCGGATGCGCTGAGACAATGGTCGCCTGCCTGAATCGGGTAGGATTGGCGAAAATGTCGCGGCAAGCTCGAAAAAACAAGGAAATCCCGGGTTGAAACTCAGTGATATCGCGCGGTTGGCCGGAGTGTCCGTGACCACCGCCAGCTACGTCATCAACGGCAAGGCCGAACAGCAACGCATCAGCAACGCCACCGTCGAGCGGGTGCGGGCGGTGGTCGATCTGCACGGCTTTACCCCCAATCCACAGGCGGCCGGGTTGCGCAGTCGGCACACCCGGACCCTGGGTTTTATCCTGCCGGATCTGGAAAACCCCAGTTACGCGCGGATCGCCAAACTGCTGGAGCAAGGCGCTCGGGCACGCGGCTATCAGCTGCTGATCGCCAGCTCCGACGATGCGCCAGACAGCGAGCGGCAATTGCTGCAACTGTTCCGCGCCCGGCGCTGCGATGCGTTGATCGTCGCCAGTTGCCTGCCGGCCGGTGACGACAGTTATCGCCAGTTGCAGACCAAGGGTTTGCCGATCATTGCCATCGACCGGGTGATGGATGCCGAACATTTCTGCTCGGTGGTCAGCGATGACCGCGAAGCCAGCCTGCACCTGACCGAAAGCCTGCTCGACCCGCAGCCGAAACAGATCGTACTGCTGGGCGCCCGCCCGGAACTGAGCATCAGCCAGGAACGTGAAGCCGGGTTCAAGCAAGCCCTGGCCGGGTTCAAGGGCGAAGTGCTGATCGAACACGCCGAGTCCTTCAGCCGCGAGTGCGGCAAGCAGCTGATGGAAGAACTCCTGCAACGCCTCGGGCATTTACCGGACGCGCTGGTGACCACGTCCTACGTGCTGCTGCAGGGCGTGTTCGACGCGCTGCATGACTTCCCGCTCAAAAACCGCCCGCTGCGCCTCGGCACATTCGGCGACACCCAGTTGCTCGACTTCCTGCCGCTGCCGGTCAACGCCATGGCCCAGCAGCACCAGTTGATCGCCGACAAGGCGCTGGAACTGGCGCTGGCGGCGGTCGAACAATCGGACTACCAGCCTGGCGTGCAGGCCATCGCCCGTACCTTCAAGCAGCGTATTCACCGGGACTGAGCCGTGGAGCTGATCGACAGCCACACCCATCTGGACTTCCCCGACTTCGACGCCGACCGCGCGGCACTGCTGAGCGAAAGCCGCGCCCTCGGGGTGCGGCGGATGGTGGTGCTCGGGGTCTATGAGGGTAACTGGCAACGGGTGTGGGATCTGGTGCAAAGCGATGCCGATCTGTACGCAGCGTTCGGATTGCACCCGGTCTATCTCGATCAGCATCGGCCTGAAGACCTGCTTGCTCTGGGCGATTGGCTGACACGGCTAAAGGGTCATCGGCAGCTGTGCGCGGTCGGCGAAATCGGCCTGGATTACTTCATCGAAACCCTCGACCGCGAACGCCAGCAAGCGCTTTTCGAGGCACAACTACAATTGGCGGCAGATTTTGAACTGCCGGCATTGATCCATGTGCGGCGCAGTCATGCGGCGGTGATTGCCACGCTCAAGCGCTTCAAGCTCAAACGCGCTGGCATCATCCACGCCTTCGCCGGCAGCCGTGAAGAAGCGCGGGAATATATCAAGCTCGGTTTCAAACTTGGCCTCGGGGGGGCACCGACCTGGCCGCAGGCGTTGCGCATGCACCGGGTGCTGGCCGACTTGCCACTGGATTCGGTGGTGCTGGAAACCGACTCACCGGACATGGCGCCCGCCATGTACCCCGGCACTCGCAATACGCCGGCGCATCTGCCGGCGATCTGCGACTCACTGGCCGCCTTGATGAACATCGATCCGGAACAACTGGCCGCCGCCAGTACCGCCAACAGCTGCGACGTGTTCGGCTGGTAGTCAGTCGGCGTGGGCCTTGGCCGCGTCGAGAATCAGCGTCAGGTGCTGACGGTGCCGGGCATAACGAATCACCGCGAAGTACACGAAGATCGCGATCAACGACGCGTTCAACTGCTCGGTGACGCTGAGCAACCCTACCCATTCCATCACCAAGGCCACCAGCAACGCGGTGCACACCGTCACCAGCGCACTGGCGCGCAGCAGGCCGAGTGAATCGAGCGAACGAAAGCGTTTGATCTGCTTCGGGCAGCGCAGCTCCAGGCTTTTCTGGCAATGGGCACAGGTGAACGCTTCGTGGATCGAAATGGCATTCAGTTGCCAAGGTTTGAGCACCAGCGTGGTCTGGCAGTGGGCGCAGAGGCCCTGGACGCCCAGGGTTGCGACGGACATGTGCGATCTCCTCCAAGTGGTCAGTGAACTGAGCTTGGTTCATTGAAGCCGAGAAACCAGCGCCTGGAGGAAAACAGGATTGGGCTTACAGATGTAGGCAAAAAAGTACTACAAGCCATTCCGAAAAAACCTGCCTCACAGGAGGCAGGTCAATTCAAACCCGGAACGCGCTGATCAGCTGTTTCAACTCGACCACCTGCGCCGACAACGCACGGCTGGCATCTTCGGTCTGATGCGCACCTTCTGCAGTGCGCTCGCCGGCACGGTTGATCTCGACGATGTTCTGGTCGATATCGTGGGCGACGGCGGTCTGTTGTTCGACGGCGGCGGCGATCTGCTGGTTCTGGTCGACGATCATGCCGACAGCGCCGAGGATGTTTTCCAGCGCCTGCTGGACTTTCTCCGACTGCCCCACCGTGCCGTTGGCCATCTGATGGCTGACGCCCATGGCCTTTACTGCCGCGCCGACGCCGCCGTGGAGTTTGGCGATCATCTGCTCGATTTCTTCGGTCGATTGCTGGGTGCGCTTGGCCAGCGTGCGGACTTCGTCAGCGACCACGGCAAAACCGCGGCCCTGCTCACCGGCCCGCGCCGCCTCGATCGCGGCGTTGAGCGCCAGCAGGTTGGTCTGCTCGGCGATGCTCTTGATCACTTCCAGAACACGGCTGATCGCCTGGCTGTCGCTGGCCAACTGGTTGATCACCAGCACCGACTGATCGATTTCGCTCGCCAGTGCCGCGATGCTGCCCTGCTGCGATTCCACCAGCCCGCGACCACTGATGGTTTCGTCGTTCACGCTGTGGGCGCTGCTGACCGCTGCCGCTGCACTGCGTGCCACCTCCAGCGATGTCGCCGACATCTGGTTCATCGCGGTGGCCACTTGTTCGATCTGCGTGCGCTGCCCGGCGACTGCCTGATTGCTTTGCGCCGAGACGTTTTCCACTTGCCCCGCCTGCCGCTCGACCTCGCCAACGGTTTGGCCGACCCGTTCGATCAGGTCATGGATTTTCCGCACCGTACCGTTAAACACTTCGCCCAACTCGCCGAGTTCATCGCGGCTGTTGGCGCGGAAATTCACCGTCATGTCGCCTGCCGCCACTTTATCCATCATGGCGCCGAGGTTTTTCAGAGTGGCGCGGGTCGACGCGTAGAAGCCACCGTACAGGTAGAAAATCAGCACGAACACCACCGACAACGCCACAGCTTGCAGCACCATGTGCGTGCGGTTTTGCCCCAGGCGCTGCTGCAATTGGGTGTCGAGGAATTTCAGAGTGGCGTCGTCGAGCTGATAGGTCTGGTCCATCAGCCCGGTGACCTGGTCATAAAACCCCTGCCATGGAGCGTCGAGCGTTTCGGCCATCACCACTTGTTCTTCGATCAGTGTGCCGGCCTGTTTCAACGACGCCTTGCTGGCATCCGCCAGTGCGCTCAGGGAGTCACGGGCGGCTTTGCTGGAGCCCAGCGCGTCCTGCAATTTCAGGCCATATTCGGCCTGAAGTTTTTCAATCTGCACCAGCAGCTCGTCGAAACGGGTGCTCGACGAACTGTTGAGAAAGCCCTGGCCCAATGAATACGAACCCATCGCCCGACCTTCGCCCAAGGCCTGGGTGACGGCCGGCGTATTCGCGGTGATCAGCTCGGTGAGCTGGCGAATGTCGCTCTGGTTGTCGCGACTCAATCCGGCCTGACTGGCCACGATCTGGCTGAAAACCTGCGCATTGCCCAGCAGTTTGCCGATCAGCGCACTTTTGCTTTGCAGGGAGTTTTCCGCTTGTTGGTTCTTGAACGCAGCGATCATTTCATCGCGCTTGGTCTCGAAGAATTTGATCTGCTCAGGATCCTCGGTCATCGGCGTCAGCCCTTGCAGGCGGGCCAGGACGTTTTGCTCAAGGCCGGTGATCTGCACCTCGACATTGCCGGCCTTGCCGGACTGACCGAGGGTGACGTTGATCTGCACCAGATTGTTGAGGGTTTCCAGATCCCGGCGCAGGGTCAGGCTGCTGCCCAGCAGGTCGAGGCTCTGCAGCTCCACCCGGGTGCCCTGGAATTCGCGATAGGAATCGCGCACCAGATAGAAATTGGTCACCAGCATCGGCACCAGGAACAGCACGCTGATCAGGCTGAACTTCATGCCGAAGCTCAAGCGGTTCATCAGCGAGACGGCGGGATAGAGCAAGCTCTTCACTGGAAGTCTCCCTTGGTTTTTTCTTGTTTTTATTGGCAGGCGCGGGGCGACAGCAGATAGCCACTATCGGGCGCCATCTCTGTATAGCTCAAATCGAAGGGAGGTTTTGTAACTTAAGGTTAACGAGGGGGATTGCCCCCCTCGTCACAGGAACGGCCTACGCCAGCACCGTCCACAGGGCAAACCCGGCATACCACAGCACCGCCGCCCGCAGCAGCAGTTCCCACAGACAGTCGAGGGTATTGATGCCTTCGGGACCGACGGCGGCCGGCGGGATTTCCCCGGCAGCCAGTCCGACCTTGTTGATCAGTTGCGCAGCGCTGATGTTCCAGTTCAGCAGCTCGTGCAGCATTACTCGGCTGACCGCGACGAAATTGCCGACCAGGGCAAGGCTCGCCGCCAGCAGGCGCACCGGCACCCAGTCGAAGGCATGACGCAGTTGCCCGGCCCGTTCGGCCACCGCCGGGTTCTGGGCGTTTTCTTCGGCCAGCGCCAGCAAGCGATAGCTCAGCGCCGCCACCGGACCGAGCAGGAAATACCAAAAAATCACCGCAAAAAAGCTCTGGTAGGCCTGCCACAACAGATGTCGTTGCACTTGCTCCAGCAATTGTTCGCCGCTTTCGGCGCAGATGTTCAGATCACGCTTGGCCACATGGGCAGCGGCCTGCAGATCCTCACGGCGCCAGGCGTCGCGGAACGGCCCGAGCTCGCCGAGCAGGTCACCCCGCCCCAGGCTGTAAATCACCACCAGCAAATGCACCGGCAACGCCAGCAGACCGTAGGCCACCGGCTCCAGCACCACCAGCAGCAAGCCCAGCAGCGCCACCGGCAACAGCACCAGGATGGTCAGCACCAGCCACGGCTGCTTCGCCAGCCCGCCGGTTTCAAGCTTGTGCAGTTCGCGGATCCATCCGCCATCGCGTTGCACCCGTTGGCGCAGGGCCGAGAACTTCTCGATCCAGACCGCCAGCAGTAACACCAGAAAACTCATTGTCCTTCCTCTTGTGCCAGGGCGGCGCGGTAGCGTGCCCAGTCGAATGCGGGTCCGGGGTCGGTCTTGCGTCCGGGGGCGATGTCGCTGTGCCCGCAGATCCGCTCGACGGTGATCGCCGGGAACGCCGCCTGTATCTGCCGGGTCAGCACGGTCAGCGCCTGGTACTGCGCATCGGTGAACGGCAGATCATCGGTGCCTTCCAGCTCGATGCCCACGGAAAAATCGTTACAGGTTTCCCGTCCTTCGAACACCGAAACACCGGCATGCCAGGCACGCTCAAGACAGGAGACAAACTGGGTGACCTTGCCGTCACGTTCGATCAGAAAATGCGCAGACACGCGCAGGTCGGCGATCCCGGCAAAGTAGGGATGTTCCGTGACATCCAGACGATTCTGGAAAAATTCCTGGACCTTGCCGGTGGCGAACTGCGCCGGTGGCAAGCTGATGTTGTGGATGACCAACAGGGAGACTTCGCCCGCCGGGCGTTCATTGAAGTTGGGCGAAGGGCAGACCTGCACCCCGTGACACCACCCGCTTGCGGGATCCAACTGCATACCGATTCCTTCAACGCCGACTGTGTTGGCGACCAGTATGCCGTGATCGGCCCCCGGCGCGCGATCACTTGCCGCGATTGAGCCGCCGCAGATTACCGAGCACCGACTCCAGCGCCCGATCGAACAGCAAGGTGTCGTCCAGCGTCCGCACCGCGCCGCGACGAAACGCCAGGGCCAGTTCGGTGCGCTCGCGCTCCAGCACTTTCATCCCGGTACGGTCGACGAATACGTACTTGCCGGTCGCCTCGATGATCGCCGCCAGTTTGCAGCGCAGGGTGTGTTCTTCGTCTTCCTCGAACGCCACCCAACTGCCCAGGCGCAACTGATCGACCTGGCGCAAACCGACATCGTCGGCCGGCAAACGCGCCGGCGTGCGTGGCTTGAGACCGTCGTCGGCCATCTGCAAGACAATCGTCTGCGGCACCTCGATCATTTCCGACAGCACGGACTGATCCGGTCCGCTGGACGGCTCGAGCAGGCGCACATGCAGCGCTTCCAACTCACTGAAAAAGCCGCTGGTGGCAAACGGGTCAAAAGCTGAAGTGCTCAGGCCGTCCCTCAATGACTTGAGCAATCCCGGCACCAGCGCCAACAGACGCAGACCGGCTTCGGCGTCGTCGTGGCGCTGCACACTCCAGATCAATTGCTCCATGGTCTGCACGTCGGCATGCCATTCGGCGGACTGATCGCCGTGCTTGAGGCAAGTCAGCAGCAACACCTTGCTCCAGGCCTCCTGCACGAACGTCACTACCGACGGTGGCAGGACTTTGCCCAGCAACGCCTGATTCAACGCCTGCTCGACCCGCTGACGAGCCAGTTCAGTTTTCGCCCGGCCCTCTTCGGCATCGCGCAAACGCTGTTCAAGCAATTCGCTGCGACGGCGTTCGTCACTGGTGAAGGCGAGGAAATCCGCCAGCAACTCGGAAAAAATCGCCGGGTCATCGACGAAATCCGCCAGCAGGCGCTGCACCACCTGTTCGATGCGCAGATACAGGCTGTCGCGCGCATTACCGTCGCACTCGCCCCAGCCCATCGCCGCCTCGGCAATTTCATTGAGCAGCCGCCGCGCCGGGTGGCTGCTGCGGCTGAAGAAGCTTTTGTCGATCACCGCGACCTTCAACATCGGGATCTGCAACCGGGCGATCAGCGCCTTGAGCGAGTCCGGCAGGTTGCGATCATCGAGGATGCAGTCGAAGACCATCGCCACCAGATTGATCACGTCCTCGTCCGCCCCGCCGACGATTCGTGATTTGCCGCTGCGCACGCTGACCCGGGTCAGCAACTGTTCAAGTTGATGGCGCAGATCGAAATCGTCCTGCACTGCCAGCGCCGGTACGTATTGCTGCAGGTGCGAGAGCAGGCGCAGCAGGTCGCGGGTGGAAATCGGCTGGGCGGGAGCGCTGGGCTCCAGGGTCGGCGCAACGGTGCCGCGCACGTGCAGCAGCAACTCCTGCAACGCGGCGAAGACCTCCTGCACGCCCGCATCGGTCTGGGTTTTGTCGACGCCCTCGAATTCGCCCTGCACGCTGGCCACGGCCTGATCGATGGCGCGACGGGCCGGTGCCGGCTTGAGCTCGGGCAATACGCCCGTGGCGATCAGCAGTTGATTGGCTTCGGCGTAGAGTTGATCGGTATCGGCCAGCACATACCGCTCGAACAGTTTGAGCAGGATCAGTTTGACCTTGATCTCCACCCCCAAGTTGCGCCCGGCCTGCAGGAAGTATTCGCAAAGCATCGCCGGGCCCAGCGGGTTGTAATGATCGTCCAGGGTCTTGCCCAACAGCGCATTGAATCGCGTGGTCAGTTGATCGAGGGCGAAACCGTCGCGATTCAGTACGCGGCCGACCATGGTCTCGACCGCGACGTTGCGCTCCATGTCATCGGTGCGCACTGTCGTGTCCTCGTGCTGCAAAGCATGAGAGAGGACGGTGGGGACGGGATCGAATTGAGTGAGGCCGACAAAGGCCTCGAAGAACTGCTCGAGAAAACCGCGCTCGATGTTCTTGCGCTTGAGGCGCAGGTCGCGCATGGCTTCGAAAAAAATGTTCTGTTCGACGTCATTGCGTGCCCGATCGGCCATTTCGAACAGGGTGTCGTCGGCGTTATCGAACAACTCCTGCAAACCGTTGCGCAGGCGCTGGGCAGCCTTGTCGCGAACCTGAAGCAGAATCACAGGCAGGCGGGCGAGCGGCGAGTGAGTCGCCTGATCGGTAGTGGCCTTGTGCAGAGGCACTACATTCCCGTCGTTGTGCATCCAAGCCTCCTGAAACGGTGATTCGCCGACGTCAAAGTCATGGCGTCAAATGCAAGGCGGATTATCTTGCAAAAGTTGTCCCCGGCGCCAGAGCCGTCAGGGTTTCCCCTATGCGCCAACACCTTGCAGTGACCACGACAGAAACGGGTTTGCTCAAAGAAAATCGACCGGATGCAGCGCTGCCTGGCTGTTCTCGCCTTGGGTTGGCCGACGCCATGCCCCTATAATCGGGCCACTTAGTTTGTGGAGCCCGTTATGCCGAATCTACGTCTCGCCGATTTGACCGCCGAAATCGAAGCCAACGTGCGCCGTGCGTTGCTCGAAGACATCGGCAGCGGCGACATCACCGCGCAACTGATCCCGGCCGAACGCCTGGCCAAAGCCACCATCATCACCCGCGACGCCGCCGTCATCAGTGGCACAGCCTGGGTCGATGCGGTGTTCCGCCAGCTCGATCCGCGGGTGGCGGTGCACTGGCAGGTGCGCGATGGCGAACGGGTTTCGCCGAATCAGCCGCTGTTTCATCTGGAAGGCCCGGCCCGTTCGCTGCTGACCGGCGAGCGCAGCGCCCTGAACTTCCTGCAATTGCTGTCGGGCGTGGCGACCCGCGCGCAATACCTGGCGGACTTCGTCGCCGAGACCTCGGTAAAACTGCTCGACACCCGCAAGACCCTGCCGGGCCTGCGTCTGGCGCAGAAATACGCGGTCACCTGCGGCGGTTGCCATAACCATCGCATCGGCCTGTACGACGCGTTCCTGATCAAGGAAAACCACATCGCCGCCAGCGGTGGCATCCCACAAGCCATTGCCGCTGCGCACAAGATTGCCCCGGGCAAGCCGGTGGAAATCGAAGTGGAAAGTCTGGAGGAACTGAAAGAAGCGCTGGCCGCCGGTGCCGATATCATCATGCTCGACGAACTGAGCCTCGATGACATGCGCGAAGCCGTGCGCCTGAACGCCGGCAAGGCAAAACTGGAAGCCAGTGGCGGCATCAACGAAAGCACGCTGCTGCCGATCGCACAGACCGGGGTGGACTACATTTCGATCGGCGCGATGACCAAGGATGTGAAGGCTGTGGACCTGTCGATGCGCCTGAGCATCTGAGTCGATCACGCAATAAAAAACGCCAGCCCTTTCGAGGCTGGCGTTTTTGTTTCAGACCACCAGATTGTTCATCTCGCAGTACTCTTCCCACTCGACACCCAGCACTTCAGCCGCTTCCTTGTGCAGCTCCAGACGCTTGGCCTCAAACTCTTCAGGCGTACTGGTGTACTTGAGGGTCAACTCCCAAGGTTGCAGGCCCTGGGCTTCGGCTTCGTCTTCGAACGCCCACTGGATCTGGTCTTTCTGATCATCGGGACTCAGGTCCTTGATCTCTTCCTGCAGATCCGGAACATCCAGGATGTATTTTCTTAGCGCTTCTTCGTGACGTTGCTCTTGAGTTAATTCGGTCATGGCGTTCTCGCTGATCATGGGAATGGAGGATGGATCTGGATCATCAAGGATCTCTCTGACGCGGACTGTCCGGCCTTCGGAACCATTCGGGATCATCTGAAAACTGCTAAGCGATGCTCATGCAGGCACCGAATATAGGACGTTTGCATGACGAATTACACGGCTCTTTACATCTCTCCCACAAAAAGTTGACCTGTGGAACATAAATGCCGGTTTAAAAGGATTAGGGAGAGGTGGTGCCCGAGACAGGAATCGAACCTGCGACCTTCGCGTTACGAGTGCGCTGCTCTACCGGCTGAGCTACACGGGCGGTGGGCTAAACCTAGCACTGGTCTTGCGGGTCGGCAACTTCGCCGAATGACTCGATATTTCATGGACAAAAAAAATGCCCCGCCGTTTTCACGGCGGGGCATCTTTCATTGCGCTAGAGCTGCGGGGTGATTAAACGCCCGAAGCCTTGGCAGCTGCCACGTCTTTGATGGACAGCTTGATACGACCGCGGTTGTCCACGTCCAGTACCAGCACTTCCACTTCCTGGCCTTCTTTCAGGATATCGGTCACTTTCTCTACGCGAGCGTCGCTCAGCATCGAGATGTGAACCAGACCGTCCTTGCCCGGCAGGATGTTGACGAATGCGCCGAAGTCGACGATGCGCTCAACCTTGCCGACGTAGATCTTGCCGATCTCGGCCTCAGCGGTGATACCCAGAACGCGCTGACGTGCTGCTTCAGCCGCTTCCTTGGTTTCGCCGAAGATCTTGATCGAGCCGTCGTCTTCGATATCGATCGAAGCCTTGGTTTCTTCGCAGATCGCACGGATGGTCGCGCCGCCCTTACCGATAACGTCACGGATCTTGTCGGTGTCGATCTTCATCGCGATCATGGTCGGAGCGTTGGCCGACAGTTCGGTACGCGACTGGCCGATGATCTGGTTCATCTGGCCGAGGATGTTCAGGCGCGCTTCCAGGGCTTGGCCCAGAGCGATTTCCATGATCTCTTCGGTGATGCCCTTGATCTTGATGTCCATCTGCAGCGCGGTCACACCTTTGGCGGTACCGGCTACCTTGAAGTCCATGTCGCCCAAGTGGTCTTCGTCGCCCAGGATGTCGGTCAGGACGGCGAACTTCTCGCCTTCTTTAACCAGACCCATGGCGATACCGGCAACCGGTGCCTTCATCGGAACACCCGCGTCCATCAGGGCCAGGGAAGCGCCGCAAACGGAAGCCATCGAGCTCGAACCGTTGGATTCGGTGATTTCCGATACCACACGGATGGTGTACGGGAACACGTCAGCGGCAGGCAGCATGGCCGAAACCGAACGACGGGCCAGACGGCCGTGACCGATTTCGCGACGACCGGCGCCACCCATGCGACCACACTCGCCCACCGAGAACGGAGGGAAGTTGTAGTGCAGCATGAACGGATCTTTTTTCTCGCCTTCCAGGGTGTCCAGCAGCTGTGCGTCACGGGCGGTGCCCAGCGTCGCGACGACCAGAGCCTGGGTTTCGCCACGGGTGAACAGTGCCGAACCGTGAGTCTTCGGCAGAACGCCGACTTCGATGTTCAGCGGACGTACGGTGCGGGTGTCGCGACCGTCGATACGTGGCTTGCCGTTAACGATGTTTTCGCGAACGGTGCGGTATTCGATTTCACCGAAAGCGGCTTTGACGTCGGCAGCCGAAGGCTGGCCTTCTTCACCGGACAGCTTGGCCACAACCTGGTCACGCAGCTCGCCCAGACGCGCATAACGGTCGGCCTTGATGGTGATGGTGTAAGCCTGGGAGATCGCTTCGCCGAACTCGGAACGGATAGCGGCCAGCAACTCGGTGGCTTCTGGAGCAGGTGCCCAGGTCCAGGTTGGCTTGGCTGCTTCGGCAGCCAGTTCTTTAACGGCGTTGATGACGACCTGGAACTCGTCGTGAGCAAACAGTACCGCGCCCAGCATCTGGTCTTCGGTCAGCTCTTTGGCTTCCGATTCAACCATCAGCACAGCGTCCGAAGTACCGGCAACAACCATGTCCAGGCTCGAAGCAGCTTGCTGCTCGTAAGTCGGGTTCAGCAGGTAGCCGGTGCTTTCGTGGAAAGCCACGCGAGCGGCGCCGATCGGGCCATCGAACGGAATGCCGGAGATCGCCAGGGCAGCCGAGGTACCGATCATCGCAGCGATGTCCGGATCGGTCTTTTTGCTGGTGGAAACGACGGTGCAGACAACCTGCACTTCGTTCATGAAACCTTCCGGGAACAGCGGACGGATCGGACGGTCGATCAGTCGGGAAGTCAGGGTTTCTTTCTCGGAAGGACGGCCTTCACGCTTGAAGAAACCGCCAGGGATCTTACCGGCAGCGTAAGTCTTTTCCTGGTAGTGAACGGACAGAGGGAAGAAGCCCTTGCCCGGATCGGCTTGCTTGGCACCGACTACGGTCACCAATACGCTGACGTCGTCGTCAACGGTGACCAATACTGCGCCGGAGGCCTGACGGGCGATACGGCCAGTCTCGAGGGTAACGGTCGACTGACCGAACTGGAATTTTTTGATTACCGGGTTCACGGTGTCCTACCTTCTTTGTGGCTCTTGGGGGAACTGGTTTCTTGCGAAATTCTTGGGCAATGCCGGGAATCGGCCCGACGCCTGTCCAGGGTAAAACGTGTATCCAGATAAAACTTGAGGCTGGGAGCCTGCCGGACGCCGGCGGAAACCCGCTGACGTCTGACAGACAACCAACCTCATAGCGCAATCGCTGATTAGCGACGCAGACCCAGGCGAGCGATCAGAGCGCTGTAACGGCTCACGTCCTTGCCTTTCAGGTAGTCCAGCAGCTTGCGACGCTGGTTAACCATGCGGATCAGACCACGACGGGAGTGGTGGTCTTTACCGTTGGCCTTGAAGTGACCTTGCAGTTTGTTGATGTTGGCGGTCAGCAGTGCAACTTGCACTTCTGGCGAACCAGTGTCACCAACAGCTTGCTGGTAGTCGGCAACGATTTGAGCTTTTTCTTGAACGTCGAGAGCCATGAGGCAATCCTTTTATCAGGAAACTGTTTCAAAAACAGTTTCAACAGGCCAGGGACAAATCCCTGTATCTATAAATGAGTAGTGACCGTGCCTGTTGACAGCCACACTCGCCGGCCTGCTGTTACACAGACCGGTTTCCGGTCATTCTGACCGAATCAGTCGACGCGGCGCGATGCGCCCGTCTTCGCTCACTTCACCGATACCGATGAAGCGACCGTTGTGATCCTGTACCCGCACCATGCCGAACTTCGGAGCATCCGGGGCACGTACCGGCTGGCCGTTGAGCCAGTAGAACGCGCTCGCTTCCGAGAACTGCAACAACGGCCAATCCTGCAGGCCACTGTCCGATGGCATCAGGAAGCGATCGACCGCTTCGTTGCCGCCTTCGGCATGTACCGCTTCCAGCTCTTCGAGAGTCACGGTCTGCGCCAGGGTGAAAGGCCCGGCCTGGGTACGACGCAGTTCAGCGACGTACGCACCACAACCGAGTTGCTCACCGATATCCTCCACCAAGGTGCGAATATAGGTGCCCTTGCTGCAATCCACCGCAAGACGCGCAGTATCGCCTTCGAAGGCCAGCAATTCCAAGCGCGCAATAGTAACAGAACGCGGTTCGCGCTCCACTACTTCGCCTGCACGGGCCAACTTGTACAGGGGCTGGCCATCACGCTTGAGAGCCGAGTACATCGGCGGTATCTGACTGATTTGCCCACGAAATTTCGGCAGAACCGCTTCAACGTCGGCCTGACCAACGGTCACCGGACGCTCCTGCAAAACCTCACCTTCGGCGTCCGCCGTGGTGGTGGTCTTGCCCAGTTGCGCCAGGGTTTCGTAACCCTTGTCGGAATCGAGCAGGTACTGCGAGAACTTGGTCGCCTCGCCAAAGCACAACGGCAGCACGCCAGTAGCCAGTGGGTCGAGACTGCCGGTGTGACCGGCCTTCTCGGCGTTGAGCAGCCAGCGAACCTTCTGCAACGCGGCGTTGGAGGTGAACCCCAGCGGCTTGTCGAGCAGGATGATGCCGCTGACATTACGACGGATACGTTTGACCTGAGCCACCGAGTTACTCCTTGGTGTCTTCGGGTTCTGCCGCAGCCACGTGCTGATTGTCCTCAGCCACGGCGCGCTCGATCAGGGCCGACAGGTGCGCACCCCGCACGACGCTTTCGTCGTAGTGGAAGTGTAATTGCGGCACGCTGCGCAGCTTCATTTCGCGGGCGAGCTGCATGCGCAGGAAACCGGCGGCAGCGTTGAGCACCTTGATGCTTTGCGCGATGTCTTCGGCGTTGTCCTGCCCCATCACGGTGATGAAGATCTTCGCGTGACCGACGTCACGGCTGACTTCCACAGCGGTAATGGTGACCAGGCCGACGCGCGGGTCTTTGACTTCACGACGGATCAGCTGGGCCAGCTCACGCTGCATCTGATCGCCGATACGTTGGGTACGGCTGTATTCTTTTGCCATGATTTGTTACCTGTTACTGCCCTGCGGTGAAACCCGCAAGGTCTGAAAGCGGCAAACGCCCGGCCTGACAAAAGCCAGACCGGGCGTTGCGTTTAGAGTCCTGACGCCGTGCCGCGCACTTGCATGCGGCGGCCCGACGTGGCCCTTGAAGTGCGCGAGTCAGAGGCTGCGAGCAACCTGAACCTTCTCGAAGACTTCGATCTTGTCGCCGACTTTGACGTCGTTGTAGCTCTTCACGCCGATACCGCACTCCATGCCGGCACGTACTTCGGAAGCGTCATCCTTGAAGCGGCGCAGGGATTCCAGCTCGCCTTCGAAGATAACGATGTCTTCACGCAGTACACGGATCGGACGGTTACGGTGGACAGTACCCTCGATCACCATGCAGCCGGCGATAGCGCCGAACTTAGGCGAACGGAACACGTCACGGACTTCGGCCACACCGAGGATGTTCTCGCGAACGTCGCTGCCAAGCATACCGGTCAGGGCTTTCTTGACGTCTTCGATGATGTCGTAGATCACGTTGTAGTAACGCATGTCCAGACCTTCCTGCTCGACGATCTTCCGTGCGCCGGCATCGGCACGCACGTTGAAGCCGAACAGTACAGCGTTGGAAGCCAGTGCCAGGTTGGCATCGGACTCGGTGATACCACCGACGCCGCCACCGACCACGCGCACTTGCACTTCGTCGTTGCCCAGGCCGTTCAGAGCACCCTGCAAAGCTTCCAGCGAACCACGGACGTCGGATTTGAGGACGATGTTGAGCGTCTTCTTCTCTTCCTGACCCATGCTTTCGAAGATATTTTCCAGCTTGCCGGCGTGAGCGCGAGCCAGTTTGACTTCGCGGAACTTGCCCTGACGGAACAGAGCCACTTCACGGGCTTTCTTCTCGTCGGCAACCACGCTCATCTCGTCGCCAGCGTCAGGCGTACCGTCCAGGCCGAGGATCTCGACCGGAATGGCCGGGCCCGCTTCCTTGATCGGCTTGCCGTTCTCGTCGAGCATGGCGCGCACGCGGCCATAGTTCGAGCCGACCAGCACCATGTCACCTTGACGCAGCGTACCGTCCTGAACCAGAACAGTCGCCACCGGGCCACGGCCCTTGTCGAGACGAGATTCAACCACGACACCACGGCCAGGAGCCGAAGGCGTGGCGGTCAGTTCGAGAACTTCAGCCTGCAGCAATACAGCTTCGAGCAGTTCGTCGACGCCGGTACCCATCTTCGCGGAAACCGGAACGAATGGAGTGTCGCCACCCCAGTCTTCAGAGGTCACGCCGTGGGCCGACAGTTCGCTACGGATGCGATCGAGATCGGCACCCGGCTTGTCGATCTTGTTCACCGCAACCACCAGCGGAACGCCGGCAGCAACAGCGTGCTGAACCGCTTCGATGGTTTGTGGCATCACGCCGTCGTCCGCCGCAACCACCAGGATCACGATGTCGGTCGCCTTGGCACCACGGGCACGCATGGCGGTAAACGCGGCGTGACCCGGGGTGTCGAGGAAAGTGACCATGCCGCGTTCGGTTTCAACGTGGTATGCACCAATGTGCTGGGTGATACCGCCGGCTTCGCCAGCAGCTACCTTGGCACGACGGATGTAGTCGAGCAGCGAGGTCTTACCGTGGTCAACGTGACCCATTACGGTCACAACCGGCGCACGAGGAACCGCTTCACCTTCGAACTTCAAGGACTCGGCCAGGGAATCTTCCAGGGCGGTGTCGCTGACCAGAGTCACTTTGTGGCCCAGTTCTTCGGCTACCAGTTGAGCAGTTTCCTGATCAAGCACCTGGTTGATGGTCGCTGGAGTACCCAGTTTGAACATGAACTTGATGATTTCGGCAGCCTTGACCGACATCTGCTGGGCGAGATCGCCAACAGTGATGGTTTCGCCGATCTTCACTTCACGCACGACAGGGCCGGTCGGGCTCTGGAAACCGTGGGCGTTGCGTTTCTTCAGCTTGGCCTTGCCGCGACCGCCGCGACGGAAGCCATCGCTTTCTTCGTCGGTCGTGCGTGGCGCCACACGTGGCGCCGGAGCCTTTTCCTTGACCGATGCGCGATGCGGAGCGTTTTTGCGCTCGCCATCACCACCACCACGACGGTTGTTGTCGTCGGCACGTGGTTTGTCCGGGCGGCGCTGCTCGTCACGCTTGCGAGTGTCGGCAGCTGGGGCAGCAGCCACAACCGGCGCGGCTTCGCGCACTGGTTCGGCCACTGGCGCAGGTGCAGCGACGGCTTCGGCAGGAGCGGACGGCGCAGCAGGCTGGCGACGCGCTTCTTCTTCGGCGCGCACGCGGGCTTCTTCTTCAGCCTTCTGACGGGCAGCATTTTCTACTGCGCGACGTTCATCCAGTTCACGCTTGCGCTCGGCTTCGATTTCTTCCGGGCTACGCTGTACGAAAACTTTCTTCTTGCGGACTTCAACGCTGATGCTTTTGCTGCCAGCCACACGCAGGGTGCTGGTGGTTTTACGCTGCAGCGTGATCTTGCGTGGTTCTTCCACTTTCGCCTTGTGGCTGCTTTTCAAGTGGGTCAGCAGGGATTGCTTCTCACTGTCAGTCACATTTTCTTCGGCGGCGGTGTGCGGCAGACCTGCCTCACGCATCTGCTGCAACAGGCGCTCTACCGGTGTTTTGACCTCATCGGCCAGTTGTTTCACCGTGACTTGCGTCATGCACTTCTCTCCTCAGGCCGCGCCTAATTACTCGAACCAGTGGGCTCGGGCGGCCATGATCAACTTGCCGGCACGATCATCGTCAATGCCGTCGATGTCGAGCAGGTCGTCAATAGACTGCTCGGCCAGGTCTTCGCGGGTAATTACGCCGCGCACCGCCAGTTCCATCGCCAAATCCTTGTCCATACCCTCAAGCGAGAGCAGGTCTTCGGCCGGATGGGCGTCTGCCAGCTTTTCCTCAGTAGCGATGGCTTTGGTCAACAAGCGATCCTTGGCACGAGCGCGAAGCTCGTTGACGATGTCTTCGTCAAAGCCGTCGATGTTGAGCATTTCTTCCAACGGTACGTAGGCAATCTCTTCCAGGCTGGTGAAGCCTTCGTCTACCAGCACCTGAGCCAGTTCTTCGTCGACTTCCAGCTCGTCGATGAAGTTGCGCAGGATGTCGCCGGTTTCCGCTTGCTGCTTAGCCTGGATGTCCGATTCGGTCATCACGTTCAGGGTCCAGCCAGTCAGCTGGCTCGCCAGACGCACGTTCTGACCACCACGACCGATGGCCTGAGCCAGATTGTCTGCGCCAACGGCGATGTCCATGGCATGGGCATCTTCGTCAACGATGATGGCCGCCACTTCTGCCGGCGACATGGCATTGATCACGAACTGAGCCGGATTATCGTCCCAAAGGACGATGTCGACACGCTCGCCACCCAACTCGCCCGACACGGCCTGGACGCGCGAACCGCGCATACCGATGCACGCGCCTTGCGGGTCGATGCGTTTGTCCTTGGAACGGACAGCGATCTTGGCACGCGAACCCGGATCACGGGATGCGGCCATGACTTCGATCAGACCTTCAGCAATTTCCGGCACTTCGATACGGAACAGCTCGATCAGCATTTCCGGCGCGGTACGCGACAGGATCAGCTGAGGACCGCGGTTCTCGGTGCGGATTTCCTTGAGCAGCGCACGCAGACGCACGCCAACACGGAAGGTTTCGCGAGAAATGATGTCTTCACGGGCCAGCAACGCTTCAGCGTTATTACCCAAGTCGACGATCACGTTGTCGCGGGTCACTTTCTTCACGGTGCCGGAGATGATTTCTCCGAGGCGCTCGCGATAAGCGTCAACCACTTGAGCGCGTTCGGCTTCGCGCACTTTCTGCACGATGACCTGCTTGGCGGTCTGCGCAGCGATGCGGCCGAACTCGATGGACTCGATCTTTTCTTCAACGACGTCGCCAACCTTGGCGCCAGGGTGCGTTTCAGCAACCTTGCTCGGCCAGGTTTCGATGGCCGGATCATCGAGATCATTCTCTTCGACGACCGTCCAGCGACGGAATGTTTCGTAGGAACCGGTGTGGCGGTTGATTTCCACACGCAGATCAACTTCGTCTTCAAAACGCTTTTTGGTAGCAGTGGCCAGAGCCAGCTCCAGCGCTTCAAAAATTACGCTTGCCGGTACACCCTTTTCATTGGATACCGACTCAACAACCAGCAGTACTTCTTTGCTCATCGTACGCCTCGCCTTTCGCAAGCCATTGGATCCGCGGGATCCGCGTCTCAGTCAAAACTGGGAATAATGTTGGCCTTGTCGATCATATCGATCGGCAACAGGAACTCATGGTTTTCCACCTGCACCACGACGTCCTGCTCTTCTACACCGCGCAGAAGGCCCTGAAAGTTGCGTCGACCTTCAAAAGGCGAGCGCAGCTTGATCTTCACTTGTTCACCGACATATTTGGCAAACTGCTCAAGAGTGAACAGTGGGCGTTCCATGCCTGGCGAGGAAACTTCAAGGGTGTATTCAACGGAAATCGGATCTTCAACATCCAGCACACCGCTGATCTGACGGCTGACGATGGCGCAATCGTCCACCAGTACGCCGCCTTCCTTATCGATATAAACGCGCAACATTGAGTGGCGACCTTGAGCCGAAAACTCAATACCCCAGCATTCATAGCCTAGGGCCACGACCACCGGGGCCAACAAGGCCTGCAACTCTTCTAGCTTGCTCGACACCTGAACCCCCTCGTGCATGTATGTGCATGCTATGCAAAATAAAAAAATGGGCGAAACGCCCATCCTTGAAACGCCGTCGAACAGCGGCGTTGAAAGTGTCCAGCTAACAAAAAGCCCCTTAAAAGGGGCTCCTTAAACTGGTTGCGGGGGCCGGATTTGAACCGACGACCTTCGGGTTATGAGCCCGACGAGCTACCAGACTGCTCCACCCCGCGACAAAGCTGGGGCGGAAGTATACGACCGATCCCTTATAGGGTCAATGTAACCTTCCACCTGCAAGAAAGCCCGCAACAGCGGGCTCTCCTGACTAATTGGTACCGAGAAGGGGACTCGAACCCCTACACCCTATGGGCACAACCACCTCAAGGTTGCGTGTCTACCAATTCCACCACCTCGGCAATACTACGTTTGAAACCCTTCTTACTTCTGCTCTTGAGCTGGAGGTACGTCAGTCGCTGGAGTAGCCGACTTTTGCTCTTGAAGCACCGGGACATCATCAGAAGCCGGTTGTTGCTTTGGAACTTCCAACACTGCCGGGTTTGGCAAACCTGCTTGAGTCAGCTGATGAGCCTTCTCTTTAGCAAAGTACCCTAACCCCAAGCTGGTTATGAAGAAACCGGCGGCAAGTATAGCAGTAAACTTACTAAGAAAGGTAGAGGAACCTTGGCTTCCGAACACAGTATTTGAAGCACCTGCTCCGAAAGACGCGCCAGCGTCCGCACCTTTACCCTGCTGCAGCAAAACCAGAGCAACTACGCCCAATGCACCCAGCAGATGAAAAACGACTACGACTGTTTCCAGCATTTTTTCAGTTTCCCGCGGCGCGACAAATCGCACCGAACTCATCTGCATTCAGGGAAGCCCCACCAATGAGCCCCCCATCGATATCCGGCATGCCGAACAGTTCGACCGCATTGGCCGCCTTCACGCTGCCGCCGTATAGAAGTCGCACACCTCGTGCCACTTCAGAATTCTCTGCCGCCAACTGCTCACGAATGGCCTTATGCACATCCTGAGCCTGCTGCGGCGTTGCAGTCAGCCCGGTACCAATCGCCCAGACCGGCTCATAAGCAATCACCGCATTGGCAAAAGCACCGACACCCAGCTCCTCGATGATACTGCCCAGCTGACGCCCGACAACCTCAAGAGTCTTTCCGGCTTCGCGCTGCTCCAGGGTCTCCCCTACACACAACACCGGAATCAAGCCACATGCCTGCGCCGCTGCAAACTTGCGATTCAGCATTCCGTCTCGCTCGCCCATGATCTGGCGACGCTCGGAGTGCCCGACAAGCACCAGGGAACAACCTGCATCCACCAACTGACTCGGCGCAATCTCGCCCGTCAAGGCACCTTGCATGGATTCCACCGCAGAATTCTGCGCACCAACCGAAATCGATTTACCTTTCAAGCCATCAATCACTTGATTGATATACAAGCAAGGCGGGAATACCGCGACATCAACACCGCTTGGCAAGGCCAGATGACGAAGGCCGTTGATCAGCTCAGCGACGCTGGCGCGGGTACCGTGCATCTTCCAGTTACCAGCTACCATAGGGCGACGCATGCTGTACCTCGTCGGTCAAAGTGGGCGCAGATGTTACCCAACACAATCATGGCTGGCAAGCCGAATCAGGCAGAAACTTCAGTTACCAGTTTTGCCAGTTCCTCGGCATAGCCACGAACCTGGGATTCGTCCTCGCCTTCGACCATCACACGCACCAGAGGCTCTGTTCCGGACTTGCGCAAAAGCACGCGACCACGACCCGCCATCGCCTGGGTTACGCGAGCGCTCGCTTCCTTGACAGCCGGGTGCTCCAGCGGGCTGTCGCCACCGCCGAAGCGCACGTTGATCAGCACTTGAGGACACTTACGCAGGGCCTGACGAGTTTGCGCCAGACCTTCGTTGCGTGTTTTCAATGCCATCAGCACCTGCAACGCCGCAATGATCGCATCGCCAGTCGTCGTGTGGTTGAAGCAAACGACATGTCCGGAGTTCTCGCCCCCGACCAGCCAATCGCGCTCCAGCAATTCGGCAATCACATAGCGGTCGCCGACATTTGCACGCACAAAAGGAATACCCAGATCCGCCAGAGCCAACTCCAGGCCCAGATTGCTCATCAGCGTACCGACCACACCGCCCTGCAATTTGCCTCGCTCATGCAGATCGCGCGCGATGATGAAAATCAGCTCGTCACCATCGACTATCGCCCCGGTGTGGTCGACCATCAGCACCCGATCACCATCACCGTCGAAGGCGATACCCAGATCCGCATGCTCGGACAACACCGCCGCCTGCAATTGGCCCATGTGCGTGGAGCCACAGTTGTCATTGATGTTCAGACCGTTAGGCTGAGCCGACAGAACAACGACCTCGGCACCCAGCTCACGAAAAACACTCGGCGCTACCTTATAAGTGGCACCGTGTGCGCAGTCGATGACGATCTTCAGGCCGGAGAAACTGGTGCCAGTCGGCACGGAGCTCTTGCAGAACTCGATATAGCGGCCTGACGCATCATTGATGCGCGACACCTTGCCGATCTTGCTCGACTCGACAACGGTCATTGGCGTATCGAGCAGCTCTTCAATCATCAGCTCCAGCTCATCGGGCAACTTGGTGCCCTTGCCGGAGAAAAACTTGATGCCGTTATCGTCATGCGGATTGTGCGATGCACTGATCACGATCCCGGCCTCAGCCTGGAAGGTCCGCGACAGGTAGGCAATAGCTGGAGTCGGCATCGGGCCGAGCAGCATTACATCGGCGCCGGCAGATGTCAGGCCAGCTTCAAGTGCCGATTCGAACATGTAACCGGAAATCCGCGTGTCCTTGCCGACCAGCACCTTGCAGGCGCCCATCTTGCGAAAGGCCATGCCGGCAGCCCAGCCGAGCTTGAGCATGAAGTCCGGAGTGATCGGGTATTCCCCGACACGACCACGAATGCCGTCAGTACCAAAGTATTTCTTGCTCATAAGTGCTCCATCATTCTTATTCGGCTGATTCCACGGCTGCGAGCATTCGCACCACGTCCACCGTTTCCGCCACATCATGGACGCGCAATATACGCGCACCTTTCACCGATGCCAGGGCAGCCAATGCCAGACCACCGTAAAGACGCTCACCTACAGGGCGATTCAACGCATGACCGATCATGCTTTTGCGCGAAACGCCCACTAACAGTGGCCGCCCCAGCGCATGCAGGGCTTCCATATGCTTGAACAAGCTTAGATTGTGCTGCAGGGTTTTGGCGAAGCCGAAGCCCGGATCGAGAACGATCCGCTCGGCCGGAATGCCTGCCACCTCACACCGAGCCATGCGTTCAGCAAGAAACTCACCCACTTCCCGGGTGACATCCTGATAACGCGGATCATCCTGCATGTCGCCAGGCTCGCCGAGCATGTGCATCAGGCACACGGGCAATCCCGTGGCCGCCGCCGCATCAAGCGCGCCATCCCGCCGTAGCGAACGAACGTCGTTGATCAAGCCGGCACCCAAACGCGCTGTTTCGCGCATGACCGCCGGAGTGGACGTATCGACCGATATGACCACATCCAGTTCGCGATTGATCAGCTCGACGACAGGAGCGACGCGCTCCAGCTCCTCCAATGGAGAAACTGCCCGCGCGCCCGGACGGGTCGACTCCCCGCCCACATCGATCAGCGTCGCACCCGCTGCAACCATGGCTTCTGCATGACGCAAGGCAGCATCGTGCTGGCTGTATCGGCCACCGTCGGAAAAGGAATCGGGAGTTACGTTGAGAATGCCCATGACGTGCGTCCGGGCCAAATCAAGAACCCGGTTGCCGCAAGGCAACCGGGTCAGGGACTGTACAGAAGTCATTTCAAACCTTAAACGTCGGCAGCCGGGCCGCCAATCGGTGTTTCCGAACGCTCGCCCTGAATGACAGGCGGCGTGCCAGTACCGGTACCACCCGACCAGTCGCGAGGCTCGCGCGGTGTACGACCGGCCATGATGTCGTCGATCTGCTCGGCATCGATCGTCTCGTACTTCATCAGGGCATCCGCCATGGCATCGAGCTTGTCGCGGTTGTCCGTGAGTATCTGTTTGGCGGTGCCGTAGCACTGATCGATGATGCTGCGCACTTCGGAGTCGATCAGCTTGGCTGTCTCACCTGAGAAGCTGGCATTCTGACCGCCACCGCCGCGACCGAGGAATACTTCACCCTCTTCTTCGGCGTACATCAACGGACCCAGTTTTTCCGACAGACCCCACTTGGTCACCATGTTCCGCGCAATCTGACTCGCACGCATGATGTCGTTGGAAGCACCCGTGGTTACACCGTCAAAGCCCAAAGTCATCTCTTCGGCAATACGGCCGCCGTACAGCGAGCAGATCTGACTGATCAGCGCACGCTTGGACAGGCTGTAGCGATCCTCTTCCGGCAGGAACATGGTCACACCCAACGCACGACCGCGCGGGATGATCGACACCTTGTAGACCGGATCATGCTCGGGCACGACGCGGCCAACAATGGCGTGGCCTGCTTCGTGATAAGCGGTGTTCTGCTTTTCCTTCTCGGACATGACCATGGATTTGCGCTCGGCGCCCATCATGATCTTGTCTTTGGCCAGTTCGAACTCCTTCATTTCGACGATGCGCTTGCCGGCACGGGCAGCAAACAAAGAAGCCTCGTTGACCAGGTTCGCCAGATCGGCACCGGAGAAACCCGGCGTGCCACGTGCGATAACGGCCGGAGCGACATCGTCACCCATTGGCACTTTACGCATGTGAACCTTGAGGATCTGCTCGCGACCACGGATGTCCGGCAAGCCGACCACCACCTGACGGTCGAAACGACCCGGACGCAGCAAAGCAGGGTCCAGCACGTCAGGACGGTTGGTCGCTGCAATGACGATGATGCCGTCATTCATTTCGAAACCGTCCATCTCGACCAGCAACTGGTTGAGAGTCTGTTCGCGCTCGTCGTGACCGCCCCCCATGCCGGCGCCACGATGGCGACCAACGGCGTCGATCTCGTCAATGAAGATGATGCATGGAGCGTGCTTCTTGGCCTGTTCGAACATGTCACGAACGCGGCTCGCACCGACACCGACGAACATTTCGACGAAGTCGGAACCGGAAATGGTGAAGAACGGCACCTTGGCTTCGCCGGCAATCGCCTTGGCCAGCAAGGTTTTACCGGTACCCGGAGGGCCAACCATCAGCACGCCGCGAGGAATGCGGCCGCCCAGGCGCTGGAACTTGCCCGGATCACGGAGGAACTCGACCAGCTCACCCACTTCTTCCTTCGCTTCGTCGCAACCGGCAACGTCAGCCAGGGTGGTTTTCACCTGATCTTCGGACAGCAGACGCGCCTTGCTCTTGCCAAAGCTCATCGGCCCGCCCTTGCCACCCGCACCGCCCTGCATCTGGCGCATGAAGAACATGAACACCGCGATGATCACCAGGATCGGGAAGCTGGCTACCAGAAGCTGGGTCCAGATGCTTTGCTGTTCAGGCTGCTTGCCTTCTACTACAACGTGGTTGTCGACCAGGTCGCCAATCAAGCCATTGTCCTGAATTGCCGGACGAATGGTCTTGAAGCTGTCGCCATCGTTGCGCTTGCCGGTAATCACATAGCCGTCGACGGCCACGCGCTCGACCTTGCCATCCTTGACCTGCTGGATGAAGTCGGAATAGTTGAGGGTCTGCGGCTCGTTAGGGCTGGAGAAGTTGTTCATCACCGTCACCAGGACAGCCGCGATGATCAACCACAGGATCAGATTCTTTGCCATATCGTTCAATTAACTACCCTCTGAAGCAAGCTCCGCTACTGGCGCGCGCTTCGCATGATATTCACCGGCCTAACTTACTACATTACCTACAGCTCTGGCAGGCGCCGTCTGTAACCCTTTGTGAAACACTTTCTACACAATATTCGCTTATGCGCGCGGGGCGAAATATGAAAAACCTATCGCCCCGCCAAAAAACCTCGTTTTACTCGCTACGACCGCGGTAGCCCCAAGCCAGCATGTACTGCTCGCGAGAGCTGCCACGAGAGGAGTCCGGCTTGATCATCTGGATCTTGTCGAACTTCTTACGAGCATCCTTCAGGTAAGTATCGAACCCTTCGCCCTGAAAAATCTTGATCACGAAATTGCCACCCGGCTTGAGTATCCGTTCCGCCAGATCAAGCGCCAGCTCGCAAAGGAACATGGCTTTTGGCATGTCCACTTCAGGCGTACCACTCATATTGGGGGCCATATCGGAAATCACAAGGTCCACCTGCGAATTACCCACAGCCTCAAGGATCTGAGCGAGCACTGCATCCTCGGTGAAGTCACCCTGGATAAAGGTCACATCCGGAATACTGTCCATCTCCAGGATGTCCGAGGCGATCAATCGCCCCTGGCCACCGATCAGCCGACTGGTGACTTGAGACCAGCCGCCAGGCGCCGCACCCAGGTCAACGACGCTCATGCCCGGACGGATCAGCTTGTATTTTTCCTGGACCTCCAGAAGCTTGTAACTCGCACGCGAACGGTAACCGTCCTTCTGCGCCTGCTTCACATAGGGGTCATTGACATGTCTTTTCAGCCAACCAAGGCTTGTCTTGGAACGCGCCATTGGGCACCTCGTTGATTAGGGTCGTGATTAATTGGGCGGATCCACGAGCCCTCGGGTAAAATGGCCGCCATTTTACAGAATCCAGACGAAAGGGTCAGATTATGCCGCTCACTCCAGAGCAGAAGAAACAGTACAAATCCATTGGCCACCACCTGAAACCGGTTCTGACTGTGGCTGACAACGGTTTGACTGAGGGTGTTTTAGCCGAACTCGAACGCGCATTGGCAGATCACGAGCTGATCAAGATCAAGCTCAACATCCTCGATCGCGAGGCGCGCCTGGCGTCCGTTGCAGAGCTGTGCAAGGTCGGCAAGGCCGATCTGGTTCAAGTCATCGGCAAGATGGCACTGATTTACCGCAAGAACTTCAGCGTCAACAAGCAGCTGTCGAACGTCCATCGTTTCAAGTGATGGCAAGGGTCAAGGGTGTGCTTCGCGCACCCTGCCACTCCATCCCGGCACCGGCTGCAATACCAGCACCAGCCCGGAAAAACCCAACACGAGAAAGCTGAACACCTGCCAGCGCTGCGCATCCGGCCAGCCGCCACGCACTGCGACAAACATCGCACACGCATACAACGCCATCAGCAACACTTGCCCGCGAAAATCCCGCCATAGACTGTCAAGGCCCTCGGCCTGTACCAGCACCAAAGCCTGAAATATCACGCACGCGACGGCAAACCCCACCACCGCCACTTCAAACGTACTTGCAACTTCATCGATCAACAGCGGTGCCAGGCCGATTTGCCCCAGCACCGGTCGCAGACCGAGATGTACCAGCCACAGGCCACCGACCCACAACATCTGGGCCAGTTGCCAGAGCATTGCGCCCGCATGCAGCAGGCGCCCACCCTCAGATGTGACGGACTTCGACAATCTCGTACTCGATAACGCCACCTGGCGTCTTCACGACGACCGTATCGCCCTCTTCCTTGGCAATCAAGGCGCGAGCGATCGGCGAGCCGACGGAAATCTTGCCGAGTTTGATGTCCGCCTCATCCTCACCCACGATCTGGTAAGTCACGCTTTCATCAGTCTCGACGTTGGCGATTTCGACGGTAGTGCCGAAAATCACTTTGCCGGTGTGCGGAATGGTCGTCACGTCAATGATCACCGCGTTCTGCAGGCGACCTTCGATGTCACGGATCCGCGCCTCGACCATGCCTTGCTGTTCGCGAGCGGCATGGTATTCGGCGTTTTCTTTCAAGTCACCCAACTCGCGGGCCGTACCGATGTCCTGGCTAAGCTTCGGACGAACGACCTTGGTCAGGTGAGCGTACTCTTCCTCCAGGGCCTTGGAGCCCTGGACGGTCATTGGGTATTTATTCATGCCTTCAATCCTGCGTGTAGATCCTGCAAGCGGCGTACGGTCTTCTCGGGACCGAACTTCAGCGCTTCACAGATAGCTTCGCCAGCAGCAATGGTGGTGGTGCAGTAAATCTTGTGCTGCAAGGCATTACGACGAATGGAGTACGAATCAGCGATCGACTGACGACCTTCGGTGGTGTTGATGATCAGAGTGACTTCGTCATTCTTGATCATGTCGACCACGTGCGGACGCCCCTCGGTCACCTTGTTCACGCGACGCACTTTCAGACCTGCGGCTTCGATCAGCTTGGCAGTGCCGGCAGTGGCGACGACTTCGAAGCCCAAGTTGATCAGATCACGGGCCACGCCTGCAACCAGTGGCTTGTCATCATCGCGCACGCTGATGAATGCGGTACCGCCGGTCGGCAGCACTTCGCTGGCGCCCATCTGGGCTTTGGCAAAGGCTTCGCCGAAGGTGTCGCCGACGCCCATCACTTCACCGGTGGACTTCATCTCTGGGCCGAGGATCGGGTCAACGCCAGGGAATTTGGCGAACGGGAACACCGCCTCTTTCACACTGTAGAAGTTCGGGATGATTTCCTTGGTGAAGCCGATTTCCTTCAGGGTTTTACCGGCCATCACGCGAGCCGCGACCATTGCCAGGGAAATACCGATGCACTTCGACACGAACGGTACGGTACGGGAAGCACGCGGGTTGACTTCAATGACGTAGATGTCTTCGCCCTGCAGCGCCAACTGAACGTTCATCAGGCCGACCACGCCCAGTTCCAGGGCCATTTTCTTGACCTGTTCGCGCATCTCGTCCTGGATGTGTGCCGGCAGCGAGTACGGCGGCAGCGAGCACGCGGAGTCACCGGAGTGAACGCCCGCCTGTTCGATGTGCTGCATGATTGCGCCGATCACTACGTCCTTGCCGTCGCAGACCGCATCCACGTCCATCTCGATGGCGCAGTTGAGGAAGTGGTCGAGCAGCACCGGACTGTCGTTCGACACTTGCACCGCGTCACGCAGGTAACGCTTGAGCTCTTCTTCCTTGTAGACGATTTCCATCGCCCGGCCGCCCAGTACGTAGGACGGACGCACCACCAGCGGGTAACCGATTTTCGCGGCAGCGCGAACGGCTTCGTCTTCGCTGCGCACGGTAGCGTTTGGCGGCTGACGCAGGTTTAGACGCTCGACCATTTGCTGGAAGCGCTCACGGTCTTCGGCACGGTCGATGGCGTCAGGGCTGGTGCCGATGATCGGCACGCCGGCTGCTTCCAAGGCGCGAGCCAGTTTCAGAGGCGTCTGGCCGCCGTACTGGACGATCACGCCTTTCGGCTTCTCGACGCGGCAGATTTCCAGCACGTCTTCCAGGGTCACCGGTTCGAAGTACAGACGGTCGGAAGTGTCGTAGTCAGTGGAAACGGTTTCCGGGTTGCAGTTGACCATGATGGTCTCGTAACCGTCATCGCGCAGCGCCAGTGCCGCGTGAACGCAGCAGTAGTCGAACTCGATGCCCTGACCGATACGGTTCGGGCCACCGCCGAGGATGATGATCTTGTCGCGACCGGACGGCGCGGCTTCGCACTCTTCCTCGTAGGTCGAGTACAGGTAGGCGGTGTCGGTGGCGAACTCGGCCGCGCAGGTGTCGACGCGCTTGTAGACCGGGAACACTTCCAGCTTGTGGCGGTGAGTGCGCAGGTTCTTCTCGGTGACGCCCAGCAGCTTGGCCAGACGCTGGTCGGAGAAACCTTTGCGCTTGAGCTTGTACATCAGATCGCGGTCAATAGCGGACAGACCGAGGGTCTTGACCTTCTCTTCATCCTTGATCAGATCTTCGATCTGCACCAGGAACCACGGATCGATCATGTTCATGCCGAAGATTTCTTCGACGGTCATGCCGGCGCGGAAAGCGTCCGCCACGTACCAGATACGCTCGGCGCCCGGCACAGTCAGTTCGCGCTTGAGCACGCTCATGCTTTCCGGGTTGCTCAGGTCGACTTTCTCGTCCAGACCGCAAACACCCACTTCCAGACCGCGCAGAGCTTTCTGCAGGGATTCCTGGAAGGTACGGCCGATGGCCATGACTTCACCGACCGACTTCATCTGAGTGGTCAGGCGCGCATCAGCGTTGGCGAACTTCTCGAAAGCGAAGCGCGGCAGCTTGGTCACGACGTAGTCGATGGACGGCTCGAAGGACGCCGGGGTACGACCGCCGGTGATGTCGTTCTGCAGTTCGTCGAGGGTGTAACCGACCGCCAGCTTGGCCGCGATCTTGGCGATCGGGAAACCGGTGGCTTTCGAGGCCAGAGCCGACGAGCGGGATACACGCGGGTTCATCTCGATCACGACCATGCGGCCGGTGTCCGGGCAGATACCGAACTGAACGTTGGAACCGCCGGTCTCGACGCCGATCTCGCGCAGCACCGCCAGCGAGGCGTTACGCAGGATCTGGTATTCCTTGTCGGTCAGGGTCTGGGCCGGGGCAACGGTGATCGAGTCACCGGTGTGCACGCCCATCGGGTCGAAGTTTTCGATCGAGCAGACGATGATGCAGTTGTCCTTTTTGTCGCGGACAACTTCCATCTCATATTCTTTCCAGCCGATCAGCGATTCGTCGATCAGCAGCTCTTTGGTTGGCGACAGGTCCAGACCACGGGCGCAGATTTCTTCGAACTCTTCACGGTTGTAAGCGATACCGCCACCGGTGCCGCCCATGGTGAAGGACGGACGGATGATGCACGGGAAGCCCAGGCGCTCGAGCACCGCGTTGGCTTCTTCCATGCTGTGGGCGATACCGGAACGCGGGCATTCCAGGCCGATGGCTTTCATCGCCTTGTCGAAACGCGAACGGTCTTCAGCCTTGTCGATGGTGTCGGCGTTGGCACCGATCATCTCAACGCCGAACTTCTCCAGAACGCCTTCGCGCTCCAGGTCCAGGGCGCAGTTCAGAGCAGTCTGGCCGCCCATGGTTGGCAACACGGCATCCGGACGCTCTTTCTCGATGATCTTGGCAACGGTCTGCCATTTGATCGGCTCGATGTAGGTCGCGTCGGCCATGTCCGGGTCGGTCATGATGGTGGCCGGGTTGGAGTTCACCAGGATGACGCGGTAACCCTCTTCGCGCAGGGCTTTACAGGCCTGGGCGCCGGAGTAGTCGAATTCGCAGGCCTGGCCGATAACGATCGGGCCAGCGCCGAGAATCAGGATGCTTTTAATGTCTGTACGTTTTGGCATGGGTTTGTCACTCAAATCCGCAGGTCAGTCGGCAAGCCGTCTTGATCGATTTCTGAAGTCCCGAGGGGGCCGCCGGTTCCGGGGCCGCCCTCAAGGGCTTCTCGCTACAGTCTCAAGGCGAGCGCTTAGCGTCGCTTGGCCATCTCGTTGATGAAGCGGTCAAACAGAGGGGCCACATCGTTCGGGCCCGGGCTCGCCTCAGGGTGACCCTGGAAGCTGAACGCGCTCTTGTCGGTGCGCTCGATGCCTTGCAGGGTGCCGTCGAACAGCGATTTATGGATCGCGCGGACGTTGGCTGGCAGGGTTTCTTCGTCAACCGCGAAACCGTGGTTCTGGCTGGTGATCATCACGACGCCAGTGTCCAGATCCTGCACCGGGTGGTTGGCACCGTGGTGGCCGTGGCCCATTTTCAGGGTCTTGGCGCCGGAGGCCAGAGCCAGCAGCTGGTGACCGAGGCAGATGCCGAAGACTGGAATTTCGGTTTCCAGCACTTCCTTGATCGCTTGGATCGCGTAGTCGCAAGGCTCCGGATCACCAGGACCGTTGGACAGGAACACGCCGTCCGGCTTCAAGGCCAGCACGTCGGCCGCCGGGGTCTGTGCCGGAACGACAGTGACGCGGCAGCCGCGCTCGACCAACATGCGCAGGATGTTGACCTTGACGCCGTAGTCGTAGGCAACCACGTGGTAAGGCAGCTCGGAGGCTTCGATGGTCGCGTGGCTGTCGGTTTTCAGATCCCAGACAGTGGAGCGCCATTCGTATTGGGTCTTGGTGCTGACGACTTTCGCCAGATCCATGCCCTTCAGGCCCGGGAAGCCTTGCGCCGCGGCGATGGCCGCCTCTTCGGAGATGTTGTCGCCGGCCATGATGCAGCCGTTCTGTGCGCCTTTTTCACGCAGGATGCGGGTCAGGCGGCGGGTGTCGATACCGGCGATCGCCACAACATTGTTGGCTTTCAGGTAATCGGACAGGGACATCGTGTTACGCCAGTTGCTCGCTACCAGCGGCAGGTCACGAATGACCAGCCCAGCGGACCAGACGCGATCGGACTCGGCGTCTTCCGGCGTGGTGCCGGTGTTGCCGATGTGCGGGTAAGTCAGGGTAACGATCTGTTGGGCGTAGGAAGGATCGGTAAGGATTTCCTGATAGCCGGTCATTGCGGTGTTGAACACCACCTCACCAACGGTCTGACCGTCGGCTCCAATGGCTTCGCCGCGAAAAATGCTGCCATCAGCAAGGGCGAGTATGGCTGGCTTAGTCAAGAAGACCTCCCGTAAATAACGCATGAAAGGGCAATCGCAGGTTGTAAAAAAGCGGAGTGACGTATGGACACGTCACCCCGCTTCTTCACTGAATTATTCTGCGCGCTTTTAGTGGACACACTAAAGCTGTAGCTTACAGAAAAAGGGATTTTTGGTCTACCGCCAATGAGCCTGAAAGGCCAGAGAATGCGACAGGGCGTCGCCCGGCGGAGCAAAACCGGCACAAACAGGGCGTTTGCGCCGGCTTCAGAACATCTCAATGCAGGCCGAGCACGTCCTGCATGTCGTACAAACCAGGCTCGCGAGCATCCAGCCACAACGCCGCACGCACCGCGCCCTTGGCGAATGTCATGCGACTCGAAGCCTTGTGCGTGATCTCCAGCCGCTCGCCCTCGCAGGCAAACAACACCGTGTGATCGCCCACTACATCACCACCGCGAACAGTGGCAAAGCCGATAGTTTCACGCTCACGGGCACCAGTGTGGCCTTCACGACCATAGACCGCGACTTTCTGCAGATCACGATCCAGCGCATTGGCGATCACTTCACCCATGCGCAGGGCCGTACCCGACGGCGCATCAATCTTGTGCCGGTGATGGGCTTCGATGATTTCGATGTCCGCATCTTCCGCCAACACCCGTGCCGCCATGTCGAGCAGCTTCAGCGACAGGTTGACGCCGACACTGAAATTGGCGGCGAAGACGATCGGAATATCCTTGCCCGCCTCGGCCAGCAACTGCTTCTGCGCAGCGTCCAGCCCGGTCGTGCCGATCACCATCGCCTTGCCGGCCTTGCGGCAGAAGGCCAGGTTTTTCAGCATCACTTCCGGCAAGGTGAAGTCGATCAACACATCGAACTCTTCCGCCACCGACTCCAGATTCCCGGACAGCGGCACGCCAATTCGACCGAGCGAAGCCAGCTCACCGGCATCCACACCGATCAGCGTACTGCCAGGGCGGACAATCGCGGCCGTCAGACCGGTCAGTGGGGCGCACTGCTGCACGGCCTCGACCAGAATCTTGCCCATGCGCCCGGCAGCGCCCATCACAGCTATACGTCGCATGCCGACTCCTTACAGATCGCCGAAGAAGCGTTTCACACCGTCGAACCAACCGGTGGTTTTCGGGGAGTGACTGTTGTCGTCCGCCAGGGAGCTGCGGAACTCTTCCAGCAGTTCACGCTGACGACGGGTCAGGTTGACCGGCGTTTCGACGGCCACACGGCACATCAGATCGCCCGCCCCACCGCCACGCACTGGCGCAACACCTTTGCCGCGTACGCGGAACTGCTTGCCGGTCTGAGTTCCTTCCGGAATCTTCAGCTTGACGCGACCGTCGAGGGTCGGAATTTCCAGCTCGCCGCCCAGGGCCGCGTCGACGAAGCTGATCGGCACTTCGCAGAACAGATGCTTGCCGTCACGCTGGAAGATGTCGTGTTCGCGGACATTGATCACCACGTACAGGTCGCCGGTCGGACCACCCTGAGTGCCCGCCTCGCCTTCACCGGACAGACGAATGCGGTCACCGGTGTCGACACCGGCCGGCACTTTGACGGAAAGGGTTTTGTATTCTTCGACGCGACCGTCGCCGTGGCAGGAGTCGCACGGGTCGGAAATGATCTTGCCCTGGCCATGGCAGCGCGGGCAGGTCTGCTGCACCGAGAAGAAGCCTTGCTGCATGCGTACCTGACCGATGCCGCCGCAAGTCGGGCACGTCGATGGTGACGAGCCTTTCTTGGCGCCCGAGCCATCGCATGGTTTGCAATTGACCAGCGTCGGAACGCGGATATTCACGGTCGTACCGCGTACCGCTTCTTCCAGGTTCAGTTCCAGGGTGTAACGCAAATCGCTGCCGCGCTGAGCGCCGCCACGGGAACCGCCGCGACCGCCACCGAAGAAGTCACTGAAGACATCACCGAAGATATCGGAGAAGTTCTGACCGCCGAAACCGGCACCGCCGCCGCCCATGCTCGGGTCGACGCCGGCATGACCGTACTGATCGTACGCTGCACGCTTGCTGGAATCGGACAGCACTTCGTAGGCTTCGTTGGCCTCCTTGAACAGATCTTCCGACGCCTTGTCACCGGGATTACGGTCCGGGTGGTGCTTCATCGCCAGACGGCGATAGGCCTTTTTCAGGTCTGCTTCGCTTGAGCCGCGCTCAACACCCAACACTTCGTAATAGTCACGCTTAGCCATAAGTTCTTCATACTCTTGAGGACGTTCGGCAAACCCCTCCTGAGCTTCGCCAAACTCGTTGAGCCCCAATACAGGCCCGGACCCAACTCACGTCAATTCAACGATCCTGGTCTTTGGTTCATGCGGTATTTGCGGCGCGAAAAGCAGGAGCATTCCCGGCCATACCGCCAACACACGAAGCTTGTCGCATGCTGTAAAAATTCGCGTATTCCAGATACGCCAACGCGGGAGCAAGCTCCCGCGCGGCGACATCCTACCAGTCACCGCCGCAAGGCAGTCAACCGGGCGACCAACAACTTACTTGTGGTCTTTGACTTCTTCGAACTCGGCATCGACAACATCGTCAGCCTTTTCAGCTTTCTCGTCGTGCGGTGCTGCGCCTTCAGCAGGCTGAGCCTGTTCGGCGTACATCTTCTGAGCAACCGGTGCAGAGACTTTCGACAGCTCTTCAACCTTGGCGTCGATGGCAGCCTTGTCGTCGCCTTTGACGGCAGCTTCCAGGGCAACCACAGCCGCTTCGATTGCAGTCTTCTCTTCTGCAGTCACTTTGTCGCCAGCGTCGGCGATCATCTTGCGAGTCGAGTGAACCAGTGCATCACCCTGGTTACGGGCAGCGGCCAGCTCTTCGAACTTGCGGTCTTCCTCGGCGTTCAGCTCGGCGTCGCGCACCATCTTCTGGATTTCTTCATCCGACAGACCAGAGTTGGCCTTGATGGTGATCTTCTGCTCTTTGCCAGTCGCCTTGTCCTTCGCACCTACGTGCAGGATGCCGTTGGCGTCGATGTCGAAGGTCACTTCGATCTGCGGCACACCACGTGGAGCAGGTGGAATATCGGCCAGGTCGAACTTGCCCAAGGACTTGTTCTGTGCGGCTTGCTTGCGCTCGCCTTGCAGGACGTGAATGGTCACGGCGCCCTGGTTGTCGTCGGCCGTCGAGAACACTTGCGATTTCTTGGTAGGAATCGTGGTGTTTTTCTCGATCAGCGCGGTCATCACGCCACCCATGGTTTCGATACCCAGGGTCAGCGGGCTGACGTCGAGCAGCAGAACGTCTTTCACGTCACCGGCCAGAACGGCGCCCTGGATCGCAGCACCCATGGCAACAGCTTCGTCCGGGTTCACGTCTTTACGTGCTTCTTTACCGAAGAAATCCGAAACAGCTTTCTGCACCATCGGCATACGGGTCTGACCGCCGACCAGGATCACGTCGTCAATCTTGCTGGCGTCGATGCCGGCGTCTTTCAGAGCAATGCGGCATGGCTCGATGGTACGAGTCACCAGATCTTCAACCAGCGATTCGAGCTTGGCACGGGAGATCTTCACATTCAGATGCTTCGGACCGGTCGCGTCTGCAGTAATGTACGGCAGGTTGACGTCGGTCGACTGCGAGGAAGACAGCTCGATCTTGGCTTTCTCAGCGGCTTCTTTCAGACGCTGCAGGGCCAGAGGATCGTTCTTCAGGTCCATGCCGGACTCTTTCTTGAACTCGTCGACGAGGTAGTCGATCAGGCGCATGTCGAAGTCTTCGCCACCCAGGAAGGTGTCGCCGTTGGTGGCCAGCACTTCGAACTGGTGCTCGCCGTCAACTTCAGCGATCTCGATCACGGAGACGTCGAAAGTACCACCACCGAGGTCGTAAACGATCACGGTGTGATCGCCCTTGGCCTTGTCCATACCGTAAGCCAGAGCAGCAGCGGTCGGTTCGTTGATGATACGTTTTACGTCCAGACCGGCGATGCGGCCAGCATCTTTAGTTGCCTGACGCTGACTGTCGTTGAAGTACGCCGGAACGGTGATCACCGCTTCGGTCACAGCCTCACCGAGATAGTCTTCGGCGGTCTTCTTCATCTTTTTCAGGACTTCGGCGCTGATTTGCGGCGGAGCCATCTGCTTGCCGGAGGCCTCGACCCAAGCGTCACCATTGTTAGCCTTGACGATCTTGTAAGGCACCAGCTTGATGTCTTTCTGTACAACTTCTTCTTCGAAGCGGCGACCGATCAGACGCTTCACTGCGAAAAGGGTGTTGTGCGGGTTGGTCACAGCCTGACGCTTGGCCGACTGACCGACCAGGATTTCGCCATCGTTGGCGTAAGCGATGATCGACGGCGTGGTGCGCGCGCCTTCAGCGTTCTCAATAACTTTGGCTTTGCCGTTTTCCAGCACGGAGACGCAGGAGTTGGTAGTCCCCAGGTCGATACCGATAATTTTGCCCATGTTCACTCTCCCGAAACTTTGGATTTTTTTGCCGCAGCAGTGGTGGCTGACTGCGGTAATACTTAAACGCTTGACTTGTAAATGGGGGCCTTGCGGCTAATTTCAAGCCTTCTCGTCAATCGAAGGCGAAACTGGCGCCGGCGCCTTGCTGACCACGACCATCGCCGGACGCAGCAGGCGACCGTTGAGCTGGTAGCCCTTCTGGAACACCTTCAGAATGCTGTTCGGCTCCAGGTCAGCACTTTCCTGCATGGCCATCGCCTGATGCTCCACGGCATTGAACGGTTCGCCTTCCTGCGGGCTGACAGCGACAAGCTGATAGCGCGTGAGGGTGTCGTGAAACATTTTCAGGGTCAGCTCGATGCCTTCGCGCATCGGACGGATGCTTTCGTCATCCGGGCTCGACAGCTCGAGACCACGCTCCAGGCTGTCGACGATCGGCAGCAGATCGCCGGCGAATTTTTCCAGCGCAAACTTGTGCGCCTTTTCGACATCCTGCTCGGCACGGCGGCGGACGTTCTGCAGATCGGCAGCTACGCGCAGCGATTGATCCTGCGCGGCGGCCAATTGCTCTTCGAGCACTTGTACACGGGTCGCCAGGTCATCACCCGAGGCCTCGGGCGCCTGATTGGCTTCTGGATTTTGCGTATCTACTGTCTGTTCGTCAGCCATAGAATTCTCCTTTCAATATCGTCCGCGAGTTCGATTCGCGCTTCTGCCCCGATATATGGGGCCGCAAAATCAGGCTTCAAGGGCTGACAACGATTAACCCTACAAAAAAGTGCTGCATTGGCATTCCCGGGCGCGACAGGCATTTGATCGGATCATCCTCATCGATCCAAGCGAGGGCATTGTCAGCCCGAAACAAAACACTGTATAAATAACCAGACCTGAAGCCTGGGAGCGGCCTTTATGCTGGTGCACCTGTCCGTACACAACTACGCCATCGTTGAACATCTCGATCTCGAACTCGATCGCGGCATGAGCGTGATTACCGGGGAAACCGGCGCCGGCAAGTCGATCATGCTCGACGCCCTGGGCCTGACGCTCGGTGATCGCGCCGATAGCGGCGTGGTTCGACCGGGCGCCGACAAGGCCGATATCCTGGCGACCTTCGACCTGGCCGACATCCCCGAGGCCAGCGCCTGGCTGGCGGAACGCGACCTGGAAATCGACGGCCCGTGCATCCTGCGCCGGGTCATCACGTCCGAAGGTCGGTCACGCGGCTATATAAATGGCACGCCCTGCCCGCTTGGCGATCTCAAGGCACTCGGCGAGCTGCTGATCGATATCCACAGCCAGCACGAACACCAATCCCTGCTCAAGACCGACACCCACCGGCGCCTGCTCGACGAGTACGCCGGGGCCACCGATCTGGCACGCCAGGTTCACCTGGCCGCCCAGCGCTGGCGCCAGACTCGCCAGGAGCTGGAACGCCTTTCCAACTCCGGCGACGAACAGCGTGCACGCCATCAACTGCTCAGCTATCAACTCGAAGAACTGGAAAACCTCGGCCTCGGTGAAAACGAGCTGGAAGAGCTGGAGCAGCAACACAAGAACCTGACCAACGCCGAAACCCTGCTCGGCATCTGCCGACAAGTGGTCGAGCAATGCAGCGAAAGCGATTCCGGCAATGTGCTGAATGCCTTGACGGCCAGCCTCAACCGACTGTCGAGCGTGAACAGCTCGGTGGGTGCGCTGGGTGAAGCGAGCAGCCTGCTGACCAGTGCGCAAATCCAGGTCGAAGAGGCCGTCGGCGAGCTCAATCGTTTTCTCGACAACTTCGACGCTGATCCGGCGCGCCTGCAATATCTCGAGGAACGCCTGGACTCCATTTACACATTGGCACGCAAACACCGCATTCAGCCGACGGAAGTGGCAGAGATGCAGCAGAAGCTGCTCGACGAAATCGAAGCGCTGGACGCCAACGATGAATCCATCGAACGCCTCGCCGAAGAACTCGCTTCCTATGCCCGCCACTATCAGGAAAAGGCTCGGGAACTCAGTGAGCTGCGCCATCAGGCAGCCGGCAGCCTGGCAAGCGCGGTGGAACAGGAGATTCAGCGCCTGGGCATGCCCGGCGGGCGCTTCACCATCGAACTGCGCGCCAACAATAGCAGCGAGTTGCAACCCAATGGTCTGGAACAAGTCGAGCTGCTGGTGAGCGCCAACCCGGGTCAACCCTTGAAAGCCTTGGCCAAAGTGGCGTCCGGCGGTGAGTTGTCACGGATCAGCCTGGCCATCCAGGTGATTACAGCCCAGACCTCTCGCGTACCGACATTGGTATTCGACGAAGTGGACGTGGGGATTGGCGGTCCGACGGCGGAAATCGTCGGCCAATTGTTACGCCGCCTCGGGGATCGCGGACAGGTTCTGACGGTCACGCATTTGCCGCAAGTTGCGGCTCAGGGGCATCAGCACCTGTTCGTGCACAAGGTACGTGGCGAGCAGGCGACTCATACGGCCGTTTCGAAGCTGAGCAAGAATGACCGCATAGAAGAAGTCGCGCGGATGTTGGGCGGCATCGATCTGACCAAAGAGTCCTTGGCGCACGCGAAGAAGATGGTCGTAACCGCAAAGGTTTAAGAACCGCAGAAAGCACGAAGGCGACCCTCGGGTCGCCTTCGTTCGTTTCGCGAACCTGAAATTCGCGCGACATGCTTACTTTTTCTTGCGTACGTACAGGACGAGATTGTGATCAACCAACTCGTAATCGTGCTTCTCGACGATCGCCTTCTGAAGCTTTTCGATTTCTTCGTCGAAGAATTCGATGACTTCGCCCGACTCCACGTTAACCATATGGTCGTGGTGGCCACCATCGGCCAATTCGAATACCGCGTGGCCGCCGTCGAAGTTGTGACGGACCACGAGGCCAGCCGCTTCGAACTGGGTCAGAACACGGTAAACCGTGGCCAGACCGACATCCTCGCCAGCTTCCATCAACGCCTTGTAGACGTCCTCGGCACTCATGTGACGCTGCTCGGTAGAGTCGAGCATTTGCAGGATCTTGACCCGTGGCAGGGTCACTTTGAGGCCGGCTTTGCGTAGTTCGCTATTTTCAACCATGGTCAGCTTTCTCGCGATGCTGCTTCGCAGCTTCTCTTAATGCGGGTATGATCGGCGTTTACGTTGTCCCAGCCAAGATAGTGGAAGTCGCCCACCGATGCAAAACACCAAGCTCTTGCTAACCAGTTTCACCTTTGTGGGACTGCTCGCACTCGCCGGTTGTTCATTCCCCGGGGTTTACAAAATCGACATCCAGCAGGGCAATGTCGTCACGCAGGACATGATAGACCAGTTACGCCCGGGAATGACCCGGCCGCAAGTACGGTTTATCATGGGCAACCCTCTGCTTGCCGACACGTTCCATGCCAACCGCTGGGATTATCTGTACAGCCTGCAACCGGGTGGCGGTGAACGCCAGCAGGAACGCATGAGTGTCATTTTCGACTCGAATGACCGTCTTGTCAGCCTGTCCGGTGACTTCATGCCGGGCGTCAGCCGTGACGAAGCCATTCTCGGCAAGGACAGTGGCACCAGCGTGACCGCTCCTGCTGAGAACACCGAGCAGCCGAAACCGGAAAAACCGGCCAAGCCAGGCTCCTTGCTGGATCAGATCCAGAAGGACGTCGATGGTGTGGAAACCGTTCCGGTTCCAACGCCAGAACCGCTGGACACCTCGCCGCAATAATTTGCGACGCAATAAAAAACCCGGAAATTCCGGGTTTTTTATTGCCTGCCGTTCGACCACCCTACTGGTTTCGCGCCTTGGCTTCGGCAGCCTTGGCGGCACGCAGACGGCGCACCTCTTTCGGATCAGCCAACAACGGTCGATAGATCTCGATGCGATCGCCTTCCTGAACCCGCCGGGCATCAGGATCAGCGATCACTTTGCCGAAGATCCCCAAAGGACAACTGATCAGATCCAGCTCCGGAAACTCAGCATCAATCCCGGACGCCATCAGCGCCGCACGCACCGTCGTACCCTCGGCAACACTGATTACACGCAAAACCTGACGATCAACGGCGGCATACACCACTTCGATTTCGATCACCGGCTCAACCATGCATCTGCTTGGCGCGCTGGCAGAACGCATCCACCAGTGTATTGGCTGCCTGATTGAACAAAGGACCGAGCGTCGCGCGGACCAGCGGCCCGGCGTAGTCGAAGGACAGATCCAGACTGATCTTGCAGGCCTTCTCGTTCAGCGCCTTGAACACCCAGACGCCGTGCAGTTGATTGAACGGCCCCTCCTCCAGGTTCATCTCAATCGACTGCCCCGGCACCAGCGTATTGCGCGTCACGAAGTGCTGACTGAGCCCCCCCTTGGCCACGCCGACACTGGCGCGCATATGCTCGAGCGAGCTTTCCAGGACTTCTGCAGACGAGCACCACGGCAAAAACTCGGGGTAACGCGCCACGTCATTGACCAGGTCGTAGAGAAATTGCGCCGGGTAAGGCAGCAGCGCCGATCGTTGAATATGTGTCGTCATGTAAGCGTCACTTCCAGAGCTGGGCGGCAAACACTACAAGAATGCCGATGGGCGCCACATAGCGCATCAAGAACAGAGACAGGGCGAACAGCGCCGGGCTGCGAATCGACAATTCGTCACGCACCGCTTCACGCCCCATCACCCAACCGGCAAACAGCACAAAGCACAGCCCGCCGAGCGGCAACATGATCCGCGAGGTGAAGAAGTCGATCACACCAAAGAAGTCCAGGCCACCGGCCGCACCCCATTGGTAGAGATGGAACACCCCGCCATCGTTCACGAAAAATTTGGCTTCCTTCCAGATATTGAAGGAAAACACCGTGCCCAGGCCAACGAACCAACAGGTGAACGCCAACCAGAATGTCACCCAGGCACGACTGATTTTAGTCCGCTCGACCAGATAGGCGACCATCGGCTCAAGCAAGGAAATCGCTGAGCTCCAGGCGGCAATCGCCACTAAAACGAAAAACACCACGCCCATCAACTGGCCGAAAAGCACGTTACCGAAAGCAAATGGCAGGCTGACGAACATCAGCCCCGGGCCTTCGCTCGGGTTCAAACCACCGGCGAACACAATCGGAAACAAGGCCAGACCGGCCACCAGCGAAACAAAGGTATCGAGCAACGCCACACCCACAACCGTACCGGACAGCGAAGCTTCCTTGGTCATATAGGCGCCGTAGATCATGATCGAGCCCACGCCCACGCTCAGGGAGAAGAACGCGTGGCCCATGGCCGGCAGCAAGCCGTCGAGGACTTTTTCCGGGTGGAAATCGAACATGAAGTGCACACCCTCCATGAAATGCCCGGTGGTCATGCTGTAACCCAGCAGCACCAGCACCATCACGAACAGCAGCGGCATCATGATCCGCAGGCTGCGCTCAAGCCCGGCAACCACGCCCTTGGCGATCACCACAGCCGACAACAGCATGAAAACCGTGTGCCAAAGTGTCAGGCGCCAGGGGTCGGAGATGACATTGCCAAAATAGGCCCCGACCTGATCGGCCGTAGCCCCCTGAAAATCTCCGCGCCCCATATCAATGATGTAATCCAGCGACCAGCCGCCGACCACACTGTAGAAAGACAGGATCAGCAACGCCGTGATCATCCCGGCGAACGCACCCCACGACCATTTGCCCGAGTGACCGGCTTCCAGCGCCAGCATCTTCAGGGCATTCGCCGGGCTCTGACGGGCACGGCGGCCGATCAGGGTTTCGGCGAGCATCACCGGGATACCGATCAGCGCGATACACGCCAGAAACATCAGCACGAAGGCGCCGCCACCGTAGACCCCGACCATGTAGGGGAATTTCCAGATGCTGCCCAATCCCACGGCCGAACCGGTCGCGGCGAATATGAAAACCCAGCGGCTAGCCCAACTGCCGTGGACAGAAACCTTGTCTGTCGACATCGTTTATCACGCCCAAGCGTTAGAAAAAGAGGCCGCATTGTCCGGGATTCACTCAACCTGCTCAAGCACGCAGCATCACCGTAGCCGACAGCCGTTTATCTCCATATAATGCCGCCCCTATGGCTAAACAGAAGAAACACCCAACAGGGACCATCGCGCAAAACAAAAAAGCGCGACACGATTACTTCATCGAGCACAAGTTCGAGGCTGGTCTGGTCCTGGCCGGCTGGGAAGTAAAAAGTCTGCGGGCAAGCAAACTGCAACTGGTCGACAGTTACGTGTTGCTCAAGGATGGCGAAGCCTGGTTGCTCGGCAGCCACATCACGCCTCTGATGACCGCCAGCACCCACGTCATTGCCGACCCGGTGCGTACCCGCAAGTTGCTGCTCAACCGCCGCGAACTGGACAAGCTCGCCGCCGCCGTGCAGCAAAAGGGTTACGCCTGCGTGTGCCTGTCCTGGTACTGGAGCAAGCACATGGTCAAGTGCGAGATTGCTCTCGGCAAGGGCAAGAAGGAATACGACAAGCGCGATACCGAACGCGAACGCGACGCCGGTCGCGAGTTGCAGCGTGCGGTGCGCAACAAGGGCAAGGAAGACTGATTCCTCTGCCTGAATGACCGTTCCCGCGCCTGGCACGGGAGCGGTCTTTTTTACATCCCTTTGCGTCGCTCGGCGCGAGCCATGCGCTGCACTTCCTGTCGCACTTCTTCCAGCACTTCCTGCACATACAGAATGTGTCGGCTGGAGACCTCACGCGCCTGCTCCGCGCGCCCCTCGATAATCGCCAGATACAATTCCCGATGCTGGGTGATCAGCATGTCGCGGGTTTCCGTGCGCTGCTTGTACATGCCACCGATGTTGGTCACCACGTTACGCTTGAGCAGATCGAACAAGCCGCGAATGGTGTGCAGCAACACTGCGTTGTGACTGGCTTCGGCAATCGCCAGGTGGAATTTCGCATCCGCCGCACCCTCTTCCGCCCGGCTCACTTCATCGTGACGCGAATAGCAATCCTGTAACTCTTCAAACGCCGCCGTCAGCCGTTCACGATCCACGTCTGTGGCGCGCAACGCTGCGTAATAGGCGCACGATGCCTCCAGTGTGTGACGAAATTCCAGCAGATCGCGCTGTGCCTCGGGATTGCTTTCCAGCAATTGCAGCAGCGGATCGCTGAACGTCGAACCGAGGCTTTCCACAACATAGTTGCCGCCGCCCTGCTTGCTGACCAGCAAGCCCTTGGCCGCCAGTTTCTGAATCGCCTCGCGCAACGAAGGCCGGGAAACGCCGAACTGCTCCGCCAGTGCCCGCTCGGCCGGCAGACGCTCGCCGGACTTCAGCGTGCCCTCGAGAATCATCCCTTCCAGTCGCTCGACAATGTCATCAGACAAACGGCGCTGACGTATCTGATCAAACCCCATCACTCAATTCTCCACCATCCCGACCGCTCGCCGGGCTCTCTATTCTGGCCTATCGGCGCCTTGCCGACACCTGCCAGATGAAACGCCCCGGACCGGATCAGATCGATTCTGCACCGGTGATTCGACGAAAGTTTCAGGGCGGCAAATTGACACACCGACATCAAGGCTTTTACCCTAGCCAACAGCGATTGTAAATTGGTCTTACCAATTAACCAAGAACGCTGACAGTGCCTGACCAACAACAATTAGGGGCCACCCCATATGCAAACCTGGCAACAGCTCTACAGCCCGCTCGGCAGTCTCGGCGTGTCCGCACTCGCGGCCGTCATCCCCATCGTTTTCTTCTTCCTTGCCCTGGCGGTGTTCCGCCTCAAAGGTCATGTGGCCGGCAGCATCACGCTCGCCCTGGCCATCGCCGTGGCGATCTTCGCGTTCCAGATGCCGGTCGACATGGCGTTCGCCGCCGCCGGATATGGCTTCGCCTACGGCCTGTGGCCGATTGCCTGGATCATTGTGGCGGCGGTGTTCCTGTACAAACTGACGGTCAAGAGCGGTCAGTTCGAGGTCATCCGCAGCTCGGTGCTGTCGATCACTGACGACCAACGCTTGCAGGTGCTGCTGATCGGTTTCTGCTTCGGTGCATTCCTGGAAGGCGCCGCCGGTTTCGGTGCGCCCGTGGCGATTACCGCTGCGCTGCTCGTAGGCCTGGGTTTCAACCCGTTGTACGCCGCCGGCCTGTGCCTGATCGCCAACACCGCACCGGTGGCGTTCGGCGCACTGGGGATTCCGATCATCGTGGCCGGGCAAGTCACCGGCATCGACGCGTTCAAGATCGGCGCCATGACCGGCCGCCAGCTGCCACTGCTGTCGCTGTTCGTGCCGTTCTGGCTGGTGTTCATGATGGATGGCCTGCGCGGCGTGCGTGAAACCTGGCCAGCCGCACTGGTTGCCGGCCTGAGCTTCGCCGTGACTCAATACTTCACTTCGAACTTCATCGGCCCGGAACTGCCGGACATCACGTCGGCCCTGGCCAGCCTGATTTCGCTGACCCTGTTCCTGAAGGTCTGGCAGCCAAAACGTGCCGCCGGCCAGCACATTGCCGGTGCCGTTTCCGCTTCGGTGGTAACTGCCAGCGTCGGCGGTTTCGGCCAGAAGCGCACCACAGTTGCTTCGCCTTACAGCCTCGGGGAAATTTTCAAGGCGTGGTCGCCGTTCCTGATCCTCACCGTGCTGGTGACCATCTGGACGCTCAAGCCCTTCAAGGCCATGTTCGCCGCCGGCGGTTCGATGTACGCCTGGGTGTTCAACTTCGCGATTCCGCACCTTGATCAACTGGTGATCAAGACCGCACCGATCGTGGCCGCCCCGACCGCGATCCCGGCCGTGTTCAAACTCGATCCGATTTCCGCGACCGGCACGGCGATTTTCTTCTCCGCGCTGATCTCGATGCTGGTGCTGAAGATCAATTTCAAAACTGGTCTGACCACTTTGAGAGAGACCTTCTACGAACTGCGCTGGCCGATCCTGTCGATCGGCATGGTGTTGGCGTTTGCCTTCGTCACCAACTATTCCGGCATGTCCTCGACCATGGCTCTGGTGCTGGCGGCGACCGGCGCGGCGTTTCCGTTCTTCTCGCCTTTCCTCGGCTGGCTCGGCGTGTTCCTGACCGGTTCCGATACTTCGTCCAACGCCCTGTTCAGTTCGCTGCAAGCGACCACCGCGCACCAGATCGGGGTCAACGACACTTTGCTGGTGGCCGCCAATACCAGCGGCGGTGTGACCGGCAAGATGATCTCGCCACAATCGATCGCCGTGGCCTGCGCCGCGACCGGTCTGGTGGGCAAGGAATCCGATCTGTTCCGCTTCACCCTCAAGCACAGCCTATTCTTTGCCACGATCGTCGGCCTGATCACTTTGGCTCAGGCCTACTGGTTCACTGGCATGCTGGTGCATTAAGACTACAAGCGACATGGAAATAACCGACGCCGGTTCGTGATTCCGGCGTCAGCAATTCACAACCCGGTCTGTAAGGCTGCTGAAAGCAACGCGCTCTATATTCGGCAGCCTCAACAGACGGATAACCGGGCCCACCCGGAGACACGCCTGATGAGCGAGCTTTTTTACAACGCTGTGCCCAACGCCACTCGCGTCGCACCGCCACTGCCCGAACCCCGGCAATACCCCAGCGAGAAACCGTCGCGGGTCTACCTGTTCGGCACGTGTGTGGTCGACCTGTTCTACCCGGAAGCCGGGATGGACGCGATCCACTTGCTGGAGCGCGAAGGCATCCGGGTCGACTACCCGCAAGGGCAGAGCTGCTGCGGACAACCGGCCTACACATCGGGTTACACCGAGCAGGCACGGACGGTGGCGCGCTCGCAACTGGCGCTGTTTGCCGGGGACTGTCCGGTGGTGGTGCCGTCGGGTTCGTGCGCCGGAATGATCCGCGAGCATTACGCCGACTTGTTCAAGGACGAGCCGGAAACGTTGACACAGGTTCAGGCCCTTGCGGACCGTACCTATGAGCTGGCCGAGTTTCTGCTGTTCGTCTGCAAGGTGCAGCTCAAGGACAGCGGCGAGCCGGTCAAAGTGGCGCTGCACACCTCGTGTTCGGCGCGACGGGAAATGAACACCCACCTGCACGGCCGCGAGTTGTTGGCGCAGTTGAGCAACGTGGAACGGGTCAACCACGATCACGAAAGCGAATGCTGTGGCTTCGGTGGGACATTCAGCGTCCGTATGCCAGACATTTCCGGCGCGATGGTGGCCGACAAGACCCGGGCGTTGAAGGAATCCGGCGCGCATCAGGTACTCAGTGCCGACTGCGGCTGCCTGATGAACATCAACGGCTCGCTGGAAAAACAGCAGGAAGCACTGCGCGGGCAACACCTGGCGAGCTTCCTCTGGCAACGAACCGGAGGTGCGCGATGAGCACTTCCACGATTATTCCTACGGTTGCCGTAGAAGAAGACTTCCGCACCCGGGCACACAATGCCTTGGGCGATTCGCAGTTACGGAACAACTTCCGCACTGCGATGGATTCACTGATGACCAAGCGGGCAGCGGCTTTCAGCGATGCCCACGAAAGAGAACACCTGCGTGAACTGGGCAATGCAATCCGTGCCCGCGCGCTCTCCAAGTTGCCCGACCTGCTTGAGCAACTGGAACAGAACCTGACCCGCAAGGGTGTGACAGTGCACTGGGCGGAAACGGTGGACGAGGCCAATGGCATCGTCCTTTCGATCATCCGCGCTCACGAGGCGCGGCAAGTGATCAAGGGCAAATCGATGGTCAGCGAAGAGATGGAGATGAACCATTTCCTCGAGGCTCGGGACATTGAATGTCTGGAGTCCGACATGGGGGAGTACATCGTCCAGCTCGACCACGAGAAGCCTTCACACATAATCATGCCGGCAATCCACAAGAATGCCGGTCAGGTCGCGTCCTTGTTCCACGACAAACTTGGCGTGGAATACACCAAGGACGTTGACCAACTCATTCAGATCGGTCGCAGGGTCCTGCGGCAGAAATTCTTCGAAGCGGACATCGGCGTTTCCGGTGTCAACTTCGCCGTGGCCGAAACCGGCACCCTGCTGCTGGTGGAAAACGAAGGCAACGGCCGCATGACCACCACCGTGCCGCCGGTGCACATCGCCGTCACCGGCATCGAAAAAGTCGTGGAAAACCTGCGCGACGTGGTGCCGCTACTGTCGCTGCTGACCCGCTCGGCGCTGGGCATTCCGATCACCACCTACGTCAACATGATCTCCGGCCCGCGCAAGGAGCATGAACTCGACGGCCCGCAGGAAGTGCATCTGGTACTGCTCGACAACGGTCGCAGCCAGGCGTTTGCCGACAGCGAACTGCGCCAAACCTTGAACTGCATCCGCTGCGGCGCCTGCATGAATCATTGCCCGGTCTACACCCGCGTCGGCGGCCATACCTACGGCGAGGTTTACCCCGGCCCGATCGGCAAAATCATCACCCCGCACATGGTCGGCCTGGCGAAAGTCCCGGATCACCCGAGCGCTTCTTCGTTGTGCGGAGCCTGCGGTGAAGTGTGTCCGGTAAAAATTCCTATTCCTGCACTGCTGCGCCGCCTACGCGAAGAGAACGTCAAAGCCCCCGACAGTCCTCATCAAGTGATGCGCGGTCAGGGCAGCAAATACTCGCGCAAGGAACGCTTCATCTGGAACGCCTGGGCGAAGCTCAACAGCTCGCCGACCTTGTATCGACTGTTTGCGTTTTTCGCCACGCGCCTGCGCGCCCTGGCGCCGAACAATGTCGGGCCGTGGACGCAGAACCACAGCGCACCGAAACCCGCCGCCCGCTCACTGCATGACATGGCTCGCGAACACCTGGCCAAACGAGGAGACCGTTGATGAGCGCCAAACAAAACATCCTCGGCAAGTTACGGAAGAGTCTGACCGGCACCACACCGATTGCCGACAACTTTGACGTCGATCTGGTGACCCAGCCTTACACCTACAGCGCCGAACAACGGATCCCGCAACTGCGCAAACTGATGGAAGCGGTGCACACCGAAATCCACCTGACTTCCGCTGATGGGTGGCCGGCGCTGCTGGCGCAATTGCTGCGCGACCGCCAATTGCCGAGCCTGCTGATCGCACCGACTACACCTCACGGGCAGCGCATCACACAGCACTGGGCGAACAATCCTGATCTACCGGCGCTGAAGTCCTACGACCGGCCGATGGAAGAGTGGAAAGCCGAGTTGTTCAACGACACCCCGGCCAGCCTCACCGGCACCCTCGGCGCCATCGCCGCCACCGGCAGCCTGATTCTCTGGCCGACCCGCGAAGAACCGCGGCTGATGAGCCTGGTACCGCCAGTGCATTTCGCCCTGCTCAAGGCCAGCCAGATCCGCGACAACTTCTATCAGGTGCAGCAGGAATTCGAGTGGGCCCAAGGCATGCCGACCAACGCGCTGCTGGTGTCCGGCCCGTCGAAAACCGCCGACATCGAACAAGTCCTGGCTTACGGCGCCCACGGCCCGAAAGATCTGGTGGTGTTGATCCTGGAGGACCAATGACCTTACCGGCGACTTTCCTGCGCGATGCGCAGCAATTGATTCCTGCCGAACGGCGTTTCGACGATCCGCTGTCGACCCTGGCCTTCGGCACCGATGCCAGTTTCTACCGATTGATTCCGCAACTGGTGATTCGCGTCGAATCCGAAGACGAAGTGGTGGCGCTGCTGAAACTGGCCCAGCGCGATCAAGTCCCGGTGACCTTCCGCGCCGCCGGCACCAGCCTGTCCGGCCAGGCGATCAGTGATTCGGTGTTGATCGTGCTTGGGGATAACTGGAACGCTCGTGAAATTCGCGGCCAGGGCACGCAGATCCGCCTGCAACCCGGCGTAATCGGTGCCCAGGCCAATGCATGGCTGGCGCCATTCGGGCGCAAGATCGGTCCGGATCCGGCGTCGATCAACGCCTGCAAGATCGGCGGCATTGTCGCCAACAACGCCAGCGGCATGTGCTGCGGCACCGCGCAAAACACCTATCACACGCTGGCCGGAATTCGTCTGGTGCTGGCCGATGGCACACGTCTCGACACTGAAGATGCCGCCAGTGTCGCGGCGTTTCGAGTCAGCCACGGTGACTTGCTGGAACGTCTGGCGACTTTGGGCCGCGAGACCCGCGCCAATGCCAAACTGGCCGCGCGAATCCGCCACAAATACCGTCTGAAAAATACCACCGGCCTGTCGCTCAACGCCCTGGTGGATTTCGATGAGCCTGTGGATATCTTGAGCCACTTGCTGGTCGGTTCCGAAGGTACACTCGGCTTCATCAGCGCGGTGACCTACGACACGGTGATCGACCACCCGAACAAGGCTTCGGCGCTGATCGTTTTCCCGGATGTGGAAACCTGCTGCAACGCCGTCACCGTGCTGAAAAGCCAACCGGTGTCGGCCGTGGAACTGCTCGACCGCCGCAGCCTGCGCTCGGTGCAGGACAAACCCGGCATGCCGGCTTTCGTACAGCAGCTGTCGAACAATGCCTGCGCGCTGTTGATCGAATCCCGCGCCGCCTCTTCCACTTTGCTGCAGGAACAACTGGCGCAGATCATGGCGTCGCTCAGCGCCTTTCCGGTGGAAAAGCAGGTCGATTTCACCGAAGACCCGGTCAAAAACGCCCGCCTCTGGGCGATCCGCAAAGACACCTTCCCTGCCGTCGGCGCCGTGCGCAAGACCGGCACCACGGTGATCATCGAAGACGTGACCTTCCCGGTGGAGCAACTGGCGATCGGTGTGAACCGTCTGATCGAGCTGTTCGACAAACACTCCTACGACGAAGCGATCCTTTTCGGACACGCACTGGAAGGCAATCTGCACTTCGTCTTCACCCAAGGCTTCAACAGCCCAGAAGAAGTCGCACGCTATCAGGCGTTCATGGACGACGTGGCGCAACTGGTGGCCGTGGAGTTCGGCGGTTCGCTGAAGGCGGAACACGGCACCGGACGCAACATGGCGCCCTTCGTCGAACTGGAATGGGGCAGCGACGCCTATCAATTGATGTGGCAGCTCAAGCGCCTGCTCGACCCCAACGGCATTCTCAATCCGGACGTGGTACTCAGCGAAGATCCGCAGATCCACCTCAAGCACCTGAAACCGCTGCCGGCGGCCGACGAGATTGTGGATAAATGCATCGAGTGCGGTTTCTGCGAGCCGGTCTGCCCTTCGAAAGGCCTGACCCTGAGCCCGCGCCAGCGCATCGTGATCTGGCGCGATATTCAGGCGCGAAAGCGCGCCGGTATCGACACCACCGAACTGGAAAAAGCCTACGAGTACCAGGGCATCGATACCTGCGCCGCGACCGGTTTGTGTGCGCAACGCTGCCCTGTAGGCATCAACACCGGCGAGCTGGTGAAAAAGCTTCGCGGCCGTCACGCCACGCATACGAAAACCGCCAACTTGATCGAAGGAAATTTCGCCACCACCCTGCAAGGTGCGCGTTTCACCCTGCATGTGGCCAACGGTGCACGGATGTTGTTAGGGGCACCGCGGCTTGCGAAGCTTTCAGCGACCCTGACGCGGCTGTCCAAGGGTCAGGTGCCGCTGTGGACCAACGCGATGCCGCAACCGGAAAAAGCCATTCGCTTCAGCCCGGCCGTGACGGACGAACGCCCGCGCGTTGTGTATCTGGCGGCCTGCGTCTCGCGAGTGATGGGGCCGGCGGCGGGCGACAAGGAGCAGACGTCGCTGTACGACAAAACCCGTGGTCTGCTGGAAAAGGCCGGTTATCAGGTGGTGTTCCCGGACAATCTGGACAACCTCTGCTGCGGTCAGCCCTTCGCGTCCAAAGGCTATGCCGAACAGGCCGAACACAAGCGTCAGGAACTGATCGGCGCATTGCTCCAGGCCAGTCGCGGCGGGCTCGATCCGATCTATTGCGACACCAGCCCCTGCACGTTGCGGCTAGTGCAGGATGTGGGAAATGTTCGCCTGGATCTGTATGACCCTGTGCGATTCATCCGTACGCATCTGATGGATCGGCTCGAGTTCACGCCGCAGGAAGCACCGATTGCCGTTCACGTGACCTGCAGCACTCAGCATCTTGGGGAAAGCCAGGCGCTGATCGACCTGGCGCGCCAATGCAGCAAGACGGTTGTGATTCCGGAAGGTATTCACTGCTGCGGTTTCGCCGGCGACAAGGGTTTCACCACGCCGGAGCTCAACAGCCACTCACTGCGAACGCTCAAGGATGCGGTGCAACAATGCAGCGAGGGGATTTCCACCAGCCGCACCTGTGAGATCGGTCTGACGCAACATGGTGGAATCGACTACCACGGTCTGGTGTATCTGGTGGATCGGGTGACCCAAGCCAAAGCCCCCGCAACCGCCCTCTGAAGAAAAATAGAACCCTTGCGAGCGACCGCAGTCCACAGAACAGGCCCCGAACAATCGGGGCTTGTCCTCCATTCGGTTGCCCGTCCTGACGGCCAGCGAAGTCTGGATCCCTCAGTTCAAGGAGATTCATATGAAACGTTCTGTACTGTTAGGTCTGTTCGTTACTGCCTCGATGATGGCGTCGGCTTCGTTCGCTGCCGACAAGCCCGCTGACCTGTGTGATGCCAATCTGCAAACCATCAACAACGCCAAGGCGCAGGCAATGGCCTCACCCGACCTGAGTCAACGGGTAGAAGCCAGCGTGCAAAAAGCCCAGGCACTCAAGGCCCAGGGCAAGATCGACGAATGCGTGGCTGAAACCCAGCAAACCATTCTGGAAATCCGCAAAACCAGCGGAACCAACAACTGATCGAAGCTCAGGCCAACCTTCGGGTTGGCCTTGTGAGCCGTTTGGCGTACACTGCGCAGGCTTGTTGCTCACAAGATTCACAGAGCACCAGGCTCGGGGCCGTTTAGGATTCGACGCCGGTTGCGAAACTCTAGGTGCATGCCGACTTGGTAACAGAAGTCGTAAATCCACTGTTGCAACTACTTATAGTTGCCAATGACGACCAATACGGTGCTGCTCTCGCTGCTTAATTGCAGCTGACATGCACTCCTGGTACCTTCGGGTCCAGCAATCATCAGGGGATGTCTGTAAACCCAAAATGATTGTCATATAGAACAGAATCGCCGTGCAGTACGTTGTGGACGAAGCGGCTAAAACTTACACAACTCGCCCAAAGCACCCTGCCCGTCGGGTCGCTGAGGGTTAACTTAATAGACACGGCTACGCATGTAGTACCGACAGCGGAGTACTGGCGGACGGGGGTTCAAATCCCCCCGGCTCCACCACTTCATCATCTAAAGACGTCCACGGACGTCTTTTTTTGTGCCTGCGATCCAGCAAATACGCGGCCTCCAGCGCTTTTCCGGTCTTTTGAGAGTTTTTGAGTTCCAGCCATTTGGGTATTCCAGACGGTATTCCATCCCATCCGGTGCTAATCTTTGGAATACCGAATCAGTGCCTGAGGACAATCTCATGCCTGCTCAAAACCTCCGCCTCTCCGATCGACAGCTCAAGGGAGTCAAACCCGCGTCCAAGGATTACGTCCTCACTGACGGTGACGGTTTGCAGCTCCGCGTACGCAGCAACGGCTCGTTGCTGTGGAATTTCAACTATCGCGAACCGCTCACCAAAAAGCGCATCAACATCGGCTTCGGGACCTACCCCGAACTGTCACTGGCGAACGCACGAAAGAAGGCAGTCGAAGCGCGCGAGCTGCTCGCCCTGGGCATCGATCCGAAGGTGCAGCGCAATACGCTGAATGAAGCCAAGCGCGCAGAAACGGAACATACGTTCGAGAACGTGGCCACCGCCTGGTTCGAGCTAAAGAAGGACTCCGTCACGCCGGCCTACGCCGAAGACATTTGGCGCTCGCTCACGCTGCATGTATTTCCAGACCTGAAAACAACGCCGCTCTCGAAAATTACCGCACCGATGGTCATCGAACTGCTTCGCCCAATCGAGGCCAAAGGTAGCCTCGAGACAGTGAAGCGACTGAGCCAACGACTCAACGAGATAATGACCTACGGGGTAAACTCCGGGCTGATTTTCTCTAACCCCCTCAGTGGTATTCGAGCGGTATTCAAGAAGCCCAAAAAAGAGAACATGCCCGCGCTACGACCAGACGAGCTTTCCGAGCTCATGATCGAAATCGCGAATGCCAGCATCAAGCGGATCACCCGCTGCCTGATCGAATGGCAACTGCACACCATGACCCGTCCTGCCGAAGCGGCGACCACCCGATGGGCAGATATCGACTTCGACAAACGCATCTGGACCATCCCGCCGGAGCGCATGAAAAAGCGTCGTCCGCATACCATCCCACTGACCGAACAGGCACTCGCGTTACTGGAGGCGCTCAAGCCCCACAGTGGTCACAGGGAATACGTGTTCCCGGCAGATAGAAATCCGCGCACCCACGCCAATAGCCAGACCGCCAACATGGCGTTGAAACGCATGGGCTTCCAGGACCGCTTGGTCAGCCACGGCATGCGCTCCATGGCCAGCACCATCCTGAACGAGCATGGCTGGGATCCGGAGCTGATCGAAGTCGCGCTGGCGCATGTCGACAAGGATGAAGTCCGAAGCGCTTACAACCGAGCTGACTACATCGAACGCCGGCGTCCGATGATGGCCTGGTGGAGTGAGCACATCCAGAAAGCGGCCACTGGCAACCTGTCGGCATCTGCGATCAATCAAACCAGGGACCACAACGTCGTGCCGATACGGTGAGCGCTCACCGGACGCCGCCAGTAACCGAGAATGACTCCCCAGATGGAGTGATGGTTGATTTGGCGACAGCGGCGACACCGGCGACAACCCGCGTAATACCTGGTCTGCAGCATGGCGACAGAAGTGGCGACTGTCGCCGTTGCAAGCTTCTCTCCTGGGGCTTTCTCGGCCAAGCCCACGCGAGCGGGAAGGCTCCGCATTCCCACTCGCATGGGCTCACATTAAAAACCGACGAACAACCACCCGGCCATGGAAAACCACCAGACTCCAAGATCTTCCAGCGCTACCGATTGACGCAAGAGCAGCCCCCAAAATACGGTTGACCGCGAGCAGAACGAGCGCTAAACCAGAACCGTACAAGCGCTGTCCTCGACAGCACCCAGGTAGCCAGAACCTTTGAGGCTACGCCATATCGCGGTGGTTCTCCCCAAGTGCGATTAGCGTCCGGCGGCTCGCACGGTCACAGCGATGTGATGGATGCCACTTCTTCCAGAATGCCCACTGCGGCAACTCATGCCCCCTCCTGGCTGCTCTGCAGCAACTTATCCGCTTGGCCATTTCTTGCGCCAACCTTTTGCCCGTCTCTTTGCCCCCTAAAGAGACGGGCGCTCCTACCACTGCTGCAGCCCTGCTCGCATGGGCCTTTGCGGCTTTCCCCCTCGTGACAATCGGCGTGACAAACACCGAATGCTCACTCGCCCCAGCGATGCAGATGATGGTGCCGCAGCCCATGAAATGGACTGCACCTGACTGACAATCAGGCATGTCCCGGTCATCACCTCGCAGCCTTCACCCGACTCAGGATCTCGCGGCACCGGTCTCGTCAGCCAGTGCAGCCTCCATCCGCCCACCGCTATCGGTGTTCAGGAGGCCAGATCATGAGATGCCCAAGCTCCCGGCCGTAAGGAGCCGTCAGTCCCGCGTTAGTGGACAAACCTCACAGGTCGCAGGGGCCTTGATCCCTGATAACACTCAACAACCGTGGCGGGATGAGTGAGGACGAAGTCGATAATTTCAGGAGAGTTGGGATGCAACTGTGCGAAGCGTTCGAGCCCCCACAACCCTTGCTGGAGTACCAGCAGGCGCCACTGCCCTACCCGGTCGAAGCACTCGGGGATCTGTTAGGCCCTGCGGTCGAGCGACTGGCCGAGGTGATCGGCGTGCCCTGCGCCATGGCCGCTCAATCGGTGCTGGCCAGCGCTGCCCTGGTGAGCCAGGGCCATGCCAATGCCCAACTCGACGGTCGAACCTATCCGCTGTCCCTCTACCTACTGACGGTGGCGTCTTCGGGTGATCGAAAAAGCGCGGTGGATCACCTGGCCCTGAAGGCGGCGCGCGAGTGGGAACGACAGCAGTGGACCCTGTATGAGGAAAAGCTCAAAGCCTATCGCGCCGCTACCAGCATCATGGCCAAACCCAAAACCTCAAAGACAACCTCCAGGGCGGATGGCGGCGAGCTGTCCGAGCCGGTACCACCGAGACTGATCATTGCCGAGCCCACTATCGAGGCCCTGGTCAAAAGCCTGTGCCATGGCTTGCCCAGCATGGGTTTGTTCAATGATGAAGGTGGCCAATTCTTGGGTAGCAGCACCATGAGCAAAGAGAATCTGCTCAAGGCAATCACCACCTTGTCGATGCTGTGGGATGGCAGCCCGATCGACCGGGCCCGCGCCATGGCCGGAGAAAGCCTGCGAGCCTATGATCGCCGCCTCAGCCTGCATCTGATGCTGCAGCCTTACCTGGCCAACCAGATTTTCAAAGACCCGGTGATCAATGGCCAAGGCATCCTCGGCCGTTGCCTGATCAGTTGGCCCGAGCGCTTGGTTGGCCAGCGGCTCTACCAGGCGATCGACCTGAGCCGAGATGCCAGAGTCCAGCGCTACCAACAACGGATCACCGCCCTGCTGCAACAGCCCTGGTCGCTTCATCAAGATGGCTCACTCAATCCCGCCACGCTGGAACTGACTCCCCGTGCCCGTCGTGCCTGGATTGATATTCACGACACCATCGAGTGCCAGTCTGGCGAGTTCGGCGAACTGGCCGGCGTCCAGCCGGTCGCGGGCAAGGCCGCGGCGAATGTACTGCGCATCGCGGGTGTGCTGGCCATGGTTGAAGAGGACAGTGCGTTGGACGAAGCACACATCCAGCGGGCTTCCACGCTGATGGATTATTACCTGGCCGAGATCCAGCGCCTGACCGAACAAGAACCGGTTAATAGCCGAAGCGAAGAGGCGGATCGGCTGCTGCGCTGGTTGGTGCATAAAGGCTGGACCCACTTCAGCATCCGAGACGTCAATCGCAACGGCCCTCGTTTTGCCCGCAAGAGCGCTGACCATACCGCCTCTTTATTGGTCGTGCTGATCACTCATCGCTGGCTGAGCAGCCGTGATGGAAGAACCTTCGAGGTCCGCCATGTTCCGCCTCAATGACGCGGTGCGCCGCTACCAAGCGCAACATCAAACGCCGCAAGAATCGCGCCGTGTCGCCGCTTCTGTCGCCACCCTGTCGCCACGCCCCAGGCCAGAAACGACGCGGGTTGTCGCCACTGTCGCCGCTGTCGCCACACCACCCCTGGAGCTTACCAACCCCGCCCTGCTGATCGAGCAACTGCGTGAGGAAGGGGCACTGCTGCAACACCACGAGAACGCTCTCCTGATCCGCCCGACACACTGGCGGCAGGTGGACAAGCTCAGCCCTCACTGGAAAGCCCTGCTGCTCTTTCTGCAAACAAACGAAAACGGTGATGACGATGACCTTGATTAGTCGGCGTGAGGGCCGCAACTTTGGCTATGGCCGCCAACTGAGCTACGCCGGCCCGCAAGCGCTCAAGGATCTGTTTGCCGGTGGCCACTTCGCCACGGTCAAAGCGCATAGTGATCGTTGGCAAGCGTTCGTGCGCTGGTGTCGGTCAGAAGACGGCCCCGGTTACAACGATGCGCGCCAGATTGATCGCGGGACGTTGCAAGACTACGCGGCTTACCTACGCCAGCAGATCCAGCAAGGTGAACTCTGCATCGCCACCGCGCAGAACCGCCTGAGCAGCGTCAACCGCACCCTCGCTGCGCTGCGCGGTGATCAGGACGTCAGGATCGCCAGTCCGAGCCAGGCGTTAGGACAGCAGCGCTCGAGCGTACGCACCCGCGCACCGGATGGCCAAGACCACCAACAGGTGCGGCGAGTACTCGAGGCACTTGGCGAACAGCACCACGAGCGGGTGGCCGCGATTGTCCTTTTGGCCCGAACAACCGGTATGCGCCTGCGCGAAGCAATCCTGGCTGACCTGCCACGCTTGCACCGCGAAGCCGAACACTTAGGCCGCATCAACATCCAGGACGGCACCAAAGGCGGCCGCTCAGGTGCTTCAGCGCCGCGATGGATCGTGGCCAATGAAGCGGTGAAAGCGGCCCTGCAGTTGGCTCGTCATGCCTCGCCGCCCCGTAGCCGCAACTTGCTGGCTCGAGACGAAAGCTACGCCGTGTTCCTGCATCAGACCGTACTCCCCGCCCGCGAAACGCTGCATGAACACGGGCTGAAGGGTTTCCATGAACTGCGAGCGGCCTACGCCTGCGAACGTTACGAGCAGCTCACTGGCCACACCGCTCCGGTCAATGGTGGCCACTGCTATCGCATTGACCGCGACCTTGATCAGCAAGCGCGACAACAGATCAGCGTTGAACTCGGGCATAACCGGATCGAAGTGATTTCGGCCTACATTGGAGGTCGAGCGTGACCAAACTGTTCGATATGGAGCTGTTCCTAGGCGGCGCACTGACCGGCTCAAAGGCCACTCAGCAACGCCACCTGCGCCAAGCCCGAATCATGCAAGCGGCCATTCAACAACGATGGCAGAGGGACAACCCGTGGAGATGGCAGGTAAAGCACATTCGCTGGTTTTTCACTCATCACCTGAAAGACCATTCCAGCAACACACGCTATTATTACCAACTCACCGCCATGTTGATCTGGAGACGATTAGAGAATGACCTCAAACTGTGATCTCTTACATTTGTATCTTGAATTGGTACGGCTCTTGGCGCAGAGGCCCGCGTTGCTCCTTGGCTGGGAAAACAACCCATTGCCTAAACTACCAATCCAGCTTTCAGTAGACAGGCCACTCCAGAGTCTCTCTGGCACAAACAATTGCTTTGTAGAGCCCGTGAGTCTTTCTGTACAAAGATCCTGAGCCAATGGATCGCAATAGATCAAAACAACTAAAAATTTAAGCATACCCAAGAAGAAGCCAGCATTGAACTCAGCACATAGTCACTTACCCACTACTTCGCCGGAGACTCCAGTGCAGCTAACTGAAGAAATATTAGGCATTGTAGAAAAGCGCCCTCTTACCGCATCAGAAATCACAGAAGAATTAAATTATAGACGCAGCAGAAAATACTCAATCATCGATATAATCGACATAGTCAGAAAAAACCAAGAGACACTTCAAGAGATCAATGGAAAAATAGTATCAATATCCAACAATAAATGGAAGGAACTGATAAGGGCGCATTGGTACTTACTAAGCACGCTTCAAGCCAACTACAAAAACCATGAGCTGCACTTCCTAGTGATCGCTCTCTTTTATTACAAAAGACTTATAGACACACACAAGAGACACGGCGAATATACCGAGTTAAGAAACCGAATAATTCACAGCAGCAAACTAAACTCAAAGAGTATACTCGCAGCATGGCTTGATCTCATTAAGTCTGTCAAACATGACCAGAAAGACGACTTAGGTCTCTTCAATGACTTCTCTAACCTTCTCAGCAAATGCCCACCTGAGAGATTAGAAAATATAATAAACATGACACAACAAGTAGACACCTTACTTTTCAGCACAAGTGAATTTAGCACTGCGTTCGAATATATACTCGAAACACGTACACCTTCGACACAAAAAAAACACGCTACTGGTACAGCTCCGCAAGTTTCTGAGCTGATGGCTAAACTACTAAACCCTAAATCTGGAGTCGTTTACGATCCCGTTTGCGGAACAGGAAGCATACTAAGCCACGTATCCAGAATAGCTGATGCACAACCGCATATTAAAGGCAGTGAAATCCACAACAGCACAGCTCAGATTGCACTAATGAATCTTGAGATGCATGCAATATCAAACTATGAGATCATTCCAGAAAACTGCTTAAACCATATAGACGACGGCTTGCACTACGACCATATCATTGGAGACCTTCCTCTTACCGGTTATTCCAGCCATGTATCTCCGTGGAAGGAAAAAGGCTTTATCCCACTGCTAGAGTTTGTGACTTCAAAGCTTGCCGAGCAGGGAAAAGCAGTGCTTACAGTTTCAGATAGCTTTTTACTATCCCAAGGAAAAGAGCAGAGCTACAGAGAGCATCTTTTATCTAACGACATTATAGAATGCATTATCAGCTTGCCAGCAGGTAGCTTGAGACCATATACAAACGGCAAGTCATCAATAATAATTTTAAACAAGTCAAAACCATCCTTCTTAATCAATAGAATAAAATTCATAACCGCTGAGAACCTAGCCCCAGCGTCGCAAATACCAATTCTTGACATATATAGCATCCTTGAGCAATACCAAGAGAAAGATACTGACTCCTCAAACTCACAAATAGTGAGCACAGAGGAAGTGTCATCTCAAAAAAGTTTGAGCGCATCCTACTACACCGACGAATTCAAAGAAGCTGGAAAGTTACTGAAGGGCGGCAAAGCTAGAAAACTTGGCGATCTCGTTGAAATAATCTCCGGCACCATAACTCGAGATATCCAAGCCCTCGATGAAGATACCCCATTTATTAAAATTGAAAGCCTAGAAAAAGACATTTTGGACATGCGCCTTTCCTCAGGAAAGTCCAACTCACGCATAGTTAAAACCAAACAGTCCGAAAAATCGTTAGTCAGGGAAGAGTCGCTTCTTATTGCCCGCATTGGTGATAATTTAAAGCCTACAATATTTAAACCATCCGAGACGCTCCCCGAAATCATAACTCACAACGGAGTACTTACTTTACGCCCATTTCCAAAGTCATCTCTCGACATTGAGTACTTATATTATCAACTTTATTCACCACTAATACAAAAACAAGTTGAACAGAGACGCATTGGCACCGTGATGCCCTTCATTAGCAAACGTCTACTTTCAGAAATAATTATTCCAATGATGCCGTTGGACTCCCAAAGAGAATTCATAGCAACACAAAAATCTAACCTGATATCTGCGGAGAAAGAAAGGGTCACCCAAAGGTTACGAGCAATCGGCTTTGAAGAGGAAAGCATTCAAAAGGAAAATGAATTAATAAGCACATTAGTTCATGAACTCCGACCAAAGCTCGTCAAAATTAACTCTCTGTCTAACAAGCTTATTCGAATCATTGAGAGACATAACATCTCTACGCTAGCTCAATACGGCGAGGAGGAGCTAGAGCTAGATGATGATTTCATGGAACTACTTGAGCAGCCTGAAAATCTTGACATTGGTTCTGTATCTAAAAAAATAGCCACCAACTCTAAAGAACTAAACGACACTCTGTCACTTGTTAAAGAAATCATGAGTCTGAACTTAAAACCTTCAGAGTTCGTAAAAACCAGGCTACTAACCTTTCTTAGCAATCATCTTAACAACAAAACAATTGAACGCCCTCACAAGTACAAATTGGAAGTCAAAGGCTATGACATTGAGGTCAACATACATCAGGCCTCAATATTGCAAGTAATAGACCAGCTTATAGCAAACGCTGAACACCACGCATTTACAGCACCATCCAGCAAAGATAAAATAACCTTCACGGTAAAGGAAGATAAAGAACGAAAGATTGCAATCTTAGAGTACAGCAATAACGGAAAACCATTTACTCTAACAAAATCAGACTACATTCAATTCTTCACAAAAAGCAAATCAAGCAACGGCTCTGGCATTGGCGGAAACTACATCTACAGAATAATTAGAGCGCATGACGGAGACATTGAAATAGATGAAAACAAGGTGAAAGGCTTTTCAATGAGAATCGAAATACCTAACAAGGAAGAGCAATAAATGAATAACATCCTCCTCATCGACGACGACGAAAACTTCAAAGACACTTTCAAAATCGAGGCTCAGAACAACAATCTTCGTCTAATATATAGAAAAAGCCTTGAGGGTTTACAGGAGGTGATGCCAAAGCATCACACCTCCATTTCCGCCGTAGTTCTTGATATAAAATGCTTGATTTCTGATGACCAGGCAATTGAGAATGAAAATTTTATTGGCACCGCACTTAAATATCTCGACACCAACTTTCCAAATTTCCCTCGAATCGTGCTCACAGGCGACGACGATGCTTTCAATAACTTTAAGCGATTTGCAGAAGAAAAGAATATATTCCAGAAAACACCAGACGGCCTGAGTGAAGCCGTCACAAAATTAAAATACTACTGCGACAACTCTGAACTTATTAAAATAACCATCGCACACAGCGAAGCATTCTCCATCCTCAGAACTTACGGCTATAATCAAAATGCGGAGTCAACTCTTGTAGAGATTCTGAAAAACGAAAATGAGACCAGCTTCCCTCGTTTTGGCGGTATACTTAGAGACATAAGATCGCTTCAAGAGACCATCTATAAAACCATCAACCAACACAACAAGCCCGTTGTTCCAGACAGCCTGATAAGACCTAACGGGATGTTAGATTTCAACAAATTAATGAAGCACCTCAATGGATACCCGTCCGCCAATTTCACTCCAACAAAAGCGGAATATCAAAATTCAGCCATATTTAACTTATCGAACTCTTTATACTGGGTGTGTGGCAAATACATCCATGCGGACCCCGCTGAAAAATACTACATCAGCAATTACACTCTAAGGTCTTCAATCCTAAGCTTACTTGAACTCATATTCTGGTCAAAGCTTTACCTACCAAAAAATATGCAAACCTAAAGAACGCCTTCATTAGTACTATTAACAAGGGGACTTCACCCAATACGACCCCAACACTCATCAGGTAGCTCCTCGACTTCAAAAAATTACCTACAGAGCTTGGCAAGCGGCCCCGGTGGCTGCTTGCACGCTTACCGCAAGAGTGCTAAGTATTCGGCCTCGCTAACTCAAAAAGCCCTTTCCCCGAATCCTTCTTCAGCAGCTCGTACACTACCGTGAGGAACACATCCCGCGTAGACTCATCACTGAGCAGCTTGGTAGCCATACTATTGTGGCTGCTCATGGCTGCGGCAATGGCTGCAACGGCCTTGGATGGCAGGTCAGCCTTCATAGCCTGCTCCATGGTGTTGTTGTGCACCTGGGCCATCACCACGTTATCTGCGCGCAGTTTCTCAGACACATGCATAGCGAAGGCCACCTGGTCAGTGTCGGTGATGTCCTTGCCAAAGGCGTTGTTGAGTTTCTCGATGAGTTCGGTGAGGTACTTTTTCTCACGATCGCGGGCATCACGTAGTCCGTTGTCGGTTACGCCGTAAAGGCCTGGCGTTTCCGACACGACGGTTACACCGTCCAGGTTGTTCCCTTTCTTGATTTTGTAATGGCTGAGCTTGAGGTCGCCCAGATCCACCTGCTCGGCTGTAATGCCTTTTAGGCGCTTTCGCAGCAGGCGTGCATAGCTGGCAAATGCCTCCAGGCTCGGATCGCCAAAGTCGATGAGTTGAGCGATGTACTCGTAGCTACGCACGAACTTGGTCAGGCTTTCACTGAAAATCATCAGCTCGTCGCGGGCCTTGCAGTACTCTGAGCGCTGTACGTCAGCGTACTCCATGTCCTTTTCGTTGCCTTCGTCATGAGACTTTTCCCAAGCTTTTTCCCACAAGTCGATAGCATCATTGAGTGTCTTCAACTTGCCGTTGAAGCGGTCAGTAGCCGACTGAGTCAGGGAGAACAGCTTTTGATGCGTAACCTTAGGGTCGACGATAGCGTCGCCGAAGGCCTCCACCTCAACTTGCTCATAGATGAGCATGCCGTCCAGCCGCTGCTTGATGTCGTAGACGATGTTCGGATCCTGGATATCCGCCACCTGAGCATCGCGGTAGAAAGTCTTGAACGACGCCAGGATCTCCTCAGCCTTGTTGGCGAAGTCAATGACGAAGGTCTTGTCCTTGCCGGGGAAGGTACGGTTTAGACGTGAGAGTGTCTGTACGGCCTCTACACCGGATATTTTTTTGTCCAGATACATGGCCACCAGCTTCGGCTGGTCGAAGCCGGTCTGATATTTATTGGCGACGATCATCACCCGGTAGTCCGGAGTGTCGAACACCTTGCGCATATCACGACCAAGGAATCCGGGGTTCAGATTGGTTTCACTGAATTGATGATCGACAGGCAAGCTCGGCGCCTCTACATCGGTATTTGGCACCTCACCGGAGAAAGCCACCATGGCCTGCACATTTCCATAACCTTTGCGTTTGCAGTAGTCCTCCAACGCCAGGTGATACTTCACCGCTGCCGCACGTGAGCTGGTCACCACCATTGCCTTGGCCTGGCCGCTGAGAAGGTGCGCGACGTTCTTGCGGAAATGCTCAACGATAAGCTCGACCTTCTGCCCCACATTTACGGGGTTAAGCGAGAGCCACTTGGCCAACTTACGTCCGGCGCTTTTCTCGTCGACCCGCGTGTCATCGACCATGTCGCTGCCGATCTTGAACGCCACTTCATAGCTGGTGTAGTTCTTTAACACATCGAGAATGAAGCCTTCGTCGATGGCCTGCTGCATGGTGTAGAGGTGAAACGGTGCCGGTGGATTATCGATGCTTACCGGTTGGCCTGCATTGCGTGGCCGGCCGAACAGGCTAAGTGTCGAGTGCTTGGGCGTGGCGGTGAAGGCGAAGTAACTGGCGTTGCCCGGACGCGAGCGCGAGCTCTGCCAGACCGACAACCGCTCTTCCTTGGAAAGTTTCTCCCACTCGGCCTCGCTTTGGCCGGTCAATACATAGCGCAGGTCGTCAGCAGTGCTCCCTCCCGTGGAGCTGTGCGCCTCGTCGATAATAATGGCGAAGCGACGGTTGCGCAGGCTCTGTTCACTGAGAATGGCCTTCTGCGCATACGGAAAAGTCTGCAGGGTACAGACGACGATCGGCACCCCGTCAAGCATGGCATTGGCCAATTGCTGGCTCTTGGGCAGATTCGACCGCTGACGATCGATCGCACAGACCACACCCGTCTGGTGCTCTATCTGTTGAATAGCGTCCTGCAGCTGCTGATCCAGCACTTGGCGGTCAGTCACCACAATCACGCTATGGAAGTACGGATCACCATCGGGACGACGGACGCGGATTAGCGAATGCGCTGTCCAGGCGATTGTGTTCGTTTTACCGGAACCGGCACTGTGCTGGATCAGATAAGGCTGACCAGGACCTTCTACACGTACGGCGTCGATCATCTTGGTCACGCCTTCCCACTGGTGGAAGCGCGGGAAGATCAAACCTTCTTTGAAATAGGTTTTGCCGTTGGCGTCCTGTGCTTCCTTGCGCTCTTGCAGCACGAAACGATGGAAAATGTGCAGCCAGTTGTCCTTCTTCAGCACCCGCTCCCAGAAGTAGCTTACGGGGTAGCTGCCGTTCTCACCGGGCGGGTTGCCTGCGGCGCCCTCATTGCCACGGTTGAACGGCAGGAAGAAGGTTGCATCGCCAGCCAGCTTCGTGGCCATGCGAATGTCGCTGTCACTCATGGCGAAGTGCACTACAGCGCCTCGTTTGAAGCTCAGCAATGGCTCCTGACCGCCGCTTCTACGTTCAGGCTTTCGGTCCATGCGGTACTGCTGCATGGCAGCTTCGACAGACTGGGTGAAGTCGGTCTTCAGCTCCACCGTAGCCACCGGGATGCCATTGATGAAGAAGACCAGATCGATTTCGTCGGCCTTGTCCAGCGAGTAACGCAGCTGTGGCACCACACGCAGGCGATTGGCCGCATATTGAGCGATCACTGTTTCGTTACGGTCATCTTCCGGCAGTGCCTGACTCATGGCCAAAGTACCGCCACCGGCTACGGTAAAGCCGTAACGCAGCAGGTTGATCGTACCGCCATCGACCTTGTTTTCCAGCTGTCTGACCAGACGATCCAACACCACCGCTTCAGTACCAACGCCATTCATCGCACAGATCCTGGCCATGGCTTGCGGATGACTGTCTTCCAGCCAACCGAACACATCTTCGGGATACAGCGCTCGACCTGCATCGTAGTCAGCAGACTTACCGACCAACCAGCCAGCTAAAGCAAGCTGTTCGACGATATGGCGCTCCAATTCGCACTCGTGGTGAAGTTGGCTCATGGTTCCCTTCTCTTCCCTGTCTTCTGCCGGCCGCAAAGGAGCCGGACGGGTTTACTCGTTACCAGTACCGGGGGCGAGGCCAACCAGTTGTTGATTCTGCCATTCGGCATAAGTCTGGCCAGTGCCATCTACGATCCAGGCCTTTCTGCCATTGGAAGAGCGCCCCGACACAACGGCGGCCGCCGCACTCGGACTTCTGAAAGCGTAATCATCGGTAAATCGCAAGTGGTTGGGGCCGTCAGCCGTTAAGACTCCTTCGAACACCAATTGCTTGAACAACGACTCGTAGCCACCCGATACACCGCTCCACTGAGCTCGCGCCTGCGAGCCTTTGAGCACGAAGAACTCGCCGTCAATTTCCTGCGCATAGGCCACACCGCCTTCCTTCGGAACCGCACTACGGAAGCGCGGCGAATGTTGAATAGCAGAGGCATCTGATTCCACTACTGGCGACGAAGGCTTGATCAACTCACGCAGGAAATCGAAACCCAGAACCGGCAATACGGTGCGGATCTGTTCGAGGAAAAAGGCCATGTCAGCTCGGTCGGGCTCAGGCAGCCCCACGTATTCGTGAGCGGTGCCATTTGCCAACAAGCTACGACCAGCGCTAATCGCTACGCCGATCAGCTTGCTTTCCAGATATTTCACATGGGCTTTGGTGAGGTTTTGATCTTTGCTGGTGATCAGACACACCCGCTCCCAAAAATCCTTACCACCCTGCTCTTCGAGGCGATTGTGCTGTTTAAGGCGCTGAGCCACATCATCGGATTCGCCGACATAAACGCGGGTGCGCAGATTGTCGTCTGGGTCAGGGCCGACCAGAAAGTACACACCAGTGCGTGCGCATTCGGGGCGCTGTACCAGTTCGGCGAGTTTGGAGCGCGGGCCAGTTAGCACATGGCCCGTCCAGTTCATGATCTCGGCGGTGAGCAGGCCGTTGGGTGTGCCATCCACCAGGAACAGACGCAGGCTACGGCCCTGGTTCATACCGCCTCCCGCAGGTCGATCTGGCCGGTGACGGCTGCGGTGATCAGGGCGGAGCGGCGCTCCTTGAGCAGGTCGATGCTGCGCTCGGTCTTTAGTTGAACCTTCTCCAAACGCTGGACATGGGTTCGTATGTGCCCGGTAATCTCAAGTTGTTCACGTACTGGAGGGAAAGCAAAACGATACTGACGGAATTTCTCGGCCGGCAGATGCGCAATGGTGGCTTTGGAGTCCGACTCCTCAAAAACACCTCCCACTTTGGCAGCCATCAAAGCGAAGAAGAAAAACTCCGCTGTATCTGTTTCGTCATTACGAGGGCGTAACCGATGCAGCGCCTTCTGGTAGCCAATCACATCACTTTCACCTCGCCAGATTGCAGCGCGCCCGACATCGCCACCCTCGCACACAAGGAGATCACCTGCGCGCACGGTGTAACGCGATAGCTCATTTGGATAGATGTCCATTTCCGGCAAAACCTCAGTATTCACCGCATCCCACTGCACATCCTGATTACGCAGATACGGCATCAGGCTGGTGCTCGTGATCCGCTTCTCATCCAGCATTTTCCCCAGCTCGACCGAGTAGCGAAAACTGAGTTTGCAGACAGCCCAATGCTCCGGTATCTCCCCCATCCACTCCACACCAGAGTCTTTCATCTTCACGCTGGGGTCGAGGCCCTTGGTGACGTCATGGGTGATCAGCGCCTGGCGCTTTTCGCGCAGCAGTTCGATAAATCGAGTTTTCTTTTCAATCAGCGCGTCGATGCGGGCGCTTTCGCGGTCGAGGTACTGCACAATATGCTCGCGTTCGCTAACTGGTGGCACTGGCATTAACGTATCGGCAAGGTAATCCTGCTCAATACTTTCAACCGTTGCACCCTGTTTTAGCCAGACCTTCAATAGATCGTCATTCAGTCCCTGTACCCAGCGCATGAAGAACCGTGCGGACAAATAGTCCGAGTCCAGCCAGATTGCTTTCATGTCCTGATTCAGCGCGACAGAAACATCATTGATGGCGACCGGGATCGTGTGTTTAAGAATTCCAGAGCGCACTACCATAAGCACTCGCTCTGCCGGCACCACCGAGGAGCTGCTTCCTGACAGTCCTGCTGCAGTGATGCACTCTTCGGCTCCTGTAATGAACTCAGATTTCATGTCCTTCGGCGACACCCAGGGAATATCACCATTCCAAAAATCTGGGTTGTCACGGGAGGGTGTTCCGCCGCCAGAAAAACGGGCCATATGTTTAAGCCTACGTAACTGCCAATGCGCCGGCACCTGCCCCAACCACTCCACCCCGGAGCCCTTGTAGGCTGGATAAGGCTTATAATGGCTCATGCCGTTACCTCGCCCAGCAGCGCGGCAATTTGGGCCTCCACCGCCTTTAGATTGGCATCGATCTCGGCCAACGGACGCGGAGGCTGGTAGACGTAGAAGTAGCGGTTGAAGTTGATCTCGTAGCCGACGATACCGACTTGGCCGTCCTTCGCATCCGTCTTGCCGATATCGATCCAGGCATCCGGCACATGGGGCAGTACTTCACGGGCGAAGTAGGCGTCAATGCTCTGGCTAAGCGGTACGTTCTCGAACTCGCGAAGGTCGGAGTCGGCCTGCAGGTTGCCCTTGTCATCCAGAACCGGCTGGGCATTGGCATCGCGCTCGCCGAAGCAGGCCAGCGCGGCTTTTAGTGCACCCTTGCCGAGCTTCTTAATGCCGGCCGCCTTGAGGAAGGCCGCCAGGTTGTCGAACTCGCCCTGTACGCCGGCAAAGGCATCGGCCAGATCGGCGCCCTTAGTGTTCTGGTAAGCGGCGAGCTTGTCCGGGGTAACCGAAAAGCGCAGGCGCAGCGGACGCTCGACGGTGATGCGGCGGTAGCCGAGGTCGGTGGTGGCGAAGATCTTGCTGTTCGCGCCTTCCTCGAAGGCCTCGTGCAGCTTGGCGATCTCGGCAACCTGCTCATCCGACAGATACTTGCGCTTGCTGCCCAGGCTCTTGCGCATGGGGGCGTGCATGGCGCTGGCATCGATCAGCTGCACCTTGCCCTTGCGTAGCGCGTCCTTGTGGTTGGACAACACCCAGATATAGGTGCCGATACCGGTGTTGTAAAACAGATCGGTGGGCAGGGCGATGATCACCTCCAGCCAGTCGTTCTCCAGAATCCAGCGGCGGATCTCCGACTCTCCGGAGCCGGCGCCGCCGTTGAACAGTGGCGAGCCAGACAGCACGATGCCGATGCGACTGCCACCCAGTTCGATCGGCTTGCGCTTGGACAGCAGATGCATCAGAAACAGCAGCGAGCCGTCCCCCACACGCGGCAGGCCTGGGCCAAAGCGGCCGGCGTAGCCCTGCTGGCTGTGTTCATCCTGCACCTGCTTCTGCACTTTCTCCCACTTGACCCCGAACGGAGGGTTGGCGAGACAGTAATCGAACTGCTCATGAGGCAACTGGTCGTTGGATAGGGTGTTGCCAAGCTTGATATTACGAGTCTCGAAGCCCTGAATCAGTTTGTCCGCCACCGAGATGGCGTAGGTCTCCGGGTTAAGTTCCTGAGCGTGGGGCACCAGGCGGGCATTGGGGTTCCACTCGGCCACCTGCTCAATGGCAGAAGACAGAAAGCCGCCGGTACCAGCGGCGCAATCGTACACTGTGCGCACCACACCCTCACCGTTGAGTGCCTGATGATCCGGGGCAAACACCAGGGTAGTGGCCAGCCGCACAACATCACGCGGAGTAAAGAACTCCCCCGCAGTGTCGTTGGCGGATTCGGCGAACTTGCGGATCAGGTGTTCGAACACCAGACCCATCTCATGGTTGCTGATGGTGGCTGGGTGCAGATCAATGCTGGCAAACTTCTGCGTCACTAAGTAAAGCAAATTGGCCTTGTCCAGCTGAACCAGCCAATCAGAGAAGGCGAAATGCTCGAACACTTGGCGGGCGTTGGCGGAAAACTTGGCGATGTAGTCCTCCAGATTGGCCCGTGTGCTGGTGGAGCCGACGCTGGCCAGAGAGAACTGCGAAACGTTAAAAAATGTAGCGCCCGCCGAGGTCGGCAGGATCAAATCCATGTCCACACCGCTGGCCTTCATCGCCGCATACTGGCTGAGCACCTTGTCACGAGTCGGCTCCAGGACGCACTCCAGTCGACGCAGCAAGGTGAAGGGCAAGATGATACGGCCGTAGATGGACTGTTTGAAATCGCCGCGCAGCACATCGGCCACGCTCCAGATAAAATCGGCGAGGTTTTGCTGGTTCAAGCTGCTGTTCCTTAATTTGTCGGTAAGGAAGGCGAGTAACGCCTCCCTGCGAGCTATCTTGATCAATGCCGAACCTTAACCGGTTGGATAGCTCAGGGCCAGTAAGAGAAACAGACTAAAGTGTTGATTTGCCCATTCAATTAGGGGTCACGCAGATATTAGACATTTTTGCCACATCGTCACCTGCAATGCAGATCAGGCTAATCCACATTCTACTTTGCTGGCCGGCTCGACCCTGCGGTATTCCAAAAGTTATTCCAAAGAAAATTAAAACCGTGTCTTTCCTTTTATTTTCAGATAGATAAGACACCATTTCAAATTACCCCGGCCCACCAACTATCAACAACAAGGCCCCCAGCGCGGGCCTTGTCGCATTTGCCGCTCAGTATCCGAATGATGCCTCCACCAACGTCCTAGGAAATTTCCCGCAACCCGCGTCGACTTCCATGAACTGGTTCAAGATGCTTCCAAACGCTAGTCTTCGCGCTCCGCTGCAACCCGGCAGATGGTTTACCAAAGGGATTCGCCGGGAGCCTGAAACCATGGAGCCTCGTCATGAAAAAAGACACCCCAAGCCTGCCTGATCAAACACCGTCTCACGAGTCCGAATCGAAAGAACCGGCTGTGCTTGCCCAGCCTCAGGAATACGTGAGAAAGCCGCGTCGAACCCTGCCGTTCAACGAGATTTTCTCCGTGCGCACCGATGTGGACACGGCCACCCTGCTGACCCATGCCTGTGAAACCCTGGCGGCGCTCAACATGATGACGGCGAACATCGCCGATGATTTCACAGGCTCTCAGCGCAGCCGGTTGCTGGCGATCCGGCAGCTGTCGATCATGACCGAAATGCTGGTCAATCGCGCCGTGGAGAACCTTGATCCAGTGAATCTGGTGCCTCGTACGACGGCGCCTGTCGTGCACTGAAAAACGACCGCTCGTCGATGACGCAAGTTGTTCATCGACATGAACTTTTCTTCACCCCGGCGGCGGTGATGGCCGTGTACATTGGCCTCGCTCATTCAAGAAACTACGGTTCGCCCGCGCTCCTGCGGGCTTTTTTTCGCCTGCGTTTTGCCTGGCAGGCGATAGACGCAGGTGTCTTGCTCACCGTGCCGTTCCGATTGCCGGGCCCCTGGGTGGATCCTGATCAACACAAACCCGACAGCCTCGGCCAAACGCCGGCTTCGCGCATTGGCAGAGGACGCCGTCAGGTAAAAGGTGAATTCAGGAAGGTTGTTGAGCAGGTGCGTGAGGGCGGCGCGCATGTAGCCCTTGCCCGATTGCTCGGTGTTGGCCCAGTAACCCACGACGTAGCGGTTGCGCGAGCGGGGCTTGAGTCCGATGCAACCGATCAGCGCTTGCCCGTCCTCGGTCACGATCAGCCATCGTCGCTCGCCGGTTTCACTGTTGAACTCTTTTCGGGCCTTCAGCAGAAACTCGAGCGCCTGCTCCGCGTTGGTGTACTCACGCGGCCAGGGCAGAAATTCCGAATGATCGAGGTAGCTGGCGTTCAGCGCCTGCTGAAACAACGAGTAAAACGCCGGATCCGCCGGTATCAGTCGCAGCGACCGCTCCCCCGCCTTGAATGCCCATTCCATCATGTCCTCCTTGAACGACGAATCTCATAACCTGATGTGCAGTGAATCAGGGAAATTTATAGTGCTCTGCGTTCGGCGATCCAGTTGTGTTTTCCGTCCGGCCGGACAATTCTGTCAATCATTCCCTGCTTCCGGAGCACCCGATGCCGCTGCTGACCCTGCCCTGTCAACGCCTGACGCTCGCGGTACTCGACCCGGATCAAGCGCCGCTGGAAAGCGCGTTCTACCAGCGCAATCAACGTCACCTCGCGCCGTGGTCGCCGATTCGTACCACCGATTACTTTTCCACTGAACAGATCCGCCGACGCCTTGAAATACAGGCTAGTGCCTTCGAAGCCGGGCTGGCGGTGCATATGGCGTTGCTGACTCCGGACGGCGAGCAGATGATCGGGGCCTGCAATTTCAGCGGGATCATCCGCGGTGCGTTTCAGGCGTGTTATCTGGGTTATCACATCGACGAGGCGCATCAGGGCAAGGGGTTGATGCAGGAAGCGCTGGAGGCGGCCATCGCCTATATGTTCGAGACCCAGAACCTGCACCGGATCATGGCCAACTACATTCCCGGCAATGAACGCAGCGCCCGGTTGCTGGAACGCCTCGGGTTCGAGCGTGAAGGCTATGCCAAGGCGTACCTGAACATTGCCGGGCGCTGGCAGGATCATGTGCTGACGGCGCGGGTCAATCCGCGTTTCGAAACGTCGGAGCAACGCTGGTCGCGACCGCTGTCCTGACGTTCACAAATTATTAAGGAATGGCCGCGTAAGCTCGGGTTTCCGCTCACTTCCGGTTGCCTGAACCCATGTCGCGTGCCGCCTCTTCCCTGCTTCTGCTTGCCGCCCTGCTGTTCTTTTTCGCCCTCGGCAGCCATCAACTGCAAGGTTCCACCGAGGCCCGGGTTGCGGGCATTGCGATGGAAATGCAACTGGACAACGACTGGGTGACACCGCGCCTGTTTGGCGAACCTTTTCTGGAAAAACCGCCCCTGAGCCTGTGGCTGGACGCCGGCGCCCTGCGGGTTTTCGGCGTCTCGCCCTGGGCGGTGCGACTGGCGTCGGCGGTGGCCGGTTTGCTCAGCGTGATGCTGCTGTATGCAATGCTGCGTCGCTTCGATCGCCCGAAGGCCATCGCCTGGACGGCGGGGATTCTGCTGGCGACCATGGCCAGTTACTGGAGCAACGTACGCGGCGTCGGCGAGGATGCGTTGCTAGCACTTGGCGTGACCACGGCACTGTTGGCGTTTTTTCAGGCGCAGCGAGCACCGACTCCAGGCAATTCGTTGCTGTTTGTAGCCGGGATCGCCATCGCCACGCTGAGCAAAGGCGTGCTCGGGCTGGCGATGCCGGGCGTGGTGATCTTTGCTTTTCTGCTGGCCGACAACCTGATGGACAAGCGCTTCAAGCTGACGGATTGGCTGCGTCCGGGTTTGCTGACCCTTGTCGGCCTGATCCCGCTGATGATCTGGCTCGCGGTGCTTTATCAGCACGGCGGCGCCCAGGCAGTCAGAGAAGTCTTGCTGACCAACAGCGTCGGACGTTTCAGCGGATCTTTCGTCGAAGCCGGGCACTACGAGCCGTTTTACTACTACCTCGCCAAGCTGCCGCAGGCGTTCCTGCCCTGGAACATTCTGGTGTATCTGGGCCTTTGGCATTTTCGCAAGGAGCTGAAGGCCAACCGTTACCTGCTGTTTTTCAGCCTGTGGATCATCGCGCAGTTCATCCTGCTGACCCTGGCCTCGAGCAAACGCACGGTGTACCTGATGTCGATGACACCCGCAGCGGCAGTGATCGCAGCGGAATATGCGGGCGTGCTGTTCGACAGGTTGAAGGATCACAAGAATGGTTTTGTCGGACGAATCGCCCGTCATCGTCAGACACTGGCGGCGGGGATACTGACGGTTGTCATCGCGAGCTATTTAGGCGCCGCGCAATGGGCACTGCCGAACGCCGATAAACACCTGTCGTTCCTGCCGCTGACCGAACACATTCAGTCGCTGCAAGCGAGCGGCAGTCAGGTCGCACTGTTTCAAGCCAACGAACGGGTCGGCGGCGCCAGCGTGTTCTATACCCAGAGCGTCCTCAAGGGCCTGGATACCGATGCGCAGCTCCGGGAGTTTCTCAGTGCATCGCCCTCGCACATCGCCGTGATGTCGGGAGACAGCGAACCCGCCGCACCGCTGAAAGTCCACAAGACCATGATGGTCGGGCGCCAGGCGTATTACTTCGTGGGCTATTGAAGCCACGACAGCACAAACGAAAAACCCGCCGGTGATGGCGGGTTTTTCATTTCAGCAGCGAGGACTCAGAGAGAAACCTCAGGCTGTGCGCCGAACACCTTCCGCTCTCGCTTGCTCAACACCGGCAACTCCAGACGAGCCCGCCCGTAGAACGCCAGCGCCGTCAGCAAACACGCCAGCCACACGAAGATGCCGGCCCAGAACGTGTGGGACATGTAGTGCCAGCCCTGTAGGACTCGCGTAGTGCCGTAGACAAAACCGAGCAGCAACGAGCCCCACAACAACGCGCTGGAGAAACGCCACTGATAACGACGCGCCACGAAATACAGCGCCAGCATAGTGAAACCACCCGAGGCATGGCCGCCCGGCCAGCAACGCCCTTCACCCGCTTCGTGGAACAGCTGGAAATTGTTGTACCACTCGATGTGCGGCATCTTTCCGCCGTACAGCGTGGTCTCGATCGGGCAGTAGACGCTGGTGTGTGCCTTGAGGAAATGGATCACCCCGGTGCAGACCGCGAAAGCCACCACCACAAACAGAAAATCCCTACGGTGCTCGGCGGCAAAGCGCAGTACCGGTGCGACTTTGCTGCGCTCGAGAAAACCACCCAGACGCGGATGCTTTTGCGGTTTCAGCAGCGGCCAGACAAACGACAACATCGCGCCGATCAAGGCGATTTCCGCCGTCCAGTTCGGAATGATCCGCGCCCACTTGTGGGTCAGTTTTTCGAAGAAGTGGACCTTGTCGAGCGGGAACGTGTGGGTCAGCGGATCGAACAGCAAATTGCTGAAAGCGATGTCGATGTTGGTCATGTCGAACATCAGAAAAACCACGGCCGCGCAGAGCAGCGGGATGCCGAAGTTGTAAGCGTAAAAGCGGGATTTCATCGGGTGGTCACCGTGCGCCAGTCGGAGGCTTCAATGAAGCCGAGCATTTGTGGGGCCGCCGGGCTGGCGGCGGAAACAAACAGCGACGCGCCGTACCCGAGGGTCGAGGCCGGCACCTTGAGGTCTTTTTCCAGCTGCGCCATGCATTCGCTGTGGGTCACCAGAATCAGGTTGCGTCCCGGGACTTTGTGCGCGAGCGCGTCCTGCAGCATCCGGCCCTTGCAACTGATCAGCCAGTCTTCGCCGGTCGCCGCCTTGTTGAACATGTAGCCGGCGGTCTGCACCGTGCGCACCATCGGGCTGTTGTAGACGTCGGCCTTGTCCAGGCCCAACTGCTCGAACTGCGCGCCGACGCTCACCGCGACACTGCGCGAGCGATCCGTAATGCCATCGTGGCCGCTCAGGCAAGCGGCTTTCGAGTGGTCGCAGCGCTCGACGTGGCGCACCAGCACGATGATGTCGCCCTTGTTCCAGCCCTCTTTCAACGCCTGCGCCCCGGCCACATTGCCGTGGGCAAGGTCCGGCACCGCCGCCGGGGCGAGCAGCCAGAGGGTCAGCGGAATGACCAGCACCGAGGCCGCCAATACCACCCAGGTGTTTCGAAAACGGGCCAGACCGCTCAGATCAATCGAGCGCTTGACGCCGAACAGACTCAGTCTCAATTCCACAAAAAGCCGCCATCACGTGTCATTCGATGCGGCGAGGTTAAAGAGCGCGGCGTGGGCAGCCAGTGAAACTCATGTGAAAAAAGTCTTGGAGGCGCTTGTTACAAATTCCGTAGGACAAAAACCTTTCAGCTCTCGGATTTGCGGCCGATACAGTCCTGCTTACACCCTTGCTGGCGCAAAAAAACAACAATCTTCCAGCCTGACCGACGATCAAGACGCACAACGTTTTTCTGGAGGATTTTTGATGAATAGCTGGTTCGGCAACATCAGCGTTAACCTGAAACTGGGGCTCGGATTCGGCCTCGTCCTGGCCCTGACCTGCATCCTGGCGCTCACCGGCTGGACCAGCCTGGGCGGCCTGATTGACCGCAGCAACTGGATGAGCGACATCACCCAGCTCAACGCCGGCCTGACCAAACTGCGCGTGGTGCGCCTGCAATACATGCTGACCAACGGCGACGAAACCGCCGCGCAGAACGTGCAGACCACCCTCGACGGGTTCGCCGCCCAACAGCAGAAGCTGATCAGCAGCTTCAAGAGCCCGGAAAACGTCAAACTGCTCAAGGAGCAGGCGGCGACCATCGCCGAGTACCAGACGTCCCTGAACAAAATGCGTAACGCCTACCGCACCGGCAACACGGCGCGCGACACCATGGGCGCCAATGCCGAGACCGCCTACAACCTGATCCAGTCGATCAGCACTCGCGTCCAGCAGATGGAGATGAGCGAACAGCGTTTCGAGCAGTTCCAGGCCGTCACCGCCGCCAAGGAAGCGTTCATCCTGGCGCGCTACGAAGTGCGCGGCTACACCGCCACCGCCAACGCCGAGACCGAGCAGAAAGCCGTCGGCCAACTGGACGTGGCCATTGTCAGCCTCAAGCCACTGAACGTGCATTTCGCCAGTTCGCAGCAGGACGCCCTGCGTCAGCTGGAAACCGCATTGACCAACTACCGCAGCGCCTTGCAGGCCTTCAAGAACGCCAACACCGATGCGGTGCAGGCGCGCAAGGAAATGACCGATCAGGGCAACCTGATCGTATCGCTGAGCGAGCAGCTGTATCAGATCCAGCTCGATCGCCGTGATGCAGAAAGCACCCAGGCCCGCACCCTGCAACTGATCAGCACCCTGCTGGCGTTGCTGGTCGGCATCATCGCTGCCTTCATCATCACCCGTCAGATCACCCGTCCGCTGCAGGAAACCATGGCTGTGGTCGACCGCATCGCCAGCGGCGACCTGAGCCAGAACGTGATCGTCACCCGCCGCGACGAACTCGGCGTGCTGCAACAAGGCATCGCGCGCATGGGCGTGACCCTGCGCGACCTGATCAGCGGCATCCGCGACGGCGTGACCCAGATCGCCAGCGCCGCCGAAGAACTGTCGGCCGTGACCGAACAGACCAGCGCCGGCGTGAACAGCCAGAAGGTCGAGACCGATCAGGTCGCCACCGCCATGCACGAAATGACTGCCACCGTGCAGGAAGTCGCGCGCAACGCCGAAGAAGCCTCGCAAGCTGCAGCCGCCGCTGACGGCGAAGCCCGCGAAGGCGACAAAGTGGTGAACGAAGCCATCGCCCAGATCGAGCGTCTGGCCAGCGAAGTGGTGCGTTCCACCGAAGCCATGAGCGTGCTGCAACAGGAAAGCGACAAGATCGGCAGCGTCATGGACGTGATCAAGGCTGTGGCCGAACAGACCAACCTGCTGGCCCTCAACGCTGCCATCGAAGCCGCCCGTGCCGGTGAAGCCGGTCGCGGTTTTGCCGTGGTTGCCGACGAAGTCCGTGGCCTGGCCCAGCGCACGCAGAAATCCACCGAGGAAATCGAAGGCCTGGTGGCCGGTCTGCAGAACGGCACGCAGCAAGTGGCCGCCGTGATGAACAACAGCCGCGCCCTGACCGACAGCAGCGTGGCCCTGACCCGCAAGGCCGGCGACTCGCTGGAAAACATCACCCGCACGGTGTCGAACATCCAGTCGATGAACCAGCAGATCGCCGCAGCCGCCGAACAGCAGAGCGCCGTGGCTGAAGAAATCAGCCGCAGCATCATCAACGTCCGTGACGTGTCGGAACAGACCGCGGCGGCGAGTGATGAGACCGCCAAATCCAGCGTTGAACTGGCGCGGTTGGGTGGGCAGTTGCAGCAGATGGTGAGCCACTTCCGCGTGTAAACCCTGCACACGAAAACCGAAGTACAAAGAAGGGCAGCTGAAAAGCTGCCCTTCTTTTTTGCCCGGAAATTGCCATTTTCAGGAATTGGATGACGCGCTCGGAAACGCAATTACACACGGTTGGCGATGGGTGTTTAAGGACACGCCGTGATACGTCCCGAAGCCCACAAAACCTTGCGCCGTTGCCTACGGCTACGCCAGAATCCGCCGGCTTGTGCGCCTTGGGCTGGCTGCGTAATTTGATTGCGTCACTGATTTCCAGTGATCGAGCTTAGCGGCTCGGAATGTCCCCCAACGGTTGCACATGTCGAATCCAGTCAGGCGCAAGCCTGCACTTGATGGTGGCTGTGCGCATGGCACCTTCGGGTGCGCCGGGTTTTGGGTGACTTACCGGTCCGCTAACTTGCGCACAGCTGCCACCCTTTTGCTTAGCGGCGAAAAGGTGCGGCCTCAACCAAGAGGTAAATCACCCATGTTCAAGGTAACGCCAAACCCACCGCTCACCGAACCCACAACCCTCCCGGATCCAACATCCCCCTACGAATGCCCCGGCTCGAAACGCTTCAACGAAGCCGCCGAACGCGCCCTCAATTATCATCTGGGCCCCATCACCGCCCACATCATGGCCGCGCCCTACAAACCCAACACTCTCTATCAGACTCACCCCGAAGCCGACACCGAATCCCTGCTGGTGGACGCCAGCGAATCCCTCGGCTCCGCCACCGTCATGCTCAACAATCATGTAGCGCTGGTCGAGGGCAGCCACCGCAAGACCCTGCAAGGCATCGCCCAGATCGTGATGATCGCCGAACTGGCCGTTAACCGGGCGCTGGACAAGGTCGTGCCGACGGATTGATGCGAGAGATGGCGAGTGCGGTGCACTCGCCATTTTTTTGAGCGGTGTTTATCAACCGCTGAGGTTTTCTGAACGTGATGGCAGATCAAGTTCGACGCCACCCATGGCGCCGAATCGATTGCGTATCCGAGTACCTAATCCGCCGGCTCGATCAACCTTAGCCAACGCGTTCTCCAGAATCTGCCGCGCTTCGTCTTCCATGGAATGGCCGTTTTGGGCGGCAGCGATACGCAGTTGCTCTGTCACCTGCTCATCGAGTCGAATAGTGATGCTGGCCATAAGGCTTCCCCCGCAATCTTTGAAATGAGTGATCGCAGACTAACAAACCAGTTCGAAGATCTCTGTATGGTCCCAAGGCCAGCCATTTACTTTATTCGCGGATTCAAATTACCTTTCAGAGCGCTCATCCGCCCCCGGCGGCCTCGATCAAGAGGATTCGGTCATGCAATCGCTCGGCTTCACCTCCGTCCCACCGCTGCTCAAGTACCTGCGCCATGCCGAACATCTGGGCATGGCCATCGAGCCTGCTTTGGCGGCGGCCGGGTTGCAGGCGCAGCAGTTGAGCGACAACAGCCTGCGCCTGCCGGGTGAAACCCATGAACGGTTGCTGGATTATTTCTGCGAACACTCGGGCGATCCGCTGTTCGGCCTCAACGCCGCGAATTTCGTCCTGCCCAACTCGTGGAGCGTGTTGGGTTACATCACCATGAATTGCGCGACATTGGGCGATGCCATGAGCCGCATCATGCCGTTCGAAAAACTGGTGGGCGACATGGGCGTCAGCCGCGCCGAGGTGCACGATAGCCACGTGCACCTGATCTGGAGCTGCCGCTTTGAACGCCGGCGGATCCGCCGGCATCTGGTGGAGAACGTGCTCGGCTCCTGGCTGCAATACGCACGCTGGATCGCCGATACCCGACTGTCGCCGGCCGCCGTGTGGCTGGAACACTCACTGCCGGCGGGCACGACGCTGGCGCAGTACGAACAGTTTTTTGAATGCCCGGTGCTGTTCGATCAGGCGTATTCAGCGCTGATCGTGCCGCTGCCGTATTTGCAATTGCCGTTGCGCCAGGCCGATGCACATTTGCTGCGCACCCTGGAAGAACACGCTCAGAGTTTGATGGCGACCCTGGAGGATGCGTCGCTGGAGCAGCGGGTCAAAAGCATCCTGCGCCAGTTGCTCAAGGAAGGCCTGCCGCGCAAGGAACAAGTCGCCGAACATCTCGCCGTGTCGGTGCGCACGCTGCAGCGCCAGTTGCATCAGGCCGGCACGTCGTATCAGCAGATTCTCGATGAACTGCGCCAGGAACTGGCCGAGCATTACCTGCTCAACAGCACCCTGCCGATTCAGGACATCGCCCAGTATCTGGGCTTCAGCGAATCACGCTCCTTTCACCGCGCCTTCAAGAGCCGACGCGGCATGCCGCCCGGTGAGTTTCGGCAGACTCACCGGGTCTCGAACGACGGCTAAAGACTGATCGCGTTGGTGAACACCAGACGATTACCGAACGGATCGGCGATGGTCATGTCCTGGCTGCCCCACGGCATGGCCTGAATCTGTGGATGCGAAAACTTGTATTCCTTGGCCAGCAACTGCTGCTGAAACGCCTCCAGCTCATCGGTCTCGATCCGCAGGGCCAAACCCGGTGCCGCATCGCCGTGGTGTTCGGACAGATGCAGCACACACTCGCCGCGCGACACTTGCAGGTACAACGGGAAACCGGGTTCGAAACGATGCTGCCAGTCGATCTTGAAGCCGAGGAAGTCGACGTAGAACTCCACGGCTTTGGCTTCATCGAAAATCCGCAGAATCGGGGTGGTTTTGCCGAAGCTCATGGGTTGCTCCCTGACTGATTGGCCCCAGAGTGTAGCCGGGGTGGATGTCAGCAATTCGGCTTGGTGATGGCTTTCTTTAATTGCAATGTGCCATCACCGTGACGCAGTCAGCAAAATTCAACGAAAGCCATCGCGCAGATCGCCCTGGCGCGCCAGGAACCGCCCTGCTGTCTGCCCGTTGGCCTGGCCGTCGCGATAACTCAACACACCATTGATCCACACCCCGTCGATGCCTTGCGCGGCACGTTGCGGGTCGTTGAAATCCGCCACGTCACGCACGGTTGCCGGGTCGAACAACACCAGATCTGCCCAGCGTCCTTCACGAATCTCGCCCCTTTCCTTCAAGCCAAAACGCGCGGCCGACAGACCGGTCATCTTGTGCACGGCGGTGTGCAGCGGAAACAGCCCGACATCACGACTGAAATGTCCGAGCACCCGTGGGAAAGCCCCCCACAGACGCGGGTGCGGGAATGGGTCTTCCGGCAGGCCATCGGAGCCAACCATCGACAGCGGATGGGCGAGGATCCGGCGCACGTCGTTCTCGTCCATGCCGTAATAGACCGCGCCCGCCGGTTGCAGGCGTTTGGCGGCGTCGAGCAATGACAGGTTCCATTCGGCGGCGATGTCCATCAGGTCGCGACCGCCCATATCCGGATGCGGCGTCGACCAAGTGATGGTGATGCGGTGGGCGTCGGTGACCTGCTTCAGGTCCAGGGTCGAAGAACTCGCCGCATACGGATAGCAATCGCAACCGACCGGGTGAGTTTTCGCCGCCTCCTCCAGCGAGGCGAGCAATTGCGGACTGCGCCCCCAGTTACCGGCGCCGGCACATTTGAGGTGGGAAATAATCACCGGCGACTGGGCGTGGCGGCCGATGCGGAAGGCCTCGTCCATCGCTTCCAGCACTGGTTCGAATTCACTGCGCAGGTGCGTGGTGTACACCGCGCCAAACGCATTCAATTCTTCGGTCAGTTGCATGACTTCATCGGTGGATGCCGAGAACGCACTCGCATACGCCAGACCTGTGGATAAACCGAGGGCGCCCGCCTCCAGGCTTTCACGCAACTGCTCGCGCATGGCGCTGATTTCATCGTCAGTGGCGGTGCGAAACAGATCATCAAGATGATTGCTGCGCAGCGCCGTATGCCCGACCAGCGCCGCCACGTTCAACGTGGTGTTGGCCGCTTCGACCGCCGCCCGATAATCGCTGAAACGTGGATAAACGAACGCCGCTGCAGTGCCGAGCAGGTTCATCGGATCCGGCGGATCGCCGCGCAAGCTGACCGGCGCCGCACTGATCCCGCAGTTGCCGACAATCACCGTGGTCACGCCCTGGCTGAGCTTGGGCAGCATCTGCGGCTGGCGGATCACCACGGTGTCGTCGTGGGTGTGCACGTCGATGAAACCCGGCGCCAGCACACGGCCGGCGGCGTCGATTTCCTCGCTGGCGCTGACGTCGTGCAAGTCGCCGATGCGCGCGATGCGGCCATAGAGGATCGCCACGTCGGCGGCGTAACCGGGGCTGTTGCTGCCGTCGATGACCAGCGCGTTGCGAATCAGGGTGTCGTACAGCATGTCAGTCTCCCAGCGGCAGGTGATCGTCGCCGCCACGGTATTCGTCGAGGGCGAGTTTGATCCGCCGCAGACGTTCTTGATTGTCTTCAGGATTGGCCAGCGCAAGCTCGGTGGCCAGCACGTCGATGGCCAGCAGCATGCCGTAGCGCGCCGCCGTCGGTTTGTAGATGAACGAGGTCTCGGCGCCTTGCAGCGGCAGGACGATGTCGGCCAGTTCCGCCAGCGGCGAGTCGGCGCGGGTGATGGCGAGAATCCGTGCGCCGTAGTTGCGCGCCAGCGCCACGGTCTCCAGCAACTCCGGGGTGATGCCGGTCAGCGAACAGACGATCACCACCTGCTCGGCGCTGAGGCTGGCGGCGGTGACGCGCATCATCACCGCGTCGTGGCACACCGCAATCGGGTAGCCGAGGCGTACCAGTCGCACCTGCAACTCATCGCTGCACAGGGTCGAGCAACCGCCGATGCCGAAGGCGTGGATCATCCGCGCCTGGCCCAGCAGTTTCACCGCATCGGCGAAGCGCGATTCGTCGAACGCCGACAGATGCTGGCGCAGGGTGGTTTCGATATCGCCGACGATCTGCCCGTAAAACGCCGACTGTTCGGGCGTGCCCGCCGGGTCGAGGAAACGGCTGCCGACGCCGCTGGCCTGGGCCAGTTGCAGGCGCAGATCGCGCAAGTCGCGGCAACCGACGGTGCGGGCAAAGCGCGACAGCGTGGCGGTGCTGACTTCGGCCCGCTGCGCCAGCTCTTCGAGGCTGGCGGAGGCGGCAAATCCTACGTCGTCGAGCATCAGACGGGCGATGCGTCCTTCACCGGCGCTGAAGGAATCCTGACGGGCGCGGATCTGATAAAGGATGTCCATGGCGGATAACTCCGACTACAGCAGGTAAGAAAGACCGACGGTCAGGGCGAAAGCGACAACCGAGATCAGGGTTTCCAGCACCGTCCAGGTCTTGAACGTCTGGGCCACCGTCATGTTGAAGTATTCCTTGATCAACCAGAAGCCGCCGTCGTTGACGTGGGAAAAGATAACCGAGCCCGCGCCGGTCGCCAGCACCAGCAGTTCCGGGTGGGGATAACCCAGACCGATGGCCACTGGCGCGACCACGCCGGAAGCCGTGGTCATCGCGACCGTGGCCGAACCGGTGGCGATGCGCATCAACGCGGCGAACAGCCAGCCCATGATCAGCGGCGACAAATGAAATTCGTGAGCGAGGCCGACGATCTGATCGGTGACGCCGGCGTCCACCAGAATCCGGTTCAGACCGCCACCGGCGCCCACCAGCAAGGTGATGCTGGCGGTCGGTGCCAGGCATTCGTTGGTGAATTTGAGGATCGATTCGCGGTTGAAACCCTGGGCAATGCCGAGGGTCCAGAAACTCAACAGCGTCGCCAGCAACAGCGCGATCACCGAGTTGCCGATGAACAACAGGAACTGATTGAAAGCGCTGCCCGGCGTGGCAATCAGGTTGGCCCAGCCGCCGATCAACATCAGCACCACCGGCAACAGAATGGTCGCCATGGTGATGCCGAAACCCGGCAGGCTGTCGCGGGGTTCGCGTTCGAGAAATTGTTTTTCCAGCGGGTTATCCGCCGGCAACTGAATGCGCGGCACGATGAATTTGGCGTACAGGGGGCCGGCAATGATCGCCGTCGGAATGCCGATGGCAATCGCATACAGCAAGGTCTGCCCGACCGACGCCTGATAAGCCTGCACCGCCAGCATCGCCGCCGGATGAGGCGGCACCAGCGCATGCACCACCGACAGACCCGCGACCATCGGCAAACCGACCATCAGGATCGACACGCCAACCCGCCGCGCCACGGTAAAGGCAATCGGCACCAGCAACACGAAACCGACTTCGAAAAACAGCGGCAGCCCCACCAGAAACGCAATGCACACCATCGCCCAGTGCGCGTTCTTCTCGCCGAAGCGCTCGATCAGCGTGCGTGCCATCTGCTCGGCGCCACCGGACTCGGCCATCATCTTGCCGAGCATCGTCCCCAGCGCCACCACCAGCGCAATGTGCCCCAGCGTCTTGCCTACCCCGGCCTCATACGCCCCCACCACGCCGGACGGCGGCATCCCCGCCACCAGCGCCAGGCCAATGGAAATCAGGGTGATGACAATGAACGGATTGAGCCGGTAACGGGCGATCAGAACGATCAGGGCGATGATGGCAACGGCGGCGTACACCAGCAGCCAATAGCCGAAGGACGGTGTCATGCGGTACTCCTCGAAAGGGTCACGTTCGAATGGGTTGTGAAACTCATAAATCATTTCGAGATCGAGTTTTCAAACCCAGTGAAAGTAATTTTCGTGGAGGGATAAGGGTTGTCGTTTTTGGATATGCCTTGTCGCGAATAATGAAAATCGCGGGGTGGGATTTTCATAATCCTCGGGCACAAAAAAACCGGTGAAAACAAGCAAGCTTGCTTCCACCGGTCTCGGGAACGTCGCCTTTTCAGCGTGAACTCACACCATTTCGTTACGAATCCATTCAACCACCGACGTACGCTTCGGCGCCCAGCCCAGCAGCTCGCGGGCATGTTTGCCGCGTACGCGGCTGTTGGAACCGAGGCCGTAGTTGGCCATTTCGTAACCCCACTCGGCTTCGGCGTCTTTCAGTGGCCAGTCTTGTGGCTCGCCGAGGTTCAGGGCTTCGGCCATGGCGGTGGTCATGTCGATGAACGACGCTTCGCCGCTTTCGACGAAGTAGAAGCTGCCCGGAACGTTTTGGGTCAGGGCCAGCAGGTACAGCGCCACCACGTCTTCGATGTGTACGTTGGACCAGATGTTCTGGCCGGTGCCGACGTGACGCACCACGCCGCTTTTGCGTGCCTGTTTCAGCAGGCGCGGCAGTTGCACGCTGTCGCGATTGACGCCCAGGCTGTGGCCGTAGATCAGGGTGTTGCAGATGACGGCCGAGTTCACGCCGTCTTTCGCTGCGGCGAGGATCAGGTTGTCGATGGCCACGCGTGCGGCCTTGTCGACGGTCGGCTCCGGCAGGTTGTCTTCGAAGTAGATGACGTCGCTGGATTTGCCGCCGGACGCATCGCCGACGATGCTCGAACCGCTGGTGTGCAGGAACACTTTGTTCGAGCCGCGCAGGGCATCGAGCAAGGCTTCGACGGCGCCGCGATGGTCGCTGCTGGCGGCGTTGATCACGGCGTCGGCGGCGCGGGCCTGTTCGGCCAGCAATGCGTTGTCGTCGAGGGTGCCGATCACCGGGGTGATGCCCAGTGCTTTCAACTCATCGGCCTGTTCGGCGCTGCGCACCAGACCGGTGACGGTGTGACCGGCCTGGACCAGACCGGTGGCGATGGAGCCGCCGATAAAACCGGCGGCGCCGGTGACGAATACGTTCATGGAGAAACTCCCTGCGTGAGTAAGTGATGCAACGAGTATCGACCGGCGAGCCCGGTGGAAAAACCTGCCCCCAACCAAATCACTGTTGCGCAGGGATCACGAATCAGCCTTTGAAATCGGCGCTGGCGTAAGCCGCCAGTTTGCTCTGGATGAAGTCGAGGAAGCACTGGATGCGCAGCGCCAGCTGCGAGTTGCGGTAGTACACCGCGTTGATCGGCTGGCGATAACCGCTGTTGAATTCCGCCAGCAACACCTTGAGGCGTCCGGCGCGAATGTCGTCGATGGTCATGAAATGCGAGAGGCAGGCGATGCCCTGCCCCTCCAGCGCCAGATGGCGAACCGTCTCGCCGCTGGAGGCGCTGATCGCCGGGGTGATCGGCCAACGGTCACCGTGAACGTAACGCAGTGGCCACTGGTTGAGGCCTTCGTTCTGGGTGAAGCCGAGCAACGTGTGTTCGCTCAGATCGGCCACTTCGCGCGGCGCACCGTGTTTCTCAAGGTATGCGGGACTGGCCAGGATCAGCAGCGGACTGCACCCGAGCGAACGAGCATGCAACGTCGAATCGGCGAGGGTGCCGATGCGGATGGCGACGTCGGTGCTTTGTTCCAGCAGGTCAATGATCAGGTCGTTGCTGTTGAGTTCGAGCTGGATGTCCGGGTACAGCCGGCGGAATTCGTCGATGTACGGCACGACGGCGTGGAGCATGAACGGCGACGCGGCGTTGATCCGCAGTCGCCCTGATGGCGTCTGCTGGCGCGAAGACAGGCGCTCTTCGAGCTGGTCCATCTGGTCGAGGATCAGCTTGGCCTGTTCGAAGAAGTACTTGCCCTCCTCGGTCAGGTCCATGCGCCGAGTGGTGCGGTTGATCAGCGTGGTGTCGAGCTTGGCTTCCAGTCGCGACAGCGTGCGGCTGACCGCCGACGGCGTCTGTCCGACCTGCTCGGCGGCGGCGGAAATCGAACCGCACTCGATCACGCAGACGAAAATCTGCAACTCATCGGATCTGGCTTTCACGGGTGTCCTCGAATCGAAAGGCCTGCTGCGCAAGCTCAGGCCTTCGATAGTAGCCGAGCGTCAGGCCTTGAGGCCAAACACCTCGCTCAGATGCTGCTCGTAACGCGCCACATCCGCTTCGATGTTCGGGCGTTTCATCACGTCCACGCAGAGGAAGGTCGGCAGGCCGGTCATGCCGAGGAACTGGTTGGCCTTGTGGAACGGGAAGTACACGGCGTCCACGCCTTTGGCTTCGAAGAAGTCGGTCGGGTCATCGAACGCCTGCTGCGGTGCGTTCCAGGTCAGCGACAGCATGTATTGCTTGCCGTGGATCAGACCACCGCTGCCGTACTTCTGCGAGGAATCCGAACGGGTGCGACCGTCGCTGGCGTAGAGGCTGCCGTGGCCTTCGGTGAAGACTTCGTCGATGTACTTTTTCACGGTCCACGGTGCGCCCATCCACCAGCCCGGCATCTGATAAATGATCACGTCGGCCCAGAGGAATTTGGCGACTTCTTCGGCGATGTCGTAACCCTCGTCGATGAAGGTGGTCTTGACGTCGACACCGCCACCATCCAGCACGCTCAACGCCGCTTCGTGCAGGGTGGTGTTGTAGCGACCGTCGGAGTGGGCGAATTTTTTACCGCCATTGAGCAACAGCACTTTTTTCATGGGAGAGCCTCGATCGGATTCCGATGCGCAGCGCAGAGCGCTGGATGGAGAAGGGGAAAAATGGAATGGCGGCAGATTAGCGATCCGCCTCGCGCGGAATAAGCACCGATGGCGCAAAAATCATTTGAGTAAAACGCACGAATCCAATGGCGATTGTTGCCGTAGGATTGGCCGCCATCTGAATCTGAGGAGTTTTTTGCGATGAGCGAACGCCAGGGTTTCATCCTGCACGCCAAGACCCGCCCGGAAAAAGCCGAGGCCTTCGAAGCGTTTTTCCGCGCCTACGTCGAGCCGAGCCGCGCCGAACCCGGCTGCATCGAGTACCACATGCTGCGCGACAAGGAAGACCCGAGCCTGTTCATCTTCTACGAGATCTGGGAAAGCCAGGCGCATCTGGACGTGCACTCGAACCTGCCGCACATGCAGCAGTTCCTGGCCCAGCGCATGGAATACCTGGAGCGGGATTTCGATATCCGCCCGATTGAAATGCTCAGCGCGTCGTCCGCTAACCGCTGATCAGCAGATGGGCGCCGAGCGCGCCCAGACCGATGAAGAACACCCGCTTGAACAGAACGGCACTGATGCGCTGACGCAGCCATTGGCCGAGCAACATCCCGAGCACCGCCGGGATCAGCGCCAGCAGCGAGGCGCTCAGCTCCGCGCCGCCGAGCGACCCGCGCCAGAGCAATCCGCCGGCCAGCGCCAGGGTCGATACGGTGAAAGACAGGCCCAGCGCCTGCACCAGTTCATCGCGGCTCAAGCCCAGGGCCTGCATGTACGGAACGGCGGGAATCACGAACACCCCCGTCGCCGAAGTGATGACGCCGGTGATCACGCCACACAGCGGGCCCAGCCACGGCTCATGGCGACGACTGACACTCAGCGCCGGCAGGAACAATCCGCTCAACGCATAGAGCAACAGCGCCGCGCCGAGCCCGCGCACCACCCAATGCCCGCCGGCCATGCCGATCCACAAGGTGCCAACAGCCGTGCCGAAAAAGATCGCCAGCAGCATCGGCCACAAGCGTTTCACCAGCCCCTGCAAATGCCCGCCGAACGCCAGTTGCCAGACGTTGGTGAGGGTCGCAGGGATGATCAGCAACGCCGCAGCCTGCGACGGTGCCATAGCCAGACCGAGCAGCCCCATGGCGACGGTGGGCAGGCCAAGGCCGATCACGCCCTTGATCATGCCGGCGACGACGAAGGTCGCGATCACCAGCAATGACAGGGCCAGACCGAGGTTTTGATAGAAATCTGCGAGTGCGTTCATGGCCACACTTTGCGCCTGCGCGGGTGAACTGAAAATCTGTCATACACTGAGGCAGCCTCTCTTTCAGCAAGAGCCACGCATCATGCACTTCGACCTCACCGACCTGCGCCTGTACCTGCACATCCTCGACAGCGGCAACATCACCGCCGGTGCTGCACGCAGTCATCTTTCGCTGGCGGCGGCCAGTGCGCGGATCCGGACGATGGAAGCGTCGCTGGGCACCGAGTTTCTTGAGCGCGGGCGCCGTGGTGTCACACCGACGCCGGCCGGCAAGGCCCTGGCGCAACATGCGCGGGTGTTGCTGCAGCAGGCCGACCGCCTGCAGCAGGATCTGGCCGAATACGCCCAAGGCGTCAAAGGTCAGGTGCGTCTGTTGTGCAACACCACGGCGCTCAGCGAATACCTGCCGGAGGTGCTGGCAGATTTCCTGCGCGAGCACCTCAATCTCGACATCGATTTGCAGGAACTGCCCAGCGCTCGCATCACCCATGCCTTGCGCCAGGGCGCGGCGGATCTGGGCATTGTGTCCGATGCGATCGACACCACCGACTTGCAGACCCGAGCCTTTCGCGATGATCCGCTGGTGCTGATTCTGCCTTTGGAGCATCCACTGTCTGACGCGAGCGAAGTCAGCTTCAGCGACGCCCTGCGCCACGACTTCGTCGGGCTGCACGCCGACAGCGCACTGGCCGTGTACCTGGAAGAACAGGCCCTGCACAGCGGCTCGCGGATGCAGATCCGCATCCGCGCCGATGGCTTCGATGGGGTGATGCGCATGGTGGCCCGAGGTGCCGGCCTGGGCATCGTGCCGCTGGCGGCGGTTCAGCGCGCCGCGCCGCAAGCCTTCAAGACCCTGCCGCTGAATGAAGGCTGGGCCAGGCGCAAACTGTTGCTGTGCGCCCGGGACTTCGCTGCCCTCCCCGCTTATGCTCGCGCCTTGCTCGACGCCTTGACTCTGCCCTGAGGGGCAGACTTTACCCTTGGGGTTTCTTCTTCAAGGACAGTGATTATGGGCAAGCGGATTCTGCTGATTCTCGGCCATCCATCCAGCGAAAGTTTTTGCGCGGCACTGGCCGGACGCTACGCTCTATCGGCCCGAGCGGCCGGGCACGAAGTACGGGAAATCGTCCTCGGCCAACTCGATTTCGACCCGATCCTGCGCGAAGGCTACCGTCAGGTTCAAACCCTTGAACCGGATCTGCTCCAGGCTCAGGCCGACCTGCTGTGGGCCGAACATCTGACGCTGGTGTACCCGATCTGGTGGGGTGGAATTCCGGCGCTGCTCAAAGGCTTTTTCGACCGGGTCCTGCTCCCCGGTTTCGCGTTCAAATACCGCGAGGGCAAAGCGTTTCCCGACAAGCTCCTGCACGGTCGCAGCGCCCATTTGCTGGTCACCATGGACACCCCGCCCTGGTATTACCGCTGGATCTATCGCATGCCCGGCCTGCACGAAGTACGAAGGAACACGCTGGCGTTCTGCGGTATCGAACCACGCCGGACGCTGACCTTCGGGCCGGTGCTCGGCGCCAGCGACCATCAGCGCGAAAGCTGGCTGAAGCAGGCCGGATCGATTGCCCGGCATTGAGTTTTCCGCTATTGGTGCGTGAGCCCGCTGACGGAGAAAAGGGATTTGCACATGTACATCGGCCAGGCCGCACAGCGTTCGGGAACCACGATCAAGACCATCCGCCATTACGAATCCATCGGCCTGCTGCCCGAGGCTCCGCGCCAGGGCAAATACCGGGTTTACGACCCGCAGACGGTCGAACTGCTGAGCTTTATCAAATGCGCACAGGCACTGGGTTTTCGCCTCAGAGAATTGCAGGCGATCTTTGCCGGCCAGCCTGAACTGACGCCCTATGAAAAGGCCCGCCGCGCGATTGCCGACAAGCAACAGGAGATTGCGGCGCAGCTGTTGAAACTCACCCGCCAGCAAGAGGAACTGAGCGCGCTGGAGGCCAGCCTTGAACACGCACAACAGCAATGCCTGTCGAGCGTATCGACCACAAATAAGCACAAGGAATAGCTTGCAAGGTACGTATACATACGTACTATATCGCCAGAGCGAACGTGTTGCCCGATACCCGTTTTCGCACAACGACAACGGACAAGGAAGAACGGATCGGCTCCATTAAACCTACATGGAATGAGGTGACGCGATGGTTGATTCAACGGAGTTTCGTAATGCAATGGCGATGCTGGGGAGTGCCGTCACCATCGTCACGACCGATGGCCCTGCGGGGCGTTTCGGCTTTACCGCGTCGGCGGTGTGCAGCGTGACGGATTCACCGCCCACGCTGCTGGTGTGCGTCAATCGCTCGTCGTCCAATCACGAGCATTTCAAGACCAATGGCGTGCTGTGCGTGAACGTCCTGACCGGCGACCACCAGTCGACCTCCGGCGCGTTTGCCAATCGGCAGTTGAGCATGCAGGAGCGTTTTTCCAGCGTGAATTGCCAGACCCTCAAGACCGGCTCGCCGGTGATCGAAGAGGCGCTGGTCAGCCTCGATTGCCGGGTCAGCAAGGTCGACGAGGTCGGCACTCACAGCATCTTCTACTGTGAAATTCTCGAACTGCAGCAACACAGCGAGGCCACGGAAGGCCTGGTCTATTTCAACCGCAGTTACTACCGCCTGAACGACGAACTGCGCCTGGCACCCGAGCAGTGATCCAGAAACCCGCCGGCTTCGGCTGAAGCCTGCCGGCGGGTCATGACAGGGATGTAACCATGCTATTCAATGAAGACAACTTCGCGGATATCGACCTGAACCTGATCATCATTTTCCTGGTGCTGTTCCGCGAACGCAGCGTGTCACGCACGGCCGAGCGCCTGCACGTCAAACAACCCGCCATCAGCGGATCGCTGGCACGGCTGCGCAAGCGGTTCGATGATCCGTTGTTTCTGCGCTCGTCGCGAACCATGCGCCCGACCTCGAAGGCCGAGGAACTGGCGCAGGCGCTGACACCGGCCATCAAGCAGATCGAAGCAGTGATCCGGCTCTGAAAAACCGGCGAAAAAAAACCTGCGGGACTTCACTCCTGCAGGTTTCATTTTGTCAGGCCGACTTGAGCGCCTGAGCGTACTCGACCCGGGCCCAGAACGCTGGCAGAAAGCACTCGCTGACCAGCAGCGCCGAGCCATTGCGGGTGAAACGCGAACGCCGTGCCAGCAGACGTTTGGCCTGTGGCGCGAAGCGATAGGACAGCGCCGCCAACGGTGCGCCGGGCGGCAGCAAGGCACACTGGAAGGGCTCGCGCAGGGTCTGCTCCGAGGTGTAGAGAATCTCGGCCAGAGGTCGACGGCCATAACCGTTCAGATCCGCCCAGTCGCCATTCAGTGCCGGCACGCTGGTCAGGCTTCGCGCGGTGACACATGCCTCGCCATCGAGTTTCATCACCACTTCGCGCACCCAGCCGAGAGTGGCCGGCGGCAAGTTCAGCGCTTGCGCTTCTTCAGGATTGAGCGGGCCATGGGACTGCTCGACGACTTCGATTGAATAATCGCCCATGGCTTTCAGACGTGGGGTCAGTGCCCCGGGCAAAAACAGCCAGTGATGCTCGGAGCCGGTCAATTCCGACAGCGGTCGCGATGACCAGTAATGACTTGTATCCATACCCGCTCACACCTTCCTGGTGATGGTGAATTGTTGGTTGCCGTGGAAGGCCAACCCTTCACCGGCGGTGTCTGTCACTCGGCTCCGTTTTCTTCGGTCACTTCGTGTTTGCTGATGACGCTGATGGTCTGTTCATCGGTCTTGACCGCCGACAGCAGCGAGTCGAGCAATCCCGGGAAACGCACATCCATGTCTTCGCGACGCAGGGACAGCAGGTTTTCCCGACCGTAGGGGCGCTGCCAAATCAGACCGCTGTCACGCAGAACCCGCCAGTGGTGGGTCATGGTCGACTTCGATGCGCCCTTGAGGATCCGGCCGCATGGATGTTCCTGGCCATCGGACAACACTTTCAACACGGTCAGGCGCAGCGGGCTTCCCAATGCGTTCAGCACATTTTCCAGAAGGATCTGATCCTGATTGGGATGATTCGGGACGTTCATAGGTAGGTACCCTTGATGATATAGGCGGGAAAAATCCGGCTTGTATTCGTCTATACGAGAACAGTAAGACTATACACAAGATGTTTTTTCCCCGCGACAGCCGCCCCGGAGGCGGCGTCCCGCAAAACAACTACAAATCGCTGCTCTGCGCGGTCTCCAGCGAAGGCGCCTGGAACCCGCCGCCCAGCGCTGCCATCAACGAAACCGAACTGTCGATGTGCTTGCTGTTGAGGAAAGCCAGACGCATTTCGTCCTGAATCAATTGTTGCTCGATGTTAAGCGCATCGAGAAACGTGTCCTCCCCGGCCTTGTAGCGCGACTGCGACAGATCGTAGGACGACTGGGCAATCGCACAGGCATCGCGCTGCACGACGATCTGCTGCTCGAACGAACGCAGCTGCGTGACCGAAATCGCCACCTCATGCAGCGCCGAATTCAACACCCGGTTGTACTGCGCGATGGCGCTGTCGAGTTCGGCATTGCCGGCCTTGAGATCTGAGCGCAGGCGCCCGGCATCGAAGATCGGCAGCGACACCGTCGGCGCCACATTCCAGAACTTGCTGACCCCGGCGAACAGCGCATCGCCGGTCAAAGCATGGGAACCCGCCGCTGCCACCAGATTGATGTTCGGGTAGAACGTGGTCTTCACCGCCTCGACGTTTTTAGTCTCGGCCTCCACGCGCCAACGTGCGGCGACGATGTCCGGACGACGGCCCAACAATTGGGCCGGCAACTGCGCCGGCAAGGCCACCACACTGGCTTGCAGATTCGATGGCCGCTCCAGGGTGTGCGCACGATCAACGCCCTTGCCGATCAGCGCCGACAGTTGAAGACGAGCAATTTCGATATCTTCGTTAGCGCCGATCAGTGTCGATTCCGAACGCGCCTTGAGGCTCTGCACCTGCTTGAGTTGCGACAGGTTGTCGAGGCCCGAGCCGTAACGTGAATCCGTCAGCTCCACCAATTTGCTCAGGCGTTCGAGATCCCGTTGATTGAGCTCCGAGACCTGCCACGCATACGCCAACTGGTTGTAAGCCTTGACCACGTTGACCGCGAGAATCAGCCGCGACGATTGCAGATCGACTTCCGCCGCTCGTGCGCTGTTGAGCGCCGATTCCCAGGCGGCACGCTGGCCGCCCCAGAGGTCGAAGGTATAGCTGAAATTGACCGCCAGATTACGCGCAGTGAAGTACTGGTGGCCCTCGCCGCTGTAGTCCTCAAAGCGCGACAGCCGACCGCGAGTGACACCCGCCGACGCGTCCATTTCCGGATAACGCTCGGCGTCGCGCAGGTCGAGAAATGCGTTGGCTTTCGCGACCCGAGCAGCGACTTCCTGCAAGTCCGGGTTGCTGGCGTAAGCCTCTTCGATCAGAGCACCCAGACGTGGATCGCCCAGCGATGTCCACCAGTCCGCACGCGGCCATTGGGCCGGCGGCAACTTGTCTTTCAGGCTGTCGGACGGTGCATCGCCGACCGCCAGCAATTTGCCCTGATGATCGATCCCGGCGTAGTTCACACAGCCCGCCGCCAACAGGATGGACGCCGCCAGCGGCGCCAGCATCAAACGTGTAATCGAATGCATGTCACGTCCTCACAGGATGGGTTGCGGCACGCCGGCCGGCTCGGCTTCGGGTGCGTGGCTCGGTTGCTTGATCGAACTGAGCAGCGTGTACACCGACGGCAGAATGAACAGGGTGAACAAGGTGCCGATCAGCATCCCCACCACAATCACCAGCCCCAGGCCGAAGCGGCTGTTGGCGCCGGCCCCGCTGGCGAACAACAGCGGCGCGAGGCCGACCACCATGGCAGCGGTGGTCATCAGGATCGGTCGCAGCCGCACCTGCGCGGCATGCTGAATGGCTTGCACGCGGTCCATGCCTTGCTGGCGCTGCAACTCGTTGGCGAACGCGACCATCAGGATCCCGTGCTTACTGATCAGACCGATCAGCGTGATCAGGCCGATCTGGGTGTAGATGTTCATCGAGGTCATGCCCAGCGCCAGCGGCACCAGCGCTCCGCAGATCGACAGCGGCACGCTGATCAGGATGATGAACGGGTCGCGGAAGCTCTCGTATTGCACGCTCAGCACCAGATAGATGATCACCAGGGCCAGGCCGAAGGTGAACGCCAGGCTGTTGCCTTCCTGCACGTATTGGCGTGCGTCGGACTGCCAGTCGAAACTGAAGCCGGCGGGGAAACCTTCCGATTGTTTTTGCAGGAAGCCCACCGCATCACCCAGGGTCACGCCCGGCGCCGGAATGGCCTGGAACGTGGCGGAGTTCTGCTGGTTGAACTGGGTCAGGCGATTCGGCTCGACCTTGACGCTGAGAGTGGCCAGTGTCGACAGCGGCACCGGATTGCCCTTCTGGTCCTTCACGTAATACAGCTTCAGGGTTTCCGGAGTCAGGCGATCCGCCGACACCGACTGCGGGATCACGTCATAGGAACGGCCGTGGAACGAGAACCGGTTGACGTACTTCTCGCCGATCAGGCTGTTCAGCGTTTCGCCGATGTCCTGCATGCGGATGCCCAGGGCGTTGGCCTTGGCCCGGTCGACCTGGATTTCCACCACCGGGTTGTTGAAGTCCAGATCACTGTCGACCACCGCGAACAGACCGCTGGCTTGCGCCGCCTGCTTGAGCTGATCCATCACGTTGTACAGCGCCAGGTATTCCTGATCGCTGCGGATCACCATCTGCACCGGCAGACCACCGGTAGAGCCCGGCAGCGGCGGCATCTGGAACACGAAAATGCTCGTGCCCTCGATCTGGTTCACCCGCGCCTGCAAGTCAGGCTGGATGGTGTTGGCATCGCGGCCGCGCTTTTCCCAGTCCACCAGGTTGATCCCGCCGACGCTGTTGGACAGACCGTCGGAACCGTTCGCCACCCAGTTACTGTAACCCTCGGGGATTTCGTTGAAGGTCTTGTACAGCTCGTGGGCGTAGGCCTCGAGGTAATTCAGGTTGGCGTGCTGCGGCGCCTTGATTGCGGTCAGCAGGATGTTCTGGTCTTCCAGCGGTGCCAGTTCGGTCTGCGCCGAGCGATAGAGGAACGGCAGGCTGAAGAAGATCACCAGCGCCACGCTCAGGCTGATCCAGCGCCGCGCCAGCGAACCGCCGAGCAGCGCGCCATAACGACGGGACAGGTACTGGAAGAAGCGATCCGCCTTGACCGCCATGAAGCCTTCGCTGGTTTTCGCGTCCAGCAAGCGGGTACTCATGATCGGCGACAGGGTCAGGGCGACGATGCCGGAAATCACCACGGCACCGGCCAGGGTCAGTGCGAATTCCTTGAACAGCGTGCCGGTGAGGCCGCCCATCAAACCGATCGGCGCATACACCGCCGCCAGGGTGAAGGTCATCGCCACCACCGGCCCCGCCACTTCACGGGCGCCGATCAGCGCCGCTTCGAACGGGCTCTTGCCCTCTTCGATGTGACGGTGGACGTTTTCCACCACGACGATGGCGTCGTCCACCACCAGCCCGATGGCGAGCACCATGGCGAGCAGGGTCAGCAGGTTGAGGCTGAAGCCGAACATCTGCATCAGCATCGCCGCGCCGAGCATCGACAGCGGAATCGTCACCAGCGGAATCAGCACAGTGCGGAACGTGCCCAGGCACAGGTAAATCACCAGCACCACGATCACCAGCGCTTCGAGCAGGGTGTAGCTCACCTCGTCGATCGACGACTGAATGAAGTGCGCCACTTCGAACGGGATCTGCACGGTCACGCCCGGTGGCAGGGTTTCCTGAATCTGCGGCAGCAGTTCGCGCACCCGTTTGACGATGACCAGCGGGTTGCCTGTCGGCGCCGCATCCAGACCGAGGAACAGCGCCGGCACATCGCTCATCGCGCCGCTGGTGTCGGTTGAGGCGGCGTTCAGTTCCACAGTGCCGACGTCACGCACACGGATGATGTGGCCGTTGTCGTTGCGCAGCACCATGTCGCGGAAATCTTCGACGCTGTTCAGGTCGGTGTTGACCCGCAGGTTGCTGACCACGTACAGGCCTTTGACCTGACCCGGCGCGGCCTGGAAATTGTTGCCCTCGATGGCGGCCGAAACGTCCTGCCCGGTCATGCCATAGCCGGCCAGTCGCTGCGGATCGAGCCACAGGCGCATGGACAGTTTCTGCTCGCCCATGATGTTGATCTTGGCCACCCCTTCGATGCCGGCGAACATCGGTTCGACGACGCGGGAGATGTAATCCGACATCTCCGGAATGGTCAGGTTGGAACTGGCGAACGCAACGTAGGCCACGCTGGTAAAACCGCCGGAAGTGCGCTCCACCACCGGGTCGTAGGCGTCCTTCGGCAAGCGGTATTTGATCTGGTTGACCTTGGCCATGACCTCGGTCAGCGCCGCGATGGAGTCACTGTTGAGCGCCATGCGGATCGTCACCTGGCTACGCCCTTGGGTCGAGGCCGACGACAGATAGTCGATGCCCTCGACCGAGGCCACGGCCTGGCTGATCGGCTGCGTGACGAAGCCTTGCATCAGTTCCGAAGAGGCGCCGGGATACTGGGTCGTGACCGTGATGGTCGACGTTTCCAGCATCGGGTACTGGCGGATCGGCAGATTCATCAGCGCGCGCACCCCGAACAGCAGGATCAGCGTGCTGACCACCACGGCCAGCACCGGGCGGCGAAGAAAGAGGTCGGTGAAATTCATTTTTCCAGCCCACTGAGTTTAAGAGCAATCGTGTCCGGCACGCCTTCCACCGCCACGCCGTCGTGGAGCTTGAGCTGACCGGACGTCACCACTTGCACGCCTTCGGTCAGGCCCTTGTCGACCACCGCCCAGCCATCGCGGCGCTCGCCGACCTTGATGCTTTCACGCTTGACCTTCTGCACGCCGGCCTCGTCGGTGTAGACCGAGAACACGCTTTCGCCGTAGGCGTTGTAGGTGATCGCGGTTTCCGGAATCAGCAGCTCGGCGGTCTGCGGCAGGGTCACCGAGACCCGTGCATACATGCCGGGACGCAGGCGTTTTTGCGTGTCGGTGATGACTGCTTGCACGTTGATGGTGTGGGACTGGTTGATCTGCGGATCGACCGCGACGATCTTGCCGGCGAAGGTCACATCACCCCAGGCATCGACCTTGGCCTGCACGGTCTGGCCCAGTTGCACTTGCGAGCCATCGCGCTCGGCGAGGGTGAAGTTGACGCGCAGCACGCCCGGATCGGTCAGGGTTGCCACCGCGCTGCCGGCCTGCAGGTATTGGCCCAGGTGCGCCTGGCGAATGCCGAGGGTGCCGGCGAACGGCGCGCGGATATGCCGTTGAGCGATCTGCGCCTGCATGCGCTCCATGTCGCCTTTGGCCGCGTCGTATTGAGCGCGGGCACTGTCGAAGGCGCGACGGCTTTCGGCGCCGGTCTTGGCCAGTTCCTGGACCCGGGCGAACTGGGCCTTGGCCGATTCGTACTCGCCTTTGAGGCGCACCAGTTCGCCTTGCTCCGGCGCGTCGTTGAGCTTGAGCAGCACTTGCCCCGCCTTCACTTCATCGCCGGACTCGAAATCGATGTCCACCACTTTGCCGCTGACTTCAGCCGACACCAGCACCTGACGCTGGGCTTCGAGTTTGCCGATGGCCTCGAGGTAGTAGGTGTAAGGCTGCTTTTTGACCACGGCCAGACCGACCCGGGTGCTGGGGATCCGTTGCTCGGCCGCCGCCGGTGGCGGCGACCAGAAACGCCAGCCCAGTGCTGCGGATAACACCACCACAAGAACAATAAAGATCAGCGACTTGATAATGTTTCGAGCAAGCATGTGGCACTCCCTTGACTCTTTGCTGCGAGCACAAAAGTTTGAGTTTTAAGAAAATAAAGGTGCAACTAAAGACGGGCGCGTTATCGATCCCTGTGAACTTGCACTTGTAAACGCGCCCGCTTTATTTATCCGCTGTTACGCCGCGGCCAGTACGTTGGTTTTATCCAGGTAATACTTGCCGATACCGTGCAAGTTCAAAGGCGACAACGTGAAGTGCTTCGAACCGGTGTGAATATCGCGGAAGCAACGCTCCAGGAAGTGCGACTTGTAGACGGCTTTGGAACCGGCCATCGAGTAGATCTGGTTGACCGCATTGACCGAGTTCTCGGTCAGCACCGAGGCGGCCAGGCCGACGCGGGCGCTGACCGGTTCGCCGACGGTTTCACCCCGGTTGATGACCTGGTGGATCGCATCTTCCAGCAGCAATTGCGCGGTGTGCACCGAAGAGATGGCGCGACCGGTCTTCTCGAAGATCACCCCTTCCAGGCCCGGGTCGGTGTTCACGGCGCGGTCATTGCGGAAATGATCGACCGCAGCCCGGGCCACGCCGAGCACGGTGGACATCGCCGCCAGGGTGCCGAACTCGTAGTAACCGGTGGCATAGGCCCGGGAACTGCGCGCTTCGGGGGATTGCTTGAGGGTTTCGACATCCAGCGAGAAAGACTTGTGGACGATCACGTTGGAGCACTGGAAGTGATGGCTGCCGGTGCCGCGCATGCCCAGGGTGTCCCAGGTCGGCAGGATGGTGCATTGGCTGGCGGGCACGAAGAACATCCGCACTTCAGGGGTGGTGTTGTTTTCGGTGCCTTTGACGGTGGCGGTGCAGACCAGCCAGTCGGCGTGGGCCGAGCCGCTGGCGAACGCCCATTTGCCGCTCAGCAGGTACTCGTCGCCCATCGGCAGCGCTTCGCCGCCGGAGTGGATGGCGCCGATCACGAAACCGTCGCAGTGGTTGTAGATCGCTTCGGAAGTGGCTTCCGGCAGGTAATCCGACAGGCGCCCCATCGCCACTTGCACCGCCAGCTGCCAGGACAGCGAGGCGTCATAGCGGGCGAATTCCAGCAGCAGGGCCGAGGTGGTCTGGATATCGACCTGGGACCCGCCGAACGCCTTGGACACCGAGGTGCGGCCAAAACCTTCCTTGAAGAATCGGGACATCACATCCTTGTGCGTCGCGTTGGTCTGCTCGCTGTAATCGCAGTGCTGAATAATCAGCGGATTCAGTGCACGCACCTTCTCGAGCCATTCATTGGATTCGGAGGGAAGGCTGTTCCATTGCATTAGATTTTTCATAACGGCTCCTAGCTATTATTTATTTACGATCAGCAGACGAAAAAACAGACAGAACTTTTATTGTTGTCAAACCCCGATAAAAATGTACGTCTACAGTCGTACATTTGACAAGCACTATTATCAGACTTCTTTCATTTCCCAATAAAAGAGCAATCACTGTCCGACAATAACGCAAGACGCAAGAGGCCGACGCAACTTGCGCACAAGTTACGTTGCCTGAAACTTTTGGATTACTTCACGCCGGCACGCCGGTCACTGACTTTCGACAGTGAGGCCCAGTCCTGATCGGCCTGACCATGGGCCATGCCGTCCAGCAGGTTGTCCTTCAACACGCTGGCAAACGGCAGCGGCACCTGCGCCGCTTCACCGGCTTCCAGCGCCAGGCGTACATCCTTGAGACCCAGCGACAACTTGAAACCCGCCGGCTCGAATTTCTCATCGACCATCAGCTTGCCGTAGCCCTGATAGACCGGCACGGCGAACAGGGTCGAGGTGATCATCTCGATGAACGCCCCGCGACTGATGCCATAGCCGCCGGCCAGGGTCGAGGCTTCGGCCATGGATTCGATTGCCGAGGCGATCATCAGATTGGCCGACAGTTTGGCAGCGCAGGCCACTTCAGCCGTGTCGCCCAGCGTCCAGGTCTTGCGCCCGAGCACGTCGAACAGCGGCTGAACCCGGACCAGTGCTTCGGCGGGCCCGGAGGCGAGAATGTTCAGATTGCCGGCAGCCGCCACATCGACTCGCCCCAGCACCGGTGCCGACACGTAACCAACGCCGCGTGCTTCATGCACGGTCACCAGCTCCCTGGCCAGCGCCACGGACACCGTGGACATGTTGACGTGAACGCTGCCGGCCCGCAGACCGTGCAGCGCCTTGGCATCGAAGAACACCGAGCGGATCGCCGTGTCATCGCCGAGCATCGAAATCAGCACCTCGGCCTGGGCTGCCAGTGCCGGTGTCTGGACAGCTTCGGCGCCGGCCTTGGCCAGTGCTTCCAGCGGTGCCGACGAACGATTCCACACGCGGACCCGATGCCCGGCTTTCAGCAGGTTCAGCACCATCGGTGCGCCCATCGTGCCCAGACCGATAAATCCCAGTTGCATGTCGCGTTCCTCTCTCGATGAGGTGTTCAAAGCCGATTAGACGATGATGCAGAATTGCGATTGTACGTGTACAGGCGTACATTTCAAGTGCCGCGACGATTCATTCTTCGCGGCAAGGGTTTCAAACACACCTTTACCCAAGGCAAGGAGGCTTTATGCAATTCGGGATCTACACCGTTGGCGACGTCACACAAGACCCTACCAACGCCCGTACCCCCAGCGAATCCGAGCGCATCCAGGCCACCCTGCAAATTGCGCAGAAGGCCGAAGACATCGGACTGGACGTGTTCGCCACCGGCGAGCACCACAATCCCCCGTTCATCACCTCCTCTCCCACCACACTGCTGGCCTACATCGCCGCCAAGACCCAACGCATCATTCTTTCGACGTCCACCACCCTGATCAGCACCAACGACCCGGTACGCCTGGCCGAAGAATATTCGCTGTTGCAGAACCTCTGCGGCGGGCGCATGGACCTGATGCTCGGCCGCGGCAACACCGCGCCGGTCTATCCCTGGTTCGGCAAGAGCATCGCCGACGGTCTGCCACTGGCGATGGAAAACTATCGCCTGCTGCACCGGCTCTGGCGCGAAGAAGACCTCAACTGGAGCGGACGCTTTCGCACCCCGCTGAAAAACTTCACCTCGATCCCGCGGCCCCTCGATGACCTGCCGCCCTTCGTCTGGCACGGCTCGATCCGCACCCCGGAAATCGCCGAGCAGGCGGCGTATTACGGCGACGGTTTTTTCGCCAGCCACATCCTCTGGCCCCGTGAGCATTTCATGGCGCTGGTCGAGTTCTACCGCGCGCGGTTTGCCCATTACGGTCACGGCACGCCGGAGCAGGCGATCGTCGGTCTCGGCGGGCACATTTTCATGCGCCGCAACTCGCAGGATGCGCGCCGGGAGTTCCGTCCCTATTTCGACAACGCCCCGGTGTACGGCCATGGCCCGTCCCTGGAAGAGTTCATGGAAATGACCCCGCTGGCCGTCGGCAGCCCTCAGGAAATCATCGACAAAACCCTGACCTTCCGCGAGTACTTCGGCGACTATCAGCGCCAGCTGTTCCTGTTCGACCATGGCGGCATTCCGCTGAAAACCGTGCTGGAACAACTCGACATGTTCGGCAAGGAAGTCTTGCCGGTGCTGCGTGAAGAAACCCGCAAACGCCGCTCGCCGCTGGCGGCCGAAGCGCCGACCCACGCCAATCGCCTGGCCCGTTTGCAAATTCCGTCGGCCGATCCACGCGCTACGGTCAAAGCTGCCGAACTCGACAGCGTGACCGGCCACTGACCCTGTGGGAGCGAGCAGGCTCGCTCCCACACTTGATCAGGCAGCGCCTTTCAACGGGCGCTGCGCATCCATCGCCACCACCACATCATCGTGGATCAAACGCGCCAGGTACTGACCGTAACCGGTCTTGCTCATGCTGCCCGCATGCACCAGCAATTGCGCGTCGTCGATCCAGCCCTTGTGGTAGGCGATCTCTTCGAGGCAGGCGATTTTCAGGCCCTGGCGTTTCTCGATGGCCTGGACGAAATTGCCCGCTTCCATCAACGCGTCGTGAGTGCCGGTGTCGAGCCAGGCCATGCCACGGCCCATCACCGACACATTCAATTTGCCGCGTTGCAGGTAGACGTTGTTGACGTCGGTGATCTCCAGCTCGCCGCGCGGCGACGGCTTGATGTCGGCGGCAATCTGCAGCACTTCGTTGTCGTAGAAATACAGGCCGGTGACGGCGTAGTTGGACTTTGGATCGCTCGGTTTTTCGCAGATGCTCAAGGCCTTGCCGGCAGCATCGAATTCCACCACGCCAAAGCGCTCGGGATCGGCCACGTAATAGCCGAACACTGTCGCGCCTTCATCACGCGCCGCCGCTTGCAGCAGGGTTTCACCGAAGCCGGCGCCGTAGAAAATGTTGTCACCGAGCACTAGGCAGACGTTGTCTTCACCGACGAATTCACGACCGATGATGAACGCCTGAGCGAGGCCGTCCGGACTCGGTTGCACCGCGTAACTCAAGCTCAGGCCCAACTGACTGCCGTCGCCGAGCATGCGCTGAAAGCCCGGCAGATCTTCCGGGGTGGAGATGATCAGGATCTCGCGGATTTCCGCCAGCATCAGCACCGACAGCGGGTAATAGATCATCGGTTTGTCATACACCGGCAGCGACTGTTTCGAGACGCCCAGGGTGATCGGGTGCAGACGCGAACCGGCGCCGCCCGCCAGCAGAATTCCTTTGTACTTGGCCATGCTTTTTTCCTTTCAAGCAGTGAGATTTGAATGACTGAACGTTCAGGCCACAAGGGCTTTGTCGCTTTGCTCGCCGAGGCGCTCCAGCGCGTAGGCACCGGACATCACCCGCACCCACCAGGCGCGGTTATCCAGATACCAGTCGACGGTTTTCTGCATGCCGCTTTCGAAGGTTTCCTGCGGCGTCCAGCCCAGCGTCGCGTGAATTTTTCCGGCATCGACGGCGTAGCGTTTGTCGTGGCCCGGACGATCCTTGACGAAGGTGATCAGGTCGCGGAAGTGCGCGACGCCCGCCGGTTTTTCCGCACCGCGTGCTTCGAGCAGATCGCACAGGGTGTGCACCACTTCCAGGTTGGTCTTCTCGTTGTGGCCGCCGATGTTGTAGGTCTGCCCGACCTCACCGCGCGTAACCACCGCATACAGTGCGCGGGCGTGATCTTCGACGAACAGCCAGTCGCGAATCTGCGCGCCATCGCCATACACCGGCAGCGGCTTGCCTTGCAGCGCATTGAGGATGACGTGAGGAATCAGTTTTTCCGGGAAGTGATACGGCCCGTAATTGTTCGAGCAGTTGCTCACCACCACTGGCAGGCCGAAAGTGCGATGCCAGGCGCGAACCAGATGATCGGAGCCGGCCTTGGTCGCCGAGTACGGCGAGCTTGGCGCATACGGCGTGCGCTCGGTGAACGCCGGATCTTCAGGCTCCAGGTCGCCGTAAACTTCGTCGGTGGAAATATGATGGAAACGGAACGCCGCCTGACGCGCCGCGTCCAGTCGGTTCCAGTAACCACGCGCCGCTTCGAGCAGCGTGTAGGTGCCGACGATGTTGGTTTCGATGAAGGCTTGCGGGCCATCGATCGAACGGTCCACATGGGACTCGGCGGCCAGATGCATCACCGCATCCGGTTGCAGCCGTGCGAACAGTTCGTCCAGCGCCGGCCTGTCGCAGATGTCGACCTGACAGAACCGGTAACGCGGTGAATCGGACACCTCAGCCAGAGATTCGAGATTGCCGGCGTAGGTCAGTTTGTCGACGTTGATCACTTCACATTCGGTCTCTTCAATCAGAAACCGCACCACGGCCGAGCCAATGAAGCCCGCGCCCCCTGTCACTAAAATTTTCATCAGCGCCTCCCCTGGCAAAATGATGATTGAACGTCCTTCGATGCTGTGTGCGGGTCAGTTCAACAACGCCACCCAGTATTGCGACAGACCTTGTTCGAGAATCAGCAGCGTCTGGATGCAGACGAAGCTTTCGTCGGTGGTTGCCGAGGTCGCATTGAGTGGGCCGAATCCACCGTCCTGCTTCTGATGGGCAGCGATCCAGTCTTTCGATTCCTGCAGATACGTCGGCTGCGCGTCGAGCAGATACATTGCTGCGATAGCCATGTAAGTACCTACCAGGCTGACCGCTTTACCCGGCCGGTAGTGGAACGAGCCGTTGGCCAGTTGCAGGCTCTGAAGCCAAGCGACGGTCTGTTCGGCATCAACGATGCGTCGGTTGAGAATGAACAGCGTCGACACCACGCGGTACACCGAAAACGCGTCCGGCGGATAACCCGGCTTGTTGGCGAAACCGCCGTCGGCCGAGCGGCAGCGCAAGGCAAACGCCATCACGCCCTGCTCGTCCGGCGCCTTGGCTTCAAGCGCATGCAGCGACAGCACCGCCAGGTTGGTGTGCCAGATGTCCGAGCCGAAACCCGGCACATCGCCGAACCCGCCGTCCGGGTTCTGACACGCTTGGAGGTAACGCACGCAACCGCCGATATCGTTCGGCAATGCGCCCAGCACTCGCAGCGACAGCACCGCGCAGTAGGTGGCGAACACATCGCTGAGATGCCCCGGTTGCTCGGCAAATCCGCCGTCGGTGTTTTGCGAGGCCCTGATGCAATCGATCAGGCTGGCCTTGTTTTCGATTTGCAGACCCAGCGCGTGCAAGTCTGAGATCACGTGCAACCCGGAGAACACCTGCCAGGTTTTGTCGGCACGGAAACCCAGCGGCGCGGTTTCGGCCGTCAGCCCGTAAGGCGTTTCATTCGACGCCCGGGCCTTGGCCAGCCACGCCAGATAACGCTGCAGATCAACATTGATGGTCGGCACGCCATTCGGGTGAATCCGCTGCACATCGCCACCGCCATCGATCACTTGCAACTCACGGTTTACCAGCGCTGCATCGTCATGATGAGTGACGGCAACGACCGGTTCGATGGACTGCAAGGCGTGGGCCGCGGCGAGCTGGATTTTCAGACTCTTCAGGTGCAACGGCAGGTACGTCAGGTTGCCAATGCTGAAGATTCCTGGCTGACGCGGCGGCGCCCAGAACTGACGAATGAACGGCACGGTCGGGTCATCCGGGGTCGACCAGAAATAGCCCTTGCCCATGAACAGACCGCCATGGCGGGCGTCGTGAAACTCCAGCAACGCTGCCGTCACCGAAGCCCGGTCGGCTTCGCTCGCGCCGGACGGCAAGGCCTGAATCGCCTGCAACAGCAACGCCACGTCGTAGGCGGTCTTGATCGGAAATGGCGACTCGTGATTTTTGTACGAGGTGTGCCAGTCGCAACGCACTTTGCCGTTGATCCCGACCCGGTCCCAATACCCGCCGTACGCCGGATCGCGAAACAGCGCCAGGGTTTGCAGCAGGAACGAACGAGCCAGATTCGACAGCGCATTGTCGTCCCGCGTATCAGCCAGTTGCGCCAGCACCAGGCTTACCTGAGCCCGCACACCGCAACGGGTCAGCGCCACATCGACACAGGATTGGCTGTCGCTGCCGGCCACCCGGCCGATCAGGTTTTCTGCATGAATCTGCAAGTGCCCGACCAAGCCGAGACCCAACGGCTGATTGTCGATACGCGCCAGCAAGGCCGTGGCGCTGATGTCGAGATCGATCGAGGTCGCCAGCTCCAGCGGCGTCGACCAGTCGCTGCTGTACAGACCGGCGAGCGTGGAACGGGCGTAGAGCGCTTCGACCTTTTCCAGCAGGCCGTGGATCGCGGCATTGTTTGCTGCGTCCTGCGGCACCCTCCGTTGATAGGCAATCAATGCCGCCAGTGCCTCCAGTTGCAGCGCCAGCGTGCGGCAACGTCCGGAGCCGTGCGGCGTCCAGTAGCGGTCGGCCAGTTCGTGGAAACCGCCATTCGAAGCATCATGCAAACGCATCAGCCCGTCATGGGCAAAACGCAGTTCGACATCGTCGCCGTGCTCGGCTTGGTAGAGCGTCGCCGCGACCTGATCCTGCAACTGCTTGTCGCTGGAAATCGCAACCTCGCCACTGGCATCGGTCACGGCGAAAAAGCCGCCGTGCTCGATGTCCTTGAGGCCTTGATCAAATAGAAACTGCGGATGCAGTGACATGGTGAATCCCTCTTCCTTGAGGTTAAGCGGCTTTGCTTTCGGTCAGCGACACAACGCTGCCCTGGCACAACTCAATGATGCGCGTCGCGGCGCGGGCGGCACCTTCGCCATCCGGCGCGGCGACTTGCTGATGCGGCGCGTAGTAGGCCGAAGCATCGGTGTCTTTTTCCAGCTCGCCCTGGATCAGCTCGACGATCGCATCCCGGTCGTGGCCCAGGTGCGTCGGGAAACCCAGCAGCTCCAGACGGCGCAGCGCCTCGAGTTCGTGGTACTCGGATTTGGACGGCAGCACGAACAGCGTTGGAATCTGCAGTGCGGCGATTTCCGTCACGGTGATCCAGCCCGGCGCCGAAATCAGCAGGCTGGCTTCGCGCAGCAGGCCCATCCAGTCCGGGTAGTACGGCACGCAGACGACGCCGTCCTGAGCCTGGATATCCTGACGGCCCAGCAGCACCAGTTTCAGTTCCGGATTGCGCTCGCGCAGGATCCTGAAACTGTCCAGATAGGCGGCGAGCAGCGCGTCCTTGTTCTGGGCAAACATTGTGGTGCCGCTGATCGAAGCCACAATGAATGGCGAGTCGCCGAGGTTCAGTTGCTCGCGCACGTTCAAGCCGGTCTGCACATTGATGTCGCGGATCATCGGGCCGACAAAATGCGCCTTGCCGCTGACCAGTGCTTCGGCCACTGGTGTGCCCTGATCGAGAGAGGCCACATAGGGTTTGTCGGTCAGCACCAGTTGGCTCTGATTGATCATCCAGTTGAACTGGCTGTGCAGCGCGGTGCGGGCCCGGGCCATTTCCAGCGCGTTGACTTCGAAACCGCCGTCAGCCAGATCATGATCTTCGAGCTGGCACAGGGTGAAGTCGTAGCGCTCGGTGACGAACACCAGCGGCGTACCGCTGAAAATCGCGGCCAGGCAGGCGGCCATGTTGTAGTCCGACACCAGAGCCGTCGGTTTGTACTCGGCGATCAGCGCCAGGTAAGACAGAATCCGCTCGCCGGACAAGAAAGTATTGGCGATATAACCGCCGATGTAATTATTCCAGTCGAGTTCTTTCGACAAGTTGCTTTTTTTTGAGTAATCGACCAAACGACCGGCAATATCCACAACTTCAACACCAGATTTTTCGAACATCGGCGTGAAGGTCGGCTGCAAGGAAGCCAGCGCCACGGTCAATGGCATGTCCGGACGCTGTTTCTTGATCGCCTGAGCGATGGACAGCGCGCGCATGTTGTGACCGGAACCGGTTGGATTGGGGGCAAATAAAATCATTCTTGAATCTCCATTAGTTGAACAACGCCATGAACCACAGTGTTTTCCAATACATCCCTTATAACCACCGAGTACGGTTTGATAACGGCACCGTCACCAATATTCAGTGGACCTACCAAGATGGCGCCCTCGCCAATTACGCAACGACTTCCAATGCGCACCGGTGCCTCCTCCCAAGGCAGTGAGCGAAATGAATGATCATGAGTGGAGGCAACGATCGTGACCCCCTCGGACAACTCGCTGAAGGCACCGACGGATACACCGCCAGCCGCCTCGATAACCACACCGGCCGCCAGTCGCGCGCCGGTGCCCAGTTCGATGCCGCCCAGTTGCGACATGCCGCCCTGACGGTTGCTGCGCCCGATCAGGATGCAGTCCCGGGCGATTTCCACCGACGCCCCGCCGCGCAATTCGGCATCGATCAGGGCGTCGTCACTGATGTCCCAGGTCTGGGTGTCGGGGTTCAGCGACTTGAACCGCGCGACCGACTGCGTGGACCGATCGAGCATCGACGGCAAGCCCTGGCGCGCCCGCTCCCGGACTTTGGCCAGCACCGGTTCCGGGCTCGGCCGGCCGTCCTCGACCACGGTGCGCCGGGCAATGACCCGCGCCGGGCGGCCGACGACGATTGCGTCCGGCGGCACATCCGCTGTCACCAACGCGCCAGCCGCCACCACGGCCCCGGCACCGACGGTAACACCGGCAGTCACGGTGGCCTTGGCGCCCAGCCAGACGTTTTCGGCAATTCGAACCGGCGACTGCGCCGTCCCCAGGCACCGGGCCCCGGTGGCGAACATGCTGGATTTGCCGACAAACGCGTGCTGCAAATCGCATCTGAAACCGATGAAACAGTCATCGCTGATTTGCACATGTGTCAGGCGACTGCCGGCACGCACCCAGACGTGCCGGCCAAGCTCACTTGAACTATCAACAGTCGTCGAAACTTCAATTACGTTTATGTCGTCCACAATAAAGCCTCATTCCATTGATGCCGGGCACATAACATTCCGAGAGGCGTGCGTATCCCGCAGATATAAATCCGCCAGTGCACAAATAATTAATTAACTGTTCATTTAAAGCTTCAACTCAAAGCACGCGAGACATTGCGTCCGCGCCACTTATTAACTGTCCGGTTCATTCAACTGTCATTATTCATTAACAACGGATAGAAGTTCACACTTGAGCCAAAGGCCAAGTCAGTTATCGAGATGAGAAAAAGCCGATTCAAGTCTGTCCGTGACTCAGATGAAGCTCCGTTTTGAGGAATAGTTCTTTAGTACGAATGTTATAGTACAGACGATTTTGTTTTGCAATAGGTGTCAGAATGGTTATCTCGTTTTAGTCTAAAAATTGATTGAACTTTTATGGTGCACGCTTGTGCCAAAACCTTCTTATATGCACAGCGCTGGTGCAAATCAGGGAGGAGTGCAGATTTGCCCCAGCGCTTACAGGCATCTGGAGGTCGACCCCAGACACTTCGACAGCCCCCACGAACGCTACGGTGACGCTCTATTTCCCTCTGGCCTGGAGCCGTCATGCCCGCACCTATCACCGTTCTGCGCGACACCCACCCCCTGCCCGTACTCGACGCCTGCAAATGGGAAAAGCTCGAGGGCGACCCGCACACCGTCAACCTCAAAGCCTACACCAGCGAAGACGGCAGCAAGATCATGGGCACCTGGATCTGCACGCCGGGCAAGTGGCGAGTGGACTACGTGAAATGGGAGTACTGCCATTTCCAGGAAGGCTACTGCGTGATTACCCCGGACGGCATGGAGCCGATCCACCTGCGCGCCGGCGACATCTTCGTGGTCGAGCCAGGCATGAAGGGCTCCTGGGAAGTGGTTGAGACCGTGCGCAAATATTTCGTGTTCGCCTGATACAAAAAAGCCGGGAAACCACCCGACGTGATTTCCCGGCAACACCTACTGCATCTGAATTGCAGACCTGCGACGAGCACAGGCCTGACGACGATTACTGCGGCTTGCGATAGCTGTTGATGATCGCCGAGAAGTCCTTGCCCCCTTCCCCGCGCTGACTCATCGCCTGATACAACTGCTGCGCCACCGCGCCCAGCACCACCGGCTGATGGGCCTGACGCGCCGCCTCGGTGGCCAGCCCCAGATCCTTGAGCATCAGTTCGGCGCCGAAGCCACCAGTGTAGCCGCGCGAGGCCGGTGCCGTTTCGACGATGCCCGGCCACGGGTTGTACATTTCCGAACTCCAGCAACGACCCGTCGAACTGTTGATGATTCCGGCGAGCACCGTGGTGTCGATCCCCAGCGCATCGCCCAGGGCCATCGCCTCGCTGACGCCGACCATCGAAATGGCGAGCAACAAGTTGTTGCAGATCTTGGCGATCTGGCCGGTGCCGACCTCACCGCAATGCACGATGTTGCGGCCCATCTGCGCCAGCACCGGTTGCAGGGTGGCGAACAGTTCAGGAGTGGCGCCGACCATGAAGGTCAACGTCCCGGCAGTGGCGCCGCCGGTTCCGCCGGACACCGGTGCATCGGCCATGGCCACGCCTTGTTTGGCAGCGGCCGCTGCCACATCGCGCGCAGTCTGCGGATCGATGGTGCTGCAATCCACTGCCGGCACGCCTTTGCCGATCCCTGCCAGCACACCGTCCTCACCGAGCCAGACGCTGCGTACATGCACGGCGGCGGGCAGCATAGTGATCACCAGTTCTGCATCTTCAGCCGCTTCGCGAGCCGAAGCGCGGATGGTGCCACCCAGTTGCTCGAGCTCCGCGAGCACGGTTTTGTTCAGGTCCACCAGATTCAGCGAATGCCCGGCCTTGATCAGGTTGCGCGCCATCGGCGCGCCCATGTTGCCCAGACCGATAAATGCGATTTTCATGGCCATTCCTCAGCGCAGGTTGATGGTGGTGTTCACGCCGTCGTTGACGCTGTCGTCATCGAACCAGCGCGCCGTGACCGTTTTGGTCTGGGTGTAGAACTGCACCACTTGCTTGCCGTAAGGGCCGAGGTCGCCGAGTTTCGAACCGCGCGAACCGGTGAAGCTGAAGAACGGCACCGGCACCGGAATCGGGATGTTGATGCCGACCTGGCCGACGTCGATTTCAGTCTGGAATTTACGCGCCGCGGCACCACTCTGGGTGAACAGGCCCGTGCCGTTGCCGAACGGGTTGGCGTTGACCAGCGCGATGGCCTGATCGAGGGTATCGACCTCCAGCACCACCAGCACTGGGCCGAAGATTTCCTGGGTGTAGATCTGCATGTCGGTAGTCACCCCGGAAAACAGGGTCGGGCCGACGAAGTTGCCTTTCTCGTAACCCGGCACGCTGATGTCGCGACCGTCCAGCTCAAGTTTTGCGCCTTCCTTGATGCCGCTTTCGATCAGATCGAGAATCCGCGCCTTGGCCTTTTTCGAAATGACCGGGCCGACATCGGTGCCCGGCTCATTGCCGGCGTTGACCTTGAGTTTCTGCGCCAGCGCTTTCAGATCCGGCAGCCACTGCTTGGCCGCACCCACCAGCACCACCACCGAGGTGGCCATGCAACGCTGACCGGCCGCACCGAAACCGGCGCCGACCAAGGCGTTGAGCGCTTGCTCGCGATTGGCATCCGGCAGCACCACCGCATGGTTCTTCGCGCCCATCATCGATTGCACGCGTTTGCCGTGTTTACCGGCCAGGTCATAAACGTGGGTGCCGACGGCAGTCGAACCGACGAACGAAACGGCCTTGATGTCCTTGTGGGTGCACAAGCCGTCAACCACGTCCTTGCCACCATGGACGACGTTAAGCACACCGGCCGGAATGCCCGCTTCAATCGCCAGCTCCACCAGCAGCATGGTCGACAGCGGATCCTGTTCGGACGGCTTGAGTACAAAGGTGTTGCCGCAGGCAATGGCCATCGGGAACATCCACAGCGGGATCATCGCCGGGAAGTTGAACGGGGTGATGCCGGCGCAGACGCCGATCGGCTGACGCAGGGTGTAGGTATCGACGCCGCCGGCCACGTTCTCGGCGAACTCGCCCATCTGCAGGCTGCCGATGGAGCAGGCGTGCTCGACCACTTCCAGGCCACGGAAAATGTCGCCTTCGGCATCGGCAATGGTCTTGCCCTGTTCGGCGCTCAGCACCACGGCGATGCGTTTGGAATGCTCACGGATCAACGCCTGCAGCTTGAGCATGATGCGCATGCGCGCGCCGATCGGAGTCAGCTTCCAGGTCTGGAAGGCGCGCTGGGCGGCGCTGACGGCAGCGTCGACTTCAGCGGCGGTGGCGAACGGAACCTTGGCCAGAACCTGCTGGGTCGCCGGGTTGATGATGTCGTGCCACTCGGTGGTCTGCGACTCGACCCACTCGCCGTCGATCAGCAGCTTGACCTTCTGGATCGTGGTTTCGTTGGGCGTAAGCGATGCGTTCATGCTGGTCTCCAGAACTTGTTTTTATCGTAGGAGCCAAGGCGAAAGGTTCGCCTTGAGATGAGGCGTGTGTCACGAATTGGTTGTCGGACTGTTTTTGGAGTATAGATGTGCAAACTTCTAATAAGAACGCACATATAAGCCCGTCCATCATGCAAAAAAACATCACCTCTCTAGGTTCGCTGAATTGGGACGACCTCAAGTTTTTCCTCGAAGTCGCCCGCACCCGCAAGGCCAGTACCGCGGCCAAACGCCTGGCGGTCGACTACACCACCGTGTCGCGGCGGATCAGTTCGCTGGAAGCGGCGCTCGGCACCTTGCTGTTCGAAAAGTCCCGCACCAGCGGTTTCGTGCTGACTGCCGAAGGCCAGCGCCTGCTGAGTTATGCCGAGTCGATCGAAAGCACGCTGCACATGGCCTGCGAGCAGGTGTCCGGCTCCGGCGTCGCGCTGTCCGGGCATGTGCGGATGGGCTGCACTGAAGGTTTCGGCAGCTTCTTCATCACCCCGCAACTGAGCCACTTCGTTGACGCCTACCCGGCGATCTCGGTGGACATCCTGCCGCTGCCACACTTCATCAGCCTGTCCAAACGCGAGGCCGACATCGTCATCGCCCTCGAACGCCCGGAACACGGGCCGTACGTGTGCTGCAAACTCTGCGACTACCGCTTGCAGCTCTACGCGACCCAGGAATACCTGGACAAGCACCCGCCGATCCGCCGCCCCGCCGACCTGGGCAAGCATCAATTCATCAGTTACGTGGATGACCTGGCGTTCAGCTCAGAGCTGCTGTATCTGGCGAACGTGTTGCCCGGCGCCAGCGCCAATTTGCGCAGCACCAGCGTGATCGCACAGTTCGTGGCGGCGCAGCAGGGGCGCTCATTGGCGATTCTGCCGTGCTTCCTCGCGGCCCAGGACCCGCGCCTGTTGCCGGTGTTGCCGGAGGAAATCGATATCACCCGGCAGTTCTGGATGTACTGCCGGGAGGATCTGCGCAAGTTGAAGCGGATCACCCTGCTGTGGGATTACATCCGTGAGGTGACCGAGCGCAATCAGGGTCTGTTGATGGGTGAGACCCGTGACATGCAGTTCACCGATTAATCGGCGCTGACCACAATCGACACTCGGCGGTTTTCGGTGCGGCCGGCGGCGGTGTCGTTGGAGGCGACCGGTTCGCGACTGCCGAGGCCCTGCAGCTGAATGTTCTCTTGTTTCATGCCGACCGAGGTCAGCACGTTGCCGACGCTTTTCGCGCGGCGCAGGGACAGCTGCTGGTTGTAGGTTTCCTTGCCCGAGGCGTCGGTGTGGCCATCCACCCGTACCCGCTCGATGCCGACACCCAGCAACGCTTTGCCGATACGCTCGACGATTTCGGTACTTTGTTTATTCAGGCTTTCGACATCGCTGCCAAACAACACTTTGCCCGACAGGCCGAACTCCCAGCCGTCATCGGTCAGCTCGAAGCCTTGCTGCTTGAGGACCGCGACCTGGGCCGGCGTCAGGCCTTTTTGCGGGGCGGTCTGGCAACCGGTCAGGGCCAGCATGGCCGTCAGCAACAGGGTGGAAAACAGTCGAAAGGAAAGTGAGAACACGGGCATCAGCTCCTGGTTTGAACGGGATCGACCGGGTGCTCCGACCCGGCCGTGGATTGGGCGCCACGCGACAAACGCTTGGCTTGATACATCGCGGCATCGGCCGCATCAAGCAAGGTGCCGGGCGTGACGCCATGATCGGGGTAAACCGCGATGCCGATACTGAGCGACGTCACGACACTGCTGTCGCCCGGCAGCGCAATCGGGGTGTCCATGCTGGCGAGGATCTTGTCGGCAATGCGTTCGGCGTCTTCGGTCTTGTGCAAGGGCGTGAGCAGAACGGCGAACTCGTCACCGCCCAGACGCGCCACCAGATCCTCTTCACGCAACTGCGCCCGCACTCGATTCGCCACCGCCACCAGCACCGCGTCACCGGCGGCATGACCGAAGTTGTCGTTGATGTCCTTGAAGCGGTCGCTGTCGAGAAACAGCACCGCCACGCGCTCGTTCAGTTTGTGGGCGCTGCGTAGCGCACGGATCAGGCGGCCTTCGAAAAAGGCCCGGTTCGGCAAGCCGGTGAGACTGTCGTGGCTGGCCTGGTGGGCGAGGGTTTCGTTCTCGCTTTGCAGGTGGGTTTGCCAGTCTTCGAGTTCATCGAGCAAGGCATTGAAGTCATTGCCGAGGTTGTCCAGTTCGGCAATCTTCGCCCGTGGCACCCGTCGATCCAGTGCCCGCTCGCTGCGGGCCGCATGCGCCACCGCCGCCAGGCTGTGCAACGGGCCGATGATCCTGCGCAACTGACGCTGCGCCAGGTACAGCGCGACCCAGGCGCTGATCGCCGTGCAGAGAATGATCCCCGCCAGACCGCTCAACAGAAAACGCATCAGGCTGCCACCGTGGCCGATCAGCAAGATCCGCCCGATCTCGCGATCCTGATGCTGGATCGGCAGGTTGATGGGTTTTTCCAGAATGACTCGCGCGACCTGCATCTCCAGCTCGGAAATCAGGCCGTTCTCCGGACGATGCCAGCGCGCGAGCAATTGGCCCTGAGCGTCCAGCACCTGGGCATCGGCCACTTCTTCGGTCGAGGCGATCAACGCCAGCGCTTCGGTCGCTGCGACCTTGTCATTGAACACCACGGCAGCTTCCACGGTGTAACTGATCGAGCGGGCGATCAAGTGCAGGTTGTGATCGGCATAGACCCGCAGCGCCAGCACCCCGAGCAGCGTCAGCGACACACTGGCCATTGCCACGGCGACCAGCGCCACGATCAGGTTGCCACGGCCGATGACCGAGCCCAGCGTCGGGCGCCCTGTGGATTTGCCGCGTCTCATGGCACCGCCGGTTTGCGGCGCGACAACTGCAGCACGCTGGGATGAATGCGCACACCGCTACGGGCGACGGAGTCGAGATTGACCTCGAACGACACCTGTTCATCGCCGACCCGCAGGCAGAACAGGCTGCCGACCGTGCACTGATCGCCGCCTTCACTGATGCTGAGCACCGGATGCCCGATCAGGGACGCGAACAACCGGCTGCGTTCTTCAGCCGTGAGTTTGCCGATGTAGACCGCGTCGCACTCGCTGACGATGGCCGGGTTGTCGGCCAACAGTCGACGCACGATGACCGGACGGCCCGTGGCCTGGGTCGTGCCCTTGACCAGGTCGTCGGTGTATTCGGTCGGGCCGACGATGCACAAACGCAATTGCGCCGGCTCTACCGGCCAGCGCGCATAACTGAGGATACCGAGGACAACCTGGGTGACGGATTTGGCCCGTTGTTCGGCCATACCCACCGGGGTTTGAGTCTGGGCAGCGGCCACACCCGTGAGCAAACAGAGCACACCGGCAAGCAACGCCTGCTTGCAGCCAACTACGCGCTCTGTCGCCCAGACAGCCACCTTCATGCAGGGATTCTCTTGGATCGTTACGAAATGATGCCGCAACGATAGCACAGCGTTGGAAAGCCAGCGATACAGCGACCTCTGACCGGTCGGTCAATTATCGGCGGCAATCGAAGGCACCTTCATCCTTTATGCGGCGCGCCTTCTTCCAGTTCCAGCATCAGTCCACTCAGGCGCTTCACCTTGCGCTGCACCGCTTCTTCAAACACGCCGCTCCGAGGCTCGATCAAGGTGAACCAGTCTTTGGCCCGGGTAATTCCGGTATAGATCAGTTCCTTGGTCAACACAGGATTCAGGGCGTCCGGCAGGATCAGCGCGGTATGGGCAAACTCCGAGCCCTGAGACTTGTGCACGGTCATCGCATAGACGGTCTCGACATCGTTGAGCCGGCTCGGCAACACGAAACGCACCCCGCCGCGCCCGTCGTTACGCGGGAACGCCACTCGCAATACCGACTTACCGGCATCAGGGCCATCGCGCTCGGGCAGTTTCAGGGCGATACCGATGTCACCGTTCATCAGCCCCAGACCGTAGTCGTTTCGGGTCATCAGCACCGGCCGGCCTTCGTACCATTGCTGGTCGCTCTCGATCAGCCGCGCCTTGAGCAACGCTTCGGTGATGCGCTGGTTCAGCCCCTCCACACCCCACGGCCCTTTGCGCACTGCGCACAACAACTGGAAGGTATCGAAGGCCCGCAGGACGTCACGTGCCCAGTCGACCCAACACGGGTTCTCGAGCGGCGTTCCGCTCGCCGGACGTCGATCGCGCAAGACGCTCAGATAGTGTCGATATCCGTGAGGGCCTTTCGCGTGCCCATCGAGCACCAGGTGCTCGAGTTCACGGTCGTGCTCATTGTGGAGTGGCAAAGAAAACACATCGCCATGAGTCTTGGCTTCCAGCAACTGGCGAGCCTCGACCGGGAGTTGCTGATTCACTCGTCGCGCCAGTTGACCGATGCCGCTGCCCTCGCCGAAACGCCGCGAGTGTCGCAGCATCACCACTTGCTGGGCCAATGGATGCGAGCCGTCAGTGCCTTCGTGCAAGCCGCTGTCCTGCAGGGATTCGCCACTCACCTGTTCCAGCCACTGGCGGGTCTGCGCACTGTACCAACCAGCTTCGGCATCACGGCACAAATCTCCCAGCACCGCACCCGCCTCCACGGAGGCAAGTTGATCCTTGTCGCCCAGCAACACCAATCGGGCATGAGGCGGCAAGGCATCGAGCAGATTGGCCATCATTTCCAGGTCGATCATGGACGCTTCATCGACCACCAGAACGTCCAGGGGCAGACGGTTACCGGCATGGTGGCGAAAGTGCCGCGTGCCGGGACGACTACCGAGCAGGCGGTGCACCGTGGTCACCTCGGTCGGGATTTTTTCCCGGACGCTGTCAGCGACCTTCAGCGATTGCACCTGCTGACTGATGGACTCGGTCAGCCGCGCCGCCGCTTTTCCGGTAGGCGCCGCGAGCCTTATGCGCAATGGTTGATGCGCCTCGACCGCAGGTGCCTGGAGCAACGCCAGCAAACGGACCACCGTCGTCGTCTTGCCGGTACCCGGGCCACCCGTGATGATGCTGAAGGCACCTCGGGTGGCCAGGGCGCAGGCGAGTTTCTGCCAGTCGATGACATCCGCACGCTGGGCCGGATCGAACAGTTCGTTCAGCCGGCGTGCAAGATCGGGTGGTGTCGCTTCCTGCTCCGCGAGTCGCTGACGCAGTGCGCTGTCGATACGCCGCTCGTAGGCCCAATAGCGCCGCAAGTACAAACGCTTGCCGGACAACACCAGTGGGCGCTCCTGAGCCGACGCACTCTCGTCGGCGGCCAGTGCCACCAGCGAACTGCCGGCCAGCACCTTGCACCAGTGCGCTCCGTCGAGGGTTTCGAGCAATTGCGATGGCAGCAGCAACACGCCGGGTTGCGCATCCCCCTCCGGCGGCAGGGAAAGTGCAAAATCCGGTGCCTTGAGGGTTTCGAACAGATCCAGGCAGACATGACCATGGCCGAGCTGGTGACTGGTCAATGCGGCGGCGAGCAACACCAGCGGATCGACATCGGATTCCAACTCATGAAGAAAGGCCACGAATGCCTTGTCCAGTGCCCGCAACCAGCCACGCTCGACCCATTGGGTCAGCAACAGCAAAAGATCATCGGCACGGGTCAGGGGTGTCAATTGCGCGAGGCTTTCGGCGGTCAGCGGCGTAGGCAGCAGGTCGGCGAATGTCCGATTCATAGCAGCTCTCCCTGTTCCCACGCGGGCTCGGCCTTGGGTTGCGGTTTGCCCTGGAACATGAGGTCCAGACGCTCGATCAGCTCCCTTGGTGGTCGCGCGAAGTAAACGCCACCGCCAGGGGCCCGTGTTCCGCGCAGGAACAGATACAGCGCGCCGCCGATATGCCGGTCGTAATCGTAATCGGCGAGCCGCGCCTTGAGCTGACGATGCAGTGCCAACAGGTACAGCACGTATTGCAGGTCGTAACGGTTGTCGAGGATCGACTGCTCCATAGCCCGCTCGGTGTACGCAGCGTCATCGACGCCCAGCCAGTTGGATTTGTAATCGGCCACGTAGTAACGACCCTCGTGCTCAAACGTCAGGTCGATAAAGCCTTTGAACATGCCATTGAGCTGCACCGCTTCGGCGCCGACCCGGGCCACACCGTTGTGAGTGAATTGACGCACCTGTTCGTCGAGCTTGAGGACGTCGACTTTGTGGCTGGCAAACCAGAACTCCATCTCGACCCGATACTGCTTCAATTGCTCAAGCACCACTGGCGGTTGGTCGAGCCCTGCGGGCAGTGGCAGTTTGAGCAAGTGTTGCAACCAGTCGCCGAGGGTGGTGATCCAGCCTTCCCAGCCCCGCCGATTGCAACGCCGGGCAATCGCATCGTCCAGCGATTCGCGGGTGACCGCGAACCCTTCCTCCCCTGCCCACTCCAGTAAACCGTGAAGAAACGTTCCCGGATTCGGTCCGCGAGGGAAGCGATGAATGTCAGCTCCGCCGGCGATGATCTCGCGCGGAGCTTCAGGATCGAGGCGTTCGTCGTCGAACAGCTTTTGCGCTTGCGGACTGTCGGGAGCTTCGTCATTGCCAACGCTCAGCACGTCACTGATGCGCAAGGCGCTGTACGACGCGATCCACCAGTTCTCGCTGGCCCTGCGGCTCGGCAAAAGGGTGGCACGTAGCGTGGCCTCATTACGCGGAGGCTGGTACTCCTCGCTGGTGGCCTCCGGCATTTCAACAACGCTCAGCGCCGAACAATCCTGTTGCAGATCGTCCAGCCAGCGGGCCAATCCGCTGGATTCATTCAACGTTGCGCCGCCGCCCAACAGATAGCCCAGTGCAGAAAGATGCAGCACCGAACTACTGTGATTGCCGCGCTTGAGATCCGTCACCCCGAGCCAGCACGCATGTTGTGCGCGGGTCAGCGCGACGTAGAGCAAGCGTAGATCCTCTGCCAGGCGTTCGTTGTCCGCCACAGCGATCAGTTCCGCGTCGGGCTTCAGACTGATGCGAGCCTTGCCGGACTCATCGTGGTAATGCAGCGGCAATCGACTGCCATCCACGGGTTTGGCCGAGCAGATGAAAGGCAGGAACACCAACGGGTATTCAAGTCCCTTGGACTTGTGAATGGTCACGACCTTGACCAGTTGTTCGTCGCTTTCAAGACGCAGGATCTGCTCTTCGCCTGCCTGCCCGGACAGCGCCAGATGCTCGGCCAGATGGCGGATCAGTGCCTGCTCGCCATCGAGTTCCGACGCGGCCTGTTGCAACAACTCCGACAGGTGCAACAGGTTGGTCAGCACCCGCTCGCCATCACTGCGGGCAATGAGCATCTGCGGCAGTTGAAAGTCGTGCAGCAGGCGCCGCAACATCGGCAGCACCCCTTGCTTGCGCCAGAGTTCACGATAACCACGGAACTGCATGACCCGGGTTTCCCAGACCAGTTCGTCCTGATTCAGACGCTCCAGCTCGGCCAGCGGCAGGTTCAGCGTGATGCACGCCAGCGCCGCCTTGAGGGAGCGTTCGACATCCGGCTCGGCGCACGCCTTGAGCCACGACAACAGATCATGGGCTTCCTGAGCGGAAAAAACGGAGTCCTTGTCCGACAGATAAACGCTGCGGACTCCGCGTGCTGCGAGCTCACCGCGTACCGCCTGCGCCTCTTTACCATCGCGCACCAAAATCGCAATGTCCGCTGGCCGCAGCCCACGCCAATCCTTGCCCTCCTGAGCAAACCCGGCACGACCGGTTTGCCCGCCATTGAGCAGGGTCGTAATCTCACTGGCGCAGGCCGCCGCCAACTGCTGGCGATACACTGCCCCGGACAGTGGTTTGTCGGTGGATAAATGCCAGATGTTCAGCGCTGGCACGTCCAGCCCGGATACCTGCAAATGTTCTTTACGCCCCTGAGCCTCCACAGGCTGGAACGGCACGGGGTTATCGCCGTTTTTCTCTCGGAACAGAAACGCTCCGCGTCCTTGCTCACGGGACTCTGCACGCTCGAACACATGGTTGACCGCACTGACCATCCCGTGGCTGGAACGGAAGTTAGTGCCCAGGGTATGCAGGCGTCCGGTTGTGGCCTGCCGGGCTCGCAGATAGGTGTAAATGTCCGCGCCACGGAAGGCATAGATCGCCTGTTTGGGATCACCAATCAGGAACAGCCCGGTCTCCGGGTTATCCTCTTCAATGCGATAAATACTTTCGAAGATCCGATACTGCACCGGATCCGTGTCCTGGAACTCATCGATCAGGGCGACCGGGAACTGCTCGCGGATGAGCGTGGCGAGGCGTTCCCCACCATCGGACTGCAAGGCAGCATCCAGGCGCAACAGCATGTCGTCGAACCCCATTTCGGCCCGACGGCGCTTCTCGTCCTCAAAGCGAGCACCGACCCATTTGGCTGCATGCTGCAGCACGGCCGCATCGGGCGTCGGCAAATTGTCGAGGCTCGACTTGAGCACAGGCATGGCATCCAGGCCCGGGTGACTCGGCGGCTCACCTTTCCAGGCTTCAGCCATGCCGTCCGGTGTGAGCCGGGCGAACCCGGTGCCGATATCCAAATGCTCGAGCGTCTCGTCCTCGGCCCAGGCCTTGAGCTTTTCGAACCAGGGTTCGAAATAGCGGGCCTGCATCTTGCGCCCGTCCACCGTTTTGTTGGCGACGCCCTGATGGCAGATGGCGAGCAACTCATCGGCCCACTGCCGCCATGGTTCCTTCAACTCCATCAACGCTGCACGGCGCTCCTGCAGACACTCTTCGATCAGCTCAGACGGGGTCTTGTCAGAGTCCCCTTCGCGCTCGGTGCCAAACAGCCCACGCACGCGCGGCAACAGGGCCGCCGGACCTCCCCAGTGACTGCGAACCCAGTTCAAGGCATCGCCCTGCATCGGATAGCAGAACAGCCGCCAATAATCGCGCAGCACTTCACCGAGCAGGTCGCTGTGATCGGTTTCCAGTGTCTGGGTAAACAGACTGCCGCTATCGAACGCATGCTCGCGCAGCATTCGCTGACACCAACTGTGAATCGTCGAGACCGCGGCTTCGTCCATCCATTGCGCGGCAATGTCCAGGCGGTTGGCGCAACCGGGCCATTGTTGCGGATCGAACTGTGCACGCAGTTCATCGATCAGCGCATCAGGGGGCGAAGTCTCGTCACGGAAGAAACGGGCGGCCTCGGCCAGGCGCGTACGGATGCGTTCGCGCAACTCTTTGGTCGCCGCATCGGTGAAGGTCACCACGAGAATCTGCGGGGGCAACAGCTCTCGACCGAAACCACTTCCCTCGCCTCCATGGCCAAGGATCAACCGCAGATACAACGCCGAAATGGTAAACGTCTTGCCAGTGCCCGCACTGGCTTCGATCAGTTGGCTGCCCTTTAACGGGAATGCCAGGGCGAGTGGTGGCTGGTTACTCATGCGCCTGCCTCCTCGTGGGTCCATGAGTGCCAAGGTGCCTCGAGCAACGGGCGATAAAGCGCATCACACCAACCGGAGAAGGTTTCATCCGCCTGCAGTGCATCGTAGTCGGGGAACTGTCGGGCCAGAGCCGGGCTTTCCCGACGTTCGCCTTCGCTGGTCTGACCATCACCCTCATAGGTTTTGCGGGCAGCCGCTTCAGCCTTGACTGGATCGGTCTGCCCCAGCCATGCAAAAGCCGTTTTTACCGCGACCGGAAGTGGCTGACGCATACCCGTCTGCCAGGCGAGCAGCAGATCCTCAAGAACCCGTCCCGCTCGAGTCTGTTCCAGAGGTTCAAGAAGGAGCGTGTCATCACTGGCCACCAGTGCGGTCGTCAGGGAGAGCCCACTGGCACACGCGACAAGGTGGCTGACCCAGGGCTTGGTCAGGCGATGCCATTTGCGGCTCTTGATCGAGCCTATGCTGTTCGGGATCGTCGTGACCGACAGTACGCCGCCATCGGCGCGCCGGTGCAAGCCGCCCAGCCACCCTTCAAGGCGCAGCTCCTGCCATTCAAAATTGATCGGTAGGGCGTTGGACAGGGGTGTCGGCCATAACGCCAGCAACTGTTGATATCGCTGCAACAAGTCTGGCAAAGGCTCGATCAGCTCTCGCTGAAGGCATTCACCGAATCCGGCAATGGGCAACAGGCCGCTGTTCTGCAGGCGTCGGGCTTGAGACTCGAGTGCCTGATCAACATTATCCGGGTGTCTCAAGGCTGCTCCGAGCAAGCTGTCACTGAGCATATATCGCTGCAACGCATCCAGTACAAAGGGTTCCTCGTCAGCCTGAGGTATCTGCGCCGCTTCGAAGTAAACCTTGAGTCGCTGAGTGAAAAAGTGTCGGACCGGATTGCGCAGGAAGTCCTGTAGCAGTTCCAGACTCAACGGCTCCTCCTGGATATGGGGTACAAGCATCGTTGCGGTGTCGTTCTGTTCGTGAGGTTGATGCAGCACCTGCCATTCGCTGGCATAGCTGAACAGTTTGTCTTCCTCATGGAAGTAGCGCGAACTGAATGGCTGCAACGGATGCTCCTGAGTCATGGCAATCAGGAGATCCTCTTTGTTGTCGCTCGATCGCCATCCATTGGCGAGATGATCGCGCAACTGGCCGATCAACACAGAGGCTGGCCGCTCGCTGTTGTCGCGAATGCTGCGACCGACCCAACTGATGTAGAGCTGATGACGGGCGGACAAGAGCGCTTCGAGCAGAAGATAGCGATCATCCTCCCGACGGGAGCGATCTCCCGGCCGGTAGTCGCTGCCCATGAGATCGAAGTCCAGCGGCGGTTGAGCGCGCGGATAATCGCCATCGTTCATGCCCAACAGGCAAACCAGCTTGAACGGGATCGCGCGCATCGGCATCAGCGTGCAAAAGTTAACGGCTCCGGCCAGGAAGCGCTGCGACAGACGCCCCTGATCCAGCCCCGCCAGCCAAGCCTCACGGACGACGGTCAGTGGCAGCTCGTCCAACAGACCGACGGCCTCACAGGTTTCCATCCAGGTTTCGCGCAACTCCTCGAGTTGAGCCAGCAGGTAGTCGTCATGCTCATCTTCGGGCTTGAAAAACAGTTGCATCAACGCCTGAAGCCGATGCCCCCATTCCTGTGGTTGGGCGGGTTTCATCAGTTGCTGATGCGAAAGCTCCAGTGCATCCAGCAACGCTACCAATGGCCCAATCAACGCGGCATCGAGACCGCCGATTTCATCGTAGGGTTCGATATCCCCACAGGCTCCGGAACTGCCGACGGCATAGCCGAGCAGCATCCGACGCAGGCCGAAGCGCCAACTGTTTTGCTCCAGTTCGTCGGGCAATCCCAGTTCGGCCCGTTGCCCGGCATCAATCCCCCAACGCACGCCGGCACCTTCGATCCAGCGATGCAGGGTCGGCAAGTCTCGTTCCTGCACACCAAATCTGGCGCGTAACGCCGGAACATCAAGCAAGTCGAGGATTTCACTGACGGGGAAACGACTATCCGGCAGCTTGAGCAGATGCTCGACAGCGATCAGTAATGGATCCCGTCCGCGCTGCCCCTGATCGGCCATCGTGAAGGGAATGAAGCGTGGATCATGACGATCCAGCTGCCCAAATACGGCGCGAATATGCGGCGCATAACTATCGATGTCAGGCACCATCACGATCACGTCGCGCGGGCGTAATTGAGGGTTGGCACTGAAACGTGCCAGCAACTGGTCGTGGAGAATCTCCACTTCGCGCTGGGCGCTATGGGCAATATGAAAGCGGATCGAATCGTCTTGAGTCAGATCGACTGCCGGCCAGAGTGCTCGAGTCTCGTTGAGCGGCCGCAGTTCCAGAATGTCGTCCTGTAACTGATTGAGCATGTTCTTCGGCTGGTTTTCGCTGAACAGATCGATACGTCCATTGCGAAATGCTGCGCGATAGCTATCGGGGTCGTCATAGCTGTCGAGAAGGTTGATGTAATCGCGACCTTGCTTGCCCCACGCAGCAAGGAGCGGGTGAGCATGCTGGTGGAGCATTTCCGAATCCAGCACTACGGGCATACCGTTTTTTCGGGCTTGCCGCTTGTACTGATGGCGCAAGAGATCCTTGTCGGCAACGATATCGGCCCAGTGATAACGACAGGGGTTATGGACGCACAACAAAACCTGGCTGAAACGGGAAAGCCCGGCCAATGCCTCCAGTACCTGGGCTGGCAACGAGGAAATTCCGAAAACGATCACTCGCTGGGGAAGTCCGGTCGGTGCGCGTTCAAGACTGTTGATGCGCTCCATGAACCGCTGGTGCACGCCCGCCCGACTTTGAGCCATGCCTTGCTCGCCCACATCGTCCAGCAGGGCACGCCACAACTCTGCCTGCCAGCAACTGGTCGGAGGAAGCGGCTTCGCTTCACCCCTCACATTGCGTAGTTGATGATGCCCCTCTGCCCAATCCTCAAGCCAATCAGCGCGGTAAACCTGATATTGGTCAAAGAGGTCTGCCAGACGTTCGGACAACTGGTAACGCTTGCGCAGATCGGTGTCATGGGTGAGGAAGCGTTGTAGCGGTTCGAAATGGGGTCGGGTGATGACCTGTGGCAACAGGCGCATCAGGCGCCAGGTCAATGGTGCCTTATCGAGCAGCGACGTTGCCGGAATCTCCTCTCGCCCCAGAACCATCCGGTAAAGCTGCCACATGAAACTGCCCGGCAGTTGCACATCAATAGCGGCGGCGATACCACAGCCGCCAGAGTCGTCCGCTTCAGGGTCTTCAGCCAGTGCCAGCTTGAGCCATTGAGCGATGCCGTTGCTCTGCACGAGCGCAATTTCGTTCTCCAGGGGTGCCAGTGGATAGCGCCGCATGATGCTGATCACAAGGCTGCGCAGTTCATCCAGGCTGTTGCTCTGAACGACCATGAATGCAGCGTTGAGGGACTGGGTGTCCGGCATGAAGGCTTCCTTGGAAAAGTACAAAAGCTAGGGCTGAACCTTAGCATTGTCGGCCGGCGAGGACAGCCGCAAGGCGGCTGAGAATGCTGTAAGAACTTTCCTGCGGGCAAAACAAAACCCCAACTGCTTTCGCAATTGGGGTTTCGGA